>NZ_JAPSHY010000021.1 GCF_031179285.1 Microbacterium sp. | reverse complement strand
GCGGGAGGAGCGTGCAGAGCGCCGCGATGATCAGACTGAGGTACTTCGCGGTCTGTGCCGAGATCCCCCGCGCCCGGATCGCGGCCCGACCGGGCGTGCGGCGTCCGAGCCGGCGTGGGTTCACCGCGGGATGGGTGCTGGTGGCGGTCATGTCAGGTCCACCTTCTCGTCGGGGAAGAGGCGGCGCTGGATCCAGGTGACCAGCAGCACGATGATGAGCAGGACGACGGCCATCGCGGATGCGAGTCCCACCTGCCGGAAGTTGAACGCGGACTGGATGGTCTGGATGACGAAGGTCGAGGTGCCGTTCGCGCCGCTGGTCATGATGAAGGGGATCTCGAAGACGCTGAGCGATCCGGCGATGGCGAGGATGAACGACAGCCCGACGACGCGGCGGATGCCGGGGAGCACGATCGCCCAGAACTGCTGCCACCGGCTCGCGCCGTCGAGTTCTGCCGCCTCGTAGAGCTCGCTCGGAATCGACTGGATCGCTCCGAGGAACAACACGAAGTTCATCCCCATGTAGCGCCAGACGCTCGTGCCCGCGAGCGACCAGTTGGCGATGTCGGGGTCGCCCAGCCAGTGCGGCGATTCGGCGACGCCGAACCATGACAGCACGGTGTCGAGCGTGCCTCCCGGCTGGAAGAGGTAGAGGAAGACGAAGCCGATGGCGACGCCGTTGATGAGGTACGGGAAGAACAGGATGCCGCGGAACAGCTTCTGAAACCGTGTGCTGAAGCTGAGGATCGTCGCGAAGTAGAGCGCCAGCGCCATCTGGACGAACGAGGCGGCGAAGTAGTACAGGCTGACGCCGAACACCTGGAAGATCCGCGGATCGGTGAAGACCTGGATGTAGTTGTCGAACCAGACGAGGTTCTTGTTCTGGTCCAGGCCGTCCCAGTCGGTGAGGCTGTACCACAACAGGTTCACCGCAGGCCAGTAGGTCAGAAGCAGCAGCAGCCCGACCGCGGCCGCGATGAACAGATACGGCGTGAGGCGCCGCAGCATCCGTCCTCGCGTCGCGCGACCGGAGGGCCGCTCGGTGCGGCCCTCCGGTGCGTGGGCGACGACCGTCTCCGGTGTCGATATCGCCATGAGCTCACATTCCTCGTCGTGTCGCGGTCACGCGATCATCCGGCGAGGGAGGCGACGGACGCCGCCCAGCGCTCGTTCAGTTCGGCGAAGTAGCTCTCCTTGTCGCCCTCTGCCGCGCCCCGGGCGATGTCGACGAGCTTCTGACGGTAGATCGCGCCCCAGAGGTCGATCTGCGAATCGTTTGACACGTCGTTGAGCAGGCTCTCCTCGCCGGCCGGGGCGGGGTTCGTCTCCATGAGTTCGACGTTCTCGGCGGTGAAGTCGTCGAGGTTGGCAGGAAGGTCCTTGGCTGCGACCGTCGAGATCATGCCCTCCTTCTCAGTGAACCCGGAGTCCTCGATGAGCCACTGGATCCAGGCCCATGCCGCGGCCTTGCTCTTGGAGTGCTTGCTGATTCCGAGGTTGTAGTCGCCGCCGATGATCGAGTACTGGGTGCCGTCGACATTCGACGGGAAGGCCATATAGCCGATGTCCTCGGCTGCGGCGCCGTTGTCCTCGGCGGCCGCCTGCATCTGCGAGATGGACCACGACCCGAGTGTCATCGTGGCGATCTTGCCGGTCGCGATGTCGATCTTCGACTGCTCCCAGTTCGTCGTGAGCGGGTCGGGCTCGGTGAGACCGGCGGCCACCGCGTCGAACAGCAGCGAATCGATGGTGTAGATGTCGGTGCCCTCGGTCCAGGGCGCGTCGTTCTTGGCCATGTGGATGCCGGCGTCGGGGTCGTTGGTGATGGAGCCGAGATTGCTGAACGCCTGCGACAGTGGCCAGCCGTCCTTGTAGTTGGTGTAGAGCGGGATCGCCTCGGTGTTGTCCTTGACCTGCTGCAGCGCCTCGAGGAACTCCTCGGGGGTCTTGGGCAGTTCGGTGACGCCGGCGTCTTCGAAGACCCGCTTGTTGTACAGCACGCCCTGGGCGTTGCCTCCGATGGCGAGTCCGTACTGGGTGCCGTCGAAGGTGTGGGTGTTGAGGAAGCGGTACCTCTCCCTGAAGTCCTCGGTGTCGCCGAGCGGCTCGAGGAACTGCTCGAACTGGCTGGGCTGCATCGTCGGGATGCCGATCACGTCGCCGTAGTTGGTGCTGGACAGGCGGGTCTTCATCTCGCCCTCATAGTCGGTGATGCCCTCGAACGTCACCGTCACGTCGGGGTACTCCTTGTTGAACTCCTCCGCGTACGCCTCGAACGTGCCGTTCTCGACGAGGTCCGTCCGCCAGGTCACGACCTTGAGGTCGCCCTTGACCTCACCGTCGATCGTGTTGGTCGCATCGTTCGTACCGCCTGCCGAGCATCCGCTCAACGCGATCGCTGTCGCGGCGAACGCCGCGAGACCAGCCACTGCCTTCTTTGCCATGCGTGGACTCCTTGTCAGGTTCACCCTTGAACTTCGCACCGTCGGTGTGCTCGAGGGTGCGGGGCCAGAGTAGGCACCAGAGGAGCGATCTCGCAACTAAATGTCAGCGCTGTCCGGCGAGAAGCTGGTCCGGAAATGGATTGCATAAAACGCTTCCATCGGGCATTTCATGGATTATGTTCCCGGCGACGAGGAAACCAATGTCCACTTAATGTCTGACGAGCGACATCGGCGTCTTCCTGCTAGGCTCGCGATGCATCCACGCAGCGAAGGGGCCGAGATGTCAGTGCAGCCGAGAGCGACGCTCGATGACGTCGCCCGTCTCGCCGGGGTGAGCTCGAAAACCGTGTCCCGGGTGTATGCGCATCGCGATCTGGTCTCGCCGGACACAGTCGAGCGCGTGCTGAGCGCCGCGAAGCGCCTGCGGTTCCGGCCCAACCCGCTGGCGCGAACGCTTCGCCGCGGGGGCGCAACCCACACCTTCGGGTTCGTCATGGGAGATCTCGGCAATCCGTTCTATTACAAGGTCGCCGCGGGCATCGAGGAGGAACTCAGCCGTAACGGCTACGCGCTCGTCGTCGCGACCACCGATGACACCCCAGAGGGAGAAGAACTCGTCGCCGACACGCTCCTCGCACAGCGCATCGGGGCGCTGCTGCTCGTTCCCGTGAGCGCCGACCAGTCGTATCTCGAGGGCGAGCGACAGCTGGGCACCCCGGTGATCGCGATCGATCGCCCGGCCCGCAACCTGCTGGCCGACTCGATCGTGCTGGCGAACCACCACGGCGCGTTCGACGCGACCAGCAGGTTGCTGGCACGAGGACACCGGCGGATCGCTTACGTGTGCAACCCGGCGACGGTCTATACGCAGACCGAGCGGGTGCGCGGCTACCGCGACGCGATGGCGGCGCACGGTATCCGCGACACGTCGGCGCTGGAGAGCCTGGTCGATGATCGGAGCGTGCGCGCGGAGCATGTCGTCGGCGCGCTCCTGGATCGCCCCGACCCCCCGACGGCGATCGTGACGGGGAACAACAGGATGACCATCGGCGCCCTCCGAGCCTTCCGCGCCCGCCCTCAGCGAGACGAGCCGGCACTGATCGGCTTCGATGATTTCGACACCGCCGACGTCCTCGGCGTGACCGTCGTCACCTACGACCCCGTCGAACTGGGCAGGATCGCGGCGAAGCTCGCCGTCGAACGGGTCGGTGAGCCCACCGGGTTCACCCGTCAACTGGAGCTGCCGACATGGATCGTCGAGCGGGGCACGGGCGAGCGCCCGCCCGCAACCGACCAGCGAGGAGTCACCCGATGAACCGTCCGCTGCTGTACCTCGAGGCTCACGGAAGCGCGATCCTGCTCGATCCGTCCGGCGGGGCCGTGCCGAGCGTGCTGCACTGGGGCGCGCCGTTGCCCGGCGGCCACAGTCCCGCCGACGACGCGCACCTGCGCGCCGCCCTGTCCCGGCAGACACCCCCGGGCACGCTCGACGCGCCCTGGCAGGTCTCACTGTCGCCCCAGGACAGCGATGCGTGGAGCGGCCGCCCGGGAATGCAGCTCCGCTCCGGCGGTGTGCTGCACCGGACGCGCTGGCAGCTCGTGGCGACCGAAACGACGTCGGCTCACTGCGACCTCACCGCCATCGACGAGGCATCCGGTCTGCAGCTCACCATCACCATTCGAATCGCACCGGGAGGCGTCATACGCGTCGATCAGCGCCTCCGGCATGACCCAGCGCCGGGCACCGCTCCCATCGAGGTCGATTGGCTCGAAAGCATCCTGCCGGTACCGACGACCACCGACCACCTGCTCACGTTCGACGGGCGCTGGACGCGCGAGAAGCGACCCGTCGTCACCCCGATGCCTGCCGGCTCGATGGTGCGGCAGGCGCGTCGTGGCCGTCCGGGGCACGATGCGCCGACGGTGCTGGTCGCGTCAGAGGGTGCGCCGCGTTGGAGAGACGGACGGGTGTGGGCGGCTCACGTCGCGACCTCTTCGGATGTGACCTACCGAATCGACCGGATCACCGACTCGGCGACCCACCTCGGGGGCGGCGAACTCCTCCGACCCGGCGAGCTCGTCCTCCAACCCGGCGAGGAGCTCGTCGCACCGACCGTGCTCTTCGCCCACTCGGAGCGAGGACTCGACGGCATCAGCGCAGCCTTCCACACCATGCTGCGGGCGCGGCCGCAGCATCCGCGTACACCCCGGCCATTCGTGCTGAACACGTGGGAGGCGGTGTACTTCGACCATGATCCCGCCAAGGTCACGGCGCTCGCCGAACGTGCGGCGGCTGTCGGGGTCGAACGGTTCGTCCTCGACGACGGATGGTTCGCCGGTCGCCGGGACGACACCACGAGTCTCGGCGATTGGATCGTGGATCGGAATGTGTGGCCCGAAGGCCTCGCTCCCCTCGCCCAGC
This sequence comes from Microbacterium sp., assembly GCF_031179285.1. Classification (GTDB taxonomy): domain Bacteria; phylum Actinomycetota; class Actinomycetes; order Actinomycetales; family Microbacteriaceae; genus Microbacterium. Next base: position 45,940 of record NZ_JAPSHY010000021.1, on the reverse strand, counting down.
GGGTACACGAGTTGGGCATGCAGTTCGGCCTGTGGTTCGAGCCCGAGATGGTGAGCCTCGACTCAGACCTCGCCCGTCGGCATCCCGACTGGCTGATGCACGACCCCCGGCACCTCTCGCACGACCCGTCGCTGTCATGGCGCTCGCAGTTCGTGCTCGACCTCGCGATCGAGGGCGCGTACGCGCATGTGTTCGGGCAGATGGACGCCCTCATCGCCGAGCTCGGCATCGACTTCATCAAGTGGGATCACAATCGCGACGTGGTCGAGAGCGTCCACGGCGGCAGGCCCGGCGTGCGAGCGCAGACGCTCGCCGTATACCGGCTGATGGATGAGCTGAAGGCAGCGCATCCGGGCCTCGAGATCGAATCCTGCTCCTCCGGCGGGGCCCGCACCGACCTCGGCATCCTCGACCACGCCGATCGGGTGTGGGCGAGCGACTCCAACGATCCCGTCGAACGGCAGGACATCCAGCGCTGGACCGGCCTGATGCTGCCGCCCGAACTCGTCGGAGCCCACGTCGGACCGGCCCCCTCGCACAGCTCTGGGCGGGTCACCGCTCTGTCGTATCGCATGGCGACGAGCCTGATGGGCTCGGCGGGACTGGAGTGGGACATCCTCGGCTGCGATGACGAGGAGACCGACGCCATCGCCCGCTTCGCCGCGCTCTACAGGGAGCTGCGCCCGATCGTGCACCACGGGCGAACGGTGCATCCCGAACTTCGCGATCCGGCGTGGCGGGTGACGGGATTCGTGGCGGATGCCGGCGACGCGGCGGTGTACATCGTGGCCACCGTCGCGAGCCTCGAAGATGCGCGTGCCGAGCGGTTGCGCATGACCGCGCTCGACCCGGCACGCCGATACCGGCTACGGGTGCGACGCGAGATCGGCACTGCCGAGTACGGCTGGATCGCACCGGAGTGGTTCACCCGGGGGGAGATCGAGCTGCCCGGTTCAATGCTCGCGGAGATCGGGCTGCAACTTCCGACGCTCTGGCCGGTGCAGGCGTTCGTGCTGCACATCGAAGCGGTCTAGGGTACGACGGTGGGAAAAGGCTCCGGAACGAAGCAGACGGTCACCATCGCGGCGATCGCCGAGGCCGCAGGAGTGTCGCCCGGAGCCGTCTCGTTCGCGTTGAACGGGCGCAAGGGGGTCTCAGAGCAGACCCGTGCGCGCATCCTCCTCGTCGCCGACGAGCTGGGCTGGGCACCGGGCGCTGCGGCCAAGGCGCTCACCGTGAAGAAGACGAACAGCTTCGGCCTGGTGCTCGCACGCGACCCGAAGAACCTCGGCGTCGAGTCCTTCTACATGCAGTTCATCGCCGGCATGGAGAGCGAACTTTCGCCCCGAGGCTATGCGCTGCTTCTGCAGGTGGCACCCGATGAGCCGAGCGAGCACAAGACGTTGCGTCGGTGGCGGACCACCCGACGCGTCGACGGTGTCCTGCTCGTCGATCTTCGCGTCGATGATCCCCGCGCGTCATACTTCGCGGGGCATCCGGAGTTTCCGGCCGTCGCCGTCGCCGACCCGAGCGCGGCGCCTGGGCTGACGACGGTGTGGACCGACGATGCCGAAGCGATGCGCGAGGCCGTGCGTGCTCTCGCGGCACTGGGCCACCGCCGGATCGCGAGGGTCGCCGGGCTCGGTGATCTCGCCCACACGCAGATCCGTGACGCGGCGTTCCGCGCCGAAGTGGCCGCGCTCGGGTGCGAGGGGGAGGTGCTGCGCACCGACTATTCACCGGAGCAGGGTGCCGAGGCCACCGACCGTGCACTCGCGTCGGATGCGCCTCCGACGGCGTTCGTGTACGACAACGACATCATGGCCGTCGCCGCCCTCGGAGTCCTCGCCCGGGCAGGGCTCCGCGTTCCGGAAGACGTCTCCGTCGTCGCCTGGGACGATTCCCTCATCTGCCGGCACACCGTCCCCCGGCTGACGGCGCTCAGCCACGATGTGGTGGCCTTCGGTGCGCACGCCGCCAGGCGGCTGTTCGACGTGCTCGGCGGTGCCGCCCCCGGGGCGTTCCTGGACTCCACACCGCAGCTCACGGTTCGAGAGTCGACAGGGCCCGCTCCCGCGCTTCAGCCTCGACGGCGGGGCTGAAGCCGTGGCGACGAGCGACAGACCTGGCGAGGTGCTGCGCTTGCCGGCCTTCGCGCTCTTCTGGAGCTCGTCGACCCTCGGTGCACTGACCGGCGCGGTCACGACGGTCGCGTTCCAGGTCCTCATCGTGACGACACTGGGCGCGTCAGCCTTCGAGATCGGGCTGCTCAACGCCGCGAGCGTCGTGCCGTATCTGCTGTTCGGCCTGGTCGTGGGTGCTCTGATGGACCGATGGCGGCGACGGCCCGCCCTGGTGCTCGCGAGCCTCGCCCGTGCGATCGTCCTCGCCGCCGTGCCGGTGCTGTGGCTCACCGGCACGTTGACCGTGTGGTCCTTCGGGTCGGTGATCCTGCTCTACGGCGCCCTCACCCTCATCGCGGACTCGGCCGCGCAGCCGCTGCTGCCCCGACTGGTGCCGCGCACCCAGCTCGTCGCGGCGAACGCCCGACTCGGTCAGGCGGGAACCGTCGCGCAGACAGCCGGCCCGGCGCTGGGGGGCGCTGTGGTGGCGTGGTTGGGTGCCCCATTGGCGATCGTCATCCAGACCGTCTCGTATCTCGTGAGCGCGCTGCTGCTCAGCCGGATCCGTGTCGACGAGCCGAAGCAGGAGCGCCGTACCGACGACCGCCACATCGGCCACGACATCGTCGAGGGCCTGCGGTGGACGTACTCCCATCGCACCCTCGCGCCGCTGGCGGCATCCATTCATGTCTGGTTCCTCGGCAACAGCATGGCGCTCACCGCGTTCGCACCGTTCGCTCTCCGTGAGCTCGACGTCGGACCACTGGTGTTCGGCATCGTGCTGGCCATGGGCGGGCTCGGCGGGTTCGTCGGAGCCGTCATCGCCCCGGCCACCGGCAGACGGTTCGGCGTGGGCGGTGCCGTGCTGGCCGGGCGCATCCTCGCCCCCGTCGCCTGGGTCGTCGTGCTCGCCGCCCCGCTCACCGCCGACACTTCGCTCGCCCTCGTGGCCATCCCACTCGGCGTCGGACAGTTCCTGTTCGGTCTCGGCATGGGCGTGGAAGACCCCAACGAGATGGGATACCGCCAGGCCGTCGCCCCTGACCGGATGCAGGGCAGGATGAACGCGTCGATCCGAACCGTCAATCGCGTCGCGTTTCTCATCGGCTCACTTGTCGCCGGCGTGCTCGCGACGGTCTTCGACTACCGGCTCACCATCGGGGTGAGCGTCGCCGTGTTCGCGATCGCGGCCCTCATCGTCGTCTTCTCTCCTCTGCGCACGGCACGGCACGAGGACTTCTGACCTCCCGCACCGGCGTCGGAAACGCCCGACACGCCGCCGATAGACTGGGAACCATGTCCAAGGTCCTCCAGTCCCTGCCCGTCGGCGAGCGTGTCGGCATCGCATTCTCGGGAGGCCTCGACACCTCCGTGGCCGTCGCGTGGATGCGCGACAAGGGCTCGGTGCCCTTCACCTACACGGGAGACCTCGGTCAGTACGACGAGGACGACATCGAATCGATCCCGGGCCGGGCGCTCGAATACGGCGCCGAGGCTGCGCGACTGGTCGACTGCAAGACCGCGCTCGTCGAAGAGGGCTTCGTCGCCCTCTCGTGCGGCGCCTTCCACATCCGCTCCGGCGGCAAGACCTACTTCAACACGACCCCGCTCGGCCGTGCCGTCACCGGCACGCTGCTCGTGCGCGCCATGAAGGAGGACGGCGTCGACATCTGGGGCGACGGCTCCACCTACAAGGGCAACGACATCGAGCGGTTCTACCGCTACGGTCTGCTCGCGAACCCGCGCCTTCGCATCTACAAGCCGTGGCTCGATGCCGACTTCGTCACCGAGCTCGGCGGTCGCAAAGAGATGAGCGAGTGGCTCGTCGCGCACGGTTTCCCCTACCGCGACTCGGCCGAGAAGGCGTACTCCACCGACGCGAACATCTGGGGCGCGACGCACGAGGCGAAGACGCTCGAGCACCTCGATGTCTCGCTCGAGACGGTCGACCCGATCATGGGCGTGAAGTTCTGGGATCCGTCGGTGGCGATCGAGACCGAAGACGTCACGGTGACCTTCGACGGCGGTCGCCCGGTCGCCATCAACGGCATCGAGTACTCCGACCCCGTGGCCCTCGTGCAGGAGGCGAACGCCATCGGCGGACGCCACGGCCTCGGCATGAGCGACCAGATCGAGAACCGCATCATCGAGGCAAAGTCCCGCGGCATCTACGAGGCCCCGGCCATGGCGCTGCTGTTCATCGCCTACGAGCGCCTCGTCAACGGCATCCTCAACGAGGACACGCTCGCGACCTATCACGAGCAGGGGCGGCGCCTCGGTCGGCTCATGTACGAGGGCCGCTGGCTCGAGCCGCAGTCGCTCATGCTGCGCGAGTCGATTCAACGCTGGGTCGGTTCGACGATCTCGGGCAGCGTGACCCTGCGTCTTCGCCGCGGCGACGACTGGACGATCCTCGACACCGCGTCGCCGAACCTGTCATACGGCCCGGAGAAGCTCTCGATGGAGCGGGTGGGAGATGCGGCCTTCGGCCCGGTCGACCGCATCGGCCAGCTCACCATGCGCAACCTCGACATCGCCGACTCCCGCGCACGTCTCGAGCAGTACGCGGGACTGGGACTCGTCGGCGGGGCGACCGGCGAGCTCGTCGGTCGCGTGACCGCCGGGGAATCCAACGAGATCACCGGTGCGGTGCACGGGTCGCTCGCCGAGACGGATGAGAAGTTCGCCGACGCCGTCGACTCCGCATCCGAGGGCGCTGCGTTCGACTCGGGTACTGACTGACGCTGGCCGCGGAGTGGCGCCGCCGATGTGCGCGGCGTCCGCATGGGTGTTCGCCGCGTGCATGAGCGAAACCGGGGGTCCGGTCATGCAGACGGCATCCGCTCATGCAGCTCGCGCGAGCGACCGATGCCGGTCACAGCTCCCGGACGAGCGCGCGATGGGTATGATGCGAGGGCGCACTACCCTGAAACGCGCACCTGGCACCGGTGAGACTGAGTGTCAGCACGCTACCCGAAAGAGCTCTCGACGATGATGACGGCTTCGAACGCGACCACTCCACCGACCAGAGTGCCGTTGGCGGTGCGCATCGGCCGGATCGCGTTCCTCGTCGTCGCATCGGTCGTCGTTCTCGCCGTCGCCGCCGCGTTCTTCGTGACGTTCACGATTCAGCGCTCGTTCCCGCAGACGACCGGCGAGATCGAGGTCGACGGGCTGCAGGACGAGGTCACCGTGCAGCGCGACGACCGCGGAGTGCCGACGATCACCGCCCAGTCCTCCGACGACCTCTTCTACGCGCAGGGGTTCGTGCACGCGCAGGACCGCTTCTTCGAGATGGACTTCCGTCGCCATGTGACCAGCGGGCGTGTCGCCGAGATGTTCGGTGAGTCGCAGGCGGCGACGGATGCGTTCCTGCGCACCCTCGGCTGGCGCGAGGTCGCCGAGCGCGAGGTCGAAGCGATGGACGACACGACGCTCAGCTATTACGAGGCGTACGCCGCCGGGGTCAATGCCTACCTCTCCTCCCGCTCCGGCGCGGAACTGTCGCTGGAGTATGCCGTGATCGGCATGCAGAACCCCGACTACGCGCCCGAGCCCTGGGAGCCCGCCGATTCCGTCGCCTGGTTGAAGGCGATGGCGTGGGACCTGCGCGGCAACGTCGAAGATGAGACCGACCGTGCCCTCCTCGCCGCCGGCCTCGACGAGGAGACGGCGCAGGCGACCATCGAGCAGCTGTATCCGGAATACCCGTTCGACGAGAACCCGGTCATCGTGCCGAAGATCTCCACGCTGCCGGCGAGCGAGACCGGGGCGGATGCCGCCTTCAGCTCCGAGGGCCCGCATGGCACGGACGGCACCGAGGGCGAACTGCAGCAGGCGGCCACGACGATCGACTGGCAGGAGACCTCGAGCGTCATCGAGGCGGCCAGCGTGCTGGTCGGCGATGTCGGCGAGGGCATCGGATCGAACTCCTGGGTGGTGTCCGGCGAGCTCACGGAGAGCGGGATGCCGCTTCTCGCGAACGACCCGCACCTCGGGGCGTCACTGCCGTCGGTCTGGTACCAGGTGCAGTTGAAATGCGCCGAGGTCGACGAGGCGTGCCCGTTCGATGTCGGCGGCTTCTCGTTCTCCGGCCTCCCCGGCGTGGTCATCGGCCACAACGCCCACGTCGCATGGGGATTCACGAACCTGACCACCGACGTCACCGACCTCTACATCGAGCGGATCGAGGGCGATCAGTACTGGCGCGACGGGGCGCTGGTTCCGCTCGAGGAGCGTACCGAGACGATCAAGGTGGCCGGCGGCGATGACATCGAGCTGACGATCCGATCCACGGTGCACGGCCCGATCATCTCCGGACTGACCGACGACTTCACCGCGATCGCGGCCGATCCGGCGCCCGCACTCGGGGCGGCCGGCGCGACCCCGCCCGCCGGCGCCGGAGAGGATGCCGAGTACGCGGTGAGCATCCGATGGACGGCGCTCGACCCCGGCACCGCGTCGACGGCGATCTTCGCGCTGTCGACGGCTCAGGACTTCGACGGCTTCCGCCGCGCCGCATCACTGTTCGACGTTCCGGCGCAGAACCTCGTCTACGCCGACACCGAGGGGAACATCGGCTATCAGACGCCCGGTCGCCTGCCGATCCGCGGCGCGGGAGACGGATGGATGCCGCAGCCGGGGTGGGACAGCACGTTCGACTGGACGGGGTACATCCCGTTCGAGGATCTGCCGGTGTCATACAACCCCGCGTCGGGCTATATCGTGACGGCGAACAACGCGATCGTCACCGACGACTACGAGTACTTCCTCTCCAGGGACTGGGACCAGGGCTATCGGGCCGCGCGGATCGCGCACCTCATCGAGCGCCGGGCAGCGGCCGCTCCACTGACCGCGGACGACATGCGCGCCATCCAGATGGACAACGAGATGTGGATCGGCAAGCAGCTGGCGATCGCGATGGCCGACGTCGACGTCAAGGGCGCGGGTCCCTCGGAGGCCGTCGACCTGCTCACGACCTGGGACGCGCAGAACGCCGCGTCCTCGGCCGCAGCCGCGTACGCGAACGTGTTGTGGTCGAACCTCGTGCAGAATCTGTTCGTCGAGCGAGACGTGCCGCTGCCGGCGTCCGGTCAGGGGCGGATGTTCACGGTCATCGGGGAGCTGCTGGAGGATCCGTCCGACCCGCTCTGGACCAACGAGACCATCGGCGTCGAGGGCATGACGGAGATGCTCGCCCTCTCGGCCGAGGAGGCCTACGACGAACTCGCCGCCATTCAGGGCACCGCCATCTCGCGATGGAACTGGGGCGACCTCCACGCCATCACCCTCACCAGCGACACGCTCGGGGCCTCGGGCATCGCTCCGATCGAGGCGCTGTTCAACCGGGGGCCGTTCCCCGTCAGCGGTGGCGCCTCGGTCGTCAACGCCACCGGGTGGGATCTGGGCACCTCATACGCCACGACGACCGTGCCGTCGATGCGCATGGTGATCGACCTGTCCGATTTCGACGCCTCCACCTGGAACCACCTCACCGGTGCGTCAGGGCACGCGTTTCACGAGAACTACACCGATCAGACGGTGGACTGGTCGACCGGCATCCAGAACCCCTGGCCGTTCAGCGCGAAGGCCATCGGCGCGGCCACGACGGACGAACTCGTGCTGAGACCGGCCGGCTGAACGGCGTCCGCATGGGCCCGGCCGTCGCGCTCACGCGGCTGGCCGGCCGGGGCCGGGGAGTCGGATAGCGTGGACGAATGCCCAGCCGCCTGCTCGCCCCGGAGCACACCCCCGCTTCGGTCGTCGAGTTCGAGCACGGCGGGGCGACGCTCGTCGCCGAGACGTTCGGCGTCGGCGAGCGTCCATTCGTGCTGCTCCATGGCATCGGCATGGGCCGCAGCGTCTATCTCGATTTCGTGCACCGCCTGAAGGGTCGCGTCATCGCGCTCGACCTCCCGGGATTCGGCGAGGCGCCCGAGCCGGAGCGAACCCTGACGATGCAGCGCCATGCCGACCTCGTCGCCGCGTTCCTGCGCAGCACCGGCGAGAGCGGTGTCGTGGCGATCGGCCACTCGATGGGCAGCCAGATCGCCGCCGAGCTCGCGAACCGGCATCCGGGTGTCGTCGACGGCGTCGTGCTGGCCGGCCCGACCGTGAACAGCGCCGCCCGCAGCATCGGCGCCCAGGCCGCCTATCTGCTGTGGGATCTCATCGGCGAGCGCCCGATCGTGCTCTGGCGTGGCGCCCGTGAGTACCTGCGTGGCGGACCGCACCTGATCAGGAAGATCCGCGCGACGGTCGTGCACGACGCGAAGGAGGCGTATTCGCGGATTCGCCTGCCGACGCTGGTGCTGCGGGGCGAGAGCGATCCGCTGGCGCCTGTCACATGGTGCCGCGATATCGTCGCTGCCATCCCCGACGCCGAGCTGCATGAGATCGACGGTCACGGGCACAGCACCCTGATCAGCGATTCCGGGCACGCCACGGCGCTGGTGCAGGGTTTCGCCGCCCGGCTCTGATCGCCTCGACGAGGTCTGTCCCCGCCCGCTGCCGTTCACAACTCCTCCAGATTGCGCGCCGCGGCATGCTCGCACGCAGATATTGGGGCCGGTTGGCAACATCTTGAGGAGTTGTGAACAGCGAGCTTCGCACGTCAGCGGAACCGCGTACCGACCGCGTCGATCACGTCGAAGACAGCACGCCGAACCGTCGCCGCATCTCCCATGATGTCGGCCGCCAACGGCCGTATCGTCACATATCCCTGCCGCGCCGCCGCGATGTCTCGTCGACGATCCTCGACCTGCTTCTGCCAGCCCTCGTGGAACTCGCGGCTGTCACACTCGATGATGAGCCACCCGTTGACGACGAAGTCGACGTATCCGACACCGGGAATCAGCACCTGGGTCTCGAAGCTCACGCCGAGGCCGCGGAGGATCAGCCGCATGAAGGTCTCAGGGCCTGACCCTGCCGACGCATCGACCAGCGCCAGCAGCGAGCGGTACTTCGCAGGGAGTGCCGCGAAGACTGCGGTGAGATCTGTCTCGGTCACGAGCCCCTGGTTCATCGCGCTGTCCAGGGTCGCGATCGCGGCGCGAGGCGACTGACAGCGGACGGCGTGGCTCAAGGCATCGATGAGTGGCACCGCGTGCCGGGGCCCGGCATGGCCTGACCAGGCCCTCCAGTGCAGCACCGTGTCCTTCGCCAGTGGCGCTCGAATCCGGGAGGTGCCGGGGATCACGTGCACGTGCAAGCCGCTGGCGACGTGAACGAACACCCCGATCAGACGCAGCAGTGTCACGCACGATACCCGGCCGCCGATCCGCACCGCTTCTGCCACCTCATCGTCGACCGACGACAGGGCATAGCGATCGCGACGCAGACGCCGCAATCTCCCTTGCCGCACCGCTCGGGTGATGTCACGGCCGCGGATGCCGGTCGACAACAGGTCTGCTCTGGTGAACACCGCCGGCGCGTAGAGCCGTGCGGCACGTGCTCGAACCGACTCCTTCTGGATTGCCATTCCAGAAGTCTCCGAATCGGCGTCGGACCGAATCGCTCGCGGGGGCGCGATCTGCGCACAGACTGACTGAGAACTCAGATGTGCAGAGCAGGTCAGTCGTGGTGGCGCCGTTCACAACTCCTCAAGAACCGCGCCGCACCTGGCTGCATCGGTGATCTGCCGCGAATCCGTCGATTTCTTGAGGAGTTGTGAACGCTCGGGCCGGGAGACTGGAGTGAACGCTCGGGCCGGCGGACAGGAGTGAACGCTCGGGCCAGCGGACAAAGCGAACGGCCGGGCCGATGACGGTGGAGCGAGCGGCGGGCAGACCGAGACGGCGGGCAGACCGAAGCGGCGGGGCGCGGACTACCCGGCGGCGGGTGGGGTCTGCTTCGACTCGGCCAGCTCATCGACGATGAGGTGGCGCTGGTCGGTGGACCCGTTGCGGTAGGCCTGCCGGCCGACCATGTGGGCAGAAAGCGGCGCGGTGGCGAACTGCATCAGCACGATCGGCGTGACCAGCAGCGCGCCGAGCAGGATGCCGCCGACGCTGCGCTGTGACAGGGCCACCGCCGCGCAGATCAGCACGAGGCCGAGAACCTGCGGCTTCGTGGCGGCATGCAGCCGCGACGGCACATCTCGGAAGTGCAGCAGGCCGACGGCGGCTGACAGGCAGAGCGCGGCGCCGAGCAGGATGAGCATGAGCACGGCGATGTCGATCACGACATCGGGGATCATCCATCCGAACACGTTCATGAGGTCGTGTTGTCCCTTCTCGCGACGAAGCGGGCGACCGAGATCGATCCGAACACGCTGACGGCAGCGATGATGAGCAGGATCGGGATGCTGCGGGTGTGCCCGTTGATCGCCATCTCCGCCCCGAGCACGCACATCACCTCGGTGAGCAGCACGTCCGAGGCCACGGCGCGGTCGAGGATCGACGGGCCCCGCACGATCCGGACCACGGTGAGGATCGCCGCGATTCCGAACACCACCATGATCACCGTCAGCACCACATTCATCGAGCACCTCCTCTGGCACGCTCATCGGCCTTCAGGGCACGGTACTGCGAGGGGTCGCCGAGGGCTCGCACGATGCGCTCCTCCCACCGCAGCACGATCCGCCGCTGCCTGTCGACAGCGGCACGGTCCCGCACGCCGATCACGTGCAGATAGAGCACCCGTCGGTCGCGGTCGGCCTCGACGACGAGCGAGCCGGGGATCAACGACGAGACGACGGCGACGTGGGTCATCACCAGGTCGTCGGCATAGCGCAGCGGCACCGCCATGATCGCGGCCCCCGGCTGGCGACGGAAGTCGAACACCTGCATCGTCACATCCACGGCGCCCCGCAGCACCGCGAAGAGGAATTGGACGACGAACAGGGCGGCGTACCAGACGTTGATCCGCCCCGACAGCTCGACGGTCGGCAGCCGGAACACCCGGGTGACGAACACCGCCACCACGAGCCCGGTCACGGCGGAGAGCACCGTGAACTGACCCCAGAGCAGCATCCAGAGCACGACGAGCCAGATGAGGAACGGCAGCTGGACGCGGATCTCGTGCCGGAGCCCGCGCCGGGTGTCGGGGCTCATGAGTTCACCTCGTCCTCGATTTGGGTGAGGCTTACCGGCTCGAGCAGCGCCGCACCGATGCGATCGCAGAGGGCGTAGAGGGGTCCGGCGAAGATCGACAGCGAAACGGTGACCGCCACCATGCCTGCGGTGGCGAGCGTCATGATCCGCGGGATGCGGCGCCGCTTCTGCTGATCGTCGGCGGCCGGCGCTCCGGTGAGGTGCGAGATGCGCCCCTCGGTCTCGGTCGAGTCCTCTTCTTCGCGCCAGAACGCCAGGTTCCACGCACGCATCAGGGCGTAGAGCGTCAGCAGGGAGGTGACGATCCCCCCGAAGATGAGCACGATCATCAGCGGGGTGCCGACGGATGCCGCCGCCTCGAACAGCGCGAACTTGCCGATGAATCCGGAGAACGGCGGGAGCCCACCGAGGTTGATGGCCGGCACGAAATAGAGCACGGCGATCACGGGCGCGACCTTCAGCAGTCCTTTCACGCGCAGGATCGACGTGCTGCCCGCCCGACGCTCGATGAGTCCGACCGCGAGGAACAGCGTCGTCTGCACGACGATGTGGTGGACGATGTAGTACACCGTCGCGCCGATGGCTGCAGGCGTGGCGATCGCGAGGCCGAAGATCATGTAGCCCACGTGGCTGACCAGCGTGAACGAGAGGATCCGCTTCAGTTCGGCTTGCGCGACCGCGCCGAGCACCCCGACGATCATCGTCGCGAGCGCCACGATCAGCAGCACCGTGTCGATGCTGTTCTCGGCGAAGAGCTGGGTCTCGGTGCGGATCAGCGCGTACACGCCGACCTTCGTCAGCAATCCGGCGAACACGGCCGTGACCGGTGCCGGCGCGGTCGGATACGAGTCCGGCAGCCAGAACGACACCGGGAAGATCGCCGCCTTGATGCCGAACGCGATGACGAGCATCAGGTGCAGCACCAGCTGGGTCTCCTGCGGCAGCTCCGACATCCGCTCGGCGATCTGCGCCATGTTCACGGTGCCCAGCGCCCCGTAGATCATCGCGATCGACGCCAGGAAGAGGATCGACGAGACCAGCGAGACGACGATGTAGACGGCGCCGGTGCGGATGCGTGACTCGGTGCTGCCGAGCGTGATCAGCACGTAGGAGGCGACGAGCAGGATCTCGAACCCGACATACAGGTTGAACAGGTCGCCGGCGATGAACGCGTTGAAGATACCGGCCGCGAGGATCAGGTAGGAGGGGTTGAAGATCGAGATCGGCGTCTCATCGGCGCCGTCCGCGACGCCCTGGCCGATCGAGAAGAGGAGGACCGCGAGCAGCACGATGCTCGACACGAGCACGAGCAGCGCGGCGAGCCGGTCGACGTACAGCACGATGCCGAAAGGCACGGGCCACCCGCCGACCGAGACCGCAAGGGGCGCGCCCGCGTCGACGACGATCAGCAGGATCGCGGCGATGACCGAGACGGCCGCGAGCGTGGCGACGGTGACCGCGACCTGCAGGCGGGCGCTGCGCCCGAACACCAGGGTGACGGCCGCGCCGAGGAGCGGCAGGGCGACGAGCAGCGGGACGAGGGCGCTCACGGGCGGTCCTCCTCATCCGGGTCGCCGGGTCCGCGGCCTTCGGATGCCGCATCGGCGGCGTCTGCGGCCGAGCCGGACGAGCCGTCGGGTTCGGCGTTCGGCGCGGCATTGACCCACGTGCGCTCCGATTCGTTCCGCTCCTCACCGGCGTCCTCGCGCGAGCGCGTGCTGCCGGGACGTGATCGGTCGACGACGGGGCGGTCCATGGGGGCGTCGTCATGGATGGCGGGGTGATCACGCATCTGCAGCACCGTGATGGGCGCGGTCTGCACACCGACGAAGTCGGTGGTCGCCTCCTGATCGAGGTTCGCGTCGTCCTCCATGAGGTCTTCATCGGCGTCGGTGCGTTCACGCAGGGCGATGTCGGCCTCGTCGTCCTCGACGGTGTCGGCCTGCCCGAGCTGCCAGGAGCGATAGATGAGGGCGAGCAGGAACGCCGAGACCGCGAAGGTGATGACGATCGCCGTGAGCGTGAGCGCCTGCGGGAGCGGATCGCTGACCTCGCCGTCGACGCCGTAGAAGGGCGCAGCACCGGGCACGCCCATGACGATCATCAGCAGCAGGTTCGTCGCGTTCCCCAGCAGCAGGAAGCCGATCAGCACCCGGGTCAGGCTGCGCTCGAGCATGGCGTAGACACCGCAGGCGAACAGGATCGCCATGATGACGATGAGCGTGAGCGAGACATCCATCAGGCGCTCACCCCCCGCTCCCGCTTGCTCTCCGTGGCCCTCGGCGGAGTCTGCGCCTGCCGGTCCACTTCGGCCCCGAGACTTCGGAGCACGTCGAGCACGAGCCCGATGACGACGAGGTAGACGCCGACGTCGAAGATGGTCGAGGTGACGAACTCCATATGCCCGATACCGGGGATCTCCCACTCCCAGAACGAGCTGGTGAGCGGTGCGAGCCCGAAGAACAACGGCAGCACCGCAGTGCCGACAGCGAGGATGAGACCCCAGCCGAGCAGTCGACCGGCATCCGTCGGGGCGGCGGCCCCGAGCTCCCATCGGCCGCCCGCGATATAGCGCATCACCAGGGCCATGCCGGCGACCAGCCCCCCGGCGAAACCGCCGCCGGGAAGGTTGTGGCCGGCGAACAGCAGGAAGATCGACACCACGATGATCGTGTGGAACAGGATGCGGACGATCACCTCGAGCACGATCGAACGGTTCTCCGGTTTCAGGCGCTGCCCCCCCACGAGCCAGGCGCGGTGGTTGCTCCGGTTCTCCGACGTCTGGAATCGCACGCCGTCGGTGGTCTCGACCAGCGGCCGGCTGCGCACGGCGCGGCGGGCGGATCGGGGGAGCGTCTTCGTGGCGGCGAGCAGGTCGGCGCGATGGGTGACGAACACGAGCGATGCCACGCCGGTCGCCGCGAGCACGAGGACGGAGAGTTCACCCATCGTGTCCCAGCCGCGGAGATCGACGAGCGCGACGTTCACCACGTTCTTGCCGTGGCCGAGCTCGTAGGCGAGCTCCGGGAAGGTCATCGAGATGGGATCGGCGATCCGCGACTGCGTTGCGACCACCGCGACGAGTGCCATCGTCACGCCCACGCCGATGCCCAGGAGTGCGCGCGGGATGCGCCCGACCGAGGCGTTGTGCTGTCCCATGCGCGCGGGCAGTCGCCGCAGCACCAGAGCGAAAGTCACCATCGTCACGGTTTCGACGAGGATCTGAGTGAGGGCGAGATCGGGGGCGCCGCTGGTGGCGAAGAGGGCGACCATGCCGAGCCCTGTCACCGACACCAGGACCACCCCGGTGTAGCGCTTCTCGGCGCGCACGGCGAAGACCCCGGCCGCCGCCATGATCGGGGCGACGACGATCTGGGCCGGGGTGTGCCAGGCCGACAGCGTGTAGCGGTCGACATCGCTCGCGATCAGGGCCGTGACCTCCGCTGCGACGAAGACGACGAAGATGGTGCCCACGTACACCGGCAGCGATCCGCGCTGGGTGAGCGTGGTGCTGAACACCGAGACGCGGTCGACCGTGCGCATCACGAGGTAGTACGCGTCGGCGCCGGTGAACGGCAGCATCCGCGGCCTGCGATCCCAACCGGTGCGATGGACGAGGAGGAACAGCCCGATGCCGAGCAGGATCGTGAGGACCGAAATGCCCAGAGCGGGCTCGAGGCCGTGCCAGAGCGCCAGATGCCCCGGCCCCTCGGTGGCTTCCCCGGATGCCGGATCGAGGCCGGGCGCCGCGGTGATCGCGTACCCCTGCAGTGCTCTGTCGAGCGCGGGGGCTCCGATCCCGACCGCGATGGTCGCCCCGGCGAGGATGATCGGTGCCGCCAGGAAGCCGACCGGCGGGTCCGGCCACGCCGTTTCCGGCATCCGCTCGCCCGTGTCATCGCGCTTCGTCCAGAAGGCGCCCCAGAGAAAGCGCACCCCGTAGGCCGCGGTGAGCATGGATCCGACCGAGACGCCGAGCAGCGCGACGAGCCCCCATGGCGAGCCGCCCTGCGCGTCATCGAGGAGAGCCGTGAGCGTGGACTCCTTCGCCACGAACCCGATCGTCGGAGCGATACCCGCCATCGATGCGACGGAGATGAAAGCGGCGGTCGCCATGACGGGCGCCTGCCTGCCGACGCCCGACAGCTCTGTGATGTCGCGCGTCGAGAGCTGGCGGTCGATGACGCCGACGATGAGGAACAGCGCCGACTTGAACAGCGCGTGCCCGATCACCAGCGCGACACCGGCCAGGGCGGACGCCTGCGTGCCGTAGCCGACGACGACCGCGAAGAAACCGAGCTGGCTGACGGTGCCGAACGCCAGGATGCGCTTGAGGTCGGTCTCGCGGAGCGCCTGAACACCGCCGAGGAGCATCGTCAGCACGCCGAGCGAGATGATGATGGGGCGCCACGGGCCTGAGAACGCGAAGATGGGCGCGAAGCGGGCGATGAGGTAGATGCCGGCTTTGACCATCGCCGCCGCGTGCAGATAGGCGCTCACCGGGGTGGGCGCCGCCATGGCCCCCGGCAGCCAGAAGTGGAACGGGAAGAGCGCCGACTTGCTGATCGCGCCGATGAGGAGCATCACGATCGCGGCATCCACCAGCGGCCCGGTCGGCACCAGCTCGAGGATCTCGGTGATGCTCGTGGTGCCGGCGTCGACGACCAGCAGCACCACGCCGACGAACATCACGAGCCCGCCCAGCGTCGTCACGAGCAGCGCCTGCAGTGCGGCGCGACGGCTGGACGCGCGGCGGCGGTAGTGGCCGATGAGGAGGTAGGAGAGGATGCTGGTGACTTCCCAGAACATCACGAGCATGACGAGGTCGTCGGTGAGCACCAGGCCGTACATCGCGCCGGCGAATCCGAGGAGAACCCCGGCGAACTGTCCGAGGCCGGCAGCGTCGTCGTGGAAGTACCAGCGGCAGTAGAGCAGCACGAGAGCGCCGACACCCGAGACGATGAGTGTCAGCACCCACCCCAGGACGTCCATGTGCATCGACAGCTCGAGTCCGAGCTGCGGGATCCACGGCACCGACTCGAAGGGCGAGGCACCCGCGTCGAGCACCTGCGGGGTGAGGACGAGGGCGTGGGCGAACGCTGCGCCCGGAATGAGCGCGGCGAGGGCGAATGCCCGGGCTCCCAGCCAGCGAACCAGGACCGGCATCAGGAGCGATCCGAGGAGGAACACGGCGAGGAGCATCAGCATACGCGGCTCCCTCGGGGCTCGTCGGCCTTGCGGCTCAGGCGGGCGGGTGTTCCTCCAGTTTACGGGGCGCGCAGCGCGCTCCGGGCACGACCCCTGCGCGGCCCCGGCCCACGCCCGTCGGTGGCACACGCGATTCGCGCGGATCCCGCCGTGGCAGAGTAGCGGCATGAGACGGACCTGGCTGCGTGAGCTGCTGGGCATGCTCGCGGCGGCGGCTCTTGCCGTGCTGACGGTATCGGTCGTCGCGTCGACCGCTCGCTCGGAGTTGCTCTTCCGCGACGGAGACTCGCTGGTGGTCGCCCTGTTCACGCGATCGGTGCTCGCCGGCGATGCGCTGGACTGGGCGATGTCGAGCGTGCTCTTCCTGCCGGAGTCGGTGATGTTCGCGGTGCTGGACCTGCTGAACCCCGCCGACGTGAACGGAGTCCTTGCGGCGAGCGCCGTGGTGAACCTGCTCGCGCTCTACGGCGCGTTGCGACTCGTCGCCGGCCGCCAGCGGCCGGGAGCGGCCCCCGTGGCCTGGGCGCTCGTCGGTCTCGGCGCCTTCGGTGTCCTCGCGATGACCGAGACCTCCGCCTCGCGCGACGCGATGGAGCTCGCCTCTCTGCTGCTGACGACGACGTATTACTCCGCCTCGGTCGTCGCTGTGGTCGCCACCGTCGGACTGCTGCGGCGGGCGCTGGAACGCGACGGGCACCACAGCGGCCTGCTGATCGCGCTCGGCCTGATCGCCGCGGCATCCACCCTCTCGAATCCGCTGTACGCGGTGTGGGCGACGGTGCCGATCGCCGTGATCCTCACCGTGCTCGTCGTTCGCGAGCGGCGACGCGCGCCCCTGTTCGTCATGCTCGCGGTGCTGCTCGTCGGCACGGCGGTGGGTCTCATCGCGCGCCTGCCGTTCGGACCGTGGATCGCGAACACCGGCGCCGAATACGCGCAGCCCGCCCGATGGGCGCAGTCCCTGGTGTACTACGGCGACCTCGTCGCCCTGCGCCTGTCCACGCCGCTCGGAGTGCTCGGTTGCACCCTCTCGATCGCGCTGCTCGTGATCGCGGTGTGGCGGAGCGTCCGCGCGCAGAATCGGGCGACCCGCCTCGTCGCCACCGCCGCGTGGGTGATCCCCTTGCTCGTCGCGGTCGGGGCGATCGCTCTCGGCACCCACGCGGCACGCTACCTCCAGCCACTGGCTTTCGCCCCGGTGCTCGCGCTCGTCGCGGCGCCGGGCGCGCTGACGATACCGCCGCGCATCGCCCGGCAACTCGCCGCGGTCGGCGCGGCGGTCCTCGTCGCCGGCGGCGCGATCAGCATCCCTCGCCTCGTTGCCGCCGCGCATGCTCCCGATGCCGACCTCGCCTGCGTCACCGACTGGGTCGAGGCATCGGGTCGCACCGGGGCAGGGCAGTTCTGGACCGTCCGGCTCCCGAAGCTGCATCTGGACGACCCGGGTCAGCTCGTGCAGGTCGACCATCAGCTGCGCGGCTATGCGTGGCTGGTGAACCGTGCCGACTTCGAGGTCGCTGAGGTCTCGTTCCTCGTCGAAGACGCGACGAGCGTGAAATGGCAGCTGCCGGTGTCGGCGGTGCCGGACGAGGTGATCGGATGCGGGCGCTACCAGATCCTCGACTTCGGCGAGGCGAAACTGCCGCTCGGACCACAGCGCAGCTGAACCAGTTGCGCCGTCAGCGGGCGCCGAACGGGGGCGGAGCAGTCGTGCTGCCTGCGCGGAACCGGCAGGTGAGGTGCTGGGTGATTCCGGACTCACCGCGCAGCATCCGTGCCACCTGCTCTCCGGCGGCCCTGCCCTTCTCGACGGCCGGCTGCACGCTGGTGGTGAGGGTGTGCTCGCCCAGTCCATCGACGGCGATGCCGTCGAATCCGGCGACCGACAGGTCCTCCGGCACGCGCAGACCGAGTTCCTCCGCCGCGCGGATGACCCCGGCGGCGAGCAGGTCACTCTGGGCGATGACCGCGGTCGGTCGGGTGGCGGCGTCTGCCAGCAGCATCCGCCCGACGATGACGCCCTCGTCGATCAGGCTGCCGGCGGCGGAATAGGCCGGGGCGTCGGGATAGACCTCGCGGACGCCCGCGAGGCGGTGGATGGTCACGTCGACCGTGGCGGTGGTGATCCGGTCGGCCGTCACCAGCCCCCGCTCGCGCGTGCTGTCCAGCGGCAGCGTCACCAGCGCGACATCGGAATGCCCGAGATCGCGCACGTGGCGGGCGACATCGGCAGCGGCGGCGGTGTTGTCGAGCGTGATGCGAGGGATGCCTTCTCCTGCGTCACCTTCGATCACCACGACGGGCAGGCCTCTGCCCCGCACCACCTCGAGCGACGACCGCGTGCGCCCGGAGCATCCGATCAGCACGACCGCATCGACCGGGGCGTTCGACAGCGCCGAGCCGTCGCCCTCCCCCGGTTCGTCACGCATGAGCAGGATGCCGGCGCTGAGGTCGGCGAGACCGTCGGTCAGGCCGTCCATCATCGCGGTCGTGACGGGATCGAGGAATGCTGCGCGCAGATGACCCTCGAGGACGACGGCGACGATGCCACTGCGCCCTCGCCGCAGCGACGCCGCGCGCGGGTCGGGGCCGGCGTAGCCGAGCTCGGCCGCCGCGGCGAGCACCCGCTCCCGGGTGGAAGCTGCGACCTTCGCCTTGCCGCTGAAGACCACCGACGCCGTCGAGGTCGCGACGCCGGCCTCCCGGGCGACGTCGGCGATCGTGGCACGGCGATGGTGCTCGGTACCCGCCTGCCGGGACGTGCTGTCCACGCTGCTCATACATCGAGGATAAGCCCTCTGGTTTCAACCGGTCGAATCGATTCGATATGCTGTCCGGCATGGACACCGCCCTCACTCGTTCGCAGTTCGTTCGCTGGCGGACCGCGATCTTCGCCATCTTCCTCGCCAGCGGTCTGTCGATCTCGACCTGGGCTGCGCGCGTGCCCGACATCAAGCTGGCGCTGGACATCGACAAGGCCCAGGTGGGCATGCTGCTGCTCGGCGCCGGCATCGCGTCGATCATCGGAATCTCGACGAGTCCTGCGGTGATGGCGCGGACGGGCGCGCGGCTCGGGATGCTGGTGTCGATGTTCACGTTCGCCGCCGGCGTCGCCCTCATCGGCATCGGAGCGAACGTCGCAGGATCCTTCCCGCTCGTCCTCATCGGCCTCGCCCTGTTCGGTCTCGGCAACGGCTGCGTCGACGTGATGATGAACGTCGAGGCCACCTCGATCGAGCGGCACTCCGGGAAGACGATCCTCCCCCTCTTCCACGCACTGTTCAGCTTCGGCACCGTGATCGGCGCCGGCCTCGGTGCCCTCGCGGCACTGCTGCACGTGAACGTCTTCGCCCACACCCTGGTGATCGCCGTGCTCATCGCCGTCATCGCGGTCATCAGCATCATCAATGTTCCGGCGAGCGAGTCCGCTCTCGACCCCGTCGGCGGGGCCGACAAGACTCCCTGGCGGGAGCGCATGCACATCGCCCTGTCGGCGTGGCGTGAGCCGCGCACCTATGCGCTCGGCGTGGTCATGCTCGGCATGGCATTCGCCGAGGGCGGGGCCAATGACTGGCTGGCGCTCGGCGTTGCCGAAGACCACGAGGGCGGGACGGCTCTCGGCGCCGCCGCTCTCGCCGCGTTCTCCGTCGCGATGACCGCGGTGCGGATCTTCGGCGGGCCGCTCGTCGACCGGTTCGGACGGGTGGCGGTGCTGCGTGTGCTGGCGGTCGCCGGGGCATCCGGCATCCTCCTGTTCATCCTCGCGCCGAACATGCCACTCGTCTTCGCCGGGGCGATCCTCTGGGGCGTCGGCGCGTCGCTCGGCTTCCCGCTGGGGATGTCGGCCGCGGCGGACGACCCCGCGAAGGCTGCTGCCCGCGTGAGCGCGGCGGCGACCATCGGTTACGTGGCGTTCCTCGGCGGTCCGCCGGTGCTGGGCTTCATCAGCGAGCACATCGGCCTGCTGAACACCCTGTTCATCCTCGTCGCCCTGGTCGTGGCGTCCGGTCTCTTCTCGAGCGCCGCGCGCCCCCTCCGTGAAGAGGAGAAGACGCCGGCCGCCGCGGCGCGCTGACCGCTCGGCGCGTCAGGCGTCCCGCCTGCGGGCGAGAGCTGCGGCATGGGAACGACTGGTGGCGCCGAGCTTGGCCAGCACGTTCGAGACGTGCGTCTTGACCGTGGGCACCGAGATCCCGAGACGATGCGAGAGCTGCGCGTTGGACCACCCCCGAAGGATGCCGTCGAGCACCTCTCGCTCCCGGGCGGTGAGGCCGGGAAGCGACTCACCCACCCGGCCCCCGTCGGCGGGTTCGGCCGGCACGTTCGAGATGGCGGCGAGCGCACGCCGAGTCACCCGCGCATCGAGCACTCCCTCTCCTGCGGCGACCGTGCGCACCGCCTGCACCAGCGACTGCGCATCGGCCGTCTTGAGCAGGAACCCCGCGGCTCCGGCGCGAATCGCACCGAACACCAGTTCGTCCTCGTCGAAGCTCGTCAGCACGAGCACCTCCCCGTAGCCGCGTTCGACGATCTCCCTCGTCGCCGAGACGCCGTCGCGCCCCGGCATCCGCAGGTCCATCAGCACGACGTCCGGCCGGAGCGCGGCGGCGTTGCGCACCGCGATGTCGCCGTCCGCCGCTTCACCGACCACGACGAGACCGTGGGATTCGAGCATGATGCGCAGCGCCTCGCGGATCGCGCTGTGATCGTCGGCGAGCAGCACGCGGGGAGCGTCCGAGATCATGCGTGCACCTCGGCGGGAAGCTCCGCCCGCACCGACCAGCCGCCGTCGATCGGTCCGGCGAAGAACGAGCCACCGAGGGCACTCACCCGCTCGGTGAGCATGCTGAGGCCCCAGCCGTTGCCGGCGTAGTGCGCCCGTGCCACCGGCTCTCCGCCGCGTGACTCGACACTCACGCGAACCTCGTCACCGCCGTTCGCGACGACCGACACCTGCACCTCGGCACCCGCGGCGTGCCGCACGCAGTTCGCCAGCGCCTCGCGTACCACCCGCACGATCGCCTGCTCGGCAGCCGCCGACACCGCGCCGTCGCCCTGGCGGTGAAGTTTCACATCGAGACCCGCCCTCCTGCCGTCGGCGACGATCTGCTCGAGGTCGTCGAGCCGGAGCATCGGCACCAGCTCGTCGCCGCCGTGACGGAGCACGGCGATCATCGATCGCAGTTCGGCGTGGGCGGCGAGCCCGGCGTCGCGCACGGCCCGCAGTGCCGAGCGATCGGCCGCCTCGGCGGGCGGCGTCGAGAGGGCGGCCTCCGCCCGGATGGCCATCGCCATCACGTGCCCGGCCACCGCATCATGAAGCTCCCGCGCCATCTGCTCGCGCTCCCGCCGCACGGCTTCGTCGCGGTCGCGGTCGGCGGCACGCATCGCATCCTCTGCCCGCTGCCGGTGCAGCCCGGTCAGCTCGTTCGCCTGCGAGACGGCCACCGCCCACCAGTAATCGGTCCCGAGCATCGCACCCATCTGCACCGCCAGCAGCAGGGCGATGGCTGCCGTGGCATCGGCGAAGGAGAGCGCGAAGACGAAGGTCAGCGCCGTGGCGACGGCGATCGCGAGCAGCAACCGGGTCCTGACGCGGGGTCTGGCCACCACGACGGCGAGCCAGAAGACATCGAGCAGCACGATGAGCGGACCGAGGCCGCCGACGGTGACGAGGTCGACGACGAAGAGGGCGGTCGCTGCAGCGAGCGTGAGCATGGGCGCCCGCCGCTTGCCGAGAACCAGCACGGTGGCCGGAAGAGCCGTCACCAGAGTCCACCACGGCGACACCGGCTCGGACATCACCGAGAACACGTCCCAGACGCCGTCGAAGCCCAGCGCCGCGGCAAGAACGCAGAACACCGCGATGGCGGCGGCGGTGAGCCCGTCTGCGTGCCGCCTGCACCAGACCCGCAGGCGCGCGGCCGTGTGCTCATCCATTCCCTCATGCAATCACGCGGTGCGCGTATCCGCATCCGACGAAGGGATGAGGCGCTGATCGCGACCTTCGCCCGATCCGCCAGAGCGCGATGCCGCACACAGTGGAACCATGGAAATCCTCGCCGGTGCGCCGCTCGCCCTCGCCCTCGTCGTGCTCGCCCTCGTCGACGGCCTGAGCGTCGGCACGCTGCTCATCCCTGTCTTCCTGCTGCTGAGTCCCGGGCGCGTGCGCGGAGGGCGGATCGTGCTGTATCTCGTGACGATCGCCGGGTTCTATCTCGTCGTGGGGCTGCTCTTCCTCTGGGGTCTGGTGAACCTCGTCGATGTCGCGAGCGACTTCCTCAGCTCCCCCGCAGGCGTCACCGTGCGCCTCCTCGTCGGGGTGGGCCTGATCATCGCGGCGTTCTCGATCCCATCCTCCAAACCCAAGGCGCCGGTGGATGCCGGGCGCAATGCTCACGGTCTGGCTGAGACCGCCGGGGCGTCGACGTCGTCGCTGAACGCGGTGACGCCGGCGGGGCACGGTACCGGCGTCGACCAGCAAGTGCCGGCGCGTCCCGGGCGGATCGTGCGCTGGCGTGAACGCCTGCTGGATCCGAAGACGTCGCGGGGCGTGGTGATGGGCGTCGCGATCGCCGCCGGCGCCGTCGAGGTCGCCACGATGCTGCCCTACATCGTCGCGATGACGATGCTGGCGGATGCCGGCATCGACGTCGGCCTGCGCATCCTCGCGCTGGTCGGGTACTGCCTGCTGATGATCCTCCCCGCATTGGTGCTGCTCGCGCTGCGCATCGTCGCCGCCCCCCTCGTCGCTCGTCCGCTGGAGCGATTCGCCGCATGGATGGAGCGCACCGGCGCCGAGAACACCGCGTGGATCATCGGGATCATCGGATTCCTCATCGCACGCACTGCCGCGAACGAGCTCGGCCTGTTCGAGGCGCTGTCGAACCTCGCAGGCACCTGAGACGGTTAGGCTCGACGGGTGCGTCTCGTCATCGCCCGCTGCTCGGTCGACTACTCCGGTCGGCTCAACGCCCATCTGCCGCTCGCCACGCGCCTGCTCGTGCATAAGGGCGACGGGAGTCTGCTCGTGCACTCCGACGGCGGCAGCTACAAGCCGCTGAACTGGATGAGCCCGCCCTGCCGATTCCAGAGCGAGGTTCCGGGTGAGGAAGAAGCCAGCGCCGGCGTCACCGAGGTGTGGCGCGTGACCCATCAGAAGACCGGTGACGCGCTACGCGTGCAGATCTACGAGGTCGTCCACGACTCCACTCACGAACTGGGCGTCGACCCCGGCCTTCAGAAGGACGGCGTCGAAGCCGACCTGCAGCGCCTTCTCGCCGAGCAGGTCGATCTGATCAGTGAGGGGGCGACCCTCGTGCGCCGTGAGTTCCCGACGGCGATCGGCCCGGTGGATCTGCTGGTCAGGGATGCCGCGGGTGCCGCCATCGCGGTCGAGGTGAAGCGCCGGGGCGACATCGACGGCGTCGAGCAGCTCACGCGATACCTGGAACTCCTGGGGCGCGACCCGCACCTCTCCCCTGTTCGTGGCGTGTTCGCCGCACAGGAGATCAAGCCGCAGGCGCGCGTGCTGGCCGAAGACCGCGGCATCCACTGCCTCGTCCTCGACTACGACGACATGAAGGGCATCGAGTCGGGGGTACCCCGGCTGTTCTGAGGCCCTGCCGTCGCGGCCGTAGGCTGGACATATGCCTCGATCCCCCTTCTCCTGTGTGCTGTGGGACGTCGACGGCACCATCGTCGACGCGTCCGTCGGCATCCTCCGTCGCCTCGATGTGGCGCTGACGCATTTCGGCCGGCCGGCGCCGACGCGGGAGGAACTCGTGCACTGGATCGGTCCACCGATGTTCCAGTCGTTCCAGGATCAGGCGGGGATGACGCCGGAGCAGTCGTCCGAGGCCGTCGCCTTCTACCGCACGCTCGGCAAGGCGGATGGGTACACGACGGATGCCGCCACCTACCCGGGAGTTGCCGAACTCATCCACGAACTGCACGCGGCAGGGGTTCCGCAGGCGACCGCGAGCTCGAAACCGGAGTTGCAGGTCGACGCGCTCGTCGACCACTTCGGGCTGCGGCCGGCGTTCCTCGCGACCGTCGGCTCGACCCCCGATGAAGTGACGCTGGCCTCGAAGGCCGACATCGTCGTCGAGGCGCTGCGGCGCCTGGCCGAACGCGGCGCCGACGTCTCCAGCCCCGTGCTGATCGGCGACCGTCACCACGACGTCTCAGGCGGCGCTGCCAACGATGTGCCCGTCATCTTCGTGGAGTGGGGATTCAGCGAGCCGCACGAGGGCGATGACGCGGCCTTCCGCGTGGCGACCGTCGATGAGCTGCGCGCACTGCTGCTGACCTGAGACGGTCGCTCACAGCACGAACGCACCGACGTCAGCGCGCGAGGTCAGCCGCTGGAAGCACAGAACTCCCCGCCGGAGGTCGCGGCGAGCGCGCCTCCGGTCAGGGAGTTCTTGTGTTGTTCGTCCTCAGAGAGGACGGATGTTCTCAGCCTGCAGGCCCTTGGGGCCCTGCGCGACATCGAACTCGACTCGCTGGTTCTCATCGAGAGACCGGTAGCCGGATGATTCGATGGCGGAGTAGTGCGCGAAAACGTCAGCGCCGCCGTCGTCGGGGGAGATGAAGCCGAAGCCCTTCTCCGAGTTGAACCACTTGACCGTGCCCTGGGTGCTCATGTACTGCCTGTTCTGCTGGTGAAGAAGCCGACGCAGGTATGCCCCGACACCGCTAACGCTAGTGGAGCGGTGCCTGAGGGCAATAGCTCTCGTCAGAAGGTGATCCAAATGTTGCATGAGCGTTTTCGCGTCCTGCGACACCGCGTGGTATGCGCGGCGGCCGAACGTCGCCCGGAAAATTGTGTGGCCCTCACCGCGGGGGGAGCGATGAGGGCCGAAGACGACCGGAGGGTGCGTCCGGTACAGCCTAACCATATTTCGGAAACCGTGTCCCCCATTTGGGGGACATTTCGCGAAAAAAGTGAGAAGATGAACGACAGCGGCCCCCTCGAATAGCCCATTGGGGACTGAACTACTCGAGAGGGCCCAATCGCATGCACGGATCGCCTGGCCTCTGGGGAAGGCCGACCGTCGTCTGGGGTGAGACGGAGACGATCAATCCCCTTGTGCATGCACCTTCACCATAGGGGAGACAGGCGGTCTCGTCCACGGTTTGATTCCGGACGACGGGACCGTTGAAGGTGGGGAACTGATCCGCGAGGATCGCAGGTTTCGGGAGAGACAGAGCGCACAGCACGGATGATCATCCGGCGCCCTGCTCCCCCGAATCCGCGGATCGCCACGTTCGCGTGCCGGCGCGATCGCTAGCCTGGTCGGGTGACCATGCTGAACAAGGACATGACGCTGTGCATCTCGCTGTCGGCGCGGCCGAGCAACAACGGGACCCGGTTCCACAACTTCCTCTACGAGGCGCTCGAGCTGAACTGGATCTACAAGGCGTTCGCTCCCACCGATCTCTCCCTGGCGATCGCCGGGGTCCGAGGGCTCGGCATCCGCGGGTGCGCCATCTCGATGCCCTACAAGGAAGACGTGATCGCGCTCGTCGACCGCATGGACCCATCGGCGACGGCGATCGACTCGGTGAACACGATCGTCAATGACGACGGCGTGCTCACGGCCTACAACACCGACTACTCCGCCATCGCGCGACTGATCGAGCGCAACGGCCTGGATACCGCGTCGCCGGTGCTGCTTCGCGGTTCCGGCGGAATGGCGAAGGCCACGGCCGCAGCATTCCGTGACGCCGGATTCTCCGACGTCACGCTCCTTGCCAGGAACGAAACCGCGGGGCGCGCGCTGGCGGGACTCTACGGCTTCCGTTGGATGCCGGAGCCGGGCGATGCGACCGCCGAGATCCTCGTGAACGTGACGCCCATCGGGATGGCAGGCGGTCCCGAGGAGCACGCGCTGTCGTTCTCCGAGGAGGCGATCGCGGCGGCATCCGTCGTCTTCGATGTGGTGGCGCTCCCGGCCGAGACGCCGCTCGTCGCCGCCGGGCGGGCCGCGGGCAAGACGGTGATCAGCGGCGCCGAGGTCGCCACCCTGCAGGCGCTCGAGCAGTTCGTGCTGTACACCGGCATCCGCCCCGACGAGGAGCAGGTGCGCGCCGCGGAGGAGTTCATGCGCGCTCCCCAGGTGTGACCCGCACGGTCGGGCGCACCCCTGGCGAGTGATCACGATGTGTCGACCCGCTGCGGGATGCTCGGCACGCCGGTGAGAGTGGCCGCACGACAAGACGATCGATGACTCGCTGGGCGTCATGGATCTCACCACGCACCATGCGCCGCTCGACGATGCGCCGGGGCTCTACAGCACCTTCCAGCAGAAGGAGGATGCCTGCATCAAGGTGGTGCTGCACCCCGAGGCGGCATAACGGTCGTCGGGTGGGCGTCGCGCCGGCGCCCACCCCGGTGATCGTCAGTCGAAGCGGGCCGACACGTCGGAGGCGATGGCGGCCGCTTCGGACCGTGCGTCGGCGAGGCGTCCGGCGTCGTCCTCGAGGTCGCTGATCACCGAGGGATCAGCATCGTGCTTTCGCGCGATCTGCAGGTTCGCCCGTAGGTTGATCGACGCGCCGGCGATCCCCGTGCTGAGGGTCTCCGCGGCGATGGCCAGATCGGCACCCAGGTGCGGGTTCGCGAAGCCCTCGATCGATCTCAGCTCCTCCAGCAGCCCGAGCCCGACCGCACCGAGGGCCGCCGATGACCGGGCGGCATCGATCGCGGCATCCCTCACGCGCGTTTCGCGCTGCGGATCGTCGGCGGGCAGGGCGAGGGCGGCGCCGAACGCGGCCGAGTGGGCGCCGTCGGCCTCGGCGGCATCCAGTGCCTCCTGGCGGCAGCGCGCGAGCCTCCCAGCCGCCTGGGTTGCTCGCGGGTCGTCGGTGTACTCGGCGACCATACGCAGCAGTGCGGCGGAAAGGCCGAGGATCACGCCAGACGCGGCCCCGCCGCCCGGGTCACCACCGGGCTGCGCGAGGCGGGCGAGCCATCCGTCCAGCGGAGTCGACGTCGGAACGGACGGAGCCTCGGTCATTCGGCCGTGCCGTCCCGGCGCGAGACCGCCCGGGTCACTCGGTGCCGTCCCGGAGGTCTCGCGGGGCGTCGCCGCTGTGGCCGCCGTCGTCCTCGGGGGCGAGGTCGCCCTCTCCGTCCTCTCCGATCTCGGCGTCGAGGGGGTCGTTGCCCTGCGATTCCGGCTGCTCGACGTCGGTCGGGAAGGTTCCGTCGGTCGGGTCCTCACCGGATTCGACCAGGTCTTCCTCTTCCGGCAGCGCCGGATCCTCGCCACTGGCGAAAGCCTCGGGGTTCGACATCGCGTGCTCCTCTCATCGGGAACACCCAGACTGGGCCGGATGCCGCTCGAAGGCAGGACCGTTGACAGAAGCGGGTGGTGCGGCTAACTCGCCGAGACGGCCGGTGCGGCGGTGGAGGCACGCACGATCAGCTGCGAGTCGAGCGTGGCGAGCGGGCCGATCGCGATCCCGGAGATGGCCTGGAGAAGGAGGTCGACGGCGAGCGTGCCGCATCGTTCGATCGGCATCCGGACCGTCGTCAGACCCGGGGTGACGGCGCCGGCGAGGTCGATGTCGTCGATTCCCACGATGCTGATGTCGGCGGGGCATTGACGACCGAGTTCCGACATCCCGGCCTCGAGTCCCAGCGCGACCAGGTCGTTGTAGGCGACGACGGCCGTGGCATCGCTGGCTGCGGCGAGCGCCGCGGCGGCGCGCCCGCCCTGAATGGACGCGGCCTGGTGGCTGAGACGCGTGAGCTGGATGCCGTGGCGTTCGCACCCCCGCGAGATCGTGTCGAACCGGCGGGCGTCCGCCCACGAGCCCCGCGGCCCTGACGCATAGGCGATGTGCCGGTGCCCCAGGGCGACGAGGTGCTCGACGGCCTGAGTCGGCCCGTGTTCGGTGTCCATCACCACGCAGGGCGCCCCATCGATCTGACGGTTCACGACGACGTGCGCGGTGCCCCCGACGAGCGCGAGCACGTCGGCGTCAGGCAGCCGCGGTGAGCACAGCAGGATGCCGTCGAGCTTGCGTGCCTGTTCCATCTGCTCGCGCTCGCGCCGAAGATCCTCATCGGCGTCGAACAGCACGATGCGGTGGCGGCCGTGCCATGCCTGACCCTGGATGGCCTTGAGCAGCTTCGCGTAGACCGGGTTGGCGATGTCGGGGACGATCACGCCGAGCGTGCGGGTCGCGACGCTGGTCTGCGGATTCGAATAGCCGAGGTCGACGGCCGCCTGCAGCACGCGCTCGAGCGTTCCGCCCGCAAGCCGATCTGGTTCGCCGAACGCTCGTGACGCGGTCGCGATGGACACGCCAGCCCGCCGTGCCACGTCCGTCAGTGTCGCTGCCACGTTCGCCTTCCGCCTCGCCCTGTCTCTATGATCGTGCATCCCAGTGTGAAACGTCTTGACAAGTTTGTACAACTGATACATCATCGTTTACATGACGATCATCGCCGATCACCGTTCGCGGAGCGACGTGCAGCACGGAGGCACCGCGTGAGCCCCGTGGCACCGGCCCTGCGCCGTGGCGCTTCCGGCACGTCGACGCCCGTGGCCGACCCCGACCGTGCCGGCATCCTGCACCTCGGCCTCGGCAGCTTCCACCGGGCGCACCAGGCGAGCCACACGGCCGCAGCTCTCGCCGGCGCCGGCGGAGACTGGGGCATCATCGGGGTCGCCTCGCGCTCCCGCTCGATCGTCGATGCGATGCACGCGCAGGACTTCCTCTATTCCGTCGCCACCATCGACCCGGAGCGCACGTCGCTCACGGTCCCCGGCGTGCACACCGATGCCTTCGTCGGCGCCGAGCAGCCCGAGCGCGTCGTGGCGCACATCGCCGATTCCGGCATCCGCATCGTCACGCTCACCGTCACCGAGAACGGGTACAGCTACTCCGCCTCGACACAGCGTCTCGACCTCGACGACCCGACCGTGCGGGCCGACCTGACCGGCGCTCCCCCGAAGTCGACGATCGGCCAGCTCGCCCGCGGGCTTCAGGCCCGAGCATCGGCCGGTGGCGACCCGATCGCCATCGTCAGCTGCGACAACCTCTCCGCCAACGGCGCCCACACCGAGAAGCTGGTACGCGCGTTCCTCCATGCACTCCCCCGCGGCGAAGGCGACGACACCCTGGCGTTCCTGGACCGGTCGGTCTCGTTCCCCTCCAGCATGGTCGACCGCATCGTGCCGTCGACGACCCCTGAACTGCGCGACCGCGTCAGCACCCTCCTCGGTGCTCGTGATGAGATCCCCGTTCCGGCCGAACCCTTCACGATGTGGGCCATCGAAGATCGATTCGCAGGGGGCCGCCCGGCGTGGGAGGCGGGCGGGGCGGTGTTCACGAGCGAGGTCGGCCGCTACGAGCAGATGAAGGTGCGCCTGCTCAACGGCACGCACTCCCTCATCGCCTACCTTGGTGCCCTTCGCGGCGTGGGCACGATCCCCGAAGCCATCCGTCTCGACGACATCGCCGACGCAGCACTCACCGTGCTCCGCAACGAGTACGAGCCGTCGATCGAGATGCCGAACGGCGTCGACATCCGGGAGTACGAGGCCCAGCTCTTCGATCGCTGGGGCAACTCGGCGCTCGGCCACCGCACCAGCCAGGTGGGGACGGACGGCTCCGTCAAGCTCCGCCAGCGCATCCCGGAGCCGGCTTTGCGCGCCCTCCGTGAGGGCGAGATGCCGCATCTGATCGCCCTGACGGTCGCCGGGTACCTGGCCTGTCTCGCACCTCTCGCCGGCTTCGACCCCGGCCCGCACGCCGCGGCGATGACGGATGCTGCACGCGAACGCCTGTCGGAGCTGCCCGCTACGTCACGCAGCGGCGGCGATCTCGCCGCGCGTGTGATCACCGGGCTGCAGCTGTTCGGTGATGAACTCGCGGAGCAGGATGCGTTCGTCGCGCGCGTCGGCGAGCTGATCGACATGATCCGACGCCGAGGCGTCGGCGCCGCGATCGCCGATGCCGTCGCGGCATCCCGGATCCCTATGAAGGAGATGCAGCCATGAAGGCTCTCGCCATCCACGGCAAGGAAGACCTCCGCTGGGAGGATCGCGAGATCCCGGCCCCCGGCGAGGGCGAGATCCGTCTGCGCGTGAGCTACGTCGGCATCTGCGGATCCGACCTGCACTACTACTTCCACGGCGCGAACGGCGAGTACACCATCCGCGAACCGCTCACCCCCGGGCACGAGCTCTCGGGCGTGGTCGACCTCGACCCCTCCGGCCGCCTCGAGCCGGGAACGCCAGTGGTCGTGCATCCCGCGCGCTACGGCCCCGTGATCACCGGACTGGAAGACCACCCGCACCTCCGCGCCGGCGGGGACTACCTCGGCAGCGCTGCGGCGACCCCTCACCGGCAGGGCGGAGCGTCCGAGTTCCTGATCGTCGAAGACCACATGGTCCGTGCACTGCCGGCCGGCCTGCCGCTGAAGCGGGCAGCCCTCGCGGAACCGCTGGCAGTCGCCCTGCATGCGGTGGGCCTGGCCGGTGAGATCGCGGCCCGGCGGGCACTCGTGATCGGCGCCGGTCCCATCGGCCTGCTCGTCGTCGCGGCAGCGGCGCACGCCGGCGCCGGCGTGGTCGGGGCGAGCGATGTGCGTGCCGAACCTCTCGACCGCGCCAGGGCACTCGGTGCGACCGAGGCCGCGCTGGTCGGCCGCGACACGATCGACGACGAGTCGTACGACGTGGTCTTCGAGTGCTCCGGGGTCGGACCCGCGCTCACCCAGGCGATCCGCGCGACGCGCCGCGCCGGAACGATCGTCCAGGTCGGCATGCTTCCGAACGCCGACACCGGTGTGAACCTCGCTCCGCTTCTCGCCAAGGAGCTGACGATCCGCGGCGCCTTCCGCTTCTCCACCGAGATCGACGACGCCGTCAGGATGCTGGCCGAGTCGGACGCTCTCGATCCCATCGTCTCTCACGTCGTCCCGGCATCCGATGCCGTTCAGGCGTTCCAGCTCGCCCGCGACTCGTCCGCCTCGGCGAAGGTCCTGCTGGCTCTCTAGCGAAACACCACCACCCCTGCCCCGCGGCCGAGCCGCATCCGACGCATTCACCCCCGTCCTGGTCCGAAGGAGTACCTCCCATGTCAGAACTACAGACGACGGCCACGGCCGCTGACCCCGCCGCGAAGAGGTCCGTCCGCGACCTCGTGCGCGCCGCTGTCTCCGGATGGCTCGGCACGGCGCTGGAGTTCATGGACTACCAGCTCTATTCGCTGGCGGCCGCGCTGGTCTTCGCCGATCTCTTCTTCTCCAAGGAGGATCCGGCCGTCGCCGTGGTCGCCGCGATGGCCACGTACGGCGTCGGCTACGTCGCCCGTCCGGTCGGCGCGTTCTTCTTCGCGCGCCTCGGTGACAAGACCGGTCGCACGAAGGTGCTGTTCTATACGATCCTCCTGATGGGGCTCGCGACCACCCTCATCGGCGTGCTGCCGACATACTCGCAGGTGGGTGTCCTCGCGCCGATCCTGCTCGTGCTGCTCCGCATCGCGCAGGGCTTCGGAGCCGGTGCCGAGATCTCGGGCGCCGGGGTCATGCTCGCCGAGTACGCACCGGCGAAGCGCCGTGGCATCATCGCCTCTCTGGTCGCCCTCGGCACCAACTGCGGCACGCTGCTGGCTTCGGGCATCTGGGCGATCCTGCTCGTCGCCTTCAGCGAGCAGGAGGTCATCGACTGGGCGTGGCGCATCCCCTTCATCGGCAGCGCGGTGATCATGCTCTTCGCCATCTGGGTGCGCTTCAGCCTCAAGGAGACCCCGGTCTTCGAGGAGCGCACCGACGTCGTCGACGGCAGGGCCCTCTCCAAGGCCGAGACGATCCAGCTCGCCACCGAGACCGGCGACGTCCGCACCCTCGAGTCGATGCAGCGCAAGCCCTGGAAGGCGTTCGCGATCGCGCTCCTACTGCGCTTCGGTCAGGCCGGCAACTCCGGCATGATCCAGACGTACCTCATCAGCTACATCACGGTCGTCCTGCTGCTGGACCGTTCGATCGGCGTCAACGCCGTCATCGTGTCGTCTCTCGTCGCTTTCATCACCGTTCCGCTGTCGGGCTGGCTCGGCGACCGCTTCGGCCGCAAGCGCATGTACATGATCTGGGCGATCATCGCGCTCATCGTCATCGTCCCGACGATGCTGATGATCAGCAGCAAGGACACCGTGCAGGTCTTCGTCGGCTACGTGGTGCTGCACAACCTCGCTGTGATGAGCTTCGCGTCGCTCGAGAACCTGACGCTGCCCGAGCTCTTCGGCTCCCGCAACCGGTACACCTACACGGCCATGGCGCGTGAGATCGCGGCCATCGTCGCCACCGGTGCAGGCCCCGTCATCGCAGCCGCGTGGGTCTCCGCCGTCACCGGTTCGTTCATCCCGATCATCATCATGCTCGTGGTCTTCACGCTGTGCGCGCTCTTCGCCTCGATCTGGATGCCCGAGGTCGCCGGCCGCGACCTCACCGACCCCCGCGACGCGATCTGACCGACGCACCGACCGGGTGCGGTCGCCCGAACGGCCGCACCCCCTTCCTTGAGGAACGACATGACCATCGAACTCGTCGACGTGATCATCACCAGCCCGGGACGCAACTTCGTGACGCTGAAGATCACGACCTCCGATGGCGTCGTCGGCTGGGGTGACGCCACGCTCAACGGCCGCGAGCTCGCGGTCGCCTCCTACCTCTCCGACCACGTCGCCTCGACGATCGTCGGGCGCGATGAGGACCGCATCGAAGACACCTGGCAGTACCTCTACCGGGCGCCGTACTGGCGCCGCGGCCCCGTCACGATGGCGGCCATCGCGGCGGTCGACATGGCCCTGTGGGACATCAAGGCCAAGAAGGCCGGGATGCCGTTGTACCAGCTGCTCGGCGGCGCCAGCCGCGAGGGGGTGCGTGTCTACGCCCACGCCTCCGGCACCGACTACGCCGCACTCTCCAACGCCATCACCGGGTACAGGGAGCTCGGCTTCACCGCGGTGCGGGTGCAGACCGGCGTGCCGGGGCTCGGGCAGATCTACGGCGTCTCGGCGGCCGGCCCGGGTGTGCGCTACGACTACGAGCCGGCGAAGCGCTCCGGCGACCGCCCGGCCGAGGAGACGTGGGACACCCGCAACTACCTGAACCACATGCCCGGCGTCTTCGCGCAGATCCGGGAGGAGTTCGGCAGCGACCTGCGCGTCCTCCATGACGGTCATCACCGCATGTCGCCGATCGAAGCGGCGCGGTTCGCCAAGGACATCGAGCCGTACGACCTGTTCTGGCTCGAGGACTGCACGCCCGGTGAGGATCAGACGGCGCTGCGTCTCGTTCGCCAGTATTCGACGACTCCGCTCGCCATCGGCGAGGTCTTCAACTCCGTGTACGACTATCAGACCCTCATCACCGAGCGGTTGATCGACTACGTGCGGTCCGCCGTCACCCACACCGGTGGCATCACGGCGATGAAGAAGCTGCTCGACTTCGCGGCGATCTACGGCATCAAATCCGGCATCCACGGCCCCACCGACATCTCCCCCGTCGGCATGGCCGCGGCCCTTCACCTCGACCTCGCGATCCACAACTTCGGCATCCAGGAGTACATGCCGCACAACGAGCAGACGCTCGAGGTGTTCCAGACGTCGTACACCTTGGATCGAGGCTTCCTTCACCCCGGCGAGCTGCCCGGTCTCGGAGTCGAGCTCGACGAGCAGGCGGCGGCCGCCCACGAGTACACCAAGGCGTACCTTCCGGTGAACCGACTCCTGGACGGGACCGTGCACGACTGGTGAGACGCGTCGCGTCGCCTCCCGCCGCTGAGGTTCAGGCGACGTCGAGGATGCCGCGGTCGAGCGCCTCGCGCGCCACGACCTTGTACCCCTGCTGCTCGAAGAAGACCGTCATCCGGTCATCCTCCACACTGACCACGGTGCCGGCTCCCCATTCGGCGTGGTGCACGGCGTCATCAGGATGCAGGTCGTCGTCGTTCCGGTCATTCGGAGCCGAGGCCGCGCCGGTCGCGTCACCGGCCGCGTCGGCGGCATCGCAGCGATCGCATGCCCCGCACGCGTCGGGAGCGTCGACGCCGAAGTAGTCCAGCAGAGCGATCCGCCGACAGCGCACCGCCTCGGCATACCCGCGCATGACCGCGATGCGGGACTCGCGGATGCGGCGCTGCGCGTCCTCCTCTTCTCGCACGGCGTCGACGACCTCGTCGCGAGTGCGACCCGATCGGGCGGCGAAGCCTGCGGCCGTCGAGGTGGCGGCGCCCACAGTGACGAGCGCACCCAGGATGCGGGAGGCCGTGCGGGCCGAGAGCCCGGCTGTCTCGCCGACCGCCTTCGCCCGCACGCGACCAGATGCCTGGTTCAACGCCGACCACACGGCCTCCACCTGTGCGGGCTTCGCCCGGCCCGCGGCGAAGAACGACCGCAACGAGAAGTCCTCGGGCCGGTAGTGCAGCACCGCGCGTGCAGGCTGACCGTCGCGCGCCGCGCGACCGATCTCCTGAGCGTAGGAATCGAGCGACTCGGTGACGTCGGCGTGGGCGACGAGGCGCACGTCGGCCTTGTCGATTCCCATGCCGAAGGCCGAGGTCGCGACGACCACGTCGAGCCTGCTCGCCGACCAGGCGTCGTGCACGGCATCCCGCGCCTTCGCGCTCATCCCGCCGTGGTACGCGGCCGTGCGCCGACCGCGTTCGTCGAGCTTCGCGGCGTACTCGTCGGTCTCGCGCCGGGTCGCGACGTAGAGCAGGCTCGGCCCCGCCTCAGCCGCCACCTCGTCGACGACGGCCCTGCGCTTGGCAGCATCGTCTTCATGACGGCGGACGGCGAGGTGGATCTCGGGTCGATCCATTCCCCGGATCTCGAGATGCGGATCGCGCATGCCCAAGCGCTCGATGATGTCGGTGCGCACCGGAGTCGACGCGGTGGCGGTGAGCGCGAGGATCGGCGGGTGGCCGAGTTCCGCGACAGCATCACCGATGCGCGCGTAGTCCGGGCGGAAATCGTGACCCCACGCCGAAACGCAGTGCGCCTCATCGACGACGAGCAGTCGCACGTCGGCATCCGCCACCCGCCGCAGCACGTCGTCGCGGGTGAGCTGCTCGGGCGCCAGGAAGGCGTAGACGGGTTCGCCGCTCTCGATCGCCGCCCACGCCGCGCGCTCTGAGCGGGCCGACGACCGGGAGTTGAGCGCGACGGCCGCGGGGGCGTCGGGGGCCGCGTCGATGGATGCGACTTGATCGCGCTGAAGAGCAAGCAGTGGCGAGATGACAAGGGTCACGCCGCCGCGCTCGAGACCGGCGATCTGGTAGACGGCCGACTTGCCGGCTCCGGTCGGGAAGACGACGAGCGTGTCGCGACCGCCGGTCACCGAAGCGATCGCCTCGGCCTGGCCGGGGAGGAGGGTGTCCCAGCCGAACGCCTCGCGAGCGGTCCGTCGAGTCTCGGCGAGGGTGGGAGTCGTGCTCACGCGGAGGCGCCCTTCGGGTCATGTGGCGGGGAAGCCTCCACTCAACCTCGGCGTGCGAGAGCGCGCGAGGACCTTGACCTCACCGGGGTGGCGCGATAAGTCCCAGCGCTTTTCCGAATTCCTAGGGGCGCAGGTGTCAGCCGATTCTCACCAGCGAGAACGCGTAGATCGACGGGGCGCCCTCAAGATCGAGCTGCACCTGCATCCCCGTCGCACGGGTCGTGACATCGAACGCGATCGTCTCGTTGGCGCACTCGACCGGCTCCGCAGACCCGACGCCGCCCACTTCGCCCGCCGTGACGGTGATCTCACCATCTCCGCGGCACGCGACCTGCGCCTGATACGACCCGGGCTCGAGGGACTGGAACTTCGACATTCCATGGGCGGAGTTCTCGCCCATCCACCCGGAGAGAGCGCCGGCGTACCCCTCCGCGTCTGAGCCGACCACGGACGCCTCTGCCCAGGTCTTGATGTCGGCGACCGGTATCGGCAACAGGGCCTCGTCGGCATCTGCGGCGGCGGATGGCTTGGCGGCGGGCGGCCCGGCGCTTCGAGCCGAGGGTGAAGGCGATCCCGAGCCGTCGGCATCCGTCGGTGCACCAGTGCAGCCGACGACGACGATGCCTGCAGCGACGAGGATCGTCGCGGCGATGGGTCTGGCGCGGCTCATGCAGTCACGCTACCCGGGCCGCGCCCGGTCGCGGATCAGTGCTGAGCACCGACATCACGATCGCGTCGACCCACTCGCCGTCCCAGCGGAGCGCATCTCGCAGCCGGCCCTCGACGATGAACCCGGCCTTCTCGTAGGAGCGCTGCGCCCGCGGATTGAAGGCATACACCTCCAGAGACACTCGATGAAGGCCCAGCGCCGAGAACGCGTGATCGAGGACGAGGCCCGTGGCCTCGGTGCCGAAACCCTGTCCGAGATGGTCGGCGAGCAAGGCGATGCGGAAGTTCATGGCCGCGTTGTCGTCGTCGAGTTCGTTGAGCACGACTTCGCCGATGTACTCCCCTGTTCCCGCGTGGAGGATCGCCCAGTCGGCGCGGTCCGCTGCTGTTCCGATCCGTCGCAGGTGCGTGACGACGGTCTCGCGATCGAACTGCGCCGTCGTTCCGGTGAGCCGTGCCGACTCCTCATCCTGCAGCCCGGTCCACAGCGGCTCGAAGTGTTCGGGCCCGAGCGGCACCAGTGTCACCCGGAGGCCCTTGAGCGTCGCGAGCTCCCGCAGGGCCCCTGCCCGTGCATCCGACGTGAGATTCGACATCGTCGTTCCTTTCCTCTCCCCGGGCGAAAGCACGGTGGGCGTGCTCGTCGTGCGAGCCGACGATACCAAGTGACGCGACATCGGATGCCGGCATCCGCTCCTCCGGTCTCTCCTTGTCAGGCGATGATGGGCACTGACGACCCCGATCGAAGGATGACACCATGACGCTCGACCTCCGCGGCGGAACCGCCCTCATCACGGGGGCGAGCTCGGGGCTGGGCGTCGAGTTCGCTCGTCGCTTCGCCGCGCGCGGCTCCCATCTGGTGCTCGTCGCGCGCCGAGCCGACCGCCTGGAGGCGCTGGCGACGGAGCTTCGCGCATCGGCGCGCGTGAATGTCGAGGTCATCCCCGCCGACCTCGCCGTGCCCGGCGCGGCGCCGGCGCTGGCCGACGAGATCGCGCGTCGCGGCATCCGCATCTCCTCGCTGGTGAACAACGCCGGTTTCGGAACGCACGGCCCCTTCGATCTGGCCGAGCCCGATCGGATGGTGCAGGAGATGCAGCTCAACGTCGGAACGCTCGTGGAACTGTCGAGACTGTTCATGCCGCAGCTGCTCGAGGGGAACGGCGCCTTGGTCACGGTCGCGAGCATCGCGGCGTACCAGCCGACCCCCGGCATGGCCGTCTACGGCGCGACCAAGGCGTTCGTGCTGCACTTCACCGAGGCGCTCTGGGCCGAGGCCCGGGGGACCGGGCTGCGGGTGCTCGCGCTGAGCCCTGGGTCGACCAAGACCGAGTTCTTCGACGTTCTCGGCGGCAGTCTCGGGTCGACCGGTCGGCAGCAGACGGCAGAGCAGGTGATCGACACCGCGTTCCGCGAGCTGGACAGGAAGAACAGCCGCCCAAGCGTCGTCTCGGGTCTGAGCAATCACCTGGCCGCGCTCGGAACGAGACTGCTCACGCGGCGAGCGCTCACCCTGACGAGCAGCTGGGTACTCGGCGAGGTGCGGATGCGGAGGCGCGGGCCGGCGTGATCCGATGCCGGTGCAGCCGGCATCCGGGCGAAGCGAGTCGCCTACGGTGTCAAAGCGGGGCCGACTGCGGCGTCGACAGCGGCAGCCACGTGGATGGCCGTCGTCGGGAAGACGGGCACCGGGCTGTCCGCCTGCGTGAGGAGCAGTTCGATCTCGGTGCACCCGAGGATGATGCCTCCGGCTCCGCGCTCGACGAGCCGGTCGACGACGCGCTGGTACGCCGCCCGGGACTCGTCGCGGACGATGCCGTGCACGAGTTCGTCGTAGATCACCCGGTGGACGAGTGCTCGATCATCCTCGTCCGGGACGGAGACGTGGATGCCGTGCGATTCGATGCGCTCCCGGTAGAACGCCTGCTCCATCGTGAAGGCCGTGCCGAGCAGACCCACACGCGAGACGTCGGCCGCGCTGATGGCGGCCGCGGTGGCGTCCGCGATGTGGAGGACCGGGATGTGCAGGGACTCCTCCACGCGCTCGATCACGATGTGCATGGTGTTGGTGCAGAGCACGAGCAGGTCGGCTCCGGCATCCTGCAGGCGGCGAGCGCGCACTGCCAGCAACTCCCCCGCGGCTGCCCAGTCGCCGGCGCTCTGCAACGCTTCGACCTCGGCGAAGTCCAGCGAGTCGAGGAGGATCGGGGCTGAGTGGAACCCACCGAGGCGGTCCCGCACGAACTCGTTCGCCAGCCGGTAGTACTCGGCAGTCGATTCCCAGCTCATCCCGCCGAGCATCCCGATCGTCTTCATCCGTCGTCCTTCCGTGTCGCCGCGATATTCGCGCCGGACCTGATTCTGCCAGACCGCTTCTCGGTGCCACCTCTAGCCGCCTGGCCATCGGACCGCAAGGGTCAGCCGAAACATCCGGCGCGCGTGTAGCACTGGAGGAGGGGAGTCAGGGACCGGAGGGCGGAGCATGACCACTGAGACCAGCGGACGGGATCGAGACGCGCGCAACACCCCGGATGCCGAGCATCCTGACAAGCCGGACTCTCCGGACGAGATCGAGAAGCGTTCCTGGAAGTACGTCGCCCAGAAGACGATCCGGGAGTTCTCCTCCGACCAGTGCACCGACATCGCGGCGGCGCTGACGTACTACTCCGTGCTGTCGCTGTTCCCCGGGCTGATCGCCGTCTTCTCGCTGCTCGGCGTCCTGGGCCAGGGGAAGTCCGCAAGCGACGCGGTGCTCGGCATCATCGAACAGGTCGCGCCCGGTGATACAGCGGATGCCGTGCGGGGGCCGATCGAGCAGATCGCGAGCTCTCCGGCGGCAGGGTTCGCGCTCATCTCGGGAATCGTGCTGGCGGTGTGGTCGGCGTCCGGCTACGTCGGCGCGTTCAGCCGCGCCATGAACCGCATCTATGAGATCGAGGAGGGGCGCCCCTTCTGGAAGCTCAAGCCGCAGCAGCTGCTGGTGACGATCATCGCCATCGTGCTTCTCGTGGTCGCAGCGATCATCCTCGTCGTGTCGGGGCCGGTGGCGGATGCCGTCGGCGACGCGCTCGGGGTGGGAAACGTCGCCCAGACCATCTGGTCGATCGCGAAATGGCCGGTGCTTGCCTTCATCGTCGTGCTCATCGTCGCGATCCTCTACTACGCGACGCCCAATGCGAAGCAGCCGAAGTTCCGGTGGATCAGCATGGGCGCCCTGCTCGCCATCATCGTTCTCGCCATCGCGACGTTCGGGTTCGGCTTCTATGTGGCCAACTTCTCGAACTACGACCGCACGTACGGGTCGCTCGCGGGAATCATCGTGCTGCTCCTCTGGCTGTGGATCTCGAACCTCGCGCTGCTCTTCGGTGCCGAGTTCGACGCCGAACTCGAACGCGGACGTCAGCTGCAGGCCGGCATCGCAGCGGAGAAGGACATCCAGCTGCCACCGCGTGACTCGCGCAAGAGCGACAAGGCGGCGGAGAAGGAGGCGAAGGACGTCGCCGAGGGTCGGAGGATTCGCGAGCAGCATGCGGATGATGGCGGGTCGTAGCTGCGATCACCCCGCGCCTGTAACGAGGAAGAGCCGGTCCCTCTCGGGCCCGGCTCTTCGTCGCTCTGTGTGCGCGAGGGGGGACTTGAACCCCCACGTCCATAAGGACACTGGCACCTGAAGCCAGCGCGTCTACCATTCCGCCACTCGCGCGAGTGTCTCGCTCCGGAGAACTCAACTTCACGAGGATATCACGCGTTTTCACGGCCACCCAACGCACCCAGCATCCCCTCGCAGCATCCTTCCGGCCCGCGAGAAACAGCATCCGACATGAGAAACGTCCGCCGACGACGTTTCTCATGCAGAAAGCCATGTCTCGCCGCCGAGGCGAGCCCGCACGGCGCGCGAATCCCCCGCGCAGAGCGACCCGAAAGGCGTTCATCCAGGACACCTGGCTACGATGTCCCTACCGGTCGGCATGCCAGAGGAGCCCAGTGGGACTACTTGACAGCTTTGAGAAGGGTCTCGAGCGCGCTGTGAACAGCGCGTTCGCGAAGAC
Organism: Microbacterium sp.; assembly: GCF_031179285.1. GTDB lineage: Bacteria > Actinomycetota > Actinomycetes > Actinomycetales > Microbacteriaceae > Microbacterium. Next base: position 5,373 of record NZ_JAPSHY010000021.1, on the reverse strand, counting down.
CTTCCGCAGCGGCATCCAGCCTGTGGAGATCGCGTCGGCGCTGCGACGCGAAGCCGACACGAAGGCGGCTGTGGTCAGCCGCGACCGCATCATCGCGCCCAACCGGTACGTCGTGCGCCTGAGCGCCGACGACGCCGAGCGGATGCGGGGGCTCGGCGGTGCGCTCATCGACGAGCTGCATGCGCTGCTCAGCAAGCACGGCAGCTCGCAGGGCTACAGCTTCGCCGGCCCGCTGACCATCGTCCTCGAGCCCGACGAGAAGGTATCGACCGGCACCGTGCGCGTGAGTTCGGGCAGCGTCGAGAGCCGCGTGAGCTGGCAGGCCGTGATCGAGGTCGACGGCCGCCGTCACACCCTCACCCGGGCCCGCACCGTGATCGGCCGCGGCAGCGACGCCGACATCACCATCGGCGACGCCGGATCCAGCCGCAAGCACGCCGAGGTGCTGTGGGACGGCGAACGCGCCATGATGCGCGACCTCGGCTCGACCAACGGCACAAAGGTGAATGGCCAGAAGGTGCGCGAGGCAGCCCTGCCGACCGACACCACCATCACCATCGGCCGCACCGACCTCGTCTTCCGCATCGTCCCCGTCGCGAATCACTCCCGGCCGAGCGACGACTCCACGCGATCGTTCGGGGTGATGCCGTGAGCGAGCTGGTCCTGCTTCTCCTGCGCATCGGGTTCCTCCTGCTGCTGTGGTTCTTCGTGTTCGGCGTCGTCTACTCGCTGCGCGCCGATCTCTTCGGCGTGCGCGTGCGCAAGCTCCCCGCCGACGCCGCGGCCGCAACGCCGGCAGCTGCCCCGGCAGCATCCGTGAAGCCGGCCTCCGCGAAGCCGACCACTACCGGGCCCGCCACGGTCGCGACCGCCAAGCGTCTCGTCATCACATCCGGCCCGAAAGCAGGACTCGAGCTTCCGCTGGGAACGGACTCGCTGACGATCGGCCGCTCCAGCGAGTCGGCGCTCGTCATCCGCGACGACTACACGTCCAGCCACCACGCGCGCCTGCTGCTGCGGGGGGATGTCTGGGCCATCCAGGATCTCGACTCGACCAACGGCACCTTCGTCGCCGGCCAGCGCGTGACCGGATCCCCCGTCGGCCTCGCCCTCGGCACCCCCGTCAAGGTGGGCGCCACGACCTTCGAGCTGCGAGCCTGACACCGGCATGGTCTTCGAAGGCTCGAGCGCCGCGATCTCCCACACCGGGAAGGTCCGCTCCAACAACCAGGACTCGGGATACTCCGGAGCCAACCTGTTCGCCGTCGCCGACGGCATGGGCGGCCACGCGGGTGGCGACGTCGCGTCGAGCATCGCGATCCAGCGGCTCGAACCGCTCGATCAGGCCTTCACGTCGACCGAAGACGCGCAGGCGTCACTGCAGGCAGCCGCCACCACCGCCGCCGCCGACCTGATCCGCGCTGCCAAGGAGCGCCCAGAGCTCGCGGGGCTCGGCACCACCGTCAGCGCGATCATCATGGTCGACGAGTACGCCGTCATCGGCCACATCGGCGACTCGCGGATCTATCTCTACCGTGACGACGCCCTCACGCAGATCACCGCCGACCACACCTTCGTGCAGCGGCTGGTCGACTCGGGCCGCATCACACCGGAAGAGGCCCGCTACCACCCGCGCCGTTCGGTGCTGATGCGGGTGCTCAGCGACATGGACTCCGACCCCGAGCTCGACATGTTCGTCATGCCGACGATGCCGGGAGATCGCTGGCTGCTGTGCTCCGACGGCCTCTCCGGCGTCGTCGACGAAGCGCACATGCTCAAGGCAATGCGCCTGGGCATGGCGCCAGGCCGCACCGCCGACAACCTGCTCAAGCAGGCCCTCGACGGCGGTGCGCCCGACAACGTCACCATCGTGATCGTCGACGTCGGCGGCCAGCATCCGCTCTCGTCGGGCACGCCCACGATCGTCGGCTCCGCCTCGAACCCGACCGGTGTCATCGTGCCGCCGGTGCGGCCCGCGCGCCCGAGCTGGCTGCATCCGGTGCGACAGGCCGCCAACGAGCCGAGCCACTTCGAACCGGCCGCCGAGTATCTCGAAGAGCTCATCGAAGAGGATCGTCGACGCGCCAGACGCCGCCGCTTGGGCTGGATCGCCGGGATGCTGGTGGTGCTGGCGATGCTCGCGATCGCGGCCTTCGCCGCCTACAGCTGGACCCAGACCCGCTACTTCATCGGCGCCGACGACGACAGCGTGGTCATCTTCCAGGGTGTGCAGCAGAACCTCGGCCCGATCACGCTGTCGACACCGCTGACCGACACCGAGATCCTCCTCGCCGACCTGCCGCCGTACCAGCGGACGTCGGTCGAGCGCACGATCACCGCGCGCTCCCTCGCCGATGCGGAGGCCATCGTCGAACGGCTGCGCGTCGGCGCCGACGCGAACATCATCGATCAGACGCCGCTGCCCACGCCGCTGCCCACCGAGACCCCGGCGGGAGGCACGCCATGAGCACGGACGTCACGGCCGACACCAGCGTCATCAAGGCGCTCAAGCGGTTGCGGATGCCGCAGACGCAGCGCAACCGGGAGTTCTGGCTGCTGCTGTTCGCGTGCGCGCTCAGCGGCGCGGCGCTCACGCTCGTGCAGCTCGGGGCTCTCGGCCGGATCGATCCGATGATCCTCTTCATCGGCGGCGGGCTCGCAGTCCTCGCCTTCGCCCTGCACTTCGTCCTCCGCTTCGTGGCGCGGGACGCCGACTCGTTCGTGCTGCCGATCGCGACGCTGCTCACCGGTCTCGGCATCGCGATGATCTACCGGATCGACCTCGCGAAAGACCTCACCGGCTGGAACGCGTACTCGACCAAGCAGCTCGCCTGGACGGCGATCTCGCTGATCGGCGCGATCACGGCGGTGATCCTGCTGCGCAACTACCGCATCCTGTTCCGCTACACGTACGTCTTCGGCCTCACCGGTATCGTGCTGCTGCTGCTGCCATTCGTTCCGGGCCTGCGCATCCCCGACGCCAACGCCGCGGTCTGGGTCTCGCTCGGCGGCAATTTCGCCTTCCAGCCCGGCGAGCTGGCGAAGATCTGCCTCGCGATCTTCTTCGCCGGCTACCTGGTGCGCACCCGCGAGAGCCTCACCTCGGTCGGCACGCGATTCCTCGGCATCACCTGGCCGCGGATGCGCGAACTCGGCCCGGTGCTCGTGGTGTGGGGCATCTCGCTCGGCATCATCGTCTTCCAGCGCGACCTCGGCACCGGAACGCTCATCTTCGGCATGTTCGTCGCGATGCTGTACGTCGCGACGGGCAAGACCAGCTGGGTGCTCATCGGCCTGGCGCTCGTCGCCGCCGGGGTCGCCCTGGCCACTCAGATCCTCAGCTACGTGCGCGGCCGCTTCATCAACTGGCTGTTCCTGTTCGACCCGAATCAGGTCGATCCCGAGAACGCGGGCTACCAGCCGATGCAGGGCCTGTTCGGCCTCGCCCACGGCGGGCTCATGGGCACCGGCTGGGGCCAGGGCCGCCCCGAGGTGACTCCGCTCGCCCACAGCGACTACATCATCACCAGCCTCGGCGAGGAGATCGGCCTGATCGGCCTGTTCGCGATCCTGGTGCTCTACATGGTGTTCGTCAGCCGCGGGATGCGGATCGGGCTGACCGGGCAGGACGACTTCGGCAAGCTGCTGTCGACGGGCCTGGCGTTCACGATCGCCCTGCAGGTGTTCATCATGGTCGGCGGTGTCACCCGGGTCATTCCCCTCACCGGCCTCACCACGCCGTTCCTCGCCGCCGGCGGATCGTCGCTCGTGGCGAACTGGCTCATCGTCGCTGTGCTGCTGCGCATCTCGGACGCCGTCCGCTCCCAGCCCCGGGTGGTGATCGGATGACCCTTCGACAAGCTCAGGGTCAGCTCTGCCTCTCGATGGCATCGATGAGGGCACGAGGTGGTGTGTGATGACGAAAGAACTCCGCCGGCTCAGCATCGTGATGCTGTTCATGTTCGTGTCGCTGTTCGCCGCCGCGAGCTGGATCCAGGTCGTCGAAGCCGACACCCTGGCCCAGAACAGCAACAACAAGCGCACCCAGCTCGACAGCTACGAGATCCAACGCGGGTCGATCATCGTCGACGGTGTCAGCATCGCCACCTCCACACCGAGCGACGACCGGTACCAGTTCCAGCGCGTGTACACGGATGCCGCCATGTGGGCTCCCGTGACCGGGTTCTTCAACCCCGCGCTCGGCTCTGCCACCGGCATCGAGGGTGCGATGAACGCCGACCTGTCCGGCACCGGATCGAATGCCTTCTTCGCCGAGATCGAGCGCCTGCTCTCGGGTCAGCCGCAGACCGGGTTCAGTGTGGAGCTGTCGCTGAACACCGCAGCGCAGCGTGCGGCCTACGATGCGCTTCAGGGCCTCGAGGGCGCCGTCGTGGCGATCGAGCCGAAGACCGGCCGCATCCTCGCGATGGTGTCGACGCCCGGCTTCGACACGAACCTGATGGCCACGCACGACGCGAACGCCGCGAACGCGACCTACGAGGCACTCGACAACGATCCGGCGAAGCCGCTGTCGAACCGCGCCATCGCGGGCGACCTCAACCCGCCGGGATCGACGTTCAAGGTTCTCGTCGCCGCCGCCGCGTACGCGAGCGGCGACTGGACGCCGGAATCGACGCTGCCGAATCCCGCGCGCTACCAGCTCCCCGGCTCCAGCAACACGGTCTCGAACGCCTGGGGCGGCACGTGCGGCCCGGGTGACACGGTCACGATCGCCGAGGCGATCAGGCTCAGCTGCAACATCCCGATGGCCGAGCTCGCCGTCGAGCTCGGTGACACGCGGATCCTCGAGATGGCGGAGAAGTTCGGCTTCAATCGCAGCTTCGAGACGCCCCTCGCCTCGACGCCCTCGAGCTACCCTCGCGCGCTCGACGATGCGCAGACCGCGCTCACCGGCTTCGGCCAGGGCAAGGTGACCGCGACGCCGCTTCAGATCGCGATGGTGGCGGCGGGGCTTGCGAACGACGGCGTCGTGATGAACCCGCGAATGGTGGATGCCGTCATCGGCAACGACCTGTCGGTGCTCCGCGCCTTCGAGAACACGGAGTTCGGCCGCGCGGTCGACGCGGAGATCGCCGACGAGGTGACCTCGGCCATGGTGGCGAGCGTCTCTACCGGGGCTGCGCAGGGTGCAAGAATAGACGGGATCGACGTGGCCGGAAAGACCGGAACAGCAGAGAACGGCAGCAGGCCGCATACGTTGTGGTTCACCGGCTTCGCGCCGGCGAACGACCCGGCGGTCGCAGTAGCGGTAGTCGTCGAAGACGGCGGCGGACAGGGACAATCCGGATCCGGCGACTCCATCGCCGCTCCGATTGCGAAGAAGGTCATAGAGGCGGTGCTGGGCAGATGAGG
>NZ_JAPSHY010000046.1 GCF_031179285.1 Microbacterium sp. | reverse complement strand
GATGACGATCCGCCACCCCGACGTCTGTGCTCTCAGCCTCCGCGGCGCTTCACCGCGCGATGAGGGTCGTCGGCAGCACCACGGTGCGCGCGGGCCCCTCCAAGCCTCCAAGTCTGTCGAAGACTAGCTGGGCCGCCGACTCGCCCATAGCGGCCGGATCCTGCGCCACGACTGTGAGCGGCCTGCGCAGCAGATCCGCGAGTTCGAAGTCGTCGAACGCGACGTGCGCGAGATCCGACCGTTGGAAAGACGGTGCGCGGAGAGTCGCAAGGGTGTTCAGGCTGTTCCCCGTGAACAGGGCCGTCGCTGGCCAGGTGCCCGCGAGCGCTTTTGTGACCGCTGCGTCGCAGCGGGCGATGTCCGGCGCGCCGAGGAACACCAGGCCGGGATCGTACGGTAGTCCCGCGTTCGCCAGCGCATCCCGGTATCCGGTTAGCCGCTCCGCGCCCGTGTAGACGTCCTCCGGATCGCCGATGAACGCGATCCGACGGTGACCGTCCTCGATCAGGTGCTGGGTGCCCGTGCGGGCACCGCCGCGATTATCGGCTAGTACGACGTCGGCCGCCAGCCCCACGGGCGGGCGGTCGGCGAACACGATGGGCAGGCCGGCGTCCGCCTCGTCTCGCAGGAACCCGTGGTCGAACGGAGAGGGGACGATGATGAGTCCGTCGACGCGACGCGAGATGAGCGACAGGGTGAGTGCGCGCTCGCGCTCCTCGTCGTCGGACGAGGATGCTGTGAGCAGCAATGTTCCGGCGTCGTGCGCGATGCGTTCCACGCCGCGTGCGATGTTGGACTGTATCGGCTCGCCGATGTCCTCAACGATCAGGCCGATTGTGGACGTCTGGCCTTGTCGAAGGCTCGCGGCTCCCGCGTTTCGACGGAATCGTAGCTGTGCGATCGCGCGCTCGACCGCCTGTCGGGTCTCCTCGCTGACGTGCCGCTCTCCGTTGACCACGCGCGAAACCGTCTTGATACCCACGCCAGCCAGAGCCGCGACGTCCCGCATCGTCGGCCGGGAGACTCGGCCCGCTCCCGGTGGCGCGGTCGGCGTCTTTGGCTCCCGTGTCATCGGCACCCTCCTCCGGCAACCCTAGCGGACCGTATGCCGGTGGCCGGTTTGCTGCTGACCTGACAACGATAGCGCTTGCGATCAGCAAACAGGACACAGGCTCTTTCAATTCGCGCGGACTCGTGGCATGCTGTAGGCCGACAACGTTGTCGGTCTCGTGATCGCCGACGATATCCCGAGAGAGGTCCAACGAATGAAGTCAGCAAAGCTCGCCCTCGCCGCCGGCATGACGTCGGCCGCAGCGTTAATCGTCACCGGATGCGCACCGGCCGCACCCGACGGTGACGGAGGCCCCGTCGAACTCCGATGGATCATGTCCGCCGACTCCCAGGCGGAGGTGGACGTGTGGAAGCATCTTGCGGACATGGTCCACGAGAAGTACCCCGACATCACCGTGAAGTTCGAGAGCACGCCGTTCAAGGACTACTACAACAAGCTCACCACCCAAGCCGCCAGCGGTGATCTCGCGTGCATCGCCGGACTGCAGGCGCAGCGAGTGCCCGACGTGGGATCGCTGTTCACCGACCTGACGGCATCCTTCGAGAAGACCGATTTCGACATCTCCGAGTACGAGCCGTCGATCGTCGAGGGCTTGCAGCAGGACGGCAAGCAGCTCGCCGTGCCGTACGATCTGGGGCCCTACGTCTTGTACTACAACAAGGATTTGTTCGACGCTGCCGGTGTACCGGTGCCGAGTCCGGGCTGGTCGGTTGAGGAGTTCACCGCCGCAGCCAAGGCGCTCACCAAGGACGGCGTCCACGGCTTCGTGGCGGACGCGACGCCCGACATGTGGCTGCCGTATGTTCTGAGCATCGGCGGCGACTACATCAAGGACGGCAAGCCCGACCTCACCAACGAGGAGGTCGTTCAAGGCTTCACCTGGGTGACCGAGCTCGCCACCAAGGAGAAGGTGGCTCCCGCTCCGCCCGCGAGCGGTGCGTCGAACTGGCCGGCGGACCAGTTCCGCAGCGGCAACGCCGCGATGTACGTGGACGGTCCATGGCAGTTGATCAACACCAAGCAGAACGTGGACTTCACGGTCGGCCTCGCGACGACCCCGGCCTTTGACGGTACGTCGGTCACGACGATGTCCGGCACTGGCTTCGGCGTGACGACCTCCTGCGAGAATCCCGAGGAGGCTTGGAAGGCCATCTCCGTCATCATCGGCCCCGATGCCCAGGAGTACATCGCTGATGCCGGGCGAGGCTTCCCCGCCTACAGCGCCGCGCAGGACCACTGGTACGAGACCGCTGACGTCGACGGCGCAAAAGAGGCCATCGACACGGCGCTGAGCACGGTGAACGTGTACAAGACCACCCCGAAGTGGAACCAGCTGTCGGCGTTGCTGCAGCAGTACGGCGTCGAGGCATTCAACGGCAGCAAGGCGCCGGGCGACGTCCTCGAGCAGGTGCAGAGCCAGGTGGCGGGCTGACGCCTGTGCCTCGACTCACGATCGGCCCGGGGTCCTCGAGGCCCCGGGCCGGGAGGACGACAACCATGATCACGAACGAGCAGCAAAGACGTGAACGCATCGCTCCCGGGGAGCGCCTCGCGGTTCTCGGATTCCTCTCGCCAAACCTTCTCGGCTTCCTCGCCTTCACCATCATTCCGATCGGCGCATCGCTCGCGCTGAGCTTCTACGAATGGCCGTTGATCGGCGAGGCCGTCTTCACCGGTTTCGACAACTTCGTCCGGCTGTTCACCAGAGATCCCGTGTTCTGGCAGATCGTCGGCAACACACTGTACTTTGTGGGTGGCTACGTCATTCTGAACCTGATCGTCTCGCTCTCTCTCGCACTGTGGCTGACATCCCGCGTTCGCGCGAAGGGTTTCCTCCGGTTCGTGTTCTTTCTCCCCGTCGTGAGCCCCATGGTCGCCAACGCCGTCGTCTGGCGGCTGCTCTACACCGAAGACGACGGCCTGATCGCCTGGTTCTTCAAGACCTTCACCGGCACAGCCGGCCCCAACTGGCTCGGAAGTGCTGAATGGGCGATGCCCGCCGTCATCCTGATGTCGGTGTGGGCGGGCTTCGGTTACAACATGATCATCTTCGTCGCCGGCATCGAGTCCATCCCGTCGAGCCTGTATGAGGCGGGCGCCCTCGACGGGGCGAACTGGTGGAGCAAGCAGTGGCACATCACGCTTCCATTGCTCACACCGAGCCTGTTCTTCGCCACGGTGATGACCATCATCTCGTCGCTGCAGGTGTTCGCGCAGCCGTTCGTTCTGACCGGCGGCGGGCCGGGCTCGGCCACGACCACGCTGGTGTTCTACCTGTATCAACAGGGTTTCCAGTCCTACGAGATGGGCTACGCGTCCTCTATCGCATGGTCGCTCTTCGTGCTGATCATGGCGATCACGTTCGTCCAGTTCCACAGCCAGAAGAAGTGGGTGCACTACTCATGACGGCCCTCGCCGCACCTGTGAGCCATCGGCTGCGCGCCGCGATCGGACTCGGCATCTCCCAGGTCTTGATCATCGTCGCTGCCGTGATCACCCTCATCCCGTTCGTGTGGATGCTGTCGACAGCGCTCAAACCCGCAAGCGAAGTGTTCTCCACCCCGCCTACGCTGGTGGGCTCGAGCATCGAGTGGGGGAACTTCGCCGCAGCGTGGAACTACCTGCCGTTCGGCCAGTTCATGCTCAACGGCGTGATCGTCTCGGGAGTGGGGACGCTGATCGTCGTGGCCAGCTCGGCCATGGCCGCATACGCGTTCTCCCGATTGAAATGGCGGGGACGCGACGGCGTGTTCCTGATCTACCTCGGCACACTGATGATTCCGCAGGAGGTGCTCATCGTGCCGATGTTCATCATCATGCGTCAGCTCGGCTGGGTGAACTCCTATCAGGGGCTGATCATCCCATGGGCGTTCACTGCGTTCGGCACATTCCTGTTGCGGCAGTTCTTCCTCTCGCTGCCCGACGAGCTGGAAGAGGCGGCGCGGATCGACGGCGCCAGCCGCTGGACTTCCTTCACCCGGATCATCTTGCCCCTGGCGACCCCCGCACTGGGCACGCTCGCCGTCTTCACCTTCATCGGCTACTGGAACAGCTTCCTGTGGCCCCTGCTGATGGTCAGCGATGTCAACATGGCCACCGTGCCGCTCGGGCTGAACATGTTCCTCGGGCAGACCGGCAACCAGTGGAACCTCCTGATGGCCGCATCCACGATCTCCGTGATCCCGAGCGCCATCATCGTCATCGCCTTGCAACGGTATCTCGTGTCCGGCATCGCTCTCAGCGGCATGGGCGGACGCTGACGCACGGCATCCCTCACCGCAACGCTCCGATCTTCCAACGCACAATGAAAGGACCCCTGTGCACCAGCTCCACTACCAGCCCGACGGCGTCTGGTTCGGCGACTGCATGCCGATCCATGCCAACGGCGAGTTCTACCTGTTCCACCAGCGCGACACCCGCAACCCCGGCCCCTTCGGGGAGCCGTTCGGCTGGGCGCTGGCCACGACCAGAGACTTCGTGACGTACACGGATCACGGCGAATCGCTCGAGCGCGGCGCCGACGACGCGCAGGACCAGTTCGTCTTCGCCGGCAGCGTGTTCGAGGCCGACGGGCGGTTCTACGCGATGTACACCGGCTATAACCGCGACTATCCCGCGCAGGGCAAGCCATCGCAGGTGCTGATGCTCGCGGAGAGCGATGACCTGGTGCGCTGGACGAAGTCCGACCGGAAGCTCGTGCCGCCGCAGCCCGGGTATGACCCGAATGACTGGCGCGACCCATTCGTGCTGCGCAACCCCGAGACGTCGGAGTATCTGATGATCCTGGGCTCCCGCAAGGTAGGTGAAAGGGTCCTGACCGGGTCGACCGTGGCCTTCACGTCCCCGGACCTGGAGAACTGGACGTTCCAGGGCGACTTCTGGGCGCCCGGGCTGTACAGCATGCACGAGATGCCGGACCTGTTCCAGCTGGGCGACTGGTGGTACCTCCTCACGACCGAGTACAGCGACAAGTCCAAGACCGTCTACCGGATGAGCCGCGATCTCGCGGGTCCGTGGAGCGCGCCCGTGGATGACGCCTTCGACGGCCGCGCCTACTACGCAGCCCGCTCGGCCTCCGACGGTGAGCACCGCTACCTGTTTGGCTGGGTGCCCACCAAGGAGCGTAACGACGACGCGGCCCGCTTCGAGTGGGGCGGGACCCTAGTCGTGCACGAGGTGCTGCAGCGGGCCGACGGCTCGCTCGCGGTCGGCATTCCCAAGGGTATTCGCGAGGCTTTCGCGCCGGCGGAGCCGGTCGCCGGTGGTCAGGTGTCCGTCGCGGCGGCCGACGGGGTGGCCGAGCAGGTGCTGATCGAGGATGCAGGGGAGCTTTTCCATCTCTCGTTCGGCCTACGGATCCGGCCGGGCACCCGGTCGGTCTCGATCCGCCTCCGGGAGGATCTTGTCACCGGGCAGGGTTACGAGTTCCGCGTCGACGCGGGCGAGCAGCGCCTCGTCTTCGACCGCCGGCCGAACTACCCCTGGTATCAGTACGACAACCGGGGGCTCGACCGTCCCCTCTCACTCGAGGCCGGCGCAACGCATCGCATTGACCTGATTGTGGACGGCTCCATCGCCACGCTCTACCTTGATGGCGTTGCGCTGAACGCGCGCATGAACATGGTGCCGGGCCAGGCGATCGTTCTCAGCACCGTCGACGGCGGTGCTGAGATCGTTGACGCGGCCGTCACGCGCGGGCTCGCGGCATGAGCCGGCTGTTCTACCTCCCGACGGATGGGTGGTTCGGTGACGTGATGCCTTTCGTGCAGGAGGGCGTGTGTCACCTCTTCTACACGCACCTCGATTTCGACGACGAAGGGGTACCTGATCGCTCGAAGCGGCTCAAGTGGGGCCACCTCAGCACGCGCGACTTCGTGACGTTCGAGGAGCACGCCACGGCGATCCCGGCGGGCGGGGCAGAGGATCCCGACCTCCTCGCCGGCGCCGGCTCGGTGATCGGACCAGTCGACGGGCGCTACTACGCGTTCTACGTCGGCATCCACCCGCACGCGCACGAGCGCGGCGAGGTCGAGCAGGTGGTCCTGCGGGCAACCTCCACTGATCTGGAGACCTGGAGGAAGGATCCCGATTTCCGCCTCGAGGCGGACCCGCGCTGGTACGACCGCAATGCCTGGCGCGATCCGTTCGTGATTCCCGATGGCGCTGGCGGGTGGCGGATGCTGCTGTGCGCCCAGGAGAACATCACCCCGGCGCGCCGCGGAGGGGCGGTCGGGCTCGCGGTCTCGCAGGATCTCGACCATTGGGAGGCGCGGCCTCCTGTCTTCTCCCCGGGCGTGACACTGGCACCGGAGTGCCCGGAGATCTTCGATCTGGGCGGTCGCTCGTACCTGCTCTTCTCCACCTACTCGGACAGGTTCGCGGCGCGGTATCGGATGCAGGAGAGCGAACGGTGGGTGGCGCCGGCATGGGATGCCCTCGATTCCAACGACCTCTACGCTCCCACCAGCGTGGAGTTCGACGGACGCCGGCTCCTCATCGGGTGGCTCGCCACCAGGCAGGGCGACCGCGACCGTGGCAAGCGACAGTGGGGTGGCGATCTCGTCGTTCACGAACTGGTGTCGCGCACCGACGGCACGCTGGGCGTGCGCCCAGCTGCATCCCGGCTCGCGGCATTCCAAAAGCTGGAGGCCGTCCCGTGCCCCCAGCGGGGCGAGTGGAAGGTCTCCTCGGGCGGCGCGTCCGGTCGCGGCGAACCGTTCGCCTGGGCACGTCTCGCAAACCTCGATGAGACCCCCGAGCGTTCCACCCTGCTCCACGCGAGGATACGGCTCGACATGGACGCCGAGGAGTCGGGAATCGCGATTCACGCGGCTGACGACTTCACGAGCGCCTACCTGATCCGGTTCGAACCCGCCCGCGGCAGATTCGTGTTCGATCGCCGCCCGCACGTCATCGAGGTCCCGTTCGACGCCGACGCCGATCGGGGGTATGTGAGCGACCCGGATTTCGAGATCGAGCGCCCGCTCGCGGCCGGTGCCGAACACGAGGTGACGATCATGGTCGAAGGATCGTGCATCTCGGTCTACGTCGACGACGTCGCGCTCACCACCCGTGGGTACGACCTGCGAGGGGGATCGATCGCTGCCTATGCCGCCAGTGGCGGCATCGAGGTGATCAGCCTGCGTGTCGCCGAACGGACTGTTTGACGACCCCGGGTCAGGGGGAGGGGTGCCCGCCTTCCCAGAGCTCGAATCGGGCGCCTCCGGGTGAGGTGCCGGTGACGGCGGCGATGGTTCCGGCATCCGTCGTGACCTCGACCACATCGCCGAACGTTGCAGACGGGAGGCTGCGCACCGCCTCCTCGACATCGTCGACGACGAACTGCGCGCCGTGGAATCCGCCGCGCAGCGGCCACTCCTCCCGTCGAGGCAGCCCGCTCTCCTCCGGGTAGGACATCAGCTCCATCTTCGTCCCGCCGGCAGCGTCGCTGATGTTCACGCAGCGCAGCGGGGTGCTCCGCGGGTGGTACATGAGCTCGATCATCGCCTCCGAGTCGGGGTACCCGTCGCCGACGACCACCAGGCCTGCCTCCGATTCCCAGAACTGCCGCTCGACGTCGTTGTCATCGACGACCCAGCACAGCATCACCAGCTCAGAGTTGATCCGCTCGTCGTGCGCCAGCATCGTCGGCCAGTGGTTGGTCGAAACCGTGACATCGGTGATGTACACGGTGATCTCGTCCGGGCCCTGGAACAGCACCTCCTGGTTGAGGAAGTCCTCGGCGTCCGGCGTGATCGAGCGCTCCGGCCCGTAGGGCACGAGAGGAGTGATGTTGTGCGCGCCCGCCCGTTCCACGGCGGACATGGTCAACGCGAGATCGCGGGTGAAGAAATCCAGCCCGTAGGCGCCGAGATCCAGGGCGCGGAACGGCGGTGCCGCGTGCGGCGTCTCGACGAGCCGGATGAACGTCTCGGAGCGGGGCGAGCGCATCGCCAGCTGCCTGGCCTCATCGTCGAGACCGTAGAGGGCATACGCGGAACGGCGGTCGAGGGGTGGCAATGCCCACGGAACGCAGCCCAGCGCCGAGAAGAACAGGGCCGCACCGGCAAGGTCGGTGGTGCCGACGACTGCTGCAGTGGGGTGGGTGAGGACGGGATCGGTCATGGGGGCATTCCTTCTTTCTAGGGGCATCGCCGTGGCATCGCCGCGTCTGTGCCACGTGTGAAAAAACGTTTTGGCACCATATCGCCGTAACGGTGCCCGAGTCAAGCGCGCGAAATGCGGTCAAGGTGTTGACATCGATCCGCCACGAACGTACATTGTGAAAAATCGTTTTGGCAGCGAAGTCGTCGATGAGGAGCATGTGATGAGCCGGGAAGTGCTGACCCACCCAGAAGTGACCGTCATCGGCGCGACCGACATCTATCGCGCCGCTGCGTTCCTTTCCATCTTCGGCGCGCAGCCCGAACCGGTGCCGAGCATTCCGGCTTCCGTGGCCGCCGAGCTCTACGGCGTGGATGCCGAGCTGGCGCAGCTGGTGCTGCGAACCCCCGGCGCGCAAGGATCGGTGCGCCTGGTGCAGACCCCGAACGCGGCTCCGCCGTTCGAACCGCTGGTGGCGGGGCCGTACGGCATCGATTTCTACACGACCGACATGGAGCTGACCCTGCGCCTGGCCGAGGCGGCCGGCGCGACCGGCTTCTCACCCGTCGTCGGCTACGAATCGGAAGGGACGGTCTCGCACGACAAGGTCGCCGACCGGCTGCAGTACGAAGCCCGCCTGCTCGCCCCCGACGAGATGTCGGTGTTCCTGACCGACGTTTCCACCTCTGCCGTTGCGTTCCCCACGGCGCTCACGGGGGACCTCGACCGGCTGCATTCGGAACTGCTCATGCTGTGCTGGGTGGTGGAGGACATCGAGGTCGAGAAGCGATTCTGGAGCGCCGAGGCCGGGATGGATGTCGTGGTGGACGTGTTCTGCGGGGCCGAGGAAATGCAGCAGCTGATGGCGCACCCCACCGCAACGCCCCTTCGCTGCGTCAACGTCGCCGATGCCGATAAGCACCGCCGGATGGAGTTCATGGCCTACCCCGACGAACAGCTTGGGCGCCGCCCCGATTGGCCGCTCACCGGGGGGCTGCACGCCGCCGGGTTCTACGTCGACGACATTGAGGAGGCGATGCGAGCCCTCCCCACCGCATCCTTCGGCACCCCCGTGGTCGCCGACGATGGCAACGGCCCGCTTCGCGCCGTCGCGGGCAGCTCGCCCGGATCCGTGCGTTTCGAACTTTGGGAGCGCCGGCCCGCCGGCGGCATCCGATGAAGGCAGCAACCTGCAAGGCAGCGATGTGCAAAGGAGCATTCTGATGACACCCTCATACCGCGACATCCTTCCCCGCCAGGCCGAGCTGCCGCGGCGGACCGTCCTGAGGGCCGGCGTCCTCGGCGCCTCCGCCCTCGGCCTGAACGCTATGCTCAGCGCCTGCGGCGGCCAGGGTAGGCCGGCGGGCTCGACCAGCGCCGACACCCAGATCGCTCCGCCGGGAAAGGCGAAGGGCACCGTCTCGATGCTCGCGTTCAACACCCAGGACCAGAGCACCCCTGGCGCCAAGGCGCATTACGAGCGCCGGCGCGTTTGGTTGGAGCAGAACCCGGAGGCGGAACTCCGATTCGACAGCACGCCGTTCGAGAACATGGTGACCGTGGCCACCACGCGGTATCGCGCCGGTGAATTGTCCGACACCCTCTCGCTGGTCCCGGGCACGCTGCAAGACGGCGTCTTCCCGACGCTCGCTCCGCTCGATCGCGCCGACTTCCCCGACCTCGATGAGACCTTGACCCTATGGGACTTCACCACCCTCAAGCCGGGCGGGCGCGAGGCCGCGGGCATCCCGATCGGTGCCCAGGGGACGATCTGGTACTACAACAAGGCGCTCTTCGCGCAGGCGGGGCTCGATCCCGAGAACCCGCCGATGACCTGGAGCGAACTGACCGACAGCGTCCAGAAGCTGAAGGCCGCCGGCATCACACCGCTGACACTCTCTCGCGGATTCGCCCCGTTCTTCCTGTACGCCGGACTGCTGGTTCAGTTCCTGCCGCAGCCGGAACAGATCAGCGAGTTCCGCACCGGGAAGATCAGCCTCACCGATGATCGGTTCGCCGTGCCGATGCAGACCCTCGTCGATGCCGTCAACGACGGCTGGTTCGCGCAGGGCTGGCTCGACAAGGAAGACAGCGACGCCGAGGCCGATGTCGCTAGCGGCAAGGTCGCGATGGCGGCTGGGCAGATCGGCGGGAACAACAACTGGGCGGTGTTCGACCAGAAGCTCGGCAAGGACGGCTACGGCACGTTCCTCACGCCGCTGCATCCGGATGCCGACGAGCAGATCGCCTACCTTACGCCGGATTTGATGTTCTCCCTGAACAAGAAGAGCGAGAACCCAGCGGCAGCGCGCTCGTGGCTGGCGTTCATTGGCTCGAAGGAGGGGCAGGAGATCGGCCTCACGCTCGGCGGAGTGCTGCCCAACCGGACCGACGTCGACGTGGCCTCGCTCGTCGACAGTCCCGCGCTTGCGCGCATCTCGACGTTGATGACCTCGGTGCCCGCGAACGAGGTGGCGCTCGACTTCCTCGCAGGCGCTGCCTCGAACACGTTCTTCTCGGACTTCCCGGCGGCGCTCGCTGCCGGCGACGTGAAGGGGTTCCTGGCCGAGCTGCAGAGCCAGCAGGAGGGCTGATGACAGGTCACTCGGAGCTCGCTCCGGGGCGTGTCGACCCGCGGGGGACGGAGGGCGAGGTAGACCTCCCGGGCCCCCGCCGTCGTCGCCGTCGAGCGCCGGCGGGCTTGCTCTTCGTGGCTCCGGCTCTTGTGCTGATCGGATTCTTCGTCGTCTACCCTCTGGTCCGGCTGGCGTACCTTGCCTTCACCGAATACGACGGCTTGCAGCCGGAACAGTGGGTCGGATTCGCGAACTACGCCGACCTGCTCGCATGGGAGCAGTTCCATCGTTTCCTGCTCAACACCACCCTGCTTCTGCTCGGCATCCCGGTGTGGATTGTGGTGCCGTTCACCTTGGCGGTTGCCATGTTCGGCGTGCGCGGCAGCGGCCCCGCCCGCGCCGTCCTGCTGCTTCCGGCGCTGCTTCCACCGGTGGTGGTCGGCTCGGTGTTCCGGATCATCCTCGCCGACAACGGGCCGCTCAATGCCCTGCTTCGATCGATTGGGCTCGATGTGCTGGCGCCGGCGTGGCTGTCCGATCCGAGCGTCGTCCTGATGACCGTCGTCCTCGTGATCGCGTGGGGCGTGACCGGAATGGGCGTGATGTTCTACTCGGCGGGCCTGAGCACCATGGACGAGGAGGTCGTGGAGGCCGCCATCCTCGACGGCGCGACGTGGCGTCAGTTGGTCTGGCATGTCTACCGGCCCGCTCTGCGTCCGGTCACGCGGTTCTGGATGCTGCTCCTGGTACTGCTGACCGTCACCTCGTTCTTCCCGTGGATCTTCAGCCTGACCAAGGGCGGCCCGGGCGGCACATCCACCACCGTCGACTACGCGATCTACCAGTCCGGCCTGGTCAACAACGACCTGGGCCGCGCGGCCGCGATCTCGGTCGTCGGAATCCTGTTCGTCGCACTCGTGCTCGCGGTGATCCGCGCAGCGCGACGTCTGTCGGGGGCTGATCGATGACCGTGAACACCGCGGCGCACACCATGTCGAACGCGGTCAGAATCGGGATCTGGACGGTGATTGCGTTTTCGGTCGCCGCCGTGATCCTGCCCCTGGCGTGGGTCGTGCGACTCGCGTTCCGTCCCCTCGACGCGTACACCGGCGATCCCACCGGTCTCGACGGCGGTGTCACCCTCGAGAACATCCAGGGCGCGTGGGATGCGGGGATCGGGAGCGGCCTGCTGACCTCCGCGCTGATAGTGCCCTTGGGCGCGTTGATCGCGACCGTGCTCGCCACGGTCACCGGATACGCGCTCGCCAAGGAGGACGTACCGTTCCGCCGCGGCGTGACCGGGCTGATCGTGGCGACCATCGCGGTGCCGCTCACCTCCCTCGCGGTGCCAGTGTTCGATCAGGCTCTGCAGTTCGGATACCTCGGCTCGCGCCCGGCGCTGGCAGTCGTCTACGGAGTGTTGTTCACCGGCTGGGGCGTGTTATTCATGTCCTCGTACTTCTCGGCATTGCCGGACGAGCTCCTTGAGGCCGCTCGTTGCGACGGCGCGGGCCGGGTCCGGACGATGGTCGAGGTCGCCTTTCCGATCAGCATCCCGGCGATGATCAGCATTTTCGTTGTCAACATGTTCAGCATGTGGAGCGAACTGATCATCGGCCTCGTGCTGTTGCCCACGACCAGTCAGCAGACCGCCGCGGTCGTGCTCGCGCAGTTCGCTACGCAGTATCGCTCGGGGGGTCCCGTGACCGCTGCGGCGATGCTCATCATGATCCTGCCGATGGTGGTCGCGTTCTTCGTGTGTCAGCGCTGGCTGAAGGCCGAGATCCTCGGCGGTGCCGTGAAGGGTTGATGCGGGTCTTCAGCTGCTGCGACGTGTGGAGTCGCGCCGACGGAGCGTGTGGCCGATCACCGTCGGGGCAGCGTCGGTATCGGTCACCGGTGGTCTGCCGGCGAGCAGCAGCCGGCGCACGGCCGCCCTCCCGAGACTGTCAGGATGCAGGTCGATGGCCGAGATCGACGGCGAGGAGTATCGCAACAGTGACGTGTCATTGCCGGCCACGATGCCGAAGTCTCCCGGTACCACCCAGCCACGCTGCCGCACCACCGAGACCGCACCGATGGCGCCTGCTTCGCTGGTCGTGAACAGCGAATCCACCTCCGGGTGCGCATCCAGCAGCGCGGCGACGGCGCGTCGGGCCGCGGACTCGTTCTCATTGCGGATGCGCGCGATCGGCACCGCGCATCCGGTTCGCGCCGCCCAGGCGCGCGCCTCGTCGACGCAGTCGCGGAAGAAGGAGACCGACGTCGGGCTGGTGAGCACGGCCGGATGCCGGTAGCCCGCGGACTGCAGGTGACTCAGCGCAGTGCGGGCGACGGCGTGTGCGTCGTTGTCGACGAAGAACAGCCGTGAAGGGGACTGAGGGAGCATGCGGTCGGGGAGCCGGCCAATCGTGACGAGGGTACCGCCGGTCTCCAGCAGGAACTGCACGAGCGGTTCCGTCCCGATCGGGTCGACCACGATCGCGCGGGTGATGCCGAGAGCGATCAGCTCCGACTCGGTCAGTTCACGTGGCAGAACCACCAGTGGGTGGCCGGCGCTCAGCGCCTCAGCGGACGCGCCGTTCAGCATGTCGTTGAAGTACGACGAGTTCGGCACCAGAGAGTTGCCACCGCTCGGTGAAATCTGGATCGCGAACAGCGATGACTGTCCGGTGCGCAGGCCGGCAGCATTCGGGTTGGCGACATAGCCGAGGTCCGACGCCGCCTTCAGCACGCGCTCGCGAGTGCTCATCGTGATGCGCCCCTTGCCGTTTAGGGCGTGGGAGACAGTGGTGATCGATACGCCGGCCCGAGCGGCCACATCGGCTATCGAAACCCTCACACGGCGAGCCTAGCCGTACCGGCTCCCGCGGGCGGTTCGACAGGCTCGGCGTGCGTGGCTAACGACGACGGTGCGTGGAAGCGCTACTGGCATCCGTACGGCACGATGGCATGAGCGCTCTACGGAAGGGAACCATGGAGAAGGTCATTCTGGACTGCGATCCGGGCCACGACGACGCGATCGCGATCATGCTCGCCGCAGGCAACCCGTCGATC
>NZ_JAPSHY010000045.1 GCF_031179285.1 Microbacterium sp. | reverse complement strand
GCGGGAGTGCGCACCAGCCGGTTCCACTGCGCGAGCGGGTGGAACACCGTGCCGAAGGCTGAGGCGACCTCGGCCCACGGGACGGTCTCGTCCGACCCCGACCACGCCGGGTGGAACACCCGGACATACGCGTCGAACCCGCGCGGGACGACGGAGTGCATCGTCGCCGTGTCGGCGTCGAGCCTTTCGCGCAGCCATGCGCCCGGACTCGGGTCGGCGATCCACTCCATGCGACCAACGGTACCCGGCGCCCGCAGTCACACCCTCCGGTCCCCGCATGCGCTGCAGATTCCGGGATCTGCGCCATCGATCGATGCAGCAGATTCCGATGACTGCCGCGGGCGTGTCAACGGATCCCAGTCCGGAGGAGCAAAACGCAGTTGACTCTTGACACCGTTCCCAATGTCGGTCAAGGTTGTTGTGTTGGGATCGTTCCCAACCACCGACTTTCCGAGCGAAGGCAAGACAACGATGAATGATCTGATTCCCGTCCCCGACGACTTCGAAGCCTGTGTGCAGCACGCGGTCTCTCAGGACCACAAGGCGCGCGAGATCGCGACCCGTGCGCTCGAACGCGGCGTGGAGCGGGTGTACCTCGTCGGGTGCGGAGGGTCGCACTTCGGCACCTATCCAGCATTCGACCTCCTTGACCGTTACGCATCAGGCATCGCGACCCAGCGGATCACGAGCGCCGAACTCACGTCCCGCAACCCGGTCGGGCTTGACGAGCGCGCCCTGGTCATCGCCGCATCGCACTCGGGTAACACTCCGGAGACGGCCGCAGCCGCGGAGTTCGCCAAGGACAAGGGGGCACTCGTTGCGTCGATCTCCCGTGAGGGCGAGAACGGGCTTTCGTGTGTCGGCGATGTGCACCTCGACTATCCGGAGACCATCACGATCACCGAGCCGAAGCTCGTGCATAACGCCCAGCTTGCCGCGGCGCTGCTCGAGCACTTCGGTGCGCCCGAAAAGGCAACTGAACTCCGCGCCGGTATCCCTGCCCTACCGGGTGCGCTGCGGGCCGTGAAGGATGAGGTGGCGGATGTCGGCGAGCGCATCGCCGAACTCCTCGCCGACGCTCCGCTGAGCTATATTGTCGGCGGTGGGCCGGCGTACGGCATGGCCAAGATGATGGCATGGTGCTACTTCCAGGAGATGAGCTGGATGAACTCCGCCGCCATCAACGCCGGAGACTTCTTCCATGGGCCACTCGAGATGGTGGTGGACGACGCCACGGTGATCACGCTCGTCGCCGAGGATGCCAGTCGACCGCTCGGAGAGCGCGTGATCAACTTCACCGAGCGGTTCACGCCGAACTCCGCGGCCGTCGATACCGCCTCATTCTCGCTCCCCGGCATCCCGGTCGAGGCTCGCCCGGACCTCAGCGTCATCGCGCTGATGAGCGCGGAGCGCCGGGTCCTGGATCACGTCGCTGCCCGCCGGGGCCACGACACCTCCCAGCGCCGGTACATGTACAAGGTCGCGTACTGAGATCCTCCGCGAGAAGGACTGGATCATGAAGCTCCTCGGCGCAGGCGACAACGTCTCCGATCGATATCTGCATCTGTCGATGCAGTTCCCCGGCGGAAACGCCGTCAACGTCGCTGTGTTCGCGGCCCGCATGGGCGTACACGCAGGGTACCTCGGTGTGGTCGGTAATGATGACGTTGGCCGTCATCTCCTGTCGGCGCTGGCCGCCGAGCACGTCGACGTCACCCACGTGCGCGTGGGCAGCGGCCCGAACGCAACGGCGGATGTGGAACTCCGCGATAACGACCGCGTATTCCTGCGCTCGGACCGGACGACCGCACTGTTCGACCTCAACGACGAACAGCTCGAACTAATGCGCCGTTACGACGTCGTGCACTCGGGATACGCGGGCACGCTACTGGCACGGGTGCCGGAGATCGCCGAGCGAACCAAGGTTTCCTTCGACTTCGGCGCCCGATTCGACTTCGACCAGCTCGCATCGTCCCTCCATCATCTACATCTTGCCTCCTTCTCCGGAGGACACCTTGTCGAACGGGAGGCTGAGGATCTGGTGCGTGCTGCTCGGGACGCTGGCGCCGAACATGTGCTGGTCACCCGCGGTGAGGCGGGCGCCTTTGTCGGAGCTGGTGACCGCGTCTACCACCAACCGGCAGACTTGGTGAGCCCCGTCGACACGCTCGGTGCCGGTGACGCGTTCATCGCCGGGCTGCTCGTGGGCCTGGGGACCGGGCGCAGCATGCCGGCGACCCTCGCCGCCGCAAGTGCTCACGCGGCCCAGGTCTGCCAGGTGTACGGGGCGTTCGGCCGCGGCATGCCGTTCGATCCGGCATCCGTGGTCGAGCCGAAGACAGCACCCGCCTGACCTCAGCGGCGGACGATCGAGAACCAAGTATCCAGCGAAGAGAACTAGAAGGAGAGCGGGAACGTCATGAGCCTGCGAATCGGCGTCGACACCGGAGGGACGTTCACCGACGTCTGCGCGTTCGACGAGGAGACCGCGCGGATCCACGTGCGGAAGGTTTCGAGTACACCCGACGACCCCGGTCGCGCGATCGTCCGCGGTGTCACGGAGATCCTGGACCAGATCGGCAGCCGGCAAATCGGTGAGGTTGCGTACTTCGCGCACGGCACGACGGTGGGCACGAATGCGCTGCTGACCGGGCGGGGTGCGAGGACGGGCCTGATCACGACCCGGGGCTTCCGCGATCTGCTGGAGCTGGGCCGCGGCCGCCGCCCCTCGATGTACGACCCGCAGGCGGATAAGCCCGAGCCGCACGTCTCGAGGCACCTGCGGAAGGAGGTCACGGAACGGGTGCGTCATACCGGCGCAGTGGAGACCCCGCTCGATGAGGACGATGTGCGTCGTGCCGTCCGCGAACTGCGCGATGCCGGCGTCGAGTCCATCGCCGTCTGCTTCCTCTACAGCTATCTCGACTCCTCGCATGAGCGGCGGGTTGCCGAGATTATCGCGGAGGAGTACCCCGGCGTCTACGTCTCACTCTCCTCGGATGTTCTGCCGGAGTTCCGGGAGTACGAGCGGCTCTCAACCGTCGTGACCAACTCGTACGTCGGTCCGGTGGTGGCGAACTACCTGTCCCGCCTCCGCTCCGTGCTGGCCGACCGGGGTCTGCACCCCGTCCCCCATGTGACGCAGAGCAATGGCGGCGTCATCCCGTTCCACACGGCCGAGGCTATGCCGGTGCGGCTGGTCCTTTCGGGGCCGAGCACCGGCGTCGTCGGCGCGGCGCAGATCTGCGCCGCCGCGGGATTCCCGGACATCATCACGTTCGACATGGGCGGGACCTCGTCCGACATCTCGCTCGTGCAGGGCGGCCGCCCGAAGGTCACGGCCGGCATGGAACTCGACGGTCGGCCGGTACGGTCGCCAATGCTCGACATTCACACCGTCGGCGCCGGCGGCGGGTCGCTGGCGTGGATCGACAGCGGGAACCACCTCCGCGTCGGTCCGCAGAGCGCGGGCGCCTTCCCGGGCCCGGCGTGCTACGGCAACGGCGACGAGGCGGCGGTGACCGACGCGAATGTCGTCCTGCGCATGCTGAACCCCGAGTACCTGCTGAACGGCCAGATGAAGATCGACCGGGAGGCATCGGTCGCGGCGATGCGCCGGCTCGCGGACCCGCTAGGTCTCAGCGTCGAGGAGACGGCCCTCGGTATCCTGCGTGTGGTCACCGCCAACATGGCGCGCGCGATCCGCGTGGTGTCCGTGCAGCGCGGATACGACCCGCGCGACTACGCCCTCGTCCCCTTCGGCGGCGCTGGCCCGCTGCACGCCTCGCGTCTGGCGCGGGAGCTCGGGATGCGCCGCATGGTGGTCCCGGAGATCCCGGGCGCGCAGTCGGCCCTTGGTCTGCTCATGACCGACGTCAAGACCGACTTCATGCGCACGCGGATCGCACCGGTGCACGACGCCGGCGCAGCGGCGATCGACGCCGTGTTCGCCGAGCTGGACGCGGCCGCCGCCGCATGGTTCGTCGAGGAGGGGGTCGGCAGCGAGGGGCGTGCGACCGTGCGTCGCATGGACCTGCGGTATCGCGGCCAGAACTTCGAGCTGGCCGTCGAGATTCCCGAGAATCACCTGTTCACGCGCGACGGCGTGGCGCGGCTCGTCGAACTGTTCCACGAGGCGCACGAGCGGGTCTACGGCTACCGGTCCGAGGACGCTGAGGTGGAAGTGGTCACGTTCCGGCTCGAAGCCAGCGGTGCGGCGCCGCGCTTCGACGTGCAGGAGTCGCCAGCGAGCGCATCGGACCCCCAGAAGGCACGGATGGACACCCGGCTCGCGTGCTTCGACCCGACGGACGGATACGTCGAGACTCCCGTGTACGACCGGCAACTGCTCACACCCGGGGACGTGATCCTCGGGCCGGCCGTCATCGAACAGATGGACACGACGACGGTGCTCCTTCCCGGCGACGAGTGCCGGGTGGATTCCTATCGCAACCTGATCATCGAAAGCGGAGACGAGGCATGAGTACTGCAACGGAGCGGACCGGACTGGATCCCGTCCTGGTCGAGGTCGTCGGATCGGCGTTCTCGACGATCGTGGAGGAGATGAGCGAGACGTTGGTGAAGGCCGCGTACTCGCCGAACATCAAGGAGCGGCGCGACTGCACTGCGAGCCTCTTCGATGCCGAGGGGCAGGCGATTGCACAGGACGAGGGCGGCTCGCCGCTCCACCTCGGGTCGCTGATGGGAATCGTCGCCTCCCTGCGACAGCGATTCTCGCCGGAGCAGATCCAGCCGGGTGACGTGTTCATCGGCAACGACCCGTACACGGGCGGGGGATCGCATCTTCCAGACATCGTCCTCGCCGCGCCGATCTTCGTGGACGGGGAACTGGCCGCGTGGGCCGCCACCCTGGCACATCATGCCGATTTCGGCGACCGCGGACACGCGCACATCTTCCAGGAGGCAATCCGCATTCCGCCGGTGCATCTCGTCACGGCGGGCGCGCGGCAGGACGAGCTACTCCAGCTGATCCTGCTGAACTGCCAGGTTCCGGAGGAGCGCATCGCGGATCTGCGGGCTCAGGAAGCGGCCCTCCGCGTCGCAGTGACCAGGTACACGGAACTGTGCGCACGCTACGGCCGCGAGACGGTGCAGGCGATTGGTGCCGAGCTCCTCGACTACACCGAACGCCGCACCCGCGCCGCCATCGCGGAGTTCCCGGACGGGGCTTACGAGTTCAGCGACCGCTTCGACTGCCCCGAACTTGACGACGAACTGACCCTGCGGGTGCGGATCGTGGTGAGCGGAGATGAGATGCTCTTCGACTTCTCCGGCAACCCACCGCAGGTCCGCGCGAGTGTCAATGTCGTGTGGACTGGGCTCTACGCCGCCGTGTACTACACGATCAAGACGCTCATCGACCCGGACATCGCGCCCAATGCCGGTCTCTACCGTCCGGTCACGATCGAGGCGCCGGAGGGCTCCATCATCAACTGCTCGGCTCCCGCTGCGGTGAACGGCCGCAGCGAGACCTGCCAGCGCATCGTCGACCTCATCCAGGGCGCCCTCGCCCCGGCCGTGCCCGAGCGCGTCACCGGGGCCTCCAACGGCGCCAACACCGGTGTGCACTTCTCCGGGCGAGACGCGGCGAGAGGCCGGGAGTTCGTCTACCTGGAGACCATCGGCGGCGGCAGCGGCGCACGCTTCAACAAAGACGGCCTCGATGGAGTTCAGGTCCATATGACGAACACGTCGAACCTTCCGGTGGAGAGCCTCGAGACCGAGTATCCCCTGATGGTCGAGGCCTACGAGTTCATCGAGGACTCGGGCGGGACCGGCGAGCATCGGGGAGGGATGGGGATCCGGCGGCGGATCCGCGTCGAAGCGCCGGACGTGCACTTCTGGCTCGACACCAGCCGGCAGAAGTCCCAGCCCTGGGGTGTCTTCGGGGGTGGGCCGGGGGCATCCGCCCGATGCGTGCTCAGCGACGACGCCCGCCCCATCGATCACGGCTACACGGTGCTGCAGCCCGGGCAGTGGGCATCCATCGAGACCGCCGGCGCCGGTGGTTACGGGGATCCGGGTCGCCGGGATCAGGAGCGGATCGATGCCGACCTAGAGGACGGGCGCATCACCGAGGACACCGCGCGTCACCATCGATCCTGAACCAGCGGGCGGGCGCGGAACTCCTCCGCGCCCGCCTTCACGCCGGGGTGGGCAGCCACTGCCGACTCGCGCATCAGCAGCGAGGCATTGAGCCGCACGTTCAGCTCCTCAGGCCTGTTCCCCCGAATCGCCGCGATAAGGGCCGTCGCCGCTGCCGCTCCCAGGCGTTGCCGCGGCTGGTCGACGACAGACACCGCAGGTCGGACCAGCGTCGTCCAGTCCTGATCGTCGAAGCCGACGAAGGACAGGTCGTCCGGCAGACGCATGCCCTTCGCGCTAAATGCGCGGTACGCGCCGGATGTCAGCACGGCATCGGTCGCGTGGGCGGCGGTGACATCGTGTTCGCCGTCGAGGAACCCGATCATGGCGCCGGCAGCTGACTCCACGGAGTATCCGGAACGGACCAGGAGTGCGTCCTCGGCATTCAATCCGGCGTCGGCGAGGGCGCGCAGATAGCCGATCGCCCGCTGGGCGGAGGGTCGGAGCAGAGAGAGGTCGGACTCTCGGGCCAGCTGCTGCAACTCGGGGACGGTCCGCGTCGTCTCGGTGATCAGCGCGATTCTCCGGTGGCCGAGCTTGAGAAGTGCTGCGGTCGCCTGTCGACTCGCGTCGGCATGGTCCACGCACACAAGGGGCAGGTGCTCAAGACGAGGCATGCATCGGTCCAGCAGAACCACCGGAAGGCCCTCATCGGCGATGTCGAGAATCGCCGAGGGCTCGTCCTGGAACACGGGTGCTATGACGATGCCGTCGACGCGCTTCTCTGCGAGCAGATCGATCGAGCTCGCTTCGATATCGGGGTCGTTGTCGGTGTTACTGACGAGTACCTCGAATCCCGCGGCCCGTGCGGAGTCCGTGAGCCCGCGCAGAACCGCGGAGAAGAAAGAACTCGCCACATCGGGAACGATGACGCCGATGGTGCGCGTCGACCCGGATTTCATCGCCTTGGCCAGTTGGTTGGGCCGGTAGCCGAGCTTCGCCGCAGCGGCGAGCACCCTTTCCCGAGTTGCAGCGCTCGCCGACCCGTTGCGAGCGAGGACGCGCGCAGCAGCCGACTTCGATACACCCGCTTCACGGGCGACGTCGATGATCGTCACGGAAGCGCTGCGGGAGACCATGAACCTTCTTTCAACCAAGCGGATGCTCGCATCGTATCGAGGTGCGGGGAAGGCGAAGAGGCGAACATTGCGAATACATCAATTCTGCACCTGATCATTGACACCGTTCCCAATCTGCGCGAGAGTGTCTTACAGCATTAACGGGAACGTTCCCAGAATGGTCCCCAGCCCAGGTTGACAACGGCGGAGCAGGTGGCGATGTCGAGGTCAGCTGAACCCGATAACGCGTCCTGAGGCGCACACACGACGGCCGCCATCGGCCGGAAACCAAAGGAGAACCACCATGGTGACCATGTCAGCGGGCAATGGCGCCCTGCGGCGCGCCGCACGGCGCGCGATCGGCATCGTCGCGATTGCGGCGACCGCGACGGCTCTGGCCGCGTGCTCGTCGAGCGGCGGAGGAGGGGAAGACGGCCCCACCACCCTCCGCTTCGGGCTCGACAGCGATGTCCCGAACCTCGTTACCCCTCAGAATCAGGGCAGCGCTTCGATGATCCTCAACGGCGTGCTGCATCGCGGACTCGTGCAGTACGACGCCAAGGGAGAAGTCGCTCCTGCTCTCGCCGAGAGCTGGGATGAGGAGGGCGCACAGACGTTCACCTTCCACCTGCGGGAGGGGCTGACATTCCACGACGGCAGTGAGCTCACCAGCGAGGATGTCAAGGCGACCCTCGAGCACATGAAGAACCCCGACAGCGTGGCGAAGCTGTTCCCGGCCGCGAAGGGGATCCAGTTGGTGGAGACGCCGGACGACACGACGGTGGTCGTCACCCTCGCCAGCCCGGATGCCGCATTCCTCAGCTACATGGCTGACGTGTCCGGAGCCATTCTGCCCTCGGAGGAGGTCGGCTCCGACGGTCCGACCTACGTCGGTGCGGGACCGTACAAGTTCGTCAGCTACGAGAAGGGCAGCGCGTTCGTCGTCGAGAAGTTCGAGGACTTCTACGTCGAGGACGAGCCCCATGTTGACACGATCGAGTTCGAAATCATCCCGGATCAGGCGGCGCGTGACAACGCCCTGCTCAGCGGCAGCGTCGACATGACCTCGTTCGTGGGCTGGAACAGTTATGAGCAGGTGGAGAGCGCCGGCAATCTGGTGCTCGACGCGACCGAGGGTCCATTCATGTACCTGCTCTTCAACACGACGCCGGACTCGCCGTTCTCCGACCCCAAGGTGCGTGAAGCGGTCGCCTGGGCCGTCGACCGCCAGGCCGTGGTGGATGCCGCGCTCGGCGGCGTCGGTGCGCCGCTGTCGGGCATGCCGATCCCTGAGAGCTCACCGTTCTACAACGAAGAGCAGGCGAACCATTACGAACAGGACGTCGACAAGGCCAAGGCGCTGCTGGCCGAGGCCGGTTACCCCGACGGGTTCACCGCGCGAATGCTGTCCTCGTCGCAATACTCGTTCCACCAGGACACCGCGATCTCCGTGCAGAACGACCTCAAGGCCATCGGCATCGAGCTGGAGATGAACCTGCCTGACTGGCCGACCCGACTCGAGGTCGGCGCCGCCGGCGACTACGACATCGCCGTGTACGGTACGGTCGGCGTTACCAATGACCCGGCATTCCTGGACCAGATCCTCACGCCGGCCGGCGCCCAGAACGCGCCCTTCGGATATAACGACCCGAAGGTGAACGAACTGCTCGCCAAGGGCCGGACGGAGAGCGACCTGGAGGCCCGCAAGAAGATCTACGACGAGCTGGGCGCATACGTGCTCGAGACCGCTCCCATCGTCGGGCTTGGCTGGCGTTCCCAGGCATACGGCCTGTCGGATACGCTCGCCGGCTTCACTAACATTTCCGGATTCCTCACGTTCAACTCCGGCTACACCTTGGCCCAGACGCGGTTCGAGTGATCCGCACCGTCCGGGTGCCCCGCCTCGGGCGGCACCCGGACGGCTCTGCAAGAAGGGACGAGCAATGGCGATAATGATCCTTCGCCGGCTGGCCGCCGGCGTGGTCCTCCTCTTCGTCGTGGCGACGGTGGTCTTCCTGGCCATGCAGCTGGTGCCGGGAGACCCCGCCCGGCTCATCCTGACCGGGACGGGCGCAACGCCGACGGAGGACGCGGTCCAGCAGCTGCGCGAGGAGCTCGGGCTGAACCTGCCGCTCTGGCAGCAGTACCTCCACTTCCTCGGCGACATCGTCGGGGGCACTCTCGGCACGTCGGTCCAGGACAGTCAGCCGGTGATCACCCATATCGCACAGCGGCTGCCACGGACTCTGCAGCTCGTGCTCACCGCCACCGCCGTCTCGGTGATCTGCGGCGTCGCCGTCGGCGCCCTGGCGGCCCGACGCGGCGGATTCATCGACCGGGCCACCCTCGTGCTGACCTCATTCGCGGTCGCCGTGCCGTCCTACGTCGCCGCCGTCGTGCTCGTGTACCTCGTCGGGGTACAGCTGAAGTGGTTGCCGTCCGGCGGGTACACCGCACCCGACCGCGACTTCGGCGAGTTCATGCAGTCGCTCACCCTGCCCGTCGTGGCGCTCTCAATCGGCTTCACTGGCATCGTGGCGCGCATGACGCGCTCCTCGGTTCTGGCCGTTTCGAATCAGGAGTGGGTGCGCACTGGGCGCTCCGTCGGCAATCGCGAAGGCACCGTGTTCCGAAAGCACGTGCTGCGCAACTCGCTCTCACCCGTGCTGAGCGTCACCGCGCTGCAGCTCGGCGGCCTCCTCGGGGGCACCGTCATCATCGAGCGCGTCTTCAGCTGGCCCGGGCTGTCGGGCCTTCTGATCGAGGGCGTGACCAGCCGCGACTACCCGATGGTGCAGGGCATCGTGCTGGTCATCGCCGGCATCTTCATCCTCATCAACATCGCGGTCGACATCGCCTACGGGTTCCTCGACCCCCGCGGAAGGACGCAGTGATCATGTCGGCCTTTCTCCGAGAACTCCGCTCGCCCGGCGTGCTGATCGCAGCCGTCTTCCTCGCGGTGCTCGTGCTCCTCGCGGTCTTCGCGCCTCTGATGGCGCCCTACGATCCGGTCGGCCAGAGCCCGGAGCGTCTGGCGTCTCCCAGCGGGGCACACCTGCTCGGCACCGACCAGTTCGGCCGCGACGTGTTCTCCCGTCTGATCCACGGCGCCCGCATCGACCTGCTCGTCTCCTTCGGCGCGGCCGCCCTGGCCGCGGCGCTGGGCGTCACGATCGGCCTGATCGGCGGGAGCAGCCGGGGCATCGTGAACCTGCTCTCGATGCGCTCCATCGAGGTGATCCTCGCTTTCCCCCCGATCGTGTTTGCACTGATGATCGTCACCATGGTGGGGCCCGGGCCGCTGACCCTCATCGTCACCATGGGCATCCTTTTCGCACCTGCCTTCGCTCGCATCGTCTACGGCGAGGTGCTGACGCTGAAGAACCTCGAGTACGTGCAGGCGAGCACCGTGATCGGTACGCCGCGGCCACGGATCCTTTCCCGCGTAATTCTGCCCGGCGTGATGGCCCCTGTGCTGGTGCAGCTGTCACTGACGCTCGCGGCTTCCCTGCTGCTGTCCTCTGGGCTGAGCTTCCTCGGGCTCGGAGTGGTGCCTCCAGCACCCAGCTGGGGCGGCATGATCGCCGAGGGGCAGGCGCTGATGACCCGATCGCCACTGCTGCTCTTCGTCGCCGGCGGGATTGTCGTCGCCACAGTGCTCGCGTTCTCGGTGCTCGCCGACGCGCTGGAGCGGTCGCTCGATCCGCGCCGCCGTCGGTCGCGCCGGGATCGGCCCGTCGCGTTCGCGCGCACGGAACCGATCCAGACCGCCCGGGTGACGATCGGCAGGAAGCTGCGATGAGGTTCGGAGCGCACAGCCAGATGTTCGTACATGACATTGCGGAGAATCCCGCCGAGACCGTGCGCACCGTCGCGGACATCGGCCTGGACGCCATCGAGATCGACGTCCGGCTGCCGGAGGCGTTCCCGGTTGCGGAGGTTCGTCGAGCTCTCGACGAGACCGACATCGACCTCGTGCTCGGGGTTGCGCTCCCGGCCGAACGGAACACGATCAGTGACGATGCCGACGTGCGGCGTGCCGGGGTCGATCACCTCCGCCGCAGCATCCGCCTCGCAGAGACCCTCGGGGCCCGCAAGGTCGGTGGCGGCCTACACTCGGCCAACGGCGTGTTCGCCGGGCGGGGCCGGACGGCACAGGAGTGGGACCGCAGCGTCGACGCACTCCGTGCCGTCGCGCCGGAGGCCCAAGACGCCGGGATTACGCTGACGGTGGAACCGGTGAGCCGCTACTCGGGGTACTTCCTGAATACTGCCGACGACGCGATCGCCCTCGTCGAGGAGGTCGATTCGCCGAACGTCCGCGTGCAGCTGGACACGTGGCACATGAACATCGAGGAGTCGGACACGCCGCGGGCGATCCGCCGGGTCGGACCGCTGCTCGGACACGTCCACGCAGTGGAGAGTAACAGGGGCGTCCCCGGCACCGGTCAGGTGCCGTGGACCGAGGTGCTCCGCGCGCTCCGCGACGTCGGGTACGACGACCTGCTCGTGTACGAGCATTTCCCGGTCGGGTTGCCGGTGATGGCGGCCCGAACCCACACCTGGCGAGACCTCGGCGGATCGCGGGAGGTCTGCATCGAGGGGACTCGTGCGCTCAGGGCCGAGCTGGAGAAGATCGAGGAGAAGTCCAATGTCTGAGCAGGCGCTGCTGACCGTGGAGGACCTTCGGGTCGGCTTCACGAAGGAAGGCGAGACGACCTTCGTGACGCACGGGATCGACTTCGACATCCGTGAGGGGGAGACGCTTGCGCTCGTCGGGGAGTCCGGCTCGGGGAAGTCGGTTTCGGCGATGGCGATCCTCGACCTGCTGCCGAAGGGGGCGGTGCGCCGTGGGAGCATTCGCTTCGGCGATGAGGACCTGATCACGGTGAAGCCAGATCGGCTGCGGCAGCTGCGCGGTGGCGAGATCGGCGTCGTATTCCAGGAGCCGATGACGGCCTTCAACCCCGTCTACACGATCGGGAAGCAGATATCGGACGCCCTGCGTCTGCACGAACCGCTCACACGCTCGCAGGCGATGACGCGCGTTGTGGATCTCCTACGCGAGGTCGGGATCCCCGAGCCCGAGCGGCGCGTCTCGGCGTATCCGCACCAACTCTCGGGCGGCCAGCGCCAGCGGGCGATGATCGCCATGGCGATCTCGGGTTCGCCGCGGATGCTGATTGCTGACGAGCCGACCACGGCCCTCGACGTCACCGTCCAGGCGGAGATCCTGCGACTGCTGCGCTCGCTGCAGAAGTCGCGCGGGATGTCGATCCTGCTCATCACCCACGACATGGGAGTCGTGGCGGAGATGGCCGACCGCGTGGTGGTGATGAAGGAGGGCGAGGTGGTCGAGTCCGCGGACGTGTTCTCGCTCTTCGCATCGCCGAAGGACGACTACACCCGGCGCCTGCTCGATGCCGTGCCTAAGCCGGCGCTGTCGACGGTGGACCGGGAACCGCCGACCGAGGACATCCGGACGCCTGCGGCACTCGTCGTCGAGAACCTGCACATCCGTTATCCGGGCTCGTGGCGGCGCCCTGGTTTCCTTGCCGTCGAGGATGTCAGCTTCGTAGTTCCCGCCGGCAAGGTGGTGGGCCTGGTGGGAGAGTCGGGGTCGGGCAAGTCCACCATCGGCAAGGCCGTCGTCGGCCTGCTTCCGGTCGAATCGGGGCGCATCACGATAGAGGACACCGACGTCACCGAGTTGCAGGGGGCCGGACTGGCGCGCGCGCGGGCCAGGTATGGCATGGTCTTCCAGGACCCGGCGTCTTCGCTGAACCCGCGTGTGACGATCGGCGAGTCCATCGCGGAACCTCTCGTCGTGCATCGCCGGGACCTGGGCGCCGCTGCCCGCCGCCAGCGAGTGCACCAGCTGCTGGAGCAGGTGGAGCTGCCGACCGCGTGGGCATCTCGATTCCCGCACGAGCTGTCCGGAGGGCAGCGCCAGCGCGTCGGAATTGCCCGCGCGATCGCGCTGGAACCGTCGCTGCTCATCGCGGATGAGCCGACATCGGCGCTCGACGTCTCTGTGCAGGCTGCGGTGCTGGACGTGTTCCAGGAGCTTCAGCAACGGCTCGGCTTCTCGTGTCTGTTCATCAGCCACGATCTCGCGGTCGTCGAATTGCTGTCCGAGAGTGTCGTGGTGCTGCAGCAGGGGAAGATCGTCGAACAGGGGTACGCCAGAGCTGTCCTCACCAGTCCGGAGATGCCCTACACGCAACGTCTGGTGGCGGCCGCTCCGGTACCCGATCCCGTCGTGCAGCGCGAGCGGCGGGCCGCCTGAGATTTCGCCGCACGTTGCGAGAGCTCGGCCCCCGTTCGGTGTTCACAACTAAGGAACGATCGGCCCCGCCGGGCTGATTCCGGCCCGAAACCGGCCGTCCCGGCCCGGTTCTCCTGAGTGGTGAACACCTCCCCCGTGTCACCACCCGTTCACCCCGCCGTCCCACGCCGGTAAACACGCCCCGGCACCATGAGCCGGTGCCCCGCCCCCTGGTGACCGTGATCCTTCCGGCGAAGGATGCCGGGGCGTTCATCGGCACCACTCTCGAGACGCTCACGCGCCAGTTCGACGATCCGTCCGCGGTGAAGCTC
>NZ_JAPSHY010000044.1 GCF_031179285.1 Microbacterium sp. | reverse complement strand
CCGGAGCGTTCGAGCCCTTCGTCATCCACTACGCCGAGACGTTCATCGTCCCGGCATCCGTCGGCGCGTACCGGATCGAGCGCACCGAGCACTCGGCGAGCGAACGCTTCGCCACCGTCAAGGCGTACGTGCGGGGCTCCCGCACGAGCGACAACTGAACACAGCACGCAGCACCCACGGAGTCTCCACCGATGGAGCCTCTTGCACCGCATCCATCACCTTGGTAGCGTGAACCCAGGTTTCTGGTAACGATACCAATTGAACGAAGGAGTTCTCATGATCTCGCGACGCAAGATCGCCGCCGCTGCGGCCGGTCTGATCATCGGCGGAATGGCCCTCGCCGGTTGTTCCGGCGGCTCGGGCGGTTCGGGCGGAGACGGCGATGTCACCGGCACGCTCGACTTCTACACCGACAAGGCCGCGTGGAAGCCCGACTTCGAATCCCTCAACACCACGAGTGGCGACGACGTCGACATCACGCTGAAGACCACCGGCTACTCCGACGCGAACCAGTACGACGCGTTCATCAAGCAGTCGTTCCGCACGGCGAAGTCGCCGGGGCTGTTCACCTGGCACACCGGCGACTCGCTCAAGCAGCTCGTCGACGAGGGCCTCGTCGCCGAGACGACCGACATCTGGACGAAGGCCGTCGACGAGGGCTGGGTGAGCGAAGACCTGCGCGACAGCTACACCTACGACGACAAGCAGTACTGCGTGCCGATGAACATCGCCTACTGGATCATGTTCTACAACAAGGCCGCCTTCGCCGACAACGGCGTCGAGGTGCCCACCAGCTGGGACGAGCTGAACACCGCGGCCGAGACCCTGAAGGCCGCCGGCGTCACCCCGTACTACCAGACCAGCGTGCTGTTCACCTTCCAGTGGTTCCAGCACCTCGTCGCCTCGACCGACCCGGCGCTCTACGAAGGTCTCACCACCGGCGAGGTGAAGTACACCGACCCCGAGATCGTCGACATCATGAACGTCTGGCTCGAAGAGCACGAGAAGGGCTGGTTCAGCGACGCCGGCAGCACCACCGATCCCGCCGTCGGCCTCAAGCAGGGTGACTACGCGATGATCAACTTCGGCACCTTCTTCGCCGGCAACCTCGAAGGCGCCGGCATGACCACCGACGACTACGGCATGTTCGCCATCCCTGCCGTCAGCGATGGCCTCGACGCCACCCCGGTGGCCGTCGAGTCGGGCCCGCTCTGCACCGCCGAGAGCTCGAAGCAGCGTGACCTCGGTCTCGCCTACGCCGAGTGGTGGATGTCTCCCGAGGCGCAGACCGCATGGAACGAAGCACACGGAGACGTGGCCTTCAACCCGAAGACCGAGGTCGCCGACCCCGCTCTTGCCGAGATCGGCGAGCAGATCGCCGGTGACGACTACATGCTCTACGACCGGTTCTTCGAGGCCATGCCGACCGAGATCGTCACCACCGCGATCGAGCAGTTCGGCGCCTTCAACGCCAACCCCGGCGACCCGATGCCGTACCTCGAGAAGATCCAGGCCACCGCAGACGAGTACTGGGCAGAGCAGGAGTAACGGGGCGGATGGCGCACCAGAAGACGCAGTACCAGTGGTCCGCCCGGGGCTTCATCGCCCCGGGCGTGATCCTGGTGGCGGTCCTGCTCTACCTGCCGCTGCTGTGGACGGTGTTCCTCAGCTTCACGGAGTACAACGGCCTCGGCAGCCCCGACTGGATCGGGCTCGACAACTACGTCGAGATGTTCACCGACGGCGACTTCGTGGGCTCGGCGTGGAACACCGTGCTGTGGGTGATCGGCACCCTGATCGTGCCGGTCGGCATCGGGCTCACGATCGCGCTGCTCACCTGGAACCTTCGCGGCGGCATCTGGCTGCGCCTTCCCTTCCTCATCCCCTACGCCCTCTCCGGCATCGGCGTCGGCGTGGTCTGGTCGTTCATCCTCTCCTCCGGCGGCGCGCTCGACCAGGCGCTCGCGGCGTTCGGCATCATCGACCCGCCGCGGTGGCTGCTGGATGCTCCGCTCAACACCGTCGTGATGATCATCGCCTCGTCGTGGCAGGGCGTCGGCGTGAACGCACTGCTGTTCACCATCGGCCTGCAGGCCATCCCGAAAGAGCCGCTCGAGGCCGCGCGCATCGACGGCGCCGGCGGGGTGCGCCTGTTCACCAGCATCCTCTGGCCGATGCTGCGGCCGCTCACCGCCGTCGTCGTCGGACTCTCGATCGTCGCGAGCCTGAAGACCTTCGACATCGTCTGGGGCATGACCAAGGGCGGGCCTGGCACCGTGTCGGAGACCCTCGCCCTGACGATGTACAAGGAGACCTTCGTCAACAGCGACTACGGCCTGGGCTCGGCGATCGCCGTGTTCCTCACCGTCATCACCCTGGTCGCGTCGGTGCTGTACCTGCGCCAGCAGCTCTCACCGAAGAACGAGATGTGACATGTCAAAGATCATCCGCACCGGCATCCTCATCATCCTCGGTATCATCTGGATGCTGCCCGCCTACCTGCTCATCGTGAACGCGATGAAGGACCCGCTGACCTTCACGTCGAAGCAGTCGTGGATCCCCACCGACTTCCACCTGTTCGCGAACTTCGCCGACGCCTTCGAACTCTCGGGCCTCGGCAGCAGCATCGTCAGCACCCTCATCTACTCGATCGTCTCGCCCACCATCGCCGTGCTCGTGGGCGCGGCGGCCGGCTTCGCGATCGTCGCCCTGCGCCTCAAGCGCGGCTTCCTGTGGTTCGTCGTGATCTTCGGCGGCACGGTGTTCCCGCTGCAGATGGTGCTGCTGCCGCTGTTCGACTCGTACTCGCGCATCGGCCTGTTCGACACCCGGGTCGGCATGGTCATCATCTACACG
Source organism: Microbacterium sp. (assembly GCF_031179285.1). Taxonomy (GTDB): domain Bacteria; phylum Actinomycetota; class Actinomycetes; order Actinomycetales; family Microbacteriaceae; genus Microbacterium. Next base: position 11,016 of record NZ_JAPSHY010000044.1, on the reverse strand, counting down.
GTGATCTCGATCCCGTTCTCGGCGTTCGTGATGCGCAACTTCTTCACCGGGGTCGCGCACAACGTCTTCGAGGCGGCGGTGCTCGACGGCGCCACCACGTGGCGCATCTTCAGCCGCATGTATCTGCCGATGGCGTCGAGCGCGCTGGTTGCGATCTTCATCCTGCAGGCGACGTTCGTCTGGAACGACCTGCTGCTCGGCCTCACCCTCAGCCAGTCCGACGACATCCGCCCGATCATCACCACCCTCTCGGGCATGCAGAGCACCTACGGCGGAGCGCAGATGTCGGTCGTGCTCGCCGCGGCCGTGCTCGTCTCGCTGCCGACCGTCGTGCTGTTCCTGTGCACCCAGCGCTTCTTCGCCAAGGGACTGGCTCTCGGCCAGTACTGACCACCCCCGACCCTTTTGCCCCGACCCCTCGCCCCGGTTCTGAAAGGCATCATGCTCCCGTCGATCCCCACCGTCGCCGACCTCGCCGCCGACCCGGTCACCCACCACTACGACGACATGATCGCGCCGTCGGGGCTGACCAACATGCTCGGCACGGTGCGGGTCGACCACGACCTGACGGCGCTCAGCGCCGTGCAGTTCCCGCCGCTCTCGCAGGGGCTCACGCAGACCGCGGTGCTCTTCGTCGACGGGCGGCTGTTCGCGTCGTACGGGGTGCCGGTCACGCATTCTTGGCGGCCGGATCGGGTGGTGCGGCGGGCTGTGGTCGACGGGCTCTCGATCGAGACGACGACGGTGTGCGTGCCGGGGCAGACCGCGGTGGCCATCGACATCGCCGTGACGAACACCGGACCGGTGGATCGCGTGGTGCGGCTCAGGCTCTCAGCGGCGGCGCGGGTGACGCGGTCGGCCTCTGCGTGGTTGGATGCCGAATCGCCATCGGAGCGGGATGCTGCTGCCGTCGACGGCGAGCGCCTGGTGTTCTCATCGACGGATGCTGCCGCGTGGAGCGTGCAGGGACTGGTCGGCGGGTCTGCGGTGCTGAGCGGAGTGGCGGGGTCATCGGCGGGTGTCGCGTCGTCGGATGCCGGTGGTTCGGGTGTTTCGGCGCCGGAGGATTCGTTCGATGTCGGAATCGGCGGGAACGGGCGGGGCGGCGAGCTCTCGGTCGCGCTCGGTGTCGCCGCGGGCGGCACGGCTCGGGTCGGTTACGTGCAGGCGGTCGGGCTTTCGTCGGAGGATGCCGGGGCTTCGTATGCGGCTGTCGCTGCGGATGTTCCCGCGGCCGTGGCGGCGGCCGAGGAGTTCTGGAACCGGCAGCTGGTGGCGGCCTTCACGCCGGGGAACGGCGAGTTCTCGGGTTCCCTGCCGGTGCTCGAGACGGCATCCGAACCGTTGCGGCGGCTGTACTGGTGGGCGGCGCTCGGGCTCATCTGGTTCCGGCGCGACTTCGCCGGCAACGTGCTCGGCCGCTCGTACGACACCCTCATGCCGAACTACTGGGGCACGACGACCTTCATCTGGGACTACAGCCTCAGCTCGGTCAGCCACGCGCTGCTCGACCCGGCAGAGATGCGGAACCAGGTGAGGCACTGGATCTCGCTCGACATCCACTCGCACTTCGGCACCTCGTCTCTCACCGGCGGTCCGGTCGGGCGCTGGTACTCGGTGAACGACTACGCGATGACCCGGCTCGTGCACGACTACGTGCGCTTCACCGGCGACACCGGCTTTCTCGATGAGGTCGTCGGCGATGAGACGGTCGCCCAGTCGGTGCTGCAGTGGGCGACGGCGTGGAAAGAGTTGCGCCGCGACTCTCCGCTGGCGGACTACGGCGAGATCGACAACCTGCTCGAGTGCGTCAGCTCGTACACGCACGAGGTCGCGAGTCTGAACGCCGCGAACGTGTGGAGCATGCGCACCGCGGCCTCGCTCGCCGAGCTGAAGGGCGACGGGGAGGCGGCATCCGAGCTGCGGGCGTCGGCCGATGCGCTGCTACCGTCGATCGTCGAGCGCTACCTGCCGGGCGAGGGCATCTTCTCTGCGGGGCAGCCCGACGGCACACAGCTGCCGGTGCGGCACTGCTACGACTTCAGCATCGTGGGCACCACCATTGCCGAAGACCTCGCCCCCGGCATCCGCACCGAGATGGTCGAGTTCTTCCAGCGCGAGCTGCAGACCGAGAACTGGATGCGGGCGCTCTCGCCGTGGGACCCGGACGCCAGCTACAGCCCGCGGCCTGACCACCAGTGGAACGGTGCCTACCCGGCGTGGCCGGCCGATGCGGGGCGGGCGCTCGCGGCGCTCGGCGCGCCCGAAGTGTTGGCCGACTGGGTCGAGGGGCTGTCGCGGACTGCCAACCAGGGCCCAATGGGTCAGGCGCACTTCGTCGAGGAGGCCGTGCCCGGCATCAACGGCGGAGCACGCAAGGCCCCGCCGCAGTTGCCGTACATCATCGACTGGTCGTGCTCGTCGTCGGGCGCCTGGATCGAACTCGTGATCGAGGCGCTGTTCGGGGTGACTGTGGCGACGGACGGGTCTGTTCGCGCGGCGGGATGCGTCGCGGCGCTCGACCCCTCGGCGAAGCTGCGCGGGCTGCGAGTCGGCGGGCGTGTGTACGACGTCGACGCGGCGGGCGCGGTTGTTGAGACGTCGCGCCCTGCCGAGACAGGAGTTTCAGCATGAGAAACGTGTGCGCGGCGACGCTGTCTGCCGAGACAGGAGTTTCAGCATGAGAAACGTCGTTCACGGACGTTTCTCATGCAGCAAGACGTTTCTCGCGGGCCGGGCTGGCGCGGAAGCAGGCACGTACGCGCGAAAGACCAACCCCAACGAAGGCGAGTTCACGGCATGACAGAGCGAACTGAGGCGGCAGATTCCGCGTGAAACCGGAGTTTCTGCGCGAGACACCACGCCTGGCGGTGAGTCTCACGCAGAGAGTGGTGTCTCACCGCACAGGCACGCACGACGCACGACATCAACTCAACACAGAGCAACACCCAACACGCACGAACACGAAGGAGTGATCGACATGAGAAGAAGAGTCATCGCGGCAGGATTGGCCACCGCATCCCTCTGTGCAGGCGCACTCATCGCCGCCCCGGCGAGCGCAGCAGTCCCCGCAGGCACAGGCAACGGCAACACCGGCCAGTGCTCGCTCGTCGACAAGACCCTCACCGCCACGGCATCCATCAATGAAGACCTCACCACGCAGTTCACCACCTACGCCAACACCGGCGGCGAGTGGACCGGCGGCGACAGCACGTTCTCGATGCCGTTCGGCAAGCACAGCACGGGCTGGTTCTTCTCGGACTCGTTCCTCGGCACCGTGAACCCCGACGGCTCACGGCCTACCGACTCGCCGTTCGTCAACAACTCGGTCGTCGTGCAAGACAAGAAGGGCGGCTTCTCGACGATCACCGGCGGCACGCCCGACGCTCCGGCCGGCATCATCCCGCCCGAGCCCGACGGCCGCTGGTACTGGATCGGCGACCCCACGCCCGGAGCGAACGGCACGGTGCAGGTGCCGCTGCTGCAGTTCGAGAAGACCGGGACCGGCAGCTTCGACTTCCGCTGGGTGGCCAACCGCCTGGCGACGCTCGACGGCGAGACGCTGCAGCTGCAGTCGATCACCGACGCCCCGTCGGCGACCGGCATCAACTGGGGCTCCTGGACGCTCGAGGAAGACGGCGTCACCTACATCTACGGCGTCGCCGACCCGGGTGGCGTGCGCTCAGCGCACCTCGCTCGCGCCGAGGGCGACGACGGCATCGCCGGCACCTGGACGTACTGGGACGGCACCGGCTGGTCGAGCGACGAGACAGATGCCGTACCGGTGGCGCCCCATGTGGCGAACGAGTTCAGCGTCGCGCCGTTCCGCGACGGCTATCTCCTGGTGACGCAGGACACCTCCGAGATCTTCAGCACCCGCATCGTGGCACGCACCTCGTGCTCGCCGATGGGGCCGTTCACCGAGCCGGTCGAGCTGTACCGCACGCCGGAGACCGGCATCTTCGGCAGCTACGGCGACGCCGATGTGTTCACGTACAACGCCCACGAGCACCCGAATCTGCGCACCGGCAACGGGATTCTCGTGACGTACAACGTGAACACGTTCGACAATGTCGGCGATGTGTACGACGACGCCTCGATCTACCGCCCGCGCTTCGTCGACGTGAAGCTGCAGGTGACCGGCTGAGATGACCGACGACGCTTCGGCCCTGCGCGAGATCATCGCCTCGGATGCACCGCTGACGTGGGTGATGACGGGTGACTCGATCACGCACGGGCTCATCCACACCCGCGGTGCGCGCAACTACGTCGATCATCTGCACGAGCTGATCCGCGGCGACCTGGGCCGGGTGCAGGACGTCGTCATCAACACGGCGATCACCGGCTGGCGGGCCGATCTGATCGTCGAGGACTTCGAGCGTCGGGTCGCCGAGTGGCGGCCCGACGTCGTCACCCTGATGATCGGGACCAACGACTGCACGACGGTGTGGCTCGATCCGATCATCGAGGTGCCGGCGTTCGAGGCGTCGATCGCGGAGTTCGTCCGGCGGGTGCGGAAGCTCGGCGCCATCCCGGTGCTGCAGACCCCGCCCGCCGCCGACCTGCTCCACGCTCCCGACCGGGAACGCATCGGCGAGTTCGCCCAGGCGATCCGCGAGGTCGCCGAGCGGGAGCAGGTCATCCTCGTCGACCAGTACGCCCGGTTCGCGGAGTACTCGTCCGGCACCGGTCCCGGCAATGAGGGTCAGCCGTGGGGCCTGCTCGACGACGCCTTCCATCCGAGTGCGGCCGGGCATGCAGCCCTCGCGCTGGAACTCGCGCGGGCGCTGGGGTTGGATGCCGTCGTGCCGCAGTCTCGCGTGCTGACCGATCTTTCCGCGAGGGTCGCCGTGGCGCGGCATCCGCACTGGCCGCCCGAGCTCGACGTCAGCTGATGGCGCGGCGTGATCTCGTGCAGGTGTGCGGCGATAGTGCTCACCGGGTGCGTTCCCCCATGGACGGAGCTTTCCGGCCGCACGGTATCCTCACCCCGTGCGCATCGTAGTCTCGGGGACCCATGCCAGCGGCAAGAGCACCCTCATCTCGGACTTCGCGTTGCGGCATCCGAAGTTCACGGTCTTGCCCGACCCGTTCGAGCTCGTGGACGAGGCAGGCGGAACAGCGTCTGCCGCACTGTTCGCGTCTCAGCTGCGCATCGCCGCCGATCGCCTCGCAGCGCAGAACAACGGCCCCTGCCTCATCGCCGAGCGTGGCCCGCTTGACTTCCTGGCCTATCTGCTCGCCCTGGCCGACCTCACCGGCCGCCCCCTCGACGACGCGTTCCTTGAGCGGGCCACTGCCCGTACGGCCGAAGCGCTGCGCGCGGTCGACATGCTGGTGGTGCTGCCGCTGACACCGCGCGACCCGATCCATGTCGACGCCGACGAGTTTCTGGAGCTCCGCGAGGCCATGAACGACGTGCTCCTGGAGCTTCTCGATGACCCCGACGTGATCGACGAGGCACTGACGGTGGTGGAGATCACCGGAGCTCCGGACGAGCGGCTGGTCACGCTCGAGACGCTGGTGGGTGAAGCCGTTCTGTCCGATCCCACTGTCTGTCCGTGAAGGGCGTGGCCGTGTAACGCCGGTCATAAGGCAGAGGTGGTCGTCGGCCGTCGCAGGGGGACGCGCTTCACGCTCGAGGAGCGGTGCAGGCAGCGCTACTGTGGGCGCGTGGAGTACGTGTCGGTAGTGCCGGGACCGCCTCTGGACGGCCTGGTCGACGACCTCTACTACCTGGAGGGCCCGTCACCGTACCCGCGGCTGTTGCTGCCGCCCATGCCCGGGGCGTTCCTCATCGTCAACCTCGGGGAGCCGTTCCGCATCCGCGCAGGCACCGACGACGCGGCGTCGGAGTTCGCCGACGGATGTGTGGTCTCGACTCCGACCCGGGCGTTGGAGTTCGCCTATCCGCCGTGGACGCGGTCCGTCGGGGTGCACCTCGAGCCATGGGGGCTGGCACCGTTCGTGCCCATGTCCGTGGCCGAGTTGTGCGACCGGCCGGCGACGCTGGCGCAGGTGTGGGGTCGAGGCGCCGTCGCCCGCTTGCGGGAATGGTTGGATGCCGCCCGCGATCCGCAGGCGATGCTGTCGGTGCTCGAACAGGAATTGCTGCACCTGCGGCGCGACGTCCCCGGACTCGACCTGGTCCGCGATGCGAGCAGTTCGATCGTGGCGACGGGCGGCACGGTGGCGATCAGCGACCTGGCGACGGCTGCGGGCGTCAGCAGCACCCATCTCACGCAACGCTTCAAGGAGATCATCGGCGTCACCCCGAAGCGCTTCGCCCGCACCCGCCGTCTCGCCGCCACCCTGTTCGAGATCGACTTCACCGCACCGATCGACTGGGCCGACGTCGCCGTTCGTGCCGGGTACTTCGACCAGGCGCATTTCGGCCATGAGTTCCGGGCGTTCACCGGGCTCACGCCGACGCGCTACGTCGAGATCCGCCAGCGGTTCCTGCGCGAGAATCCCGGACACGCCCTCGACAGCTGGCCGTTGCCGGCGGATTGATTTCTTACAAGAGGTACTGCGCGGGCGACGCCTAACCTGAGGGCAGCACAGCAGAGGAGCAGCCCCATGGGAAAAGTCGTCATGTACAGCTCGGTGTCGGTCGATGGCTACATCGCCGACGACCACGATCAGCCAGGACCCCTGTTCGACTGGCTCCTCAGCGGCGACGTGCCGCTCGACGAGAGCGGGGCGCTGAAGGTGTCGCAGGCTTCGTTCGATTACACCCGGCCGTACTGGGACGAGATCGGGGCGACGATCGTCGGGCGGCACGTCTTCGATCTGACGGACGGCTGGGACGGGAAGCCTCCGGGCGGCGTCGATCACGTCGTCGTCGTGACCCATCGGCCGAAGCCGGAGGGTTGGGACCCGGAGGCACCGTTCCACTTCGTGGGCGATATCGAAGCCGCCGTGGCGAAGGCACGCGAACTCGCGGGCGACCGCACGGTCGAGGTCTCGGCCGGCGATGTGGGCGGGCAGGTGTTCGCTGCGGGACACGTCGACGAGGTGCGCATGGATGTCGTACCCGTCGTGTTCGGATCGGGCAAACGGTACTTCGGATCAGCGCAGCAGCAGCACCTGCTGGAGGATCCTGTCGAGGTGATCCAAGGCAACCGGGTCCTTCACCTGCGTTATCGGGTGCGGCGCTGAACGATCTCAGGCGTCGCGGCCGATGACGAAGCGGACGATCTCCTTCGCCATCGCCGTCGGGTCCCAGACGTGATCCGCGCCCTCGACGCTGCGGTGAACGGCACCCGGAACGGCTCGGACGACCGCGGGCGACCGCCTCGCGCCCTCCAGCCATCCGGCGGCATGTCCTTCATGTAGTGGACGAGGGCGCCCTCGAGGTCGCCCTCGCCGATGCTCGCAGCAAGCGGGAGGCTCCACGATGAGTGAGCCGCGTCACTCCAGCCCGTTGCGCCTCGCCACCTCACCGAGCCAGCTGAGGCTCGGCTTGGGCGTGCGCTCGAACGTCTCGCGGTCGACGGCGATGAGCCCGAAAGTCGGCTCCCAGTGGCCCCACTCGAAGTTGTCGAGCAGCGACCAGTGCAGGTATCCACGCACGTCGATGCCCTGGTTCATCGCGTCCGCGAGTGCGCGCAACGCGGCATCCGTGTAGGCGATGCGGCGGGTGTCGTCGCCCGTAGCGATGCCGTTCTCGGTGACGAGGATCGGCACCCCGCCGGTCACCTCCCAGGCGTGACGCGTCGCGATACCGAGCGCGTCGGGACGATAGGCGGTTCCCACGAGAGTGTTGTCAGGATGCGGCGGGTACGGCTCGATTCCGTCGGTGTTCACCCATTGGGCGGAATACGACTGCACCCCGACGAAGTCGTCGCCGCGAGCAGCCTCGAGGTAGAGGTCCTCCCAGACGTAGGACAGTTCCGCCGCCTTCTCCTCCGCCCCTGGCCGCACCTCGAAGGCACGGTTCGCGACCGTCCACCCGACCTTCGCACCGGTGTTCTCACGAACGATGTCACGTACGGCGTGATGGGCGTCGATCAGGATCCGGCCGATCTCGGGATCCGGTGCGGGCAGCTGCCGGCGCTCCCCCTCGACGGTGGGACTCGTCCACTTCTTCCGTGCCTCCGGGTCGCTGAGCAGCCGGGCCATGCCCGTCATCATCGCGAACATGTTCGGCTCGTTGATCGTGCATACCCACGGCACGCCCTCGAGGATGTCGGTCGCCGCGCTCACATAGGAGCGGAAACGGTCGACCGCGCCCGCTCCCAGCCATCCGCCCTCGTCGGCGAACCACTTGGGGTTAGTGAAGTGGTGCAGCGTCACGACCGGGGTCAGCCCGAACTCGAGTGCGGTGTCGATCATCCGCCGGTAGTGCGCGAGCTCCGCGCGCGAGATCATCCCCGGGCGGGGTTCGATGCGCGCCCACTCGATACCGAACCGGTAGCTGTTCAGTCCCGCATCCGCCAACAGTTGCATGTCCTCGCGGTAGCGGTGATAGCTGTCGGTGGCGTCGCCGCTGAACTCCATGCCGGGGGAGCGACCCTCGTTCGCCCAGAAATCGCTGTTGACGTTGTTGCCCTCGGTCTGATGCGGCGCCGTGGAGGCGCCCCACAGAAAGCCGTTCGGGAAGGTCTTCATCGTGTCCTCTTCTCGCTCATCCATCGGTCTATCCGGGCGACCCGTTCTACTGCACCGACCAGCCGCCGTCGGAGGGCAGCACGGCGCCGTTGATGTTCACTCCGTCGTCCGAGAGCAGGAATGTGATCGAGGCGGCCAGCTGCTCCGCGGTCGCCACCGTGGGGATCTGCGCCTGGAAGGGCCGCAGCCGCGCCGACCCTGCGGCGGACACGTTCGGCGGGAAGGGGATGCCGGTGGCCACCCCGCCGGGAGCGATGGCGTTGACTCGGATGCCGTCGGGGCCGTACATGAAGGCGGCCGAGCGAGTCAGGCCGATCACGCCGTGCTTCGACACCGTGTAGGCGTTGCCCGAGGCGTCGCCCCGCAGTGCCGCCTCGGAGGCGACGTTGACGATCGAGCCCGCGCTGACCGCCAGCATCGCCGGCAGCACGGCGCGGGTGAGCTTGAAGGTACCGGTGAGGTTGACGCCGATGACCCGGTCCCACATCGCGTCGGTGGTCTCGTGCAGAGGGGAGAAGTCGTCGTTGATCCCGGCGACGTTCGCCAGAGCGTCGATGCGCTCCCCCGCCGCCGCGATGATGGCGTCGATCGACTCCTGCTTCGTGATGTCGCCGGCGACCGGGATGAGGTTCTCGCCGAGCTCCGCCCGCACCTCATCCAGGCGCTCTGCGCTGATGTCCACGGCCACGACGCGTCCGCCCTCGCGCACGACACGGGAGGCCGTCGCGCGTCCGATGCCGGACGCGGCACCGGTGACGATCACGGTCTTGCCCGCGAAGCGGCCCGACGTGACGACCTCGCGCCACCCCGCATCCGCCTGCTCGGTCGGTGCGACGCCGCCGTTGGCCTGCAGCACGAGGCCGTCGATGACCTCCTGCGGCATGCTGCCCTGGCTGAGCGCCACCAGTTGCTGCAGCGGCAGCCCGCGGACGGGGGCCAGCTTGTCCTCGTCCACGCCCGCCTGGGCGAGCAGACCGCGGACGAGTTCGCCTCCGACGGGGTGGTCGAGCCACTGCGCGATGGTGCTCTGAGCGGTGAGAGTGCTGTTTTCCGACATGTCTCGATCTCCTTTGTATCCCGCCCCGAGGCCGGGGCGTGGTGTCGTACTGCTTCTAGTCGCTCGGTGAAGTCGCGGGGGCCGTGTCCCGAACCGGTCCCGGCGTGTAGCGCACGGAGCGGAAGGTCGCACCGCCGGCATCCGCCTCCAGTGCCATCATGCGCCCGGTGAACCCTCCGGCGACCTCGGTGGAGACGTAACGCCCATCCACACCCGCCAGCCACCGTGTGCTGCCGTCGGATTCGATGACTCCGGCGCGCAGGCGGTCAGGGCCGGCACGGAAGCTTCGTTGCGGGGCCGGTTCCGCGCTCAGGACCAGCTCGCACGGGGCCGCTGCAGGTGCGGAGGCGAGCACGGTGCGGGTCGAACCGACGACCTGCACGACCTCGACATCACCTCCGGCGACCGCGAGCCCGAAGGAGTGCTGCTCGTCGATCCGGACGGAGAGTCCGCCCCCTCCCTCCGTCAGCTCTGCTCGGGCCGACCACTCGTGGTCGCGGATACGGGTGCACAACGTCGCCGTGCCGTGTTCGGCGCGCAGAGACAGTCCTTCACTCCCTGTCTGCGCGAACTCCGCCGGGTCCTGGCCGGGTCCGACCCATCGCAGGTGGAGCGGCCCGTCGAAGGAGTCCGCGAACGCCGTGTCCTGCGGCTCGACCGCGAACCGCTCCTCGTCGAAGACGGGCCAGTCGTCGACCCAGTCGATGCCGACGATGAAGGTCTCGCGCCCCGTGACATGGAAGCGGGGAAACGTGCCTCGCAGGCGGATGCCGAGGTGCACGGCCGCCCAGGAGCCGTCCACCAGCTCGACGAAGTCGGCATGTCCCGTCGCCTGCACCGGGTGTGCGGTGCTGCGGTGCGAGAAGACCGGATTCGAAGGATGCCCCTCGAACGGACCCGAGATGGATCGCGATCGGGCGACCGAGACACCGTGTCCGGTGTGCGTTCCGCCCTCGGCGACGACCAGGTACCACCACTCGCCGCGGCGGTGGAGGTGCGGTCCTTCGGTGTTGGCCAGACCGGAACCAGCCCACAACGTCTTCGGCTCTGACAGGATCTCGCCGCTGAGCGGGTCGACGACGGCTTGGCTGATGCTGTGACGCACGACGTCGCACCAGGTCAGGTAACAGGTGCCGTCGTCATCCCACGCCAGGTCGGGGTCGATACCGATCGCCCCGCTCGTGTAGACGGGCTCGCTCCACGGGCCCTCCGGGTCGGGGGAATGGACGATGAGGTGCCCGCGCCGGATCTCGTTCATGTTCGTGGTGATCAAGTAGAACCGATCCCCGTGATGACGGAGCGTGGGCGCGTAGATCCCCTTGCTGGCCCCTTCGATTCCCGGTTGC
>NZ_JAPSHY010000003.1 GCF_031179285.1 Microbacterium sp. | reverse complement strand
ATCCAGAGACGGCGGAAGTCGCCCTTGCGCTTGCGACGGTCCCGGTACGAGTAGACCAGGGAGTGGATGACCTGCTCCTTGGCCTTGCGGTAGAGGCGCGAACGCTGACCGCGGTAGCCGGAGGCGCGCTCGAGGATGACGCGACGCTTCTTGTGGGCGTTTACTGCCCGCTTGACTCTTGCCATGACTTGTTCCTATTCCTGCGGTCGGACGCTTCAGCGACCGAGAAGCTTCTTCGCGACCTTGGTGTCGTTCTTCGAGAGCACCTGGTCCTGGTTCAGACGACGGGTGCGACGGCTCGACTTGTGCTCGAGGTTGTGGCGCATCCCGGCCTGCTGCTTCTTCAGCTTGCCGCTTCCGGTGATCTTGAAGCGCTTCTTAGCACCCGAGTGGGTCTTCTGCTTCGGCATCTTCTCTTCCTTCGTATGGCGCCTTCTCAGGCGACGGTGTCACCCCGCGGTGCGGGAGTCTTGTTGGCGGATCTACTCCGCGGAGCTCTCAGCCGGAGCGTCGGCGCCGTGGGCGGCGTCGCGCGCCGCGGCCTTGTTCGCGGCCCGGACGGCGTTCTGCTCGGCCTTCGCCTCGGACTTGTTCTTCAGCGGTGCGACGACCATCACCATGTTGCGACCGTCGATGGTCGGGTTCGACTCGACAGTGCCGAACTCGGCGACGTCCTCGGCGAACTTGCGCAGCAGACGCACACCCTGCTCGGGGCGCGACTGCTCGCGGCCACGGAACAGGATCATGGCCTTGACCTTGTCGCCGGCCTTGAGGAAGCCCTCGGCGCGCTTGAGCTTGGTCGTGTAGTCGTGAGCCTCGATCTTCAGACGGAAGCGGACTTCCTTGAGGATCGTGTTCGCCTGATTGCGGCGAGCTTCCTTCGCCTTCTGGGCGGCCTCGTACTTGAACTTGCCGTAGTCCATGATCTTGACCACGGGCGGCTTCGAGTTCGGGGCGACCTCGACGAGGTCGAGATCGGCTTCCTGCGCAAGGCGCAACGCGGCCTCGATGCGGACGACGCCGATCTGCTCACCCGCGGGTCCGACGAGGCGGACCTCGGGGACGCGGATGCGCTCATTGGTGCGGGGATCGCTGATAGGTGCTCCTTAGACGATGTGATTCGGCCACCGCGACGCTGTGTGCATCGCGGGCGAATTCGGAATCGTCCCCACCCGCCGGCGTTCAGATGCCGGCTTCGCACCCTGACCATCGGCTGGCGCCGATCTGCCGGCCTGAACCGGCGGAGTGCTTGACCCGGTAGCCTGGAACGGCAAGCGCGGGTGGGAAGTGAATCCTCTTTCGAACCGGAGCTAGACGCTCCGGAGCCCGCCAAAGTCTAACAGAAGGCAAGGCGAAGTGACGACTCAGGGTCAGGACGAGGCAGATCGCGAGCGCGAAGAGCGCTGGGCACGGCAGGAAGAGGCAGCGTCATCCGCCACCCGGGACATCGCCGACGTCCCCGCCGTCGAGGTGATCACGACGGCCGCGGTGCACCTCATGAGCGCCGCGGCGGTGAAGGTGGGTCTCGCTCACGATCCGGAAGCCGAGCTCGACCTCGACGAGGCCCGCAAGCTCATCAACGCCCTCGCGGGGCTCATCACAGCCGGCGCGCCGGAGATCAGCGACATGCACGCGCGCTCCCTCCGTGACGGGCTCCGCTCCCTGCAGCTGGCCTTCCGCGAAGCGTCCGTCATCGTCGACCCGATCGGCAAGGGGCCTGGCGAGAAGTGGACGGGGCCGGTCACGTAGCTCGTCCTTCGGGCGCAGGGCTGCCGTCTTCGCTCGCAGAGCGGGCGCCCTCCCCGCTTCGCGGGTCCCCTCCCGATGCTCGCTCCCGGCGACATCCCCGCGCCGTTGCGTTGCTCAATGACCTCTGGGGATGGCAACGGGTCAGGGTTGCAGGACAATGGGCTCGGCGGTGGAAGGTCCACCGCAGCGGTCGGTGGAGTGGGTCCATGAGATCGTGTGCTCTGACTCGGCGACGAGCGATCCGTCCGCGGCGTAGACCCGGACGAGAGCCTCGTCGGGCGCCGCCATGCCGAAGCCGAACGTCGTGTCGTCCGCCCGCACCGGCGTCGCGGGGTCGGACGACGGCGTCGGTTCCTCACCTGGCGCGGCAGAGCAGCCGGCATCCGTGCACAGCTGGATGAACACGTCGTCGCCGTAGGCTGCGGCGTCGACGGTCACGACGTTGTTCCAGCCGATCGCCGGGCACGCGTTCTCTGCGCAGGCGGGGAGGGTGAGGAGCAACACGAACCCCATGACCGCGATCGCCGCCTTGCGCATACGGCGATCGTACCCAACTCGCTCAGGCCGACCGGCGGAGCTTGACCGTCAGGGAATCGGCGAGCACGGCGATGCGATCGTCGGATGCCCAGCGCTGGGCAAGGCGGGCGAGCACCGCGTCGAGCACCTCGGGCTCGAGTCCGTCGACGAGTTCGAGGATCACGACGAGCTCCGGCCCGCGCAGCCGCGCGTCCGGATCGCCGGGCGCGACGGCGACATCGATCACCGCGAGCTCGTGCCCGATGCTCTCGCGAAGCGCGCCGAACACCTCCGGCGACTGGAAACTCGGCTCCCAGCCGTGCCCCTGCGCGATCGCCCAGACGGCCGGGCGGCGGATGACGAACTCGGTGTCCGCCGTCGGATCCAGCACGATCAGGTCGGTGTCCTCCGCGGATGCCGCGAGCGCTGCCCGCACGGCTTCCACTGGGATGGGGCGGGCCGTGGCATCCCACTTCGCCATCGCGTCGACCGAAGAGAACACGGGCTGCACCCGGCGACCGTCGGGAGCAGCGACCGTCACGATCGACAGCTCCTGCGTCTTGTCGACCGTCAGTCCGCTGGGGGCGACGCCCTCCTCGCCCCTCTCGGCGACGAGCGGGATCAGCACCCGTGCCGAACGGAACGCGTCGACCACGTCGACCTGCGACCCTTCTCCTGCCCGAAAGCGAAGCAGTGCGTCGAGCAGCGCCGGATCTGCCGACCCGTCATCCGCCGCGTGCTGATTGGCCTCGAAGCTGCGCCCCTCCCAGGGGACGCCGGCGGAGTCCGAACGCTCGTGAGCGTCGTGGTCGTGCCCGCCGTCGTGGCCGGGCTCGTCAGTCCCCGGCGACATCCAGCGCCTCGGCCAGCGTGAACGCGCCGGCGTAGAGGGCCTTTCCGACGATGGCACCTTCCACACCCAGGGGCACCAGCTCTCGAAGCGCGATGATGTCATCGAGGCTCGAGATGCCGCCGGAGGCGACGACCGGCTTCGGGGTGCGAGCGGTGACCTCGCGAAGCAGCTCGAGGTTCGGGCCCCGGAGTGTGCCGTCCTTGGTGACATCGGTCACGACGTAGCGGCTGCAGCCGGCATCCTCGAGGCGGTCGAGCACCTCCCAGAGGTCGCCGCCCTCCTTCGTCCAGCCGCGCGCGGCGAGGGTCGTGCCGCGCACGTCGAGGCCGACGGCGATGGCCTCACCGTAGCGGCCGATGACATCGGCCGCCCACTCCGGGTTCTCGAGCGCCGCGGTTCCGAGGTTGATGCGGGTCGCTCCGCTCTCCAGGGCCGCTTCCAGCGTCGCGTCATCGCGGATGCCGCCCGAGAGCTCGACGTTCACGTTGCGGAACTGCTTGATGACCTTGCGCAGGATCGAGGTGTTGCTCCCCCGGCCGAATGCGGCGTCGAGGTCGACGAGGTGAATCCACTGCGCGCCCTGCGACACCCACTCCCCTGCGGCATCCAGCGGGTCGCCGTAGCTCGTCTCGGTGCCGGCCTCTCCCTGGGTCAGACGCACGGCCTTGCCGCCGGCGACATCGACGGCCGGGAGCAGGGTGAGATTGGGGGACTGCGCGAAGTCGTTCATGACGTCCTTGTGTGAGCTGGTGTGCTCCGTACGCGGGCACGAGAACCGAGGCTACCCCCGAGGCGGGTTCCGCTTCAAATGCCGGTAGGCTCGGGAAGATGTCAGGCGCGACTGAGGAACCGACCCCGTCGGCCGCTGCTCCTGCCCTGAGAGGCGATCACAAGCAGCAGATCATCAGCTCCGTCCCTTCGATGCCGTCCTCGGTTCCGCCCGCGCCGCCGGTGCCACCGAGCCCCGCGACACCCGCCGAGACGTTCGGCGCGCTCGACGACACGATGCCCGCACCGCCTCGGGATGCTCCGGCGGAGCCGCCGCAGTACCGCCGCGCCGGCGTGCCCGCCGGCCAGCAGGCACCACCGCTGCCGCAGCGTCCGGATGCCGCCCCGACCGTGAGTCCAGCACCACCGCCCTCTCGCCGCGAACTGAGGGAGCGCACCTCGTTCCTTCAGACCGAGCGGCCCGAGGAACCGGCACGCGAGGGCGCGCGCGGAGCGCTCAACAAGATGGGCTTCCGGCTGGCACCCGGAGCGAACGAGCAGTCGGCGCGCAGCGACGAACTCGCGGTCAGCCAGCACTGGCCGGGCCCGAGGACCATCGCCGTGGTCAACGGCAAGGGCGGCGCCGGGAAGACGCCGACGACGATCCTGCTCTCGGCCGTGTTCGCCCGGTACGGCGGCGCCGGCGTCCTCGCCTGGGACAACAATCAGACGCGCGGCACCCTCGGATGGCGCACCGAGCCCGGCGCCCACGACCGCACTCTCCTGGAGATGCTTCCCGAGGTCGACCGCCTCCTCGGCACGGGGGCGCAGTCGGCCGACCTCGCGCACTTCGTGCACCACCAGCCCCGGGAGAAGTACGACGTCCTCCGGTCGAAACCGATCCGGCTCGCGCACGAGAATCGCCTTCGCCCGGAGGACGTCGACGCGATCCATGCGGTGGCGGCGAAGTTCTACCGGCTGATCATCATCGACTCGGGCAATGACGAATCCGACCCGATGTGGCTGCGCATGGTCGATCACGCCGACCAGCTCGTGGTGGCGACGACCACCCGCGACGATCACGCCGAGGCGGGAGCACTGCTCCTGGAAGCACTCGAAGAACGCGACGAGAGGTCGGCGCGGCTCGCGCAGCAGTCCGTCGTCGTCGTGTCCCAGGCCGATCCCAAGGCCACGTCGGCCGATGTCGAGCACGTCGTCGGCGGCTATCGATCTCTCGCCCGTGATGTCGTCAGCATCCCGTTCGACCATGAGATGGTCGACGGCCACCTCCGCTTCGGAGCGTTGGCGAAGCGTACGCAGCGCGCGTGGCTCGCCGCGGCCGCATCAGTGGCTCGTGGATTCTGAGCCGGTTCCGATGCGCGACGGATTGAACGGTCCGTCCATCGCGGATGTAGTGCCGGGCAGGACTCTGTTTCGCTCGGAATTGCGAGCTCTCGCCTTCGGAGTGAATCTGGGTGTGCTCATCATCGCGATCGCCGCGGCGATGTGGGGCGCGTTCGACAGCATGACGGATGCCGGCGGCGACCGCTTCGGTGGAACCCTGGCGATCGCGAGCCCCGCACTTTACGCCGGCTGGTGCATGCTCGAGCCCGCCCTGCGGCGCGGCGCCGACGTCGGCTCGGTGATCATGCGCCTGATGACTGCCTGCTTCATCGCTCCGGGCCTCGTCGCGGTCCCTGTCGGCGTCGTCCTCGCGGTCGCCGTGATCTTCCCTGGGATGCGCGATGCCATCACGGACGCGCAGACGCAGAACGGTGGGTTCCACTACTACTGGTCGGAGGGGATCACCGCGCAGGTGTTCCTCCTCCCGCTGATGGGCTGGATGACCGGCGCGTGCGCCGCGCTGGGCGTGTGCCTGATCCTCGCTCTGCCGATCCTGTCGCTGCGGGCACCGAACGTGGTCGCAAGCGGTACGCACATCGAGAAGGTCGAAAGCAGCAAGCGCGACTCGACATCGGCGTTCGTGTTCTGCGGACTCGGCTCGACGGTGCTCGGCATCGTGCTCTGGGTGTTCGGCGACGGCGGCAACATCCTGGAGTTCCCTCAAGGCGTCCACCGCGCGATCACCACTCAGTCGCAGGGCGCGTTCTCCTGGGATGAGTCGATCTGGCTGTTCGGGGTGATCTTCGTCGTTCTCGGCGTGCTCGCGATGGCCTGGGGTTGCCGACGGGCGCTCTCGGCGCCTTCCGGCGCCGGGGGCGGATAGGCGCAGCCGGCACGGGCGAGCCCGCGGAGACCGCGTCGGGCGGACCGCCGCGACCGCGAGCGTCAGAGGCTTTCGACCCAGTTGCGCAGTAGACGGATGCCGGCCTCGCCGGACTTCTCCGGATGGAACTGCGTCGCCGAGAGCGGACCGTTCTCCACCGCCGCCAGGAACGGTGAGCCGTACGTCGTCCAGGTGAGCTTCGGCGTCGGGAACGGCGGGATGACGTCGAGCTCCCAGGAGTGCGCGGCGTAGGAGTGCAGGAAATAGAACCGCTCCTGCTCGAGACCGCGGAAAAGCACGCTTCCCTCGTCGGGGGTCACCGTGTTCCAGCCCATGTGCGGCAGCACCGGCGCCTCGAGCTCGGTCACGGAACCTGGCCACTCCCCCAGCCCCTCGATGTCCTGCCCGCGTTCGACGCCGTTGCCGAACATCACCTGCATGCCGACGCAGATGCCGAGAACCGGACGCCCGCCGGCAAGCCGCCGGTCGATGATGTCGTCGCCGCCGTGGGCAGCGAGAGCCTCGCGGACGGCGGCGAACGCACCGACGCCGGGAACGAGGAGACCGTCCGCCTCGAGAGCCTGTTTGCGGTCACCGGTGAGCACGGCGTCGGCGCCCGCGGCGATCAGGGCCTTCACCGCGGAGTGGACGTTGCCCGATTCGTAGTCGAAGACGACGACCCGCGGTGCGCCGCTCACAGCGCTCCCTTGGTGGACGGGATTCCCTCGACGAGCGGATCGATCGACTTCGCCTGGCGGAATGCTCGGGCGAATGCCTTGAACTCGGCCTCGGCGATGTGGTGCGGGTCGCGTCCGCCGAGGACGCGGATGTGCACGGTCAGCGCCGCGTTGAACGTGATGGCCTCGAAGACGTGCCTCACGAGCGATCCGGTGAAGTGCCCGCCGATGAGGTGGTGCTCGAAGCCCACGGGCTCGCCGTCGTGCACGAGGTACGGGCGACCGCTGATGTCGACGACGGCCTGAGCGAGCGCTTCATCCAGCGGCACCAGAGCGTCGCCGTAGCGGGAGATGCCGGACTTGTCGCCGAGGGCCTCGCCGATCGCCTGGCCCAGCACGATCGAGATGTCCTCGACGGTGTGGTGCGCGTCGATGTCGGTGTCGCCCGATGCCCGGACGGTGAGATCCGTCAGTGAGTGCTTCGCGAACGCCGTGAGCATGTGGTCGAAGAACGGCACCGAAGTGTCGATGCGGCTCGCGCCGGTGCCGTCGAGGTTCAGTTCGAGCTCGACGGTGGACTCCGACGTGCTGCGGACTCGGCTGGCGGTGCGGGCGGCGCTCATGCCCCCGATTCTATCGAGGCCAGAGCCTCGAGGAACGCCGTCGTCTCCCCTTCGGTGCCGGCGGTGACCCGCAGGTGCCCGGGGATGCCGACATCGCGGATGAGCACGCCGCGGTCGTACAGCTCCTGCCACGTGCGCTTCGGATCTGCGACACCGCCGAACAGCACGAAGTTGGACCACGATTCGTGCGGGAGGTAGTCGAGCGCCTCGAGCGTCGCCGTGATGCGATCACGCTGCTCGACGATCTCGTCGACCATCCGCAGCATCGTCGATGAGTTGCGCAGGGCCGCGACGGCCGCCGCCTGTGTCAGAGCGCTCAGGTGGTACGGCAGCCGCACCAGGCGCAGCGCGTCGATGAACGCCGGGTCGGCGGCGAGGTAGCCGACGCGGGCCCCGGCGAAGGCGAACGCCTTGCTCATCGTGCGCGAGATCGCCAGGCGCGGCCGGCCCTCGAGCAGAGTCAGTGCGGATGGGGCATCCTTCGGTGCGAACTCCTGATAGGCCTCGTCGACGACCACGATGCCGCGGGCCGCATCGTAGACGGCTTCGACGACGTCGAGTCCGAGAGGCGTGCCGGTCGGGTTGTTGGGCGCGCAGAGCAGGATCACGTCGGGGTCGGCGTGCTTCACCTGCGCGACCGCGTCCTCGACGGTGATCGTGTAGTCGGGCTCGCGAGGAGCTGAGACCCAGGTCCCACCGGTGCCCTGGGCGAGCAAGGGATACATCGAATAGGTGGGTGCGAAGCTGAACGCCGTCCGCCCGGGCCCGGCGAAGGCCTGCAGGATGTGCTGCAGCACCTCGTTCGAGCCGTTGCCGGCCCAGATCTGCTTCGCCTCCAGGCCGTGACCGAGGTACTCGGCGAAACCCTCTCGGAGAGCGGTGAACTCCCGGTCGGGGTACCGGTTCACGTCACGGAGGGCGACGGCGATGTCATCGAGGATGTCGCTGGCCACGGCGTCGGGCACCGGGTGCGTGTTCTCGTTGACGTTCAAAGCGATGGGGAGCGGTGCCTGCGGTGCGCCGTATGGGGTGAGTCCTCGGAGGTCGTCACGCAGCGGCAGGTCGTCGAGGGAGGCGGTCACCCTTCCCATGCTAGAACCCGCAGCAGGCTCCGTGCGCCGGCGGGTGCGAACGCTCAGCCGGCGAACTCCGCGGGAATCGCGAGCTCCTGGCCGGCCTGAACGACGCCGTCCTGCAGCAGGTTCAGTCGGGAGATCTCGCCGATGACCTCACGAGGGTCGGCCTCGGGGGCGACATCGACGGCGATCGACCAGAGGGTGTCACCCGGCATGACGGTCACCGTCTCGAAGCTGGCCGGCTCGGAGCCTGCCGCGTCACCACCCGCCGCGATCGCGCTCCCCCCGCTGATCGCAGCGAACGCGATGCCCGCAGCGAGCGGAAGGGACGCGAGCACCGCGAGCACCCGGCGACCCCTGGCGGTCAGCCGGAGACGGGTCGGAGACCCCGCCGGGATCACCGCTGCGGTGCTGAAGGTGATGCTGCTCATGTGCTGCTCCTCATGATCGCCCCGCCTGCGCGGAGCTGAAGTTGGCGTAGCATTCGCATTCGCCGCTCGGCCGGGAGCCGTGAATGCGAAGCTACGTACCGAAGATATCTTCGAGTTCGAACATCTGTCAACCGTTCTTCGAAATCGTGCCCGGAAATCGTGCGACACGCTCGAACAGATCTTCCACATCGGCGCGATTCTCGGATACGGTTTCGATGAGAACACCCCATCACGGGCCTCCGACATTCGAAGAGCGGCGTCGGATTCG
Source organism: Microbacterium sp. (assembly GCF_031179285.1). GTDB lineage: Bacteria > Actinomycetota > Actinomycetes > Actinomycetales > Microbacteriaceae > Microbacterium. The sequence continues at coordinate 214,890 of NZ_JAPSHY010000003.1, read as the reverse complement.
CGTACGAAGGAGCATCATGAGCGACATCTCCGTCCCCGAGACCGAGGCACCGCGCACGCGCCGACGGAAGAGCCTCAGCGCCAAGCAGATGGCGATCCTCGAGGTCATCCAGGCCTCGATCGCCAACCAGGGCTACCCGCCGAGCATGCGCGAGATCGGCGATGCCGTCGGACTCAAGTCCCTCTCGAGCGTCACGCATCAGCTCGGTCAGCTCGAGCTCAGCGGATATCTGCGCCGCGACCCGGGCAAGACCCGGGCCATGGAGGTGCTCATCGACCTTCCGGGCACAAGCGGTGAGAATCCGGCTGACACGATGACGCCCGTCGGTGACGCGGCGATGGTGCCCCTGGTGGGCCAGATCGCCGCAGGCGTGCCGATCACGGCGGAGCAGCAGGTCGAGGAGATCTTCCCGCTCCCCCGTCAACTCGTCGGCAAGGGCGACCTGTTCATGCTCAAGGTCTCGGGCGAGTCGATGATCGACGCCGCGATCTGCGACGGCGATTGGGTCGTCATCCGCTCGCAGAACAGCGCCGAGAACGGCGAGATCGTCGCAGCGATGCTCGACGGCGAGGCGACCGTCAAGACATTCCGGCAGCGCGACGGTCACACCTGGCTGCTGCCGCGCAACTCCTCGTTCGAACCGATCCTCGGCGACGAGGCGACGGTGCTCGGCAAGGTCGTGGCGGTGCTCCGCGCCGTCTGAGTGCGCGCCGGCATCCGCCGACCGAGTATGCGAAGCCGCCCTCCCGATACGTCGGGAGGGCGGCTTTCGCATTCGTACCGCCCCGAAGTTCTGCGGCCATCTCGGACTTCTGCGGCCAAACGGCGCCGATATGGCCGCAGAAGCTGGGAATGGCCGCGGAAGTTGCGGGCCAGCCGCGCGAGTGCGGGTCAGGCCGTGACCGTCACGTCCTCGCGGACGCGGCGGGTGGCCTCGACGATGTTGCGAAGCGACGCGGTGGTCTCGTCGTAGCCGCGGGTCTTCAGGCCGCAGTCGGGGTTGACCCAGAGCTGACGCGTCGGGATCTCCTGCACCGCACGGCGAAGGAGCGATTCGACCTCGTCGACACCCGGCACCCGCGGCGAGTGGATGTCGTAGACCCCGGGCCCGATGCCGTGGTCGAACCCGGCCTCGGCGATGTCGGCGACGACCTCCATGCGGCTGCGTGCCGCCTCGATGGAGGTGACATCGGCATCCAGGGCCCTGATCGCGTCGATGACCACGCCGAACTCCGAGTAACACAGGTGGGTGTGCACCTGCGTGCCCGCGGCGGCACCCCCGGTCGCCAGCCTGAACGATGCCACCGACCAATCGAGGTACGCCGGCTGATCCGCCTTCTTCAGGGGAAGCAGCTCGCGAAGGGCAGGCTCATCCACCTGGATGACGGCGATGCCCGCCGCCTCCAGATCGGCGATCTCCTCGCGCAGCGCCAGTGCCACCTGGTTCGCCGTCTCACCCAACGGCTGGTCGTCGCGCACGAACGACCACGCGAGGATCGTCACCGGTCCCGTCAGCATGCCCTTCATGTGCTTGACCGTCAGCGACTGGGCGTAGGTCGACCACGCGACGGTAATCGGAGCCGGGCGCGAGACGTCCCCCCACAGGATCGACGGGCGCGTCGCGCGGGAGCCGTAGGACTGCACCCAGCCGTGCTCGGTGACCGCGAAGCCATCGAGATTCTCGGCGAAGTACTGCACCATGTCGTTGCGCTCCGGCTCGCCGTGCACGAGCACGTCCAGCCCGAGCTCCTCCTGCAGGGAGACGACGCTGTCGATCTCACGACGGAGGAACTCCTCGTAGTCCTCCTGGGGCAGCTCGCCGCGCGCGAACTGCGCACGCGCCCGGCGGATGTCACCGGTCTGCGGGAAGGAGCCGATCGTGGTGAGCGGCAGGGCGGGCAGATTCAGTGCCTCCTGCGCGCTCAGGCGCTCCTCGTACGACACCCGCGAGAAGTCGGCGTCGCCGAGAACTCGCTGCCGCACGGCACCGTCGCGCACTCCGGGAGCGCCCAGACGGTCGGCGAGCGCTGCGGATGCCGCGGCGAGTTCGCCCTCGATGGATTCGCGCCCCGCGGCGATGCCGCGTGCGAGGGTGACGACCTGCTCGACCTTCTGGTCGGCGAAGGCCAGCCAGGACAGCAGTCTCTCGTCGAGCTTCGTCTCGTCTGCGACGTCGTGCGGCACGTGCAGCAGCGAGGTCGACGTCGACGCGGCGACCGCTCGCGCACCGAGCCCTCGCAGGGCCTCGAGCTTGTCAGCCGCTGCGGCGAGGTCGCCGCGCCAGATGTTGTGACCGTCGATGACACCGCCGACGAGCGTCTTGTCTTCGAGCCCCGCCGCTGCCGCCGGGATGCCGCCGCGGACGAGGTCGACAGCGATCGCCTCGATCGGCGCCGCGGCGAGCACCGGGAACACCTCGCCGAGATCGGCATACGGGGCGGCGACGAGGATCGACGGGCGCTCGGAGGCGCCCCCGAGCACCGCAAGGGCACGCGCGGCGGCATCCGAGAGCTGTGCGACCGTCGCCGGCAGTGATTCGCTCACCAGGGCCGGCTCGTCGAGCTGGACCCATGCGGCGCCGGCGGCGCGCAGCCGCGCGAGAAGCTCTGCGTACACCGGCAGCAGGTCGTCGAGCCGGCTGAGCGGATCGAAGCCCTCCGGCGCCTCGTCCGATGCCTTGGCGAGCGCGAGAAGGGTCACCGGGCCCACGACGACGGGTCGCGTGACGAAGCCGGCGGCCGCGGCCTCGGCGACCTCGCGGACGAGGCGATCACTTGCGAGCGAGAACACCGTCTCCGGGCCGATCTCCGGCACCAGATAGTGGTAGTTCGAATCGAACCACTTCGTCATCTCTAGTGGCGCCCGCTCGCCTTCGCCGCGGGCGACCGTGAAGTAGGCGGGAAGCCCGATCGTGCCGTCGGCGTCGCGCAGATCCGCGAAACGGCTCGGGATCGCGCCGACGGTGACAGCCGCGTCGAGCACCTGGTCGTAGTACGAGAACGACTCGGGGATCGCGGAGTCGTCTCGGCCGAGGCCGAGCGAGGCGAGCCGGTCACGGGTCGCTGCCCGAAGCGCGGCCGAGGTGCGCTCGAGTTCCGCTTCGTCGACACGGCCCGCCCAGAACGCCTCGACAGCCTTCTTCAGCTCACGACGTCGGCCGATGCGGGGGTAGCCGAGGATGGTTCCCTCGGGGAATGCGGTCATGGTCTTTCCTTTCGGCGGGGTCAATGGTGCAGGGCCGGGAGGATGCCGGCTTCTGCGAGGACGGTGAGGACGGTCTCGTGCTGGTTGAAGGCGTAGAGGTGCACGCCGGGCGCACCGCCGGCGACGACCTCGCGGGCGAGTCGAGCCGCCCACTCGATGCCGATCTCGCGGCGCCCCTCCACCGTCGGCTCGACGTCGAGGGCGATGGCGAGTTCGCTGGGCAGGTCCTCGCCCGTGAGCTCGAGCACGCGAGCGAGCCGAGCGGGAGACGTGATCGGCATGATCCCCGGCAGGATCGGGATCGTGACACCGGCTGCACGAGCGCGTTCGACGAAGGCGAGATAGTCATCCGGGTGGAAGAAGAGCTGGGTGATCGCGAAGGTGGCACCGGCCGCCTGCTTCGCCAGCAACGCCTCGACGTCCTGCGTGCGGTGCGTCGCGCGCGGGTGCCCCTTCGGGAAGGCGGCGACGGCGATGCTGACCTCGCGCCGCGGTGCAACCGTGGCAGCTCCCGGGAAGCCGGGTACCGGCGACTCCTCGTAGGGCGCACGTTCGGCCTGGACCCGGTCGATGAGCTGCACGAGCTGCGCCGCGCTCTCGAGGTCGCCCAGGTACGCCTCGGTCTGTCCCGCGGGCGGGTCGCCGCGGAGGGCGAGGAAGCTGAGGATGCCGGCGTCGAGGAACTCGCGGATCAGCCGGGCTGCAGCAGCGTACGTGTTGCCGACACACGTGAGGTGGGCGAGGGGTTCGACGCTCGTCTGCTCCCGGATGAACCGGAGCACCTCCAGCGACCGTCCACCGGTCGATCCGCCCGCGCCATAGGTCACCGAGAGGAACTCGGGACCCGCTGCGGCGAGCCGGCGCACCGTCTCGTGCAGTGCCTCCTCGCGCGACTCGGACCGTGGAGGGTAGAGCTCGAAGGAGAACGGCACGCGCGGCGAGCCGGGGGGTGGAGTCTCGGAAGACATCTCTCTCCTGAAGAACGGGGCGGGCCGGGCGGCCGCGCACGACGCATGGTGGGCATCATTCGCGGGCGGGTGCCGGGCTCGGCTGTCGCTCCAACGCTCGGGGCGAACCGGGCGTTTCCAGAAACCTATGGCAACCGAGTCGCAGGATGCACGCTGTGTGACGCCGTATGTCGACACCGGGGCGCATAGGCTCGAAGGATGTCGCCTGCGTACGGAACCTGGCCCTCACCCTTCCGCGCCGAGGAGGTCGCGGCGTCCTCTCCGCGCATCGACGGAGCCCGCTTCGTCGGGGAGGAGATCTGGTGGGGGGAATCGGTGCCCACCCAGGCGGGTCGCGTCACCGTGCGCACCTCGACGGGACGCGAGGTGCTCACGGCGCCGTGGAGCGCGCGCTCGCGCGTGCACGAGTACGGCGGCGGTGCGTGGACGGCGGATGCCGACGGCATCCTGTACTTCGTCGAGGCGAAGGATCAGCGCGTCTACCGTGTGTCTCCCGGGGCCGATCCGGTGCCGCTCACGCCCCAGGGTGCGTCGCACGGTGGCCTGCGCCTGCAGCAGGGACGCCTGCTCGCCGTGCGTGAGGATCTCTCGGTCACCCCGCACCGACGCGCTCTCATCGAGATCCCGATCGACGGCTCGGGCGCGGTCGATGAAGAGGCCATCAACGTCTTCGTGCAGGGGAGCGCGTTCTTCGCACACCCCGCCCTCTCCCCCGACGGCACCCGGATCGCGTGGGTCGAGTGGAGCGGGATCCGGATGCCGTGGGAGAGCGCGCAGCTCTCGGTCGCCTCGATCGAGAACCAGACGTTTGCCGAGGTCACGGCCCGAGCCGCATTGCAGCCGGAGTGGGTGAGCGACACCGAGCTGCTGTACGCCGACGACCCGACCGGCCGCTGGGGCCTGTTCCGCCAACGTCTGGATGGCATCGCAGCGCAGGGGGAAGCTGAGGCGATCGCCCCCGCCGACGCTGACACCGGCTACGGGCTCTGGGTGCTCGGCAACAGGTGGTATCAGCCGCTCACCGACGGGCGGATCGTTGCGGTGCGCACGAACGGCCGCGACGAGGTGGTCGTCATCGGGCCCGACGGCAGCGCACGGGCGCTGCCACTCCCCTGTGACGGCCACGTCAGCATCGACGACGTCGCAGACTCGCTCGTGTTGATCTCAGGCAACGGGTCGGCGGTGGCGCCCGGTCTCTGGTGCGTCGACCTCGACTCGGGCGAGATCGTCGCCGTGCGCGGTGGTGCGCGCGTCGACGCGCGCTGGATGCCGCCGGCACGCCCGATCGTCATCGACGGCGACCACGGCCCCGTGCACGCGTTCGCCTATCCGCCGGCGAACCCCGAGGTCGACGCTGCCACCGACGAGCTGCCGCCGTACGTCGTCTTCGTGCACGGCGGGCCGACCGCTCACGTCACCGGTGCCGCCTCATCGGCCATCGCCTTCTACACGAGTCGCGGAATCGGCGTGCTCGACGTGAACTACGGCGGTTCGACCGGATACGGGCGGCAGTACCGCGAACGCCTGCACCGAGGGTGGGGCGTCGTCGACGTCGATGACGTAATCGCTGCGGCGCGGGGCCTGATCGATGCGGGGCTGGCGGATCCTGCCCGGATCGCGATCCGTGGCAGCTCGGCGGGAGGGTGGACGGTGCTGTCGTCGCTCGTCCGCGGTGGCACGTTCGCCGCCGGAATCAGCCGATACGGCGTGGCGGATCTGCGGATGCTGGCCGCCGACTCCCCCGACTTCGAGAAGCACTACATCGAGGGGCTCGTCGGACCTCTCCCGGCATCCGAGCAGCTCTTCATCGATCGCTCCCCGCTCACGCACGCCGAACGGATCGATGTCCCCGTTCTGCTGCTGCAGGGCGAGGAGGACCGAGTGGTGCCGCCGACGCAGTCGGCAGCGATCCGCGATGCGCTCGCCGCGCGCGGCATCCCTCACGAATACGTGCTGTACCCGGGCGAGGGCCACGGTTTCCGGCGAGCCGAGACCGTCGTCGACGCGCTGGAACGCGAACTGCGTTTCCTCGGCCGGGCCTTCGGCTTCACACCGCGGCCGGACTGACCGGAAGCTCCTCGCGGCTGCCGCCGCCCCGACGGCGAGACTCCGACGGGGAGTTCGACGGCGGCTCCGACCGCGACTTCGGCCGCGGCTTCGACCGCGAGTGCACCGGTTGTCGCCGAGTGCACGGGACATTGACGTGAGCAGGCCGTGCACTCGGCACGAATCCGTCCACTCGGCGCGAGCGTCTGAATTTACTCGCCGGTGCGGTTGCGGGTGCGCATGGCGCGCTCCGCCTCACGGGTGTCCTGACGCTCGCGCAGGGTCTGCCGCTTGTCGTACTCGCGCTTTCCCTTGGCCAGGGCGATCTCGACCTTGGCGCGACCGTCCAAGAAGTAGAGCTTCAGCGGGACGAGCGTGTACCCACCGGCCGAGACCGCGTGCGACAGCTTCGCGATCTCCTCACGGTGCAGCAGCAGCTTGCGCACGCGCTTGGCGGAGTGGTTGGTCCAGTGCCCCTGGGAGTACTCGGGGATGTGCACGGAGTCGAGGAACACCTCGTTGCCCTTGATGAACGCATACCCGTCGCTGAGATTCGCGCGCCCCTGACGCAGCGACTTCACCTCGGTGCCCGTGAGCACCATCCCCGCCTCGTACGACTTCTCGATGTTGTAGTCGTGACGTGCGCGACGATTGGTCGCGACGACCTTCTCCCCGCGTTCCCTGGGCATGTTGCTCTCCTGATCCGTGCCGTGCGGACGCACGACAGCCTGTCAGTCTACAACGGCACCGGCGTCAGGTGCGCAGCCAACGGCGGATGGCGAACCCGGCCGACAGGGCCGCGAGCAGGATGCCGATGCCGATCAGCACGGGGACCACGAGGGCGGCATCCTGCATGCTCACCCACGTCGTGATGAAGGGCACGCGCTCTCGCAGGTAGCCGTCGACCCCGAAATGCAGCCCGGCCACTACCGCGGCGCTCGCGAGAACCGAGCCGAGGAACGCCGCGAACACGCCCTCCAGCACGAACGGCGTCTGGATGAAGCGGTTCGACGCGCCCACCAGCCGCATGATCCCGATCTCCTTGCGCCGGGCGTAGGCCGACAGGCGGATCGTGGTCGCGATGAGCAACGTCGCTGCGATCAGCATCAGCACGGCGATACCGACGGCGATGTAGGTGGCGACGGTGAGCGCCGAGAAGAGGGGCTCGAGGTACTGCAGCTGGTCGGCCACCTGCTCGACCCCCAGCTGTCCGCCGAACGCTTCGACGAGAACCTGCGACTGCGTGGGGTCCTTCAGCGTGACGAAGAAGCTCTCCGACATCTGCTCGGCGGTGAAGACGCTGGCCTTCTCGGCGCCGATCTGCTCGACGATGTTGGCGTACGCCTCTTCTTTCGTCTCGAAGCGCACGTCGGCGATGAGCGGTGACAGCGCCTCGTCGGCGAGGCGATCGCGCACGATCTGCACCTGCTCCTCGGTCGCCGATCCGTCGATGCAGGTCTGCGACTCCGACACCTCGGAGCACATGTAGACGGCCACCTGGGCGCGCTCCGTCCAGTAGCCGCGCATCGTGCCGATCTGGGCCTGCATGAGGATCGCGGCCCCGACGAACGTCAGCGACACGAAGGTCACGAGGACGACCGAGATCACCATCGAGATGTTGCGGCGGAGACCGCCGAGGGCTTCTGCGAGGATCAGACCGATTCTCATGAGGTCGGCCCCACTTCCTCGTCGCCGGACTCCGACAGCCCGAGGCGATCGGCGACACCGAGCTCGGCCACGTCGACCTCGGGCAGGACGATCGGATGCGTGAGCGGTCCGACCGGAGCGGGCTTCTCAGCCGCAGGCTCCGGCGCTCCCGGCGCGCGGTCGGCCGATGCGCGTTCGGCCGGCGCCGACGCTGCGGCGGCGTGGGTGCGCGCCGGCGAGGATGCGGCAGCGGCTGCTGCCGCCGGTGCGGTCTCCGCCGCCTGGTCGGTACGGGCCGGCTGCCGGACGGGCTCTGCGGCGCTCTGCCTGCGCTGTGCGTTCAGTTCTTCGGCGAGGGCGGCGCGCACGACGGAGAGATCAGCCGTCTGACGCTGCACCTCCTGCACCGCGGTGAGGGCCGCGGCCGCTGCTGCTCCCCGCACCTCTTCCGGCACCAGGCGCGGGATGTTGGACGTGTCTCCGTACCCGCCGTGCACCTCATCGCGCACCATGACGCCGTCACGGAGCTCGATCACGCGGCGCTGCATCTGATCGACGAATGCGGCTTCGTGGGTGGCCATCAGCACGGTGGTCCCGCCGGCGTTGATGCGGGCGAGCAGCTGCATGATGTCGACCGAGGTGGCCGGGTCGAGGTTTCCCGTCGGCTCATCGGCGAGCAGCACCTGCGGCCGGTTCACGAGAGCGCGCGCGATGGCGACGCGCTGCTGCTCACCGCCGGAGAGCTCATGCGGCATCCGCTTCTGCTTGCCGTCGAGCCCGACGAGCGCCAGCGCTTCCGGAACGGCCTGCTGGATGAAGCCGCGTGAGGATCCGGTGACTTGGAGGGTGAAGGCGACGTTCTGGTAGACCGTCTTCGACGGCAGCAGGCGGAAGTCCTGGAAGACCGAGCCGATGTGCCGGCGGAAATACGGCACCTTCCGGTTCGCCAGCGCGCGGAGATCGCGCCCGAGGACGGCGACCCGGCCGGACGACGGGATCTCCTCGCGGAGGATCAGCCTTAGGCAGGTTGACTTCCCCGATCCCGAGGCGCCGACGAGGAAGACGAACTCGCCCCGCTGCACCTCGAAGTCGACGCCGGACAGGGCGGGCCTCGCGGTCCCGCGATAGCGCTTCGTGACGTTCTCGAACCGGATCATGGCGTTACGAGCCTAAGCGCGGCCCTCTCGCTGTCTGCGAGCGACACCCCGCGAGCACAAGGCGAGTCGCCTCTCGATCGCCCCCGGTGACCCGCATGGGGAGCCCTCCCCATGCCGCTGACCCTCTCGACGTCACCCGCGACTGCTATATATGGAGGGTCCGTTCGCACGTTCCGCGCGGGCTCACATTCTCTAGGGGGACCCCATGACGACACCCGCAGGCTGGTACGACGACGGTTCAGGCCGGCAGCGATGGTGGGACGGCCAGCAGTGGACCGAGCACTTCGCTCCCGAGGCCGAGGCACCCGCCGCAACCGACGCTCCCGCTGCCGAGCCGGCCGCCGGCTCCGCTGCCCCGCAGGACTGGTCGAACGGCGATTCACTCGACGACACCGTGATGCGGCCGTCGGGCGACGCTCCCGCCGCGTCCAGCGACGCCGACGCGCAGCCCACCGAGGCCTTCAGCGCACCGGGCGAGACGGCCTCGTACCCGTCGAGCGCCCCCTACCCCGGTTCCACCCCGGCCGTCCCGGAATACGCGGCGCCGTCGTACCCGGACGCAGCGGCGGCGTACGCACCGCCGGCTCCCGGGTACCCGGCCGCTGACTCGGGCGGCGCCTACCCCGGCGCAGCCACCGGCGTCGGCACCCCCGAGGAGCCGAAGAAGCTCTCCGTCATCGGGCTCGTCGGTCTGGGCCTTGCCGCGCTCGGCACGATCCTCGGCTGCATCCCCCCGGTCATGGTTGTCGGCTGGGTGCTGCTCGGTCTCGGCTTCATCGTCTCGATCGTGTCGCTGTTCCTCAAGGGCAAGAAGTGGCCGGGCATCGTCGGGCTGTCGGTCGCCGTGGTCGGCACGATCATCAGCATCATCGTCGCGGCCGTGTTCTTCACCCTCTCTTTCGCCGACGCGTTCCAGGACGAGCTCGACAACTTCCCGACGTCGATCCCGTCCGACTCGGCGAGTCCTGAGCCCGACGAGACCGACGCGAGTGACGACACCGCGACCGGCACCGGTCGACCCACCGTCGAAGAGGTCGCTGCCGGCCTCACCGAGGTGATCACCGCGCTCGGGGAGAACGAATCGTACTCACCCGAGCAGATCACCTGCATCGCCGAAGGATTCGTCTCGTCGGACATCCCGGATGACACGCTTCGGGTGATTGCGAACGGCGAGGAGATGTACACCGACCCGGACGCTCTCACCGCGTTCAGCGAGAAGTTCACCGAGTGGGGCGTCACCTGCCTGATGCCGTGACACCCGCCTGAATCAACAGAAGGCCCCGGAGCGCATCGCTCCGGGGCCTTCTGCGTGCGTATCGAGGATCAGTCGTCGGTCTTGCGCTTCCGCCAGCGGATGCCGGCAGAGATGAAGCCGTCGAGGTCGCCGTCGAAGACGGCAGCGGGGTTGCCGGACTCGTGGCCGGTGCGCAGGTCTTTCACCAGCTGCTGCCCGTAGAGGAAGTACGAGCGCATCTGATCGCCCCAGCTCGCGGTGATGGTTCCGGCGAGTTCCTTCTTCTTCGCCGCCTCCTGCTCCTTCTGCAGCAGCAGCAGGCGGGTCTGCAGCACGCGCATCGCGGCGGCGCGGTTCTGGATCTGCGACTTCTCGTTCTGCATCGACACGACGATGCCGGTCGGCAGGTGGGTCAGGCGCACGGCGGAGTCGGTGGTGTTGACCGACTGGCCGCCGGGGCCCGAGGAGCGGAAGACGTCGACGCGGATGTCGCCCTCGGGGATGTCGACCTCGGTCGCCTCTTCCATCAGCGGGATGACCTCGACGGCGGCGAACGACGTCTGGCGCTTGTCGGCCGACCCGAACGGGCTGATCCGCGCGAGGCGGTGGGTCCCGGCCTCGACCGACAGCGTGCCGAAGGCGTAGGGGGCCTCGATCTCGAAGGTCGCCGACTTGATGCCGGCGCCTTCGGCGTATGAGGTGTCCATCACCTTGACGGGGTACTTGTGCTGCTCGGCCCAGCGCAGGTACATGCGCATGAGCATCTCGGCGAAGTCGGTGGCGTCGTCGCCGCCGGCGCCGGAACGGATCGTGATGATGGCCGAGCGATCGTCGTACTCGCCGTCGAGGAGCGTCTGCACCTCGAGCTGGTCGATGAGCTCTTTGAGGGTGGCGAGCTCGGTGCGCGCTTCCTGCGCGGAATCCTCATCACCCATCTCGTTCGCGAGGCCGATGAGCACCTCGAGGTCGTCGAGGCGGCTGGCGATGCCCTCGATGCGGGCGAGTTCGGACTGACGGTGGCTCAGAGCGCTGGTCACCTTCTGCGCGCGCTCGGTGTCGTCCCACAGGTCGGGGGCACCGGCTTCTTCGCTGAGTCGGGCGATTTCGGTGCGGAGCGCTTCGACATCGACGACCTCGCGAATGTCACCGAAGGTGAGTCGCAGGGCCTGGATGTCAGCTGAGAGGTCGAGTTCGAGCATGGCACTTCAGCCTAACGTGCGCAGGGGTAACGTGAGAGCGTGAGTAGTGCGTCGTCGGTCCTGAGACAGTTCGGGCCGATGGTGTACCTGCCGACCATCCTCTTCTCGATCGGCGAGGGCGCCGTCATCCCCCTCATCCCGGTGATCGCGGTGACGATGGGGGCGGATGTCGCCTCCGCGGCGCTCGTCGCGGCCGCGCTCGTCGTCGGCCAGCTCTGCGGCAACCTGCCGGCCGGGTGGCTCGTGGCGAAGGTCGGCGAGCGGTTCACGATGGTGATCGCGGGGGCGGTCTCGCTGCTCGCGGCCCTCGGGATGCTCTCCTCCCCCACGCTGGGCCTCTTCGCGGCATCCGTGTTCCTGCTCGGCTTCTGCGCGGCCGCGTTCGGCCTCGCCCGGCACGCCTTCATGACGACGAGGGTTCCGCTGCCGTTCCGGGCTCGGTCGCTGTCGCTGCTGGGCGGCAGCTTCCGTCTCGGAATCTTCATCGGACCGTTCTTCGCCGCAGGTCTTCTGCAGCTGTTCCACGACGAGCTCGTGACGATCTGGTTCCTCATCGGCTGCCTGTTCGTGATGCTGCTGCTCGTGCTGTTCGGCCCCGACCCTGAGAAGGCGAATCCGCCGATCCGCACCGCGAACCGGTCGGACCCCGCCGAGGACTCCGGCGAGGCGGTGAGCGGCTCGATCCCGACGATCGAGCGCGCCGGGGTCTTCCGCACGATGTGGCAGCAGCGTGGTGTGCTGAGCCGGCTCGGGGCCGCGGCCGCGTCGCTGTCGGCGCTGCGCTCGGCGCGGATGGCAGTGCTGCCGCTGTGGGGCGTGTCGATCGGGCTGGACGCGTCGACGATCGCACTGGTGGTCGGCATTTCGGGAGCGGTCGACTTCGCCCTCTTCTACGCGAGCGGCCAGGTGATGGACCGGTTCGGCAGGCTCTGGGCCGCGATGCCGGCGATGCTCGTGATGGGGCTCGGGTTCCTCGCGCTGGCCTTCACGCACGACCTCGATTCGGCGGTGCTCTGGTACGGCACGTTCGCCGTGGTGCTCGGCGTGGGCAACGGCCTCTCCAGCGGCATCCTGCTCACCCTCGGAGCGGACGTTGCGCCGAAACACGAGCCCGCCGCGTTCCTCGGGTCATGGCGGACGCTGGCGGATGCCGGAGGGGCGGCAGCTCCGCTGATCGTCGCCGGCATCACCGCCGTGGCATCGCTATCGTTCGCGGCGGGTGCGATGGGAGTGATCGGGCTCCTGGGAGCTGCCGGGTTCCTGCGCTGGATCCCCCGGTTCGTGCCACGGCCCAGGCCGGATGCCGACGCGGAATGAGTTCACTCGAGCGCGGTGCGGCTGGTCGCGGTGGCCTGCAGCGGGATGCCGTCGGGGACGAAGGGCGAGAAGAGCGGCGGATGCCACGACGCGGTGAGCGTCACCTGCGCCGAGACTCCGTCCGGTGAGGATGCCGCCACCAGCGTGGCTTCGCCAGGGAGCGCGGCGATCAGTGCCTCCGCCTGCTCTCTCACCCCTGCGTCGCTGAGTTCTGCCCTGACGCTCTCACCGGTGACCGCGAGGGTGAAGCCGTCCGCCCCGGCGAGCGCCGCCGAGTCGGCGAGGGAGTCCAGTCGTTTCTGCGCGATGTAGAGATCGGTGGCGCACACGCAGACGAAGAGCACCGCGAGAGCGAGCAGAACGTAGCCGAGAGTGAGGAGCAGCACGCTTCCCTCATCGCCGCCGGTGCGGCGAGGGCGATTCATTCGCCACCCCACAGCCGCGACACCTTCTGCGCGGCCGACGCTTCCAGCGGGATCGACGCGATCCGGTCGAGGCCGAACACCGGCGGTACGAAGGGCAGACTCACGCGCGTCGCCACCGTGACGATCACCGTCGCGCCGGCGGATGGGCACTCGACTCCGGCGGGCGTGCAGGTCATTCCGACACGGACGGCTTCGGCGTCGAGTCCGTATTCGTCGATGACGCCCGCGAGCACGGCGTCGCTGCGCGAGGCGGCCGTATCCACGTCGGGTGCCTGCGAGATCACACGAGCGGTGTGCCTCGCCGCGGCCTCCGCGCCGAGCGTCTGCTCCTGGATCACACCGAGCGCGATGACGAGGTACACCAGGGGGACCAGCAGGATCACCCCGACCGTGATGAACTCCAGTGCTGCGGAGCCGTCGTCATTCGTCACCCAGCGATTCGACCGGCGCATGTCCCTCCACCTCCATCGCGAACGGGATTCCGAGCAGGCCGACGACCGGGAGGGTGGTGCGGATGCGGATCTCGACGACCGTGTGTCCCAGTTCCTGCGTTGTGCTCGCCGAGACGTCATCCGCGTAATCGGCGCCGACGGCACGGGTGATCGCGAGTCGCGCGCGCTCGGCGCCCTCCTCGAGGTCGGTGTCGGCGAGGGCTGCGTGATACGCGCCCTCGACGGCAGCGTCGTGGACGACGTTTCGCACGTAGACGGCGAGGGCGATCTGCAGCACGGCGAGCGTCAGCACGGTGAGGAGCGTGCCGACCATCACGAACTCGACGGGGCTCGACCCCCGGTCGTCTGCGATGCCGCGCCGTGCTGCGTGCACGGTCAGAGTCCGGAGACCCGCTGGATCGCCTGCTCGAACAACGCGCTCAGCGCCGGCCCTGCCACCGCCCAGATCACGACCACCAGACCGGCCGTCATGAGCGTGACGAGCACCCAGCCCGGCACGTCCCCGGTGTCGTCCTCGGCGAGCGAGCGAGCAGACGCGCTCAGGTCCCTCCACCAGCTTCGAAGTCTCGTCATGATCGTCCTTTCGTGGATGTCTGCGGATCGGTGCCGCTCAGCCGATGCCGAGTCGGAGAATGAAAAGTCCGGGGTAGACCGCGAAGAGCACGGACATTGGCAGGATCAGGAAGACAAGGGGCAGGAGCATGAGGATCTCCTTGCGGCCTGCCTGCTCGATGAGAACCCGCTTCGCGTCTTCGCGGGCATCGCCTGCCTGCGCGTGGAGCACCCCCGACAGCGGTGCGCCGTGTTCGAGGGCTGCGACGATCTGGTCGACGGAACGCGACAGCCCCGGCAGTTGCAGACGGGCCGCCATCTCGGCCAGCGCATCGGCGAGTGGGGACCCGGTGTTCGCCGCGAGCACCACCAGGCGGAGCTCCGCTGTCAGCTCACCCGACCCGACGGCAGACACTCGCCGGAGCGCGTCGAGGAACCCCTCCCCCGCGGAAAGGCAGAGCGCGAGAAACTCCAGAGTCGTCGGCAGCTCATCGGTGAGTCGGGTGCGGCGCGCCTTGGCGCGGGCCGTGAGCTGCGCATCGTAGATCGCGCCGGCCGCGGCTCCCGCGATGATCGGCAGGAGCGCGACCGGTGCCGACATCCGTCCCGCGAGGGCGAGGACGATGACGAGGACGGCGCCGGCCCCGAGTCCCGCGAGCGCCCAAGCCAGCTGTCGCGCACGGAACGCGCCCGCATCGGCTCTGAGCCCCGCCTGCGCCAGTCGGCGCTGCAACAGCTCTCCGCCGCCCAGCACGCGTTCGAACCCGTGCTGCAGCCGTCGCCATGCGGTGATGCGCCCCGAGGGGAGGATGCCCGCCCGCGGAAGTACGCCGGGCGGGAGGAGCGCGTCGTCGATCACGTCGCGGACATACGGAGCGATGCGGGTACTCAGCGATGCGGCACGCCAGCGGGGCAAGGAAGCGAGGAGGAAGAGGAGTCCCGCAGCGAGAAAACCGCCGAGAAGCACAGCAAGTGCCAGATCCGAGATCACACTCATCCGAACCACCGCCTGGGCTCGGGAAGTCGTCCGATGCGGAGCATGATCCTGAAGGCCACGACCGAGACCGCGGCGCCGACGCAGATCACGATCATCCCCTCGGGGCTCGCGTAGGCCTGGACTCCCTCCGGCCGCATCACGAGCAGACCGAGGATCACCCAGGGTGCGACGGCGCCCAGAACGGCCGCACCCCGGATCCAGGATTGGCGCGCCTCGACCTCGCCTCGGAGCGCAGCATCGGCACGCACCGACGACGACAACGCGCGAAGCACCCCCGTCAGCTCGGTGCCGCCGACCTGTCTCGCCATGCGCAACGTCTCGACGATCCGGTCGGCGATCGGATCCGCGAGCGACGCCTTCAGGCGGTCCAGGCTGCTCTCGAAACGCCCTGTCGCGCGCAGATCACGCGCGAAGACGACGAACGCGGGGCGCAGCATCATCGGGGCGGATGTGGCGAGACTCGCCACGGCATCCGGCAGCGAGAGCCCCACCCGGATCGACGCGATCAGCAGGTCGCAGACGTCCGGCCAGATCTGACGCCGGAGCTTGCGAAGCCGAACGCGCCGCGCGCGGAGGAACATGCCGGGCGCAGCCGCCCCGGCAAGCCCCGCCAGCACGGCGAGCACGGCGAGTCCGGTCAGCAACCACACGACGGACGCCGCTGCCAGTCCCGACGCGACCATCACCGACCCCGCCACGCGCGCTTCGACTCCACCGAACCCCGCCTCGCCGAGAAGCCGGGAGAGGGCGCCGGTGCGCTGTGCCCGCTCTTCGAGCGGTCGCGGCGGCCACAGCCACGGGGACAGACAGAGCAGCAGGCCGGCGGCCAGCGTCGCGCCGAGCAGGATGGTCACGGCCGAACCTCCTGCGGATCGCGAGCACTGTGCGACCGCAGCGAACCTGCCGCCCCCGCCCGGTACACCGTTCGCGTGATGATCCGTCCCTCGACGATCTCGCCGGTCGGCGCGATGATCTCCTCCACCCGCCTGACCCCGCGCGCGTCCCGCACGCAGTGCACCACCAGATCGATCGCCGAGGCCAGCGCCGGGGCGATGAAGGCGCGGTCGATGTTGCGTCCCGCGAGCAGCGGAAGGATGCTGAGCTTGTCCATCGCCTCGGCCGCGGAGTTCGCATGCACGGTGGCAGCACCGGGCACGCCGGTATTCAGTGCGAGGACGAGATCGAGCGCCTCGGCGTCGCGCACCTCGCCCACGACGAGCCGATCCGGCCGCATCCGCAGCGCCTCTTTGACGAGGCGCCGCAGGGTGATCTCGCCCGTTCCCTCCAAGCTCGCCTGACGCCCCTGCAGAGCGACGACGTCCGGGCCGTCGACGGCGAGTTCGAACGTCTCCTCGACCGTGATGATCCGCTGCGTGTTCGCACAGGATGCGAGCAGCGCTCCCAGAAGCGTGGTCTTGCCGGCGTGCGTGGCGCCGGACACGACGACGCTCCGCCCGGAGCCCATCGCCTCCCTGAGCTGCTCGGCGACGTGAGACGGCATCGCGCCCTGCGCGGTGAGAGCCTCCAGTGAGCGATAGCGGGGCAGGAACTTACGGATGTTCACCGCCCAGGAGCCCCGTACGACGTCGGCGATGGCAACGTGAAGCCGAGAGCCGTCCGGCAGGGAGGCATCGACGAACGGCTGACTGATGTCGACACGGCGCCCGGTCGATTGCAGCATCCTCTCGACGAGATCGCGCACCACCGCGTCCGTCAGCTGCAGAGGCAGACGCTCGGACACCCCGCCGCGGGCGACGTAGATACGGTCGGGTCCGTTCAGCCAGATCTCCTCAGAACTCCATTCGATGCACCGGGCAAGGGAGCCGCCCCAGGCGGTCTCCTCCTTCGCCAGCATCGAAAGGGACACCATGACTAGTGCCAACCTCGTTGACCTCTACCTTCGACTCAGCATCGACAAGGAAGGGAAGGACTCCCTCGAGCGCCAGGAGGCTGACCTCCGCGCGTGGGCCGACCGCGAGGGCCTGAGCGTGCGCCGAGTCTGGAAGGACCCGGGAAAGTCCGGTTACAAGCGCGGAGTCAGCCGCCCAGACTTCGACGCCGCCGTCGCCGCGGTCACGGCTGGCGAAGTGGCCACCCTCGCCGTCTGGAAACTTGACCGGCTGAGCCGCCAGGGCGCAGGACAAGTCGGTACAGTTCTCGACGATGTCGACGCCGTTGGCGGTCGCCTGTACTTCCTCAAGGATTCTCTCGACTCTTCTGTCCCGGGGCATCGCATGGTCATCGTCATGGTGTCGGAACAGGCCCGCGCCGAGAGCGCCAATACCTCGCTCCGCGTCCGCGCCAAAAAGGAGGTTCAGCGCAAGGCGGGCATGTACCTCGGCGGCTCTGACCCGTTCGGCTACGTCGTCGGCGAGGATCGGAAGCTACGTCAGCACCCTGCCGAGGCTCCCCTCGTTCGCGAGGCCGTCGAGCGGCTCCTCAGCGGTGAGACGATGCTCATGGTCTGCCGCGATTGGAATGAACGCGGCGTCCCGACACGACGCAACGGCTCCATGTGGCGCTCCTCCTCCATGTCCGTCGTCTTGCGCTCGCCCTCTCTCGCCGGGCTCGTGCCCGATCACCGCGAACAACGCGCGGCAGGATACGAGGGTGGCGACATCCACCCCTGGCGCGACCCAGACACGGGCGAAACTGTCTCTCTCATGGCACCCGGTGAGGCTCCCATCGTCAGCGAGGGAGAGCGCATGGAGCTCCTGCGCGTTCTTGACTCGCGTCTGCGTCGGTTCGGGCGCGGCATGCGCGCAGTCAAGCAACCCGAATCCCTCCTTGGCGGCGGCCTCGTCATCTGCGCTGAGTGTCGGCGGACATGCAACTCCTTCGGGAACGCCTACCGTTGCCGCAAGCGCGACTACGTGGGCGACCCATGCGCTCGCCCACTCAACGTCACCCTCGCGACACTGGAGGAGGCCGTGAAATTCCAATGGGCGCTTCACCTAGCGCGCCTCGAGGCCGACGACGAACTCCTTGGCGCGGTCGCCGAGCGCTGGCTCGCCAGGAACGA
The DNA here is from genome assembly GCF_031179285.1 of Microbacterium sp. Classification (GTDB taxonomy): domain Bacteria; phylum Actinomycetota; class Actinomycetes; order Actinomycetales; family Microbacteriaceae; genus Microbacterium. The sequence goes on along the minus strand of NZ_JAPSHY010000003.1, from coordinate 196,670 downwards.
TCCGGCACCGCTACGCGAGCGTGACGCGCTCAACGAACGGCTTCGCACTCTCGAGGCGCAGCTCGAGGACGCCGACCGCGATCGCTACGTCCGGGGCTCACTTTCCCCTGAGCGTCACGCCCGAATCGCTGACGCCCTCGGCAAGCAAGAGTCGCGTGTCCGCGCTGAGCTCGCGGCGCTTCCCAAGCCGGAAGCCGACCTCGGAGCGCTCCTCGATCCCGAGCTCTCACTTCCGGCCATCATGTCCGCCCCGGTGCTCGAGGCCAGAGCACTTCTCCGTCTCGCCATCGACAAAGTCATCGTCACGGCCGCTCCTTACCCCGGCGCGCGCTTTCACCCCCGTCAGCGCATGCGCATCGTCTGGGCTGGGCAGGACGAGGAGCCGCCCGCGTCCGAGCGCCTTGAGGGCGGCAGTTGAGATACTCGTGCTCTCGCGACGCGCGTTTACGCGCATCGCCGGGGTGAAGCCGCTGGGCCAACCTGGGCGAGCCGTGACGGAGTGACGCAAAAACCGTCACTTTCTATTCCCTTCTAGAGAGCTCTCTCTCTCGAAGCGGGAATAAGAAGTGTCGATTTGAAGCGTCACTTCGTCACGGCCCTCACTCGCTACCTCTCTGAGGTGGTCCCTCCACCGGCCCCCGTACGAGTGGGCATCTAGGCGGTCTTCTTCTATGTAGCCCCAGTTCTCTGTTCTCTCGCCATTCTGCGGTCTTCGCCCTCGTCATCGCCGACGGGGGCGCTTCTTCTTTCCCTACACCTGTCGCGCGACACGAAAGGACTTCCGTGCCTTCACTCCTCCTGCACTGCGAACACTGCGGACGCGACTTCGAAGCGGTGAGAGCCGCCGCTGTGACTTGCTCTGCCGCTTGCCGCAACCGCCTCTATCGCCGCCGACGACGCGACGAGCGCCGCGCCCTCGCCGCCGAGGCAGACGCCGCTCTGCGCTCCAGCGATGTGCTCAAGCTGGAGCAAGTAGCACGCGCCACCGTCTCCCTCCTCTCCGCCTAGCGGCGGGCACCACGGCCAGGCCAGGCGGTCTCCTCTTCGTACGCCCTCAAGCATCGACATCCCCTTGCGCGTTTCTGGCGCCCTTGAGAGGCGTTGAGCACTGTCCACTCCTGAGGCGGTATCTCCTCTCACAGCGCCGCTCGGTCCGTCCCGCGCGGCCTCGGCCCCCAAACGTGCCGCGCGCCCTCCTGTCTCGCTTCGCACGAGCGCGACGTCTTCCCAACGAAAGGCCCCCATGATTACCTCCAGACTCAGCCCGCTCACCCTCCGCTCCGAGCCAGCCTCGCGCGAGTACGGCCCCGATACAGCCGCTCCGGCCCCCGCGTGGCTCATCGACGCTACTCCCGGCTCTGCGCCGCTCGTCAAGGCCTTCGAGGCCGCCCGCGAGGTCGCTCGTGAGGCCCGGGAGGCGAACTCGAAGGCCGTCGCCGCCTTCCGAGCGGCGAGCAACCCGAACGCGGGTAGCTGGGAGCCCCACGTCGATGTCGAGTACGACAAGTGGCGACAGTTGAAGGCCGCCAAGGGCGCTACCGAGACCGCCGTCTCCCGCGCGTCGCGTCCGGTCAAGATTGCATGGCACGCGCTCCGGGACCATCTCATCGAGACTCCGGAGGCGCTGGCAGAGGCCAACCGCATCGCCGACGATCGCCTCGATGATGTCGTCGCATCGCTCGAAGCGCTCGACTCCAGCCTCAAGACCTTCGCCGAGGCCGACGCGCTCGTCTCGCACAAGTACGCCTACAGCGAGGGTCTCTACCGGAAGGCGCTCTCGACGGACCTCACCAAGTTCTCCCGCGACCTGCGGGGCCTGGTGGCTCAGGCTCAGAAGGTGGGCTCGGCGTGACTCTCTCCACCGACCGCCTCATTGAGGGCATCGTCGCAACGACCGTCGCGGAGCGCCCCGTGCCCGCCAACTACGAGGACCTCGACGACAAGCACCGCGCGCTCATCGAGCGTCAGGCGGCATCCGCCAGGATGACCCCTTCCGCGCTCTGGGCCCTGTCTCGCACACGCGCGAACTTGTCACAAGGCGAGCGTTACAAGGCGCGCATCGCCGACGAGCGCAACCTCCGCGAGGGCCGGGCCATGGACGACGAGGGCACAGTCCAGTCCGGCTACAACCTCGACGCCATCGTCGAAGGCTCCCGATGACCACGTAGCCCACAACACAGACCCGCGAGGCTCCGGCCTCGTGCGCTGGGCTCCTGCCCCTTTCTCGGGAGCCCAGAGGTCGCGGCGACGTGGGGACCTCCGCGCGGCGACCACCCGCGGCGCTGGCAATCCCCAGCCCTCCAGCCCGCCTCCTCCTCCGCAGTGTCCGGCGTCGAGTCGAGGGGGCGGGCTCTCCATTCTCCACTCAGTCCAAGGAAGGCTCCGCGTGACCCTCTCCCCCACTCTCGATCTCCGCGCCGCCTACGAGCACGCCGAGGCATCCCGCATTGCCGTCGCCGCCGAGCTCGCGACCGTCCGCCAGACACTCCGGCGCGAGCGCGCACTCCGCGCGCACCCCGCACTCACCGTCGACCTTCTCGACCTCGTCCACGGCGAGACTGACGAGGATTACGCGACTCGCGCCGCGAGACTCGCGGACGCGATCCTCACCGCCCGCGCCGCCCCACCGGCCCGCTAGCATGAGGCATGCCCACCGTTGCCGACAGCGTCCGTCGATTCCGGCTCGCCGACCTCCGATACTTCGCCGCAGCCCTATCTGAGGGCACGACACATGGTGGTCTTGATGCCTTCGACCTCTCACTCGGCATCACCACGTCTGGAAACAAGACGGAGCGCTCTGCCGCGATCCTCGCGGCCATCTTCAAAGCTCCCGACGCCGACGATCAGCTCATCAACATGCTGGACGAGCTCTACCTCATTCGTGCAGGCGCCGACTTCCGGATCCGCACAACGGAATACCGTCTCCTGGATGAGCGTGTGTTGCAACCGCTGAAAGTGGTGAGGACCGACGACGGCTACAAGTTCCAGACACAATCGGCTGCACCCACTAGGCCCGCCAAGGCACCCGCGCACAGATCAGCGCCGCCGACGCCTGGGACAACGCCAAGCTCGTCGCAGGCTCCCTCAGTCAGAGTGGGAGCGTCGCACACCGTCTTCATTGTCCACGGTCGCGATAAACGCCCGGTCGACGAGCTCCAGACCTATCTCAGGTTTCTCGGCTTGCGCATGATGCCCTGGTCAGAAGCTGTCGAGCTCACCGGTAAACCGCAGCCGCACACGTACGACATCGTGAAGGCAGGCATCGAGCACTCGGCCGCCGTGATCGTCATCTTCTCGCCCGATGACGAGGCACGGAAGTCCCGAGCGTTCGCTGACGGTCCCGATGACCCTGACCTTCAAGTTCGCGGCCAAGCCCGTCAGAACGTGACCCTCGAGGCAGGGCTTGCGTTTGGAATCGCGGCTGACAAGACGATCTTCGTGAAATCTGCGAAGACACGTGACATCTCTGACATCGACGGATTCAACTGGGTGACGCTAAACGGGGACTACGACAGTCGTCGCGACCTCAAGCAGCGACTAGCAACGGCGGGCGCTGACCTGCGCCCTCAGAGCGACAACCTCATGGATGCGGCTGCCGGTTCATTCAAGGTGGCTTAGCGGAGACTCCGCAACTCAGTGCTTGTGTCGCTGGCATCACGCGCACAAGTCTTCGCAAGAGAGGGCCGAGGCCCGTCGTCCGCCAGCTAAGCGAGCTCGCGAAAGAGAGTCGCATGCCGCGTTCCGCTGAGCGCGAGGGGCATGTCCCGGCGTGATGCGGGGCCGCCTCTGTACCCACGCCGACGAACTCGTCCGCCGAGCCGGGCCCGCCCCTGGGGGGCTCTCCCCCTACCCCCGTCGCGCACGTCCCGGGGAGGCATAGCGCAAAAGATCGAGCCTCTGCAGAGCTCTGATTTTCTGACTTCCTCGTCCCGTTTACACGCACCCCACGGAGCTCTCTTGCAACGCTGTTCAGGCCCTTGCGGCCGCCTACTCCGAATTCCCGACTTCCCCTCCCGAGGCTTTGGCGCGTGCTGGGACTGCTTCCGAGGCACCGAGCCCTCCCACCCCGGCGACGATTCGCTAACCCGCTCCTCGAGCCGACCCAGCGTCGGCGGCCTCAGGGGGTTCTGAAAGGCCTGCACATGACCGATACTCACTACCCCGACCACTGGCCGACCGCCACCATCGACACCTACGACAGCGTCATGGCGGAGAGCCCCGAACTCTCCGGCGCGGCGTACCAATCCCTCGTCGAGGCATGCGAGCTTCTGGCCGTCGCCTACAGCCTCGACGCCGTCGCCAAGGCCGCCAATTATGTCTCGAAGGGCTCGATGGGTCAGGACGTCCTGCATCCCGCCGTCGCTGAGGCTCGTCTCTCCCGCACCGAGGCGGCACGCATCCTCGCGCGTCTGATCGGCCCCACGAGCAAGGGCCAGGCCCTCGCCCGCGCTAGACACGGCGGCGTCCTCCGATGAGACCTCCGAGTCTCCGTGACGCCAGCGCCGCGTCAACGGTCCAGCCGCGCGTCGGCTCGCGAGTCACCCCCGCCCTCGTCATTCCACGGGGCCGCGCCATCCGCACACTGGAGCACACCGCGCGCGCCTACGGCAAGGAGCACGCCCCTCGCGTCGGCTATCCGGCCGCCCGCCTCGCGGTCGCGGCATTCGATGAGCTCTGTCGCCTCCACGGCCTCACCGCTCATCCTCTCGGCGGTGGCCGCTGGACTTCTCGCGCGCCCGCGCCCGGCGTTGAAAAGGCCCGCGTCCGTCTGAGCGGCGTCGAGATAGCTCTTCCGTCCGTCTTACCCGTCGCCCCCTTCTAGGAGCCCTCATGACCTTCATTCCAATTGACGACTACCGACACCCCGCGTCCATTGACTTCCTTCCGGGCGAGCCCGCCGTGATACAGGCGACGACGCTTCACGTCGTTCGCAACGAACGAGGCTCCGAACTCGGCTACCTCCTCGAGCCTGGTCCCGGCGAGCAGGGTTCACGATGAAGGCCGCTGACCACCGCCTCGCCTCGGCCGCGACGGCGCACGCCGACGCGACGCTTGCCCTCGTCGACGTCCTTCGGGCGGCGCGCGCCTGTGAATGGGAAGCGCCCACCGCAAGCCCTGTCACCACCGTCACCGGCATCATCGATCCGACCGGCGAGGCGGCGACGGCGATGTCAGGGCTGAGGCTCCGTGCTCGCGTCGAGGACGCTCTCAGTCGCCTCGAGCTCGCCTCCGACGAGTTCTTGCGGGCCGCCTCCAATCTCGAAGAGCTCCTCCAACTCCACTCTGACCCCCACGCGCGGCACGCCGCCCGGCACAACGCCGACGCGCTCACGGCATAACGCGCACTCACGCAAGGCCCCGGCTCCTCTCCCGCGCAGAGGAACGCCGGGGCCTTTGTCGTGCTCGCTGCTAGGACTCCAATGACTTCTCCCGAAATCGGCCAAGCGACGCTCGGCTTCATTCCATCCGCCAAGAGCTTCGGCAAGGCCCTGAGGACCGACATCGACCCTGCGCTTTTCGCTACGTCAAAGCGCGGCAACGCCGACTTGGGGCGCGCCCTGTCGCGCTCCTTCGCGCCTCTCGGTCTCGCGGCAGGGGGCGCGGCGCTCGCCGCCGCCGGGGCGACGCTCGTTGCCAACGCCATCGCAGAGGCCGGGAAGCTCGAGCAGAGCATCGGTGCGATCAACACGGTCTTCAAGGGCTCTTCCGTGCAGATGCACGGCTGGGCCCAGGGGGCCGCCACGTCCACCGGCCTCGCTCGCAATGAGTACAACGAGCTCGCCACACTCATCGGCTCCCAGCTCAAGAACGCCGGGACGGCCATGGAGGAGCTCGGCCCCAAGACCGACAACCTCATCACGCTCGGCGCTGACCTCGCTTCGATGTTCGGCGGCACCAGCCGCGAGGCCGTCGAGGCCCTTTCGTCCGCCCTCAAGGGCGAGCGCGACCCCGTCGAGCGCTACGGCGTCTCGCTGAATCAGGCGGCCATCGACGCCAAGGCCGCCGAGCTCGGCTTCACCAAGGTCGGAGGCGCACTCTCCAAGGAGGCGAACGCCGCCGCGACCCTCGCGCTCATCATGGACCAAACCGCCGACGCTCATGGCAACTTCGCCAAGGAGTCGACGACCTACGAGGGCGTGATGTCGCGCCTCGGCGCTTCGTGGCGCAACGTCACCGCCACCATCGGGGCGGGCTTCCTGCCCTTCGCTACCGCGGCGGGCTCCGTGCTCCTCTCCATGACGCCCGCGGTCCAGAACCTCGCGACCGGCTTCTCCACCTTCGGAGAGAGCATGTCGGCGGCCTTCCAAGAGGCCGGAGGAGGACTCCCGGGCATCGCGGCGATGTTCAAGGCCATCTTCTCGAGCATCGCGGAATGGTTCACCGGCATCGACTTCGGCGATGCCGTCGGTCGTTTCCTCAACCTCGCGCTCGCGGGGGCGGAGGCGCTCGTCGCCGCGCTCCCTGCGGTCGTCGAGAGCTACCTGGGGGCATATCCCGCGCTCGTTGAGCTCGTCTGGAGCGGCTTCTACGGCGGCATCCTCGACGCATTCCTCCACACGGCGACAGCCCTCGTAAAACTCATGCCGACCCTCGCGCCGCTTTTGCTCGACGTCGTCACTGTGGCGCTCGCGGTGCTTCTAGAGGCCGCCGCAACCTTGTTCATGTCCCTCATCGAGTCCTGGTACTCCGTACTGCCCAACCTTGTCGCAAACCTCGGCTCGGCACTCGCTGGGGTCACCATGTCACTCCTCAGCATGCTCTCGCCGCTCCAGGCGACCGGCATAGAGCTCTTCATGGCGCTCGTCGAGGCGATCCTCGCCGTCCTCCCGGACATCCTCAACACCCTCCTCGTGGATGTCCTGCCCAACGTCCTCAGCACCGTCCTCGGGATGCTCCCACAACTCCTCGAGGCAGGCGTCGAGCTCTTCTTCGCGCTCGTCACGGCGATCCTGGATGTCCTCCCCGACATCCTCAAGACGCTCCTCGTGGACGTCCTGCCGAACGTGCTGAGCACCGTCCTCGGAATGCTCCCGCAACTGCTCGAGGCGGCCATCGAGCTCTTCTTCGCGCTCGTCGAGGGAATCCTCACGGTCCTCCCCGACATCGTCATGACGCTTCTCACGGACGTCCTGCCGACCCTCCTGACGACGCTCCTCAAGATGCTCCCGCGCCTCATCGCCGGGGCCATCGAGCTCTTCGGCGCACTCGTGGCCGGGCTCCTCAAGAATCTCCCGGAGCTCATCAACACGATCATCTTCGACGTCATCCCGGCCGTGGTCGGCGCACTCATCGACGCCGTGCCGCAACTTCTCCAGGCCGGAGTCGATCTCCTCATGGGGCTCATCGACGGCCTCTGGAGCATGGCTAGCGCCGTCGGCGACGCGCTCCTCGACATCATCGGCGGAGCCGTCGACGGCTTCCTCGGCTTCCTCGGCATTCACTCGCCCTCCCGCCTCTTCCGAGGCTTCGGCGCGGCCATGGGTGTCGATCTTGCCAACGAGCTCGGGGACGTTCCGCGGTCTGCCTGGACATCCCAGGACGACATCGCCAAGGCGGTCAGTGAGAGCTTTCCTACGGCCTCCCGCGAGACGCCCGAGCTCTCGCCGCGCCACCGTTCCGCCACTCGCTACGGCTCCCAAGCGCTCACCGCCTCGCAGGAGCTCTCGCGCGCGTGGACACTCCTCGAACTAGCCGCATGACAGAACGCCCCCGCACCGTATGAGCCGGTGCGGGGGCCTTTTGGCGTTTACACGACCTCGGCACCGCTTTACTCCGCGCGCGCTAGCATCGGCGACATGGAAGCGTCCGAACCGATCACAGCACACGTCTGGCTTCCCGATGGACGCTCTCTATGCGACCGTCGAGCTCGCCCCACGTCGAGCCACCCCATCCCTACGTTGGAGGAGGCACGGAGTCACCGAGAGGAGCAGGACGCGGCTCCAGCCTGCGGGCCTTGCCTTCTTCTCGTCGGCTACCTCCGCACCGATGCCGCCGTTCTCCTCGAAGAGCGCAGCGAAGTCTGGCCTGCTACCCCCTCTGCGGCGTGGGCCGCGCTCCACGGCACCCGATGGGCTCAGCGCTTCGATCCAGTCGCGCATAGTCGCATCCCCAACCTCGACGAGGTCACACGATTCGACGCCATCCGGCTCGGCGTACATCCCGACCTCGTCCGGCGTCGACGCGAGGACTACGCGGCCCAATACAGCGCCGAGGACGCGGCGCTCCGCGACTATTGGGCTGCCCGAACTCATGACGAGACAACGTGAGCGACCTCGGCTCTCTCATCCCTCCCCACGAGCCCGCAGAAGACGCCCTCGCGACCATCGGAGGTATGGCGCTCGATGCCATCCCCATCCTCGGCCCCCTCGCCGGTCGAGCCCTCGACCACGCGCTCGCGTCGCGCGCCGCTCAGCTTCGCCATGAGTTCGACGTCGCTGTGGTTGCCAAACTCAAGACGCTCGCGGACGCACACAACACGGAGCTCACGGTTGCCGACATCGTCAACTCTGACGATTTCCTCGCGGCGTTCATCCGTGCCCGCCGCATCGCCACCGAGACAGCTAGCGAGACCAAACGCGAGCGCCTCGCGGCCGCCGTGGCCAACGACGGGCATTGGTCACCATTCGCCCGAAGCGAGGCGCAACGGTTCAACCGTCTCGTCGAGGCCTTCGATGACCTTCATGTCTGGCTACTCCACTACCTAGACCAGAGCGTCGACTGGCCCAGAGTGCGCGGCTTCGAAGGCAACAGGTGGGCACCATCCGAAAATAATCCGCTGTCCAGCATTCTCGGCGTGCCATTCGCAACCTGGTGGAAGCCGTACGCGCAGAGCGTCGCAGACCTGCAACGGGACGGCCTAGTCGAGATTCTGGACTTTTCAGCGCCGCCAATTGAACCTCCGGCTGGCTTTCCCCCAATCCCGCAAGCTCAGCTTCGAGACAACACTCGCGAGATGCGAGCGCGTACGACGCAACGAGGGCGCGAGTTCCTGGCGTTCATCATGGAACCTGCTTCCTCGGAAGCCGACCCACCGCACGAGTTGTAGCCCGCCGACTCCGCTCGCTCGCTCATTAGTTTCGCGTTAGGCTTTCGAGCCATGAACCTCGCCGACGCCACCGCCGCCGCTCAGGCGGCGCTCACGGTGTTCGACGACACCGCCGCGCTCGACGGCACTGTCTACGCCGACCGTGACGGCTGGGCCTTTAGCTGGCGCCTTGGCGGCTCTGACCTTGTGCCCCTCGGCACCGGCCCCGTCCTCGTCGACTGCAACGGCTCAGTCCGCCTCCTCGGCTCTCTCGATGAGCGCCCCCGCCTCTCGGCCATGGAACGTGTCCGAACTGTCTAACTCACTCGCTAACGACGGGATCATCGGGAGCTACGACTGCCCGAAGTGTGGAGCGCCACTCATCCCCGAGCACCTCTCCGGACTCTCGCTCGCATGGCGTTGCCGCACGCATGGGCCCGTCGAGGTCACAGTCGATCCCTTCGCGGCGAACGACTAGCTGATAGTGCCGCGCGAGCGCGTGCCTCATGGAGCCCGAGGTCTCCCTCGCCCAGAGCGAGCGCATGTAGCTCGTCGTCCGCCGCGTCGCTGGCCCCGGTGTCACTGAGTAGGACGCCGTCGTGCGCCAGTGCTATGAGCTCGTCTATGAGCTCGGGGGACATGGCCATCTTTCGTCGCAATCGTTCGCCTACGCCGCCGCCGCTGAACGCCCGAGCCGGTTACCTGCGAACAACAACAGCGCCTGCACGTCGGCGGCGTCCAGTCCGCCGAGTGCTGATCCTCGGAGGTACAGATGCCGAATACCGTCCACACCCGCCAGGGCCAGCGCATTCTCGATTGCCGCCCTTTTCTCTCCGTCACCGAACTCGCTCGCCCACGCCCACGCCCACGCTTCGACCTCCCGCCAGCCGTGCGCCGCAATCATCGCCTCAAGCTTGCCCATCTGAGTGCCTCTCTGGGCCGCGTCCGTCGCGGCCTGAAGATGAACTTAACAGCGATTCGAGACGCCGCCGACCACGCAAAGGGGCTTGCGCAAGTAGCCTTACGGTCCTCCCCGCGGTACGCTCATCGGTTCGCCACCCGCCGACCGAAAGGCCCTGCCTTGGACTCCTCCCACCGATTCGCCCGCCCCGACGTCGACTACGCCGACATCGCCGCCGAACGCGCCTATCCCGACGCCGACGTCGTCCACTTCGCAGGCTTCTCAGAGCTCCTTAGTGCCCGCGCCGCCTACGCGCGCGCCTACTCTGATGGGCTTGAGGCCGCGACTCCGTAGAGCACCCGGTGTTAAGCTGAGGACCTCGGTACATCGAACGGTTATCCTCGATCTCCGGGTCGTCCAGAAGCGGCTGCAGGGCACCGAACCCGCTGACAGAGGCGAGCACGTCCCGCACGCACGAGGCTTCGTCGTCGATCATCGCGCCGCCGCGCGACAGCGCCATGTCGTTGTGCCGACGCACCTCGGCCTGCGCGACCCGCCGTGCGGCCTCCGGCTCGACCGACGGATCGAGTCCCTCCGCTCGCAGACGCTGCCGCACGCGCTCGGCGACGACGACGGACGGATGGCTCACGCGAGCATCCTCGCAAGAATCGGCATCCGGCTGTCGAAGTTATCCACAACCGCCTCGGTGGTGCGGTATCGAACGTGATCGGCACTGTCAACCGCGTCGGCACCGGCCGGTTGTGCGCATAGTCTGAGACACCGCTCGCGGAGGAGACCACGTGCACCGTTCCACACCCACCGGACCGCCGCTGACCGTGTCGGTCGTGATCCCGGTGAAGAACGACGCCGAACTCCTCGACCGATGCCTGCGTGCGCTTCACCGCCAGACGCGGCCCGCCGACGAGATCATCGTCGTCGACAACGGCTCCACCGATTCCTCGGCAGCGGTGGCCACGAGCCGGGGCGCCCGGGTGGTGCGGTGCGATGAACCCGGCATCCCCGCGGCGAGCGCGGCGGGTTACGACGCCGCCACCGGTGATCTCATCCTGCGCCTCGACGCCGACTGTCTTCCCGCCGAGACGTGGGTACAGGCGGCAGCGGTGGCCTTCGTGCGGCATCCCCGCGTCTCGGTGTTCACCGGAGCTGCCCGCTTCATCGACGGACCCCGCGCGCTGCGCACGCCGCTCGCGACCGCGTACCTCGTCGCCTACGCGGTCGCGACGATTCCGGCTCTCGGCCATCTGCCGCTGTTCGGTTCGAACCTCGCGTTCCGCCGCTCCGCCTGGCGCTCGGTCAGCGCACGGGTGCACCGAGACGACCCCGAACTGCACGACGACCTCGACCTCGCCTTCCACCTCGGCGAGCGCCACCGCATCCGGTACCTCGCCGATGCCCCGATGGGCATGTCGATGCGCCCCTTCCGGGACGCGCAGGCGTTCGCGCATCGGTTCCGGCGGGGCTTTCGCACCGTCACCATCCACTGGCCGGACGACTTCCCGCCGCTGCGCTGGGTGCGCCTGGCCCTTCGCCGCATCCTGCACCGACTCCGCATCCCCACGCCGACGCAGGCACTCCGATGAACGACGCGCTCATCGGCCCGGCCGCAGCACCCGACCTGCACGTCATGAGCTTCAACGTGCGGCGCGACCTGGGGAAGCTCGCGTGGCTGCCAGCGGATCGTTGGCCCACGCGCGTGCCGCGGGTGGCCGCGCTGCTCCGGCAGGAGCGGCCGAGCGTGCTCGGGGTGCAGGAGGCGCTTCCGCACCAGGCCGTGGCGATTCGTGAGGCTCTCGGCGGCGAATACCGCTTCGTCGGTCACGGCCGCCGGCCCGGGCACCGCGGCGAAGGGTGCCCGCTGTTCTTGGACACCGCCCGGCTCGAACTGCTCGACTGGCGGCAGACGTGGTTGTCGGACCGTCCGGACGAGGCCGGATCGACATCGTGGGGCAATCTCATCCCGCGCGTCATCGTACGGGCGACGCTGCGTGACCGGGCCACGTCGAAGAGGTTCATCGCGGTGAACACCCATCTCGATGCGTTCTCACCGACGGCGCGACGGTGTGCGGCGGCCGAGGTGCGCCGGCTCGTCGCGGATCAGACGCTGCCCGCGATCGTCACCGGCGACTTCAACGCCGGTCCCTCCTCTGCCCCGATGCAGGCGCTGCTCAGCGAAGGAGCCCTGACGGACGCGTGGACCGCGGCGAGCGCGCGCCTCACTCCGGAGTGGCGCACCTTCACCGGCTATCGCGACCCCCGGCGCGGAGCACGGATCGACGCGATCCTCGTCTCGGCCGGCGTGGGCGTTCTGCGGACCGCCATCAACGCGCGCCGGTTCGGCGGCAGCTGGCCATCGGATCACCTGCCCGTGCAGGCTCTCGTGCGCATGCCCCCGGGTGAACGTGACAGGATGCCGGGAGGTGCCGAATGAAAGAGAACTTCCTGCGTCCTCCCGCTAGCGTCGGCGAATTCGCCGCTGACGCGCTGAGACTGCTGGGCGCGCTCGGTGTGATGGCTGCGGCGATCTGGACGACGCTCACCGATGCCGGCATCCTCGCCCTCGCGCTCCCAGCGCTCATGCTGCCCCGCGTCCTGGGACTGCGTGCCTGGTTCGACATCGCGGTGAGCGCGACCGTCCTGGTGGCCGCGTGGAGCAATGTGCTCGACCTCTATCGAACCGTCACCGGCTGGGACCTCGTGGTGCACTTCGTCTGCACCGGTGTGATCGCAGCGACCGCCTACATCGTGCTCGCGCGGCTCGGGATCGTGCCGACGCAGGACTCAGACGCCTTCACCGGCCGCGGAGCCATCGTCATCACGTCGGTGCTCGGGCTCGCCGTGAGCGCGCTGTGGGAGATGGTGGAATGGGCGGGCCACGCGTTCATCACCGACGAGATCTTCGTCACCTACGCCGACACCATCGGCGACATGGCGGTGGGCGGGATCGGCGCGATCGTCGCGGGCGTCGTCGTGGCGCGGGTTCGACTCGAGCGCCCGGCGGCAGTACGAGCGACAACGCCCTGACCGGCACCGAGCACGTCGGCGGCTCGACACATCGCCGCGCAAAGCGCAAGGGCCAAGACCTTGCGCCTCCCATGTGTTCGACTGGGATCGACCGAAGCCGGTGCCGAAGGCGCCGTGCCCGCGCCGACGAGAGAGAAGCAGATCATGTCAGACTCCACCTCCGTTCCCTCTGTCCCCGGCGAGCAGCCGACCGGCCCTGAGCCGACCGACCCCGGTCAGACCCCTCCCGGACCCGCTGTCCCCTCGCCCTCGGAGCCGTCGCCGGCCTTCCCCGACGAGCCGTCGCCGATGCACCCGAACGAGCCGCTCACGCCGACTCCCGACGAGCCGTCGGCGCCGCACCCGGCGGAGCCGCTCGCCCCGAACCCGGAAGAGCCGCTCATCCCGGGCTCCACCTCCCAGGCGTGACGCGCCCCCGGCCGCCGGCTCGCTCCTACCGGCGGCCGGGACACCGGTAGCATCGCGGGGTGACCGCCCCGCAGATCACCGTGAACGTCGACCGCGACAGCGTCGCGATGGGCGACGACGCCATCTCGCACGCTCGCGTCACCCACTTCGCCCCCGGCACGCCCGTCAGCCGCATGCTCGAGGCATCCGCGCCCGAGATCCACTCCCGAGGGTGGTCATGGGTCGCTGTCGTGGGCGGCGAGGTGTCTGCCGTGTGGTCCGCCGATCACGGCGTACGCCTGCTGGTGCCCGACCGCGCGCTGAGTCCCGAGCGCCCGGTCGAGACGGTGCATTTCCGCTATTTCCTTCAGATCGATCCGGAGTGGCTGTTCCAGCGACTCGCCGAGGGCGCTCCGGCCCATCGCGACACGCTCGCGGCGGAGTATGCACCGATCGCAGTGCGCAAGCGCGAGCAGGAGTTGCACCGCCGCGAACGCGAGCAGCGCGAGCGATTGCTGTCCGCCCAGTGCGTGGGGGCGCTGCAGACGCTGGGCGCCGCGATCGAGCTGCACGCCGACAGTGAGTGCCACTTCGACCTGCATGCGGAGCACTGGGTGGTGCGGCGGGCCGACACTATGACGCAGGTGTTCCGCGGTTCCGGCGCGCCCGTCGCCAGCATCCGTCCGATCGCATTTGCCGAAAGCTGGATCGTCGCCGCGGTGGCGGCCGAGGCACGTGCCGCGCGGGGTCTTGCAGCACTGCCCGCTCACGAAGCGCTTCCTGCTCCCGAGTTGCGGCCGATGGTCGGGTCGCGCCTCGGCCCGCAGCGGTGGACGAGCACCGGAGCGATCACCGCGCAACTGACCGGCGACGACGCCGTCGCCTCTTACCGTCTCGCCGCCGGGCGGACGGTCGATGAGATCGTCGCGCTGATGCTGCTACGCGACGATGTCGGCTGATCCCGCAAATCGGGAACAGCCGGCATCGGTAGACTGAGGTCACCGCGCGGGAGTGGTGAAATCGGCAGACACGCAGGATTTAGGTTCCTGTGCCTTCGGGCGTGTGGGTTCAAGTCCCACCTTCCGCACCGAGTGCCGAGCACCCGCGCCGGTGCCCGCAGGTCAGTCGTCGAGATCGGTCGACACGACCGACAGGTCGTCCGCCAGAGCAGCCTCGAACTCGCGGCCGTCCGGGTATCGCAGCGTGACCTCGAAGGCCGCCGCGTCGTCGTCGGACGTCGAGATCGCATCGATCGTGCCCTCGCCGTCTGCTGCCGGGGCGGCAGACGAGGCCGCATCGGCGATCGCGTCGAGCCGCTCGAGGTCGAGCACCGGCTCGGCCGACGTGCCCTCGTCGCGGCCGCGCGGCTCCGAGACGTCACCATCCGCCGAGACGAACACATCCGCGTCCGTGTCGTCGTCGAACCGCACCTCGACCTCGTAACCGCCGCGCTCGACATCGATCGAGCTGACACCGGCGCCGCCGGTGGCGTCGAGGGCGGCGGTGGCGGCGCCGCTCAGCGACTCCACGTCGGACGCGGCGAGGTCACCGCTCTGACCACTCTCACCACGGTCGTCGTCGCGATCCTCCGACCGGGCCTCATCACGGCGGTCGCCCTCACCGTCGTCGGCCCGCTCGTCGCGGTCTTCGTCCGATCCCTGCTGCGACGACGAAGAGTCGAGGTCTTCGCCGATCTCCATGCCGACGGCGAGTCCGACACCGCCCACCAGCAGCAGCGCGACGCCCGCGCCGACACCCCACAGCACCGGACGGGAGGCGCCCCGCCGGCGCGGCTTCGCGGTCGTGTGGTCGGGAGCGGAGTGCGGTGCGGATGCCGCCGGGTCGGCCGGCACCTCGACGGTCGGATCGGTCGGGGAAGCGGATGCCCCCGCCGGAACCGCGGAGTTGGGCGCTGCCGGCACCTGGTCGTGGGCGGACCCGCTGTTGTCGTTGATGCGCTCGTTGTCGTTCATGCATCCAGCTTCGCGCGCGGGTACTGAAGCCCCGCTGAAGCATCCTGACGCGGTCTTCAGGAACGACGGCAAGCCGTCATTCGGCGAGGGTCGGCAGCGTGAGGATGAACCTCGCCCCGCCCGACGCGCCGGCGTCCACCGTCACCGACCCGCCGTGCGCGAGAGCGACCTCCCGCACGATCGCAAGGCCCAGCCCGCTGCCGCCCTCATCCCGCGCCCGGCCGTCATCGAGTCGGGAGAACCGCTCGAAGACGCGCTCGCGCTCTGCCGGATCGATGCCCCCGCCGTCATCCTCGACCTCGACGACGACCCGGGACTCGTCGGTGCGAACGCGCAGCGCGACCGTCGAGCCGGCATGGCGGGCCGCGTTGTCGGCGAGATTGCGAAGCGCCCGCGCGAGCAGCACCTCGTTGCCCCTCACCCGTCCCGACGAGATCCCGCCGGCATCGACGCGCACACCGAGCCTGCGCAGCCGGCGCACCTCCGCGAGAGCGAGGTCGTCCACGTCGACCGGTGCCGCGGCCCCGAGACCTCCGTGCTCGTCGAGGCGCGCGAGCAGCAGCAGACCCTCGACGAGCTCCTGCATCCGCGCCCCCTCCTGCAGCACCACCTCGGTGAGCGCCTCGGTCGACGTCGTCTCGGGGTGGGCGGCGGCGAGCTCCGCATGCTGGCGGATGGTCGCCAGCGGTGAACGCAGCTCGTGGGACGCATCGCTGACGAACCGCCGCTGCGTCCGCTGCGAGTGCTCGATACGGTCGAGCATCCGGTTCATCGTGCCGGCGAGCCTGTCGAGTTCGTCGCCCGCTCCGCCGCCGTCGAGCCGGCGATCGAGCCCCGAGGCGTCGATCTCGTCGACCTGGCGTCGCAGTCGTTCCACGGGTTCGAGTGCTCGCTTGGCCACCACCCAGACGACGAGGCCGATCATGGCGATCGCCAGCGGTACGGCGACGGCCAGCAGGCCGGCGGCCGTCGAGACCGCCTCCTCCACCTGCTCCAGCTGACGCGCGACCGTGACGACTCCCGCCTCGGTGGTCTCGGATGCCGCCAGAAACGCGTCCCCGTCGATCACGATCCGCTCGACGCGGTCCTCGCCGATCTCCGGCAGCGCCGTCGCGTCCTCGTCGTTGACGCTCACCCCCTCCCGCCCCCGATGCCGGACGAGCACCTCGTCTCCGATGGTCTCGATGTCGAATCGCCGCTCGTCCAGACGGTCGCCGATGGTGTCGAGATCGTTCTCGAGCGACGCGGAGACGCCGTCGGTGAGAGATTGAGACAGGAGCAGAACCCCGGCGACGGATCCGGCGATGAGCGCGACCGCGACGACGAGCGCCGCCCCGAACGTGACTCGGGTACGGATCGAGCGCGTCCGGCCGGTGCCGCGCCGGGCCGCCGCGCCGTCAGCCACCGTCGGCCGCCAGCCGGTACCCCGCACCGCGCACGGTGTCGATCGCTCTGCGGCCGAACGGACGATCGAGCTTCGCGCGCAGGTGCCCGACGTACACCTCGACGATGTTCGGGTCGGCGTCGAAGTCGTCGCCCCACACGTTCGCGATCACCTCGCGCTTGGTGACGACCTCGCCGCGACGGCGCATCAGGAAATCAAGTACCGAGAGCTCTCGCGCCGTGAGCGAGATCTCGGTCTCGCCGCGGAACACCTGGCGGGCGGCGGGGTCGAGCCGCAGGTCGCCCGCCTCGAGCACGGCCGGGCGCTCCCGCGCGCCGCGCCGCACGAGCGCGCGGATGCGCGCGACGAGGACGGGGTAGGAGAAGGGCTTCGTCAGCCAGTCGTCACCGCCGGTGTCGAGGCCCTCCACCTCGTCCCACTCGCCGTCCTTCGCCGTCAGGAAGAGCACCGGCGTCCAGTCGTCCTGCGCCCGCAACTCCCGGCAGACGCGGTACCCGCTCATTCCGGGCATCATCACATCGAGCACGATCGCGTCGTAGTCGCGCTCCCCCGCCATCCGCAGCCCGTCCGTCCCGGTGTGCACGACGTCGACGGTCATGCCCTCGACCTCGAGACCGCGGCAGATGCCGTCGGCGAGACGCACCTCGTCGTCCACCAGGAGAATCCGCATCCTCCCAGTCTGGTCCGCCCACCTGAAGCGCCGCTGAAGCACCGCCGCCAACCCAGGATCCCCGCCGTGACCACGGCTATACTGAGCCAGCCGCCGACCGCCTCCTACGACGGGACCCCATGCATCACGCTGCCCTCATCCCCTGGCTCGACCCCGCCACGATCATCGGCGCCGCCGGCCCCTGGGCTCTCGTGGTGGTGTGCTTCATCGTCTTCGCCGAGACCGGACTGCTCATCGGCTTCCTGCTGCCGGGCGACACGCTGCTGGTCATCGCAGGGCTCCTCTCGCACCCGCAGGACTATGCGCCGGGAGGCGTGTTCGGCATCAACGTGTGGCTGGTCGCACTGCTCATCGGGCTCTCGGCATTCGTCGGCGGCGAAGTCGGCTATCTCATCGGCCACAAGGGCGGCCCTGCGGTCTTCGAGCGCAAGGAATCCGGGCTGTTCAGCGTGAAGAACGTCGAACGCACCAATGCGTTCTTCGAGCGCTTCGGCGGTCTCACGATCATCCTCGCCCGCTTCGTGCCGATCGTGCGCACCTTCGCCCCGGTCGCCGCCGGCGTCGGCCACATGCACAAGGGCAAGTACACCCTCTACAACCTCATCGGCGCCGTGCTCTGGGGCTTCGGGCTGACCATGTTCGGGTACGTGATCGGCTTCATCCCGTTCCTGGCCGCGTTCGTAGAGGAGTACATCGACGTCATCCTGCTCGCCGCCGTCGGTGGCACCGCGCTGGTCACCATCTGGCACTACTTCCGTGAACGGTACAAGGCCAAGAAGGCTGCGGCGGCGGGCGAAGACATCGTCACCGATGCCGTGGAGGCGCAGGAGCTCGCCCTCGAGCCCGAGGTCTTCGAGCGGGCTCCCGACCTCGACGGCGACGGCAAGCACTGACACCGGCCCTGCGCGGCAGCGGGTCTGACTGAACGCCGGATCCGCGGCCCGCAGCGGCTAGCTGGCCGCCTTCTTCTTCGCAGCCGGCTTCGACGTCTTCGCCTTGGTCGATTTGGTCTCCTTCGAAGACGCCGCGTCCTTCGACGCGTCGGCATCCTTCTTCTTCGCCGAGCCCTTCTGCTCCTTGGATCGGGCCACGCTCGCGCGCAGCGCCTCCATCAGGTCGATGACCTCGCCACCCTTGGCATCCTCGTCCTCGTCGCCGAACGTCGTGCTGACGTCGAAGCCCTCTCCCGCCTCGATCTTGGCGTCGATGAGGGTGCGGAGCTCCTTCTGATACTCGTCGACGAACGCATCCGGATCGAAGTCACTCGAGTAGCTGTCGACGAGTGACGCCGACATCTCGAGCTCCTTCTTCGAGATCCGCACGTCCTCGTCGAGGGCGGGGAACGCCGCCTCGCGGACCTCGTCCGCCCAGAGCAGTGTCTGCAGCACCAGGACGTCGCCGCGCACGCGCAGTGCCGCCAGCCGCGTCTTCTGCCGCAGCGTGAAACGCACGATCGCGGTGCGGTCGGTCTGCTCGAGGGTCTTGCGCAGCAGCACGTAGGCCTTGGGCGATTTCGAGTCAGGCTCCAGGTAGTAGGCCTTGTCGAGGGTCAGCAGATCGACCTGCTCGGTGGGCACGAACTCGACCACATCGATCTCGCGGCTCTTCTCGGCAGGGAGCGAGGCGAGGTCCTCCTTGGTCAGCACGACCGTCTGCGCATCGTCGACGTAGGCGCGATCGATGTCGGCGTACGCCACCGTCTCACCGCACACCTCGCAGGTGCGCTGGTAGCGGATGCGTCCGCCGTCCTTCTCGTGCACCTGGTGCAGCGGCACGTCGTGATCTTCGGTCGCGGAGTACACCTTCACCGGGACGTTCACGAGCCCGAATGTCAGCGCACCTTTCCAGATGGTCCTCATGACACCAGTAGACACCAGCCACACCGGCCACGGCCAGCCCCTTGACGTGGCACCGTGCCATAACCTGACCTCATGGCGGCGGACGGTCAGATCGTGCAGGTTGAGGGACGCCGGTTGCGCGTGACGAACCTCGAGAAGGTCGTCTACCCCGAGACCGGCACGACCAAGGGCGAGATCATCGCCTACTACACGGCCATCGCGCCGCTGCTGCTCCCTCTGCTCGCCGGACGTCCGGTGACGCGCAAGCGCTGGGTCGACGGCCTCGGCACGGCGGATGACCCCGCCGACGCCTTCTTCACCAAGCAGCTGGAACCGGGAGCTCCGGACTGGATTCCTCGGCGCCCGATCCAGCATTCCGACGGTCCCAAGGACTACCCGCTCGTCGCGGACGTGCCGACGCTGGTGTGGCTAGCGCAGGTGGCGGCCATCGAACTCCACGTGCCGCAGTGGCGCTTCGGCAGGGACGGCCTCCCCGCCAACCCCGACCGCCTCGTCCTCGACCTCGACCCCGGGCCCGGGGCCGACCTCGCCCAGTGCGCGGAGGTTGCGGGCATCGCGCGCGGCATCCTCGCCGGCATCGGGCTCGAGCCGGTTCCGGTGACCAGCGGCAGCAAGGGCATCCATCTGTATGCCGCGCTCCCGGGAACGCAGACCAGTGCCGAGATCTCGGCCGTCGTGAAGGAGCTGGCCCGCCTCATCGAGAACGACCACCCGGACCTCGCCACCAGCACGATGGCGAAGGCCGCCCGCGGCGGCAAGGTGTTCCTCGACTGGAGTCAGAACAACGGCAAGAAGACGACGATCTCGCCGTACTCGCTCCGCGGACGTGCCCGCCCCTGGGTCGCCGCCCCCCGCACCTGGGAGGAACTGGAGTCGCCCGACCTGCGTCACCTCGAGTTCGATGAGGTGCTCGAGCGCATGCGGGCGGGGATCGACCCGCTCACCGGTGTCCTCGGAACCGGCGACGATGCGCTCGGTTCCTACCTCGCCAAGCGTGATGCCGCGAAGACGCCGGAGCCCATGCCGGAACGCGTGGCGGCGGCCAACTACGGGATGTCGCGGAAGTTCGTGATCCAGGAGCATCACGCGCGCCGGCTCCACTACGACCTGAGGATCGAGGACCGAGGGGTGCTGGTCAGCTGGGCGGTGCCGAAAGGCGTGCCGGAGACGGCAGACCGCAACCATCTGGCCGTCATGACCGAGCCGCATCCGATGGAGTACCTCACGTTCGCAGGCACCATCCCTGCCGGCGAGTACGGCGCGGGAGACATGACGGTGTGGGACACCGGGACCGTCGAGCTCGAGAAGTGGCGCGACGACGAGGTCATCGGCACGTTCACCGGCCGCCCCGGCGGACCGCTGGGCGCTGCTCGCCTCGCCCTCATCCGCACCGGCGGCGAAGGCGAGAAGTCCTCATGGCTGCTGCACCGGATGAAGGACGACGCCGCGCACCACCGCACTGAACGCCCCCGCGCCGCGCCCGCAGCACCGAGCGCGGGAGCGATCCGGCCGATGCTCGCCGAGAACGGCACCGCACCGGTCGCGCGGCGGCTCAGCTCGCCCGGCTGGGCTGAGATCAAGTGGGACGGCATCCGGGCGGTCGGCACCTGGCGCGACGGGCGGATGACGCTCCACGCCCGCTCCGGCAACGACATCACCGCACGATATCCCGAGCTCACCGCCGACGGCGCCCCGGGGTTCGCGGTGGCAGAGGCGGTCGTCGACGGCGAGATCGTCGCGTTCGATGCCTCCGGCCGTCCGAGCTTCTCCCGGTTGCAGAGCCGGATGCATCTCGCGTCGGCGCGAGAGATCGAGCGCGAAGTCGTCCGCACTCCGGTGGTCTACCAGTTGTTCGATCTGCTGAGCCTCGAGGGGCACGACCTCACATCCCTGCCGCTCCGGGACCGTCGGGAGCTGCTGGAGGAGATGGCCCGTGATCTGGACGCGCCGGTGGCCGTCCCTCCGGTCTTCGACGATGTGGATGCCGCTCTCGAGACGAGCGCGGCCTTCGGCCTCGAGGGGATCGTCGTCAAAGACCCGGCCTCGGCCTACCGCCCCGGCCTTCGCTCCCCCGCCTGGTTGAAGCTCAAGCACACCCGCACTCAGGAGGTCGTCATCGGCGGGATCCGCCCAGGAAAGGGTGATCGCGCCGGACGCATCGGTTCGCTCCTGCTCGGCGTCCCCGATGACGATGGCATCCGATACATCGGCCGGGTCGGCAGCGGATTCACCGAGCGGATGCTGAAGGACCTCGACGAGCGCCTGCAGCCCCTGCGCACCGACCGCGCCCACCTGACCGGCGTCCCCCGGCCGGACGCCGCGGATGCGCTCTGGGTGCGTCCCGAGCTCGTCGGCGAGGTCGAGTTCGCGAACTGGACTCCGGACGGGATCCTCCGGCACGCCCGCTGGCGGGGACTCCGCACCGACAAGAGCCCGGCCGAGATCGTCCGTGAACCCTGAAGCCGACGCTCAGGCGTGACGCGGCTCGCAGTCGGATTGTTCGACCGGTTCGATCTGGAAGGTCGAGTGCTCCACATCGAAATGATCTGCGAGACATGCCTGGAGATTCGCGAGGAGCCTGCCGGAGCCGCCGTCGGCCAGCAACGTGGGTGCCACGAGGACGTGCGCGGTGAAGACCGGGGCACCGCGGGTGAGCTGCCAGACGTGGACGTCGTGCACGCCGACCACGCCGTCGTAGTCCAGCAGATGGCTGCGGATGTCGCTCACCGCCGTCCCCTGCGGTGCGGACTCTGCGAGCACCGAGAACACCTCGCGCAGCAGCGCGATCGCCCGGGGGACGATCATCGCCGCGATCAGCAGTGAGGCGATGGCATCCGCCGGCATCCACCCGGTCGTCATGATCACGACGGCCGCGATGATCACCGCGACCGATCCGATGAGGTCGCCCATCACCTCGAGGTAGGCGCCGCGCACGTTGATGCTGGTCTTCTGCGCTCTGCTGAGCAGCCACATCGACACCGCGTTCGCCAGCAGGCCACCCGCCGCGACGACCAGCATCAGGGTTCCGGTGACCTCCACGCCGCTCGGATCGAGCAGACGCCCGACACCCTCGATCGCCACCCATCCGGCCAGCAGGATGAGGATGATCGCGTTGATGAGCGCGCCGAAGACCTCGGCCCGCTGGTACCCGAACGTGCGGCGGTCGTCGGCCGGGCGGGCGGCCACCGCGCTCGCGATGAGGGCGATCACGAGCGCCGAGGCGTCGGTGAACATGTGCGCGGCATCCGCGAGGAGGGCGAGCGATCCGGTGAGCACCGCGCCGACGATCTGCACGATCATCACCGATGCGGTCAGGCTCAGCGAGATCGCCAGCAGACGCCGGCTGCTCGCCGAGCGGATGCCGCCGGCGGCGGGAGCGTGATCGTGCATGTCTCCAGGCTAGACCGGCCGAACGGAGCCGACGGCGGCATCGGCCTAGTCGGGAAGGGTAACGATTCTCAGTAGGCGCGCGTCATGATCCGGCCGCATGCTCCCGCAGGCGCGAGTAGCTGAGCACCGCGCAGCCGTTGTCGAGGGTGTGCACGTCTTCGAGCTGGAACTGCGTCGGAGCGAACGCGTGACGGGTCATCGGGATGCCGGATCCGGCGATCACCGGGTACTTCTTGACGATGAGCCGGTCGATCTCGTCGAGAAGCTGCCCGGCGAGCCCGGCGCCGCCGGCGAGGTAGATGCCGAGGCCATCCTCCGCCTTGAGCTCGCGCACGCGGGCGACAGGGTCGGTGCGCACGAGTTCGACGTTGGCTTCTGCGGGGTCGTCCAATGTGGTGGAGAAGACGAGAGTACGCAGGTGCGCATACGGGTCGGTGATGCCGAACTGCAACGCCGGCTCATACGTTCTGCGCCCCATCAGGATCGTGTCGAACCGAGACAGCGGTTCGTCGGCGACACCCATCGACGCCCGCACGTGGCTGGGCTGGAGATCAGGGAGCGTCGAGCCCAGGAACGCTTCGAACCCCGGGGTCAGTCGATAGAAGTCGATCTCGTCGTCCGGTCCCGCGATGAAGCCGTCAAGAGTGACGCCGATGTAGTAGGTCAGGTCTCGCATGGTCCCAAGCTACCCACTACACCTGACCTACGTCAAGTGTAGTGGTTAAAGCTTCGTGAGCAGCGATGCGAGATTCACGAAGGCCCGTGCCCGGTGCGACTGCGCCTGTTTCTCGTCGGCTGTGAACTCCCCCACCGTTCGCTCCGCACCTTCGGGCTGGCCGTCGGGGATGAAAATGGGGTCGTAGCCGAAGCCCCCGCTTCCGGACGGGCGGTGGGCGAGCCGTCCGGGCCAGATGCCTTCGACCACGTGCTCGACGCCTGCGGGGCTCACGAGCGCGATCGTCGAGGTGAAGTGGGCTACGCGGTACGGGTCGGCGATGTCACGCAGCTGATCGAGGAGAAGCTCGAGATTCGCGGTTGCGTCCTTGCGTTGACCCGCCCAGTAGGCCGAGAACACCCCGGGTGACCCGCCGAGCACGTCGACGCAGATGCCGGAGTCGTCGGCGAGTGCCGTGAGGCCCGTGTGTGCCGCAGCGGCGCGAGCTTTGAGCAGGGCGTTCGCCGCGAACGTGATGCCGTCCTCGACCGGTTCGGGACCGTCGTAGCCGATGATGGTGATGTCGGGCCGCACCTGCGCGACGATCTGCTGGAACTCCGCCACCTTGTGCGGATTATGCGTAGCGAGGACGAGCCGCATCAGGAGGTCGCCGCGAGCGAGGCCAGCTGCTTCTCGGTGAGGGCTGCGCATCCGGCAACGCCGAGGTCGAGCAGGGCGTCGAGTTCGCGCTTGTCGAACGGCGCGCCCTCCGCCGTTCCCTGCACCTCGACGAAGAGACCGCGCCCGGTCACGACGATGTTCATGTCGGTCTCCGCGCGGACGTCTTCGACATATGCCAGATCGAGCATGGGCTCGCCGTCGATGATGCCGACCGACACCGCCGCAACCGAGTCGAGCAGCGGAGTGCTGTTCTTGCCGATGAACTTCTTCGTTCGTCCCCACTCGATGGCATCCGCGAGCGCGACATAGGCGCCGGTGATGGCGGCTGTCCGCGTACCCCCGTCTGCCTGCAGCACGTCGCAGTCGATCACGATCGTGTTCTCTCCGAGCGCCTTGGTGTCGACAACGGCGCGCAGCGCCCGGCCGATCAACCGGGAGATCTCGTGCGTGCGACCGCCGATGCGGCCCTTGACGCTCTCCCGGTCGTTGCGGCTGTTCGTGGCCCGCGGGAGCATCGAGTACTCGGCGGTGACCCATCCCTTGCCCTTGCCGGTCAGCCAGCGCGGGACGCCATTGGTGAAGGATGCCGTGCACAGCACCTTCGTTCCCCCGAAGCTGATCAGGGCTGAGCCCTCGGCATGAGCACTCCACCCGCGCTCGATCGTGATCTCACGGAGGTGGTCGGTGGCGCGGCCGTCGGCGCGGACGATGTCTGACATGGGTTTCCTTCGAGTTCGGGTACGGGGGGCCGGTCTCAGTGCGACTCGGCGAGAGAATCAGGAAGGGCGATGACGCCGGTGTGCACCAGCTGCACGTCGCGCACCTCGCGACCCATGAGGCGGTTGGCGAGGGCGGTGAACTCGGTGGCGGAATCGCCCGTCGCCTCGTAGACGTAGTTCGCCGTCGCGTCCGCCGAGGCCAGCAGGTCGCGCCGCACCAACTGCCGGTAGACGTCTCCGGCGGTCTCGTCGTCGCTGGAGACGAGGCTGACGCCCTCGCCCATGACATAGCCGATCGCGCCGCGCAGGAACGGATAGTGCGTGCAGCCGAGCACGAGGGTGTCGACACCCGCGTCACGCAGAGGTGCGAGATATTCTCCCGCCGTGGCGAGCACCTCGGGCGTGCCGGTGATACCTGCCTCGACGAACTCGACGAAACGAGGGCAGGCGGCCGTGAAGACCTCGAGCGACTCGTTCACCTCGAGCATGTCCTGATACGCGCGGGAACCGATCGTGCCCACGGTGCCGATGACCCCGACGCGGCCGTTGCGCGTCGTCGAGACCGCGCGGCGCACCGCCGGACCGATCACCTCGACGACGGGAACGTCATAGCGTTCGCGCGCGTCGCGCAGCATGGCCGCCGACGCGGTGTTGCAGGCGATGACGAGCATCTTCACACCCTGGTCGACGAGCGTGTCGAGCACCTCGAGCGAGTACCGGCGGACGTCGGCGATGGGCTTGGGGCCGTAAGGCGAATGCGCCGTGTCGCCGATGTACACGAACGATTCTCGGGGCAGCTGGGCGCGGATGGCCCGCGCCACCGTGAGCCCGCCGACACCGGAGTCGAAGATCCCGATCGGCGCGTCATTCATGACTCACCAGCCTACCCGCGCCGGACGCCGCCGTCGTCACCGCTCACTATGCTGAGCGGATGACCACGTCGACGGCGCTGCTCACCGACCGCTACGAACTGACGATGCTCGCCGCCGCTCTGCGCGACGGCACCGCGGCCCGGCCCTGCGTGTTCGAGATGTTCTCCCGCCGCCTGTCCGGCGGCCGCCGGTTCGGGGTCCTCGCCGGAACCGGGCGGCTGCTGTCGCTCCTGCGGGATTTCCGCTTCGGCGACGAGGAACTGCGGTTCCTCCGCGACGCCGGCGTCGTCGACGCGGAGGCGCTGCGATACCTGGAGAACTACCGGTTCACCGGATCGATCAGCGGATACCGCGAGGGCGAACTCTATTTCCCCGGCTCCCCCGTGCTCACCGTCGAGGGCACGTTCGCCGATGCGGTGGTCCTCGAAACGCTCGCACTGAGCGTGCTCAACCATGACTCGGCGGTCGCCACCGCCGCCTCGCGGATGAGCATCGCCGCCGGAGATCGGCCCCTCGCCGAGATGGGCTCCCGTCGCGCGGCCGAGCACTCCGCGATCGCCGCAGCCCGCGCGGCGTACATCTCCGGCTTCGGTGCGACGAGCAACCTGGAGGCCGGTCGCCGCTGGGGCATCCCCACGATGGGGACCGCCGCGCACTCCTGGACTCTGCTGCACGACACCGAGGAGGACGCGTTCCGCGCTCAGATCGAGAGCCTCGGCACCGGCACCACGCTGCTCGTCGACACGTACGACATCCGCACCGGGGTCGAGACGGCGATCCGCATCGCCGGCACGGCGCTGGGCGGGGTGCGCATCGACTCGGGCGACCTTCCGATCGTCGCCGGTGAGGTGAGAGCGCAGCTCGACGAGCTCGGGGCGGTGAACACCCGCATCACGGTCACCAGCGACCTCGACGAGTACGCGATCGCCGCCCTCGCCGCCTCCCCGGTCGACGCCTATGGCGTCGGCACATCAGTCGTGACCGGCTCCGGTTATCCCACCGCGGGCATGGTGTACAAGCTCGTCGCGCGGCAGGATTCCGGCGGGTCCTGGATCGCGGTCGCGAAGGCGTCGACCGACAAGGGGTCCCGTGGCGGGCGCAAGGCCGCCTTCCGCACGCTCAGCGACGGCGTGGCCGTAGCGGAGACGGTCGCGGTGTCCGACGGATTCGAGGAACTGGACAGCCCCGCCGAGCATCCGGAGGGCCGCGCGCTTCAGGTGCCCCTGGTGGTGGCGGGCGAGATCGACACGGCATTCGAGGGTGCGGAGGGAACGGCGTCGGCACGCGCCCACCACCTGCGGGTGCGTGAAGAACTCCCCCTCAGAGCCCTCGCGCTGAGCAAATCCGATCCCGCGATCCCGACCGTCTTCGTCGACGCGGGCTGAGGCCCGACGCTGCGCCGGCCGTGACGTGCGCGGGTGACGCGACGCGACGCGTCAGCCGACCATCGATTCGTAGATCTCCTTGCAGGTGGGGCAGATCGGGAACTTCTCCGGGTCGCGCCCGGGAGTCCACTTCTTGCCGCACAGCGCGCGCACCGGCTTGCCGGTGATCGCGGACTCGAGGATCTTGTCTTTCTTGACGTAGTGCGAGAATCGCTCATGGTCGCCCGGCTCGAGATTCTCCTCCCGGAGAAGCTCTTCCAGTTCGCGATCAAGCGTTGCCACGCCGCCCTGATCGGGGCTGTCCAGCGGAGTACTCATCCCGTGAGTCTAGCCGCGTTGCGGCCGTCACGGGCGGTGTCTCATGCCGTCTCGACGAACTCCATCAGCCGCTCGCCGCTGCGCTCGAAGATGCGGCCGCCGACGGCGACGCCGAGCACCAGCATCCCGATGCCGGCGACAATCCCGGTCCAGAATGCCGCCGGAGCGTACTGGTCGCCGTGCACGATCGTGAGAGTGAACAGCCACAGCGCCGGAGCGCTGATGACGATCGCTCCGAGGAACGCGACGGCCGGACCGGAGAACCCGCGCGAGGTGGGACGCTGCGGCTGCTGGAAGGGGCTGTCACCGGGTCGCGACACCGCATACGGCGCGACGGCGGAGACGATGCTCGACACCCCGAGTCCCGACAGGAGGAGGGCCGCTGCGACCCCGGTCAGCGGCAACAGCATCCGCCAGTCGTCGATCGTCAGCAGCGTGAGCGGCACTGCCACGGCGAGCACGGGCACCGCCACCAGAGCAACGGGCACCAGGCGGCCGAGGCGATCCGGTATGCCGCTGACACCGCTTGCGACGTGCGTCCACAGCGCGGTCGAGTCGTAGGCGACGTCGTTGTGCGGAAGCCACCCGAAGAAGAGCGCCATGACAGGGACCGGCACAAGAGCGGCGATCTCCAACGGCACGCCGGCGACGAGCAGCGGCAGTACGGTGAGCACTCCGGCGACCGGTACGACGATGATGTTCATGATGTACCGGCGATCGCGCAGCCAGTACACGAGACTGCGTGCGGCGATCGCGCCGAACGCGTTCGAGGGAAGCAGACCGAACCAGCCGAGACCGGTGCGCTCCCGGGCAGCAACCGGACGCTCCGTCGTGGTGAGCAGCCTCCGCACGAGCCAAGACCACGACGCGCCGAGCGCGATCACGGTGAGCAGGGCGATCAGCCCGCTGACCCACGCCGCCGACTCGACCCCGGCAGCGATGTCGAAGAGGGAACCGAACGGCGCAGCCAACGGAGTGACCCCGAGCACGGCGGTCACGGCGGCGACAGGGGCGGGAACCTTTCCGTCCCACTCGAGGGAGGCGAGGAAGAGCGCCACCGGGAACGCGACGACGATCACGACGAGCGCGAACAGCGCGGTCAGCTCTCGAGAGCGGCGCTCCGGCAGGATCAGCGCGTTGATCGCCATGCCGATGCGCGCCACGAGGACCGTGCTGAGCAGGCCGGCGAAGCTCATGAGAACCGCGAGCGGCCAGGGGGCGCCGAGGCGGATCGCCACGACGCACACGGTGATGTTGACGGCGATGAGCGCGAGGCTCGGCACGCTCACGAACGCGGCGATGGTGAGGACGAACGGCATCCGCGTGTCATCGACGCCGAATACCCGGAACCGACGCGGATCGAGCTGGTCGACCGCTCCGACGAGGATCGGTCCGACCAGGAATCCGAGGAGCATGGCGGAAGCGCCCAGCACCGCCACGGTGCGAGCCACGGTCACGGGGGCATCGGCCAGGCTGAGGACAGCGAGGCACACCACGACGGTGGCCGCGATCACGGCAGCCAGCAGCAGCAACGTGCGCAGCCGACGGCCGCCCCGCAGAGAGCCGACGAGCAGGGCGACCCTCAGTCGGAGAACGTGTGCAACCACTCGAGCCCCTCCACCTCGCCGATTCCGCCGGACAGTTCGACGAAACGGGACTCGAGAGTCTGGCCCGCGCGCACCTCTGCGATGGTCCCCTCGGCCAGGACATCACCGCCGACGATGATCGCGACGCGAGAGCAGACTCGCTCGACGAGGTCCATGCCGTGACTGGACAGCACGACCGTGCCGCCATGCGCCACGTAGGCACGGAGGATGTCGAGGATCACCGCGGAGGAGACCGGATCGACGGCTTCGAAGGGTTCGTCGAGCACGAGCACTCGCGGCGAGTGGATCATCGCACCGGCGAGCATGATCTTCTTCGTCATGCCGGCGGAGTAGTCCGAGACGACCCGGCTGAGAGCATCACTGAGATCGAACGCCCTCGCCAGGTCCGCGGCGCGCTTCTCGATCACGTCCGACGACAGCCCGCGCAGCAGTCCGTAGTAATACAGCAGCTGGCGCCCGGTCAGGCGGTCGAAGGTGCGCAGGCGATCGGGCAGCACTCCCATCAGGCGCTTGGCTGCGAGGGGCTTTTCTGCCTGGTCGATGCCGCAGACGACGACACTTCCCTCGTCGGCGCGGAGCAGCCCCGCCACGATCGACAGGGTCGTGGTCTTGCCCGCGCCGTTCGGACCGACGATGCCGTAGAAGGCACCAGCGGGAATCGTCAGATCGATTCCGTTGACCGCGCGGTGATCACCGAAGTGCTTGGCGAGCCCCCGGATGCGGATCGCCTCGGGGGCGGCCGCGACATCGGACTCCGGCGCCGCGGACATTGCTGCGGAGGATGCCGGTTCGGGGGCGGGTTCGGGGGCGGGTTCCGAGGCAGTCTCGTCCGCGACCACAGGGTCGACGGATGCCGGCTCTACCCCGGTCGCAGGAGATGCCGGCTCGTCGACGAGCACTTCGGAGGCCGCGACAGGCTCGGCCGATGCCGGTGTGATCGCCTCGGCGGTGGTCACACCGCCAACGACCGGGTTCTCGCGCGTGCGGTCATCATCGGAGTCGGCGAACGCGGCCTCGTCGGCAGCCGGCTCGGGGTCGGCGAGGTCGGCCGCGGTGGTGTCACCGGGGCTCGGATCCTCGTCCCCGGGGGGAAGCTCCTGGATCGGCGGCTCGGCGAGGGCCGCCGGCTGCGTGTCCGGGAGCGTCGCGATCTCGACGTCGGCGCCCGGACGGGCCACGGTCACCTCGTCGGCTTCTGTGATCGGCTTCGCCGACGCGGCCTCCGCCGCGCTCTCCGCCAGCGCCTTCGCAGCCGCGTTCCGTGCCGCCGCAGCCTTGGCGGCGGCCGTCTTGGCCGACGCCGTCCGTGCCGCCGCGGTCTTCGCCGTCGACTTCGATGCCGCGGTCCGTTCGGCCGCGGTGCGCGCCGCAGCCGCTTTGGCCGCGCCGGCGCGGGCGGCGGAGGACTTCGCCGTCGTCTTCGATGCCGCGGCCGATCGAGCGGCCACCGACTTCGCCGCCGCAGTCGATGCGCTCTTCGGCACCGCGCTCTTCGGTGCTGCCGTCTTCGCGGCTGCCGCTCTCGCGGCCGCCGTCCTGGCGGAGCCCGGCCGCGCGGAACCGGATTCGGCAGCGGCGGATGAGGCGGCGGCCGGCTTTGCGGCATCCGATCCCTCGACGGTGGCTGCCGCCGGCGCCGGCACCGGGCGCACCGTGGCCGTTCGGGCCGCGGGCTTCACCAGCGGCTGCGAGATCGTCTCCGCCGACGACGCCGCCTTCTCTGCAGCGGTCTTCGCGGCGGGCTTGCCTGCAGCGGTCTTCGCGGCGGGCTTCGCCGGGCTCTTGCCTGCAGCCGGCTTCGCCGGGCTCTTGCCTGCAGCGGTCTTCGCCGAGCTCTTCCCTGCCGTCGATTTCGCGGGCGTCTGCTTCTTCGGAGTGCGCTTCACGGGGGCGCGGTCTCCCGTCGACCGATTCGCCGGAGCCGCATCGGCCGTCGTCGCGGCATCGTCCATCTGGTCGGCGCGGTCGTCGGAGGAAGCAGTCACCGTCCTAAGGTATCAACGGGCTGCGACCTGTCGATGCCCGACCGCAACAATTCAGCGGATGATGGCTCCCTGTTCGCAGGAGGGCGCGAGCCTGAGTATTGCGTGTGTACTCGATCACGAAATGACAACAGGACTGCTCTGGCCCGGGGGTTTCCAGCCTCGATCGCTAGCATGGAAGTCGGCACGAAGAAGTGTCTGGTCGGTTAACCCGCCGTGAACACACTTTCTTTAGGAGCACTCATGACTCTTCAGACCGTCATCCTGGCAGCAGGCATGGGCTCCCGCCTGGGCCGCGCGCTGCCGAAGCCGCTTACCGAACTGAGCGACGGCCGCACGATCATGGGCCAGCAGCACGAGAACATCCGGGCCGTCTTCGGCAGCGAAGCCCGCATCACCACCGTCGTCGGGTACCGCGCCGAGACGATCATCGAGGCGTTCCCGAACGTCAACTACGTGCACAACGAGCGCTACGACGAGACCAACACATCCAAGAGCCTGCTGCGCGCCCTCGGTGCGACCGGCAAGGGCGGGGTGTTGTGGATGAACGGTGACGTCGTCTTCGACCCGATGATCCTCGGCCGCGCGGTCGAGTACATCGAGCGCGACCAGTCGTTCGTCACGGTGAACACCGCCAAGGTCAGCGACGAAGAGGTCAAGTACACCGTCACCGCCGAGGGCTTCATCAACGAACTCTCCAAGACGGTGAAGGGCGGTCTCGGCGAGGCGGTCGGCATCAACTACATCTCCTCCGCGAACAAGAAGGCGTTCATGCGCCAGCTGCAGCGCGTCGAGGATCAGGACTACTTCGAGCGCGGTCTCGAGCTCGCCATCGCCGAGGACGGCCTGCTGCTCGAGCCGATGGATGTCTCCGACCTCTACGCCGTCGAGGTCGACTTCGCCGAGGACCTCGAGCGGGCGAACCTCTTCGTCTGAGAGTCAGCACGAGCGAACGACGCCGGGAGCCGCATCCTTTCCAGGGTGCGGCTCCCGGCGTTCTCGCGGCATGACTTCGTAGGATCGGGGCATGGCGCGCAAGGTTCACAAGATCCACTCGCTCCCGGACGATTCTCCGTGGGACAGTGGTCTTCCTCCGGCGGGATCGGCGGAGCATCCGCTCATGGTGCGCGGACTCGATCGAGTCCTGGCGATCCAGCGTCCTCTCGTGCTCGCCCACATCCGCAGCATCCGCCTGCGCAATCCGCAGGCGACACCGGCCGAGATCATCCGGATCCTGGAGCGGCGGTATCTGGCCGCCGTGACGGCGGGCGGTGCTGCGGTCGGTGCCACGGCCGTGATCCCGGGCATCGGCACGGGCGTGACCCTCGCGCTGTCGGGCGTCGAGACGGTGGGGTTCGTGGAATCCACAGCGATGTTCGCGCAATCCGTCGCCGAGGTGCACGGCATCGCCATCGAGAACCCCGATCGTGCGCGCGCTCTCGTGATGACCCTCATGCTCGGCAAGGAGGGGGTCGACCTCGTCAGCCAGCTGGCGCGGCAGGCCACCGGCAAGGGCGTGGCACGTTCGTCGTACTGGGGCGAGCTGGTGACCAAGTCGATCCCGCGTGCGGCGGTGGGACCGATGGTCGATCAGCTGAAGAGCATGTTCATGAAGCAGTTCGCCGCACGAGGCGGCGCGTCGTTTCTCGGGAAGGCGCTGCCATTCGGCGTCGGGGCAGCAGTCGGCGGCGCGGGCAACCACATCCTCGGGCGGCGCGTGCTCACGACCTCGCACCGCGCCTTCGGTGTCGCTCCGTCCACGCTCCCCGCGGACCTCGAGCCGGTGGCGGGCGCGCAGAAGCTGGAGTTGCGGATGCTGCGGGGCGCGAGGTTCGCCGGAAGCGCCGTCGCCGGAGCTGCGGGCACCGCCGCGCGAGGTGTGGGCTGGGCGGGCCGGAAGGTGGGCGAACTTACGGTCGGACGCGGGCGCCGAGGCGGCGAACCGGATGACGCGGAACTCGAGGCGCCCGGTGGTCACGACCTCCCCGCCGGGATCGAGTCCTCCGCCACCGATGCCGGTCGATGACGCCTCCTTCGCCCTGACCGGTGGTGGTCTCGCGGCATCGCGGGACGAGGTCACGGGTCGGCGCCACGCCGCCTGCGCGGATGTAGCGTGGAAGCCGCATCCGCCGACGGAAAGGCCGCCGTTGCATGAACTGACCGAGACCACGAAGATCACTCGCCTGGCGCTCATGGTCGGGATCACTGCTGCGACGGTCGGCTTCATCTACGGCTACGATTCGTCGAACATCGGCAGCTCCATGCTGTACCTGAAGCCTGACTTCGGCCTCGATGACGCCCAGGTGCAGCTGGTGACCACCACGGTCGTCGTCGGGCAGATCATCGGCGCCCTCCTCGGCGGCGCGATCGCGAATCGGATCGGACGCAAACGCACGATGGTCGCGGTGACGACCTCCTTCGCAGTGTTCTCGCTGCTCTCTGCGGTGGCCCCGACACTGGGGATCCTCATCGCCGGTCGCCTCCTGCTGGGAATCGCCCTCGGCGTCGCCGTCGTCGTGGTGCCCGTCTTCGTCGCCGAATCCGCCCCCGCCCGCTCCCGCGGTGCGTTCCTCGTGCTGTATCAGGTCGCCACCGTCAGCGGCCTCATCCTCGGCTATCTCGCCGCCATGACGCTCACGCCGACCGAGAGCTGGCGATGGATGCTGGGACTTGCCGCGGTGCCCGGTTTCATCATCACCGCAATCCTGCTCCCGCTGCCCGACACCGCACGCTGGTATGTCATGACGGGCCGCATCGACAAGGCGCGCGAAACCCTCCGCCGGATCGAGGGCCCGGCGCACGACGTCGACACCGAGATCGAAGCCATCACGCGGGGATTCGCGACGGGACGCGGTACCTCGTGGACGGACATGGTGCGTCGCCCGTACCTGCGGGCGACGATCTTCGTCGTCGGCCTCGGGTTCTTCGTGCAGATCACCGGGATCAGCGCGATCGTGTACTACAGTCCCCGCATCTTCGAGGCGATGGGGTTCACCGACCCGGTCACCCTGCTCGGCCTGTCGGCGCTCGTCCAGGTCGCCGGACTCGTCGCCGTCTTCATCGCCCTCGCCGTCATCGACAGGCTCGGCAGACGACCGGTCCTGCTCATCGGGATCGGCGTCATGGTCGTGGCGAACGGCCTGTTGGTGGGGGTTTTCGTCGCCGGCGGCGGCGAGTTCACCGGCATCCTCTCGATTCTGGGCTTCAGCGGGCTCGTGCTGTTCACCGCGGGCTTCACTTTCGGCTTCGGATCGCTCGTGTGGGTGTATGCGGGCGAGGCGATGCCGGCCCACCTCCGCTCCCACGGGGCCGGTGCCATGCTCACCTCGAACCTCATCGCGAACGTGATCGTGGGAGCCCTCTTCCTGACCCTGCTCACCCAGCTCGGCGGGGCCGGCGCGTTCGTGGTCTTCGGAGCCCTCGCCGCCGGCGCGTTCGTCTTCGTCGCGTGGCTCGCGCCCGAGACGAAAGGCCGCCCGCTCGAGGACATCGATCAGTTCTGGCAGAACGGCGGCAGCTGGACGAAGCACAGCTAGAGCGCCAAAGGATCGGCCGACCCGTTGTGGCGAGCATCCAACGTCGGCGCACACGCCGCCGCTAGTGTGGAATGCGTGACGGACAAGCCCGACCTCTTTACCACCGCCGGCAAGATCGCGGATCTTCGCGCTCGCTACACCGAGGCCGTCGTCGACGCCGAGGCCACGGCGAAGCAGAAGCAGCACGCCAAGGGCAAGATGACCGCTCGCGAGCGTATCGAACTGCTCGTCGACCCCGGCAGCTTCGTCGAGTTCGACGAGTACGTCCGTCACCGCACGACCGCCTTCGGGATGGATCGCTCCCGCCCCTACGGCGACTCGGTCGTCACCGGTGTCGGCACGATCCACGGCCGCACGGTCGCCGTCTACTCGCAGGACTTCTCGACCTTCGGCGGGTCGCTGGGAGAAGTCGCCGGCGAGAAGATCATCAAGATCATGGAGTTCGCGCTGGCCGGCGGGATGCCGTGCATCGGCATCCTCGACTCCGGCGGAGCGCGCATCCAGGAGGGGGTCGTCGCCCTCGGCAAGTACGGCGAGATCTTCCGCCTGAACACCCGCGCCTCCGGCGTCATCCCGCAGATCTCGATCATCATGGGCCCGGCCGCGGGCGGGGCGGTCTACTCTCCCGCCCTCACCGACTTCGTCATCATGGTCGACAAGACCAGCCAGATGTTCGTCACCGGCCCTGACGTCATCAAGACCGTCACCGGCGAGGACGTCGGCATGGAGGAGCTGGGCGGCGCCTACACGCACAACACACGCTCCGGGGTCGCGCACTACCTCGCCGAAGACGAGGACGACGCGATCGACTACGCGCGGACGCTGCTGAGTTACCTGCCGGACAACAACATGGCGGAGCTTCCGTCCTATGAATCGCGCTTCGAATTCGAGACCACGGATGCCGATCGGTCGCTGAACACGATCATCCCCGACTCCCCGAACCAGCCGTACGACATCAAGGGCGTGATCTCCCGCATCGTCGACGACAGCGAGTTCACCGAGGTGCAGCCGCTGTTCGCCCCCAACATCGTCATCGGCTTCGGCCGCGTCGAAGGCCGCTCGGTCGGCATCATCGCGAACCAGCCGTCGCAGATGGCCGGCACGC
Source organism: Microbacterium sp. (assembly GCF_031179285.1). Lineage (GTDB taxonomy): Bacteria > Actinomycetota > Actinomycetes > Actinomycetales > Microbacteriaceae > Microbacterium. Next base: position 161,158 of record NZ_JAPSHY010000003.1, on the reverse strand, counting down.
TCAATATCGAAGCCGGCGAGAAGGCCAGCCGCTTCGTGCGCTTCTGCGACGCCTTCTCGATCCCGATCGTGACGCTCGTCGATGTGCCGGGATACCTTCCCGGCACCGACCAGGAATGGACCGGCGTCATCCGCCGCGGCGCGAAGCTGCTCTACGCATACGCCGAGGCGACCGTGCCGCTGGTCACGGTGATCCTCCGCAAGGCATACGGCGGCGCCTACATCGTGATGGGCTCGAAGCAGCTGGGCGCCGACGTGAACCTCGCCTGGCCGACGGCCGAGATCGCCGTGATGGGTGGTCAAGGGGCGGTGAACATCCTCTATCGCGGCGAGATCAAGCGCGCCGAAGAAGCGGGCGAAGACGTCGCAGCGGTCCGCACCCGTCTGGCGAACGAGTACACCTACAACGTCGCGTCTCCCTTCCTGGCCGCAGAGCGCGGCGAGCTCGACGGCATCATCGAGCCCGCCAACACGCGCGTCTCGATCGCCAAGGCGCTGCGCTCACTGCGCGGCAAGCGGGCCGAGCTGCCACCTAAGAAGCACGGGAACATCCCGCTGTGACCAGGAGCGATTCGCCCTCGACGCCGGCGGAGGGACCGCTCGCCGTGGAGATCTTTCGCGGCTCGGCGACCGAAGAAGAACTGGCCGCCCTGATCGCCGTGATCAGCGACGCCTACGAGGGCGAGGCGGCGGATGCCGTGGCGGAGGAGCCGCATGTCTCCGCGTGGATCCGCACTCAGCGCCCGATGCGCGCGCCGCTGCGGCGCGACATCCCCTGGGGCCGCTTCGCGGGCTGATCCCGTCGTTGCGATCGCGGCGGTGTGCCGTCCGGGTGATCAACCGCCCAGAAGCAGGTCTGACGCCCGCGGCGTGAGCACCGCGTCGAGGACGACGCACGCTGCTCCGACGGCGGCGACATCCTCCCCCACCACCGTTCCCGCGACCTCGAGCGTGTGCACGGAACGGGTGACGCTACGGCGATCCAGCTGCTCCGGCAGTTCCCGGAGGTACACGGCCGCGAGCCGGTCCCAGAAAGGACCACCGAGGACGACGCGATCGACGTCCAGCATGTTCGTGAGCGCTGCGATCATCACGGACAACCGGATCGCTGCCTGTCGAAGCACTTCGGCCGCGGGCGCGTCCCCCGCGGCGGCGAGCTCGCAGAGCCGCGCGAGGCGAGCGTCGATTCCTTCGTCACTCACCGGCGGATCGCCACGCAGGACGCCCGCGCGCTCGGCGTCCTCGACGATCGCCTGCGGGGTGCACACGACCTCGACGCATCCCCGAGCGCCGCAGGCGCAGGAAGGTCCGTCGGGATCGACCATGATGTGGCCGACCTCTCCGAGATTCCGCGAACTCCCCCGCTCGACATCGCCGCCGCGTGCCAATGCTGCCCCCACACCCGTCCCCAGGTACACGAACACGAAGGAGTCATGGGCAGACCCCCGCCCCCTCCACAGTTCACCCACGGCGGCGGCGGTCGTGTCCTTCTCCAGGACCACCGGGAGTTCGACCGCCTCCGCGAGCACCGCTCGCAACGGCACCCGGTGCCAGCCCTGAAGCTTGGGCGGATCGATCACCGTTCCCTTCACGGCATCGAGCGGACCCGGGGCCGCGATCCCCACACCGGCTATCCGCGCGCGGTCCACCCCGGAGGAGGAGATGAGCTCCTCGATGGCGCGCGCCATCGAGTCCACCACCCGGTGGGGGTCGCTGTCCGGTGTATGGATCGCCAGCCGGCCGACGACGTCGCCCGCGAGATCCAGCAGGACCAGGGTGATGAGCGACGGGTCCAGGTGCACACCGACCGAGAAGCGGCTCTGAGAGATCAGCCGCAGCGTGATGCGGGGCTTTCCCGGTCCGTTGATCGTGCGTCCCGCCTCGGCGATGAGTCCATCATCGAGCAGTCGCCGGGTGATGTTCGTCACCGTCTGGGCGGACAGTCCGGTGGCTGCGACCAGCTCGGTCCTGCTCAGACCCTCGCCCGAGCGCCGGATCGTCTCCAGGATCACCGACTGGTTGAAGTCGCCCATCCGTGGAAGGTTGGTTCCGCGACGCGTGCCCATCCCCCCATCTTCCTCCTTCCGGGGCACATCCGTGTCCCCCGAAATACCTACAGACAACCTCTTCGCGACCGCACAGACTGAGGGAGACGCTTCGCGTTCGGCCGGTCTCTCTGTCCCAGGGTAGACAGACGCTGATCGGCCATCAGCGGACAGTTTTCGGGTAACTGGCCGCACGGCGAGGGGCAGGCGGATTCGCCGCCCCTCGCCTTCTCCATCGGCTCGAGCTCTTCCCGCACCCCCGATGGCCGACGCGGCCGGGGCCCGTCAATCCCGAGGATCCCTCCGGGGGATCTCGTGCCAGAGTTCGACGTCGTCGTCATCCTTCGAGCGCCCGGATCCTGCCCGCCCCACCACGGTGACGGCGATGAGCGGATCCCGCGCCGCGCGGATGATCAGACGCCCGGCGCTGGCTCTGGTCAGCACTTCGGCGAGTTCGTCGCGGATGGCTGTGCGCCGATCCTCGCCCACATCCTCCAGCCCGCCCTCGTCGAAGACGGTGACGACGATACCGCGGCGACGTGCATCGGCGATCGCATCACGCACCGCGTCGTTGAGCAGGTCCGCTCCTCGCAGCTCATCGCGAAGCCGCCCCTCGGCCAACCGGGCCTCCTGCCGTTCGTCCTCGGTCAGCGCGCCCCGCGACGCCACGGTGCGGCTCAGTACGGGGCCGGCGACGGCGAGCGCGAACTGGGTGCGCACTCGACGTTCTCGTTGGCGCACCTGCTGCGTGGCGTGCCACGCGGACACCGCCTGCTGGATGTCGGCGAGGCGCTCGGTGTCTCTCACCGCGCGGTCCCAGAACATCACGAGCAGATGTGCGACCGCGACCCACATGATCGATCCGACGAGGCCCAGATCGAGCGCGACGAACAGGCCGAGGCTGCTCGCCGAGGTGATGACCAGCACGAGCAGGATGAGCCAACCGATGAGGAAGCGCCGTCGCACGACGCAGACGATCCCGAGCAGACCCAGTCCGCCGATGTACCAGGTCGCGAACGGCGCCGTCAGCGAGGTCGCGTCGAGCGACAGCGTGACGAAGACCGGGATCGCCATGCTCGCCCCCAGCGCGAGCAGCGCCGACCACAACGGCATCCTCACGTCCGACGCCGAGTCCCACAGGATCGCGATGTTCACCACGATGAGGTAGAGGGCGATCGCGGCGACCATCAGCAGTGGTGCGGTGGGATGCTCGATCCACCACACGCCCCTGGCGGCGAAGTACATCGCGAACCCGACGGCGAGAGAGGTGGCGACGCTGCGCACCGTCCAGTTCATCCCCGCTCCCAGCCCAGCACGACCGTCGTCCCGCTGTCGTCCGATTCGATGGTGGCGGTGCCGGCGACACCCGCCATGCGCGCCAGGATCGACGCCCGGATGCCGAGGCGGTCCTCGCCGATGGCATCGACGTCGAAGCCGGGACCCGAGTCGACGATCGTGACGGTGATGCCCTCGTCACCTCGCCCTTCGGCGACGATGTGAAGGCCACGACCCTGCGCGTGCGCGACCGAATTGCCGATCGCCTGCCGAGCGGCGAGCACCAGGGCCCGCGCCGCCCGCCCGGGGATCAGTCCGATTCCTCCGCGCTCCTCGACGATGGCATCCACCCCCTGCTCCGAGAGCGCCCGGCGCAGTTCCACCACGATCTGCGCGGCGCCGACCGGGTCGTCGCTGCCCTCCTGAGCCACCGCAGCCTCGGTGTTGGCGAGTCTGGTGAGGGCCTCTCTCGCCATGCCGACGGCGAGGTCTCGCGCGCGATCGCCCTCCGCCCTCTCGGCAGCGATGAGGGCGGCGAGCACGCTGTCGTGCATCAGGGCCGCCATCGTCACCCGCTCCTCCTCCGCCGCTGCGGCGGCCGCCGCTGCGGCATACGAGGCGACCGCCCGGCCGCGGGCATCGTCGACGCCGGCCGCGACGGAGCGGAACATCCAGCCGAGCGAGATGATCACGATGCCGAGGATCAGCGTGAACGAGAAATCGAAAGCCGTCTTCACCCAGAATTCGCGCGAGAACTCTCCCTGGACGAGGCGCACGTAGCCGTAGACCACCGGCACCCCGACGGCCCAGACGAACTGCAGGCGCAGCGGGAACGCCAGCATCGCCGCGACCACGCCGACGTTGACGAGGAAGAAGATCCACGGCTGGGCGTCGGCGCCCTTGTCGCTCGGGTCGACGACCACGGGCCAGGCGGCGAGGGCGACCAGATACGCCACCGCGAACACGCCGGACGCCGTCTTCACGCCCCGGCCGGCGAGACACGCGAGGAGCATCACGAGCAAGGGCACGAACACGATGACGACGGCGACGACGTGGGGCGCGTCCATCTGCGAGATCGTTCCGAGTGCGGCGATCAGCGCCTGAGCGCCGAGGACGGCGGAGCCGATCGCGACCACGGTCGCGAGAATCCGCTCCATCCGCTTCCCGGTGAAGCGCTCGAACTCGATCTCGGCAGCACCGGGCGATGGGATCTGACTCCACGCCTGGCGGATGCTGAGAGGATCAGCCGGCACTCGGTGCCCCGTCGGCGGCCAGGATCCCGTCCTCCATTGCTCGCCGGAGCAGGTCGACCTTCGTCGGAGCGGGACGCCCGACGTCGACGTACTTCACGCGGATGCGAGTGATGTTCTCCTTCGCCGTGGAGTAGGCGACTCCGAGACGTTCGGCGACGACCTTGAGCGGCAGTCCGGTGGCATACAGGCGCAGCACCTCGCGCTCGCGCACCGACAGCTGTGCATCGGCGAATGCGCGATCACCTTCGACGGCACTCGCCCATTCGACGTTGTTCAGCGCCTCGCCCTGCGCGACGGTGCGGATGGCGTCGAGCACGTCATCCAGCGCCGAGGACTTGCTGACCACGCCCGCGGCGCCGGCGGAGAGCGCCTCGCGCACGGCGGCCGGACGATCGGCGACGCTGTGGATGACCACGCTCGCGCCGTCGAGGACGAGGGCGGTCACGTTCTCGGTGACGGTCGTGCCGTCGCCGAGCGTCAGATCGAGCACGACGACGTCCGCCGGCGCTTCTCCGGATGCGGAGCGCCATTCGAGGTAACCGCCCACGGTGCTCCCCGAGAAGACCACGGTTCCGGCGCCGTCGCGCTCGCATGCCGCCTCGATGCCGAGGCGGACGGACTCGTGATCATCGATGAGGGCGACCCTGCTCATCCGCCCAGCCTACCCAGACGCGGAGGCGGGTCAGCGAGTGAGGAGGGCGACGACCTCGAAGTGGTGCGAATGCGGGAACAGATCGAACGCTCGCATGTGCTCGACCTGCCAGCCGTGACCGCGGAACGTGCCGAGGTCGCGGGCGAGGGCGACCGGGTCGCATGCGACATACGCGATCGCGTCAGGCGAGAGCGCATGCAGGGCATCGACGACGGCTCGGCCGGCGCCGGCGCGTGGCGGGTCGAGCACGACGACCCCGGCGGACGCGGACGGGTCGAGCCCGGCGAGGTAACGATCGACGCGCGCCGTCACCGCGGTCACGTCGTGCGGCTCGAGGTTCACCCTCGTGTGGGCGCTCGCTCGCGCGCTCGACTCGACGCTGACGATGTCGGAGGCACCGAGGTCGGCCAGCGTCGCGGCGAAGAGGCCGACTCCGCCATAGAGGTCGTAGTGGGTGGATGCCGCGTCGACGCGCCCCTCGAGGATGCCGCGCACGGCGGCGTCGAGCGTCGCGGCAGCATTCGGGTGCACCTGCCAGAATCCGGTGTCGTCGACCCGGAAGGTCCGCTCTCCGACGCGCTCGCGGATCTCCGTGGAGGCGGGACGCCGGCCGCGTTCGGGATTGCGGATGACGTGCACCTCGCCATCGGCCGATTCCACCAGGTCGACGCGGCCGGGTTTGGGGTTGCGCACGGCGAGCGCCGCCGCCTCGACGCGGGGCCTCGCCAGCGGGTGCGATGCGACCGGGATGACCCGGTGACTGCGGGCGGCGAAGGGCCCGATGAGACCGTCGGCGTCGACGTGCAGCGAGATGCGGGTTCGCCATCCGGTGCCGTCGCCGTCATCGACCGCCTCGACGACCGGGGCTTCGAGACCGGGCCCGGCGAACTTGTCGAGAGCCTCGGCCAGGACCTGCCGCTTGAGCGTTCGCTGATGATCGAGGTCGATGTGCCCGAGGTCCGCTCCCCCCGCGCGCGCAGCCGGGTCCCGCGACACATCCGCCTCCGCCCAGACATGCGGACGCCGATGCGGCGACGACTCGAGCACCTCGACGGTCTCCGCCCGCCAGAAGCTCCGCTTGTCGGCTCCGGGGTCGCCGGCAGCATCCACGAGGCGAGCGCGGACCCGCTCGCCGGGGATCGCGTCGGATACGAACACCACCCGGCCCTCGTGCCTGGCGATGAAGGTGCCGCCGTGGGCGATCCCCGAGATGTCCAGATCGAGCAGGCCGGGAGCGGTGGAAGTCATCTCTCCAGGATCCCACGGTTCGCCTTCTTCGCCGACCGGTCGGCCGCCGGGTAGCGTGGTCGGCATGCGCGTCTGCCTGGCCTCGACCTCTCCCGCACGTCTCATGCTGCTGCGACAGGCGGGGATCGAGCCACTCACCGTCGCACCGGGAGTCGACGAGGACGCTCTCGCCGCCAGCGCCGCTGCCGAGCGCGGGGGGGAACTCTCGCCGACCGAGCTCGTCCTCCTGCTGGCGCGCGCCAAGGCGGCCGACGTCGCCCGCCGGGTCTCGGCCCAGGAACCCGCATTCGACGGCATCGTCATCGGCGGGGATTCGATGTTCGCGATCGGCGGGCGCGTCTACGGCAAGCCGTACACCCCGGCGGAGGCCACCCGCCGGTGGCATGAGATGCGCGGGATGACGGGGGTGCTGCACTCCGGGCACTCCGTGTACCGCATCGCTCCCGGCGCCGAACCCCGGGAGGCCACCGAGACGGCCGAGGCGTCGGTGACCTTCGCGGACGACCTCACCGACGCCGAGATCGCCGCCTACGTCGCGTCCGGCGAGCCCCTGCACGTGGCGGGGGCCTTCACGGTCGACGCGCGCGGCGGCGCATTCATCACGCGCGTCGACGGCGATCCGTCGACGGTGGTCGGGATGTCACTGTCGACCGTTCGCCGCCTCGCCGCTCAGCTCGGCGTCACCTGGACGGATCTGTGGGCCACGGTCGAGCCGTCGTAGAGTCCCATCCACGTTTTCCCTGCTTTCTTGTGGGGAGCCGTCAAAGGGAACGGCACCGTTCTCGCTAGGCTGACAGTCATGCCTGCTATCGCCAAGGTGCTCGTCGCCAACCGCGGCGAGATCGCCGTACGCATCATCCGCGCCGCCCGTGATTCCGGGATCGCTTCGGTCGCGGTCTACGCCGACCAGGACCGAGATGCCATGCACGCCCGCCTCGCGGATGAGGCCTATGCGCTCGACGGCTCGACCAGCGCGGAGACATACCTGCAGATCGAGAAGATCCTGTCGATCGCGCGACGCTCCGGCGCCGACGCCGTGCACCCGGGATACGGCTTCCTGGCGGAGAACGCCCAGTTCGCCCGCGCCGTGATCGGCGCAGGCATGGTGTGGATCGGTCCGTCGCCCGAGGCGATCGAGGCACTGGGAGACAAGGTCACCGCCCGTCACGTCGCCGAGAAGGTCGGCGCCCCTCTCGCCCCGGGCACCCCCGGCCCGGTCGAATCCGCCGACGAGGTCATCGCCTTCGCAGAGGAGTTCGGCCTTCCCATCGCCATCAAGGCCGCCTACGGCGGCGGCGGTCGCGGCCTGAAGGTCGCCCGTGAACTCGGCGAGGTGGCGGAGCTGTTCGAATCGGCCACCCGCGAGGCCGTCGCCGCGTTCGGTCGTGGTGAATGCTTCGTGGAGAAGTACCTCGACAAGCCGCGGCACGTCGAGACGCAGTGCCTCGCGGATGCCGCCGGCAACGTCGTCGTCGTCTCGACGCGCGACTGCTCGCTGCAGCGTCGTCATCAGAAGCTGGTGGAGGAGGCGCCGGCGCCGTTCCTCACCGCCGAGCAGAACCGGCAGCTCTACGAGTCGTCGAAGGCCATTCTCAAAGAGGTCGGATACGTCGGCGCCGGCACCTGCGAGTTCCTCATCGGCGCAGATGGGACGGTGTCGTTCCTCGAAGTGAACACCCGACTGCAGGTGGAGCACCCGGTGTCCGAGGAGGTCACCGGCATCGACCTCGTCCGCGAGCAGTTCCGCATCGCTGCCGGCGGCACCATCGACTATGACGACCCGCAGCCGACGGGACACTCGATCGAGTTCCGCATCAACGGCGAAGACCCCGGCCGAGGATTCCTTCCGCAGCCCGGCCCGATCCACGTCTTCAAGACCTTCGGCGGTCCGGGGATCCGGCTCGACTCCGGTGTCACGGCCGGCGACTCCGTCTCCGGTGCTTTCGACTCGCTCCTCGCGAAGATCATCGTGACCGGTCGCGATCGCGAGGAGGCGCTGGAGCGCGCCCGCCGCGCGCTCGACGAATTTGAGGTCGCCGGTCTGCCGACCGTGCTGCCCTTCCACCGCAAGGTGGTTCGTGACCCCGCGTTCACCGCGGAGGGCGGCGAGTTCGGCATATACACACGCTGGATCGAGACCGAGTTCGTCAACGACATCCCGGCGTGGGACGGCGAGCTCGAGGCGCCGAGCGCCGGCGGAGGCCGCCACACCGTCGTCGTCGAGGTGTCGGGCAAACGGCTCGAGGTCAGCCTTCCTGACCGCGTGGCTGCCGCTCCCGGCACCGCCGGGCGTCCGGCGGCGGTCCCGCCGTCGCGTCGCAGCCACGCCACGACCGCGAGCGCCGGGGCGTCCGGCGATGCGGTCAAGTCGCCCATGCAGGCGACCGTCGTCAAGGTCGCCGTCGAGGAAGGGCAGCAGGTCGTCAAGGGCGACCTCGTCGTCGTGCTCGAGGCCATGAAGATGGAACAGCCCCTGCAGGCACACAAGGACGGAACGGTGGGCGCGATCAACGCCGACCCCGGGTCGACCGTCGCGGCCGGCCACCAGCTGCTGACGATCTCCTGATCGCGAAACTGCACCTGCGCGCCGAGACCGTGGCGTAAAGCCACCGTCTCGGCGCGCCGATGCATTCTCGCCGCCGGGGCCCCCTGTCAGGAGATGTTCACGAGGTGCATCGCCCTGCTGGCGTCGGTGATGCTGCTGGACAGCGACGGGTATGCCGCGAACACGCGCGACACCTGGTCGACCGTCAGCCGGCGCTCCACGGCGACGGCGATCGGGTAGATCAGCTCGGATGCCTTCGGTGCGACGATCACCCCGCCGATCACCGTGCCCGACCCCTTACGGGCGATGATCTTCACGAACCCGTCCTTGATGCCCATCATCTTCGCGCGCGGGTTGGCGGCGAGCGGCAGCTTGTACACCAGTCCGTCGGCGACGCCCTCCTCGACGTCCTTCTGGGAGTACCCGACCGTCGCGATCTCGGGCGCGGTGAAGATGTTCGAGGTGATCTTGATCAGCTCGAGGGGGATCACGATGTCGCCGAGTGCATGGAAGACGGCGGTGCGCCCCTGCATCGAGGCGACCGAGGCGAGCGGGAAGAAGTTCGTGCAGTCCCCGACGGCGTAGATGTTGGGCACCGAGGTCCGCGCCACGCGATTGACCCGGATGTGACCGGATTCGGACAGTTCGACGCCGGCCTCCTCGAGGCCGATCCCCGCGGTGTTCGGAACCGATCCGACGGCCATCAGGCAGTGGCTGCCCTCGACGGTGCGGCCGTCCGACAGCGTGACGAGCACGCCGGTCTCGGTGGTCTCGACCTTCTCCGCACGCGACTTCGACAGCACCTGCATGCCGCCGCGCTTGAACACCTTCTCCAGCACGCGAGCGGCGTCCTCGTCCTCGCCGGGGAGAACCTGGTCGCGGCTCGAGATGAGAGTGACCTGCGCGCCGAGGTTCATGTAGGCCGAGGCGAATTCGGCCCCGGTGACGCCGGACCCGACGACGATGAGGTGCTCGGGGAGCGCCTTCATGTCGTACAGCTGGGTCCACGTGAGGATGCGCTTGCCGTCCGGCTTCGCGGAATCGAGCTCGCGGGGCGATGCCCCCACCGCCACGACGATGGTGTCCGCCTCGACGCGGTCGAAGTCCGTGCCGCCCTGACCGGTCGACACGACGATCGCGCTGGTGCTCTCCAGGCGGCCGTGACCGGAGAGGATGCGCACGCCCGCGTCGAGCAGGGTGCTGCGCATGTCTTCGGACTGCTGTCCGGCGAGGGCGACGAGTCGCTTGTTCACAGCCGCCAGATTGATCGCGATCTCGGGCTTCAGAGGCTTTCCGTTCGCGCCTTTGGCGTAGAACTGCACGCCCAGATCCGTCGCCTCTGAGATCGCCACCGCGGCATCCGCCGTCGCGATGAGGCTCTTCGACGGCACGACGTCCGTCAGCACCGCAGCTCCTCCGACGCCGACACGCTCCACCAGGGTCACCTCGGCTCCGAGCTGTGCGGCCGCGAGGGCCGCCTCGTAACCGCCGGGACCGCCGCCGAGCACGGCGACGCGCTGAGTGCGCTCGAAAGGGGTGGATGACATGCAACCCATTCTTCCGCAATCCTGGCAGCCCGACCTGCAGCTTCTTAGACTCGATCCATGCCTGACACACACAGCAACCCTCTCGACGGCCCGAACGCGAACCCGTTCGAGGTCGCTGCCCTTGCAGCCTCCGACATCGCGCGGCTGACCGGCGTCGAGAAGCACGACATCGCCCTGACCCTCGGCAGCGGCTGGAGCAAGGCGGCCGATCTCATCGGCGAGACGACGGCGACCGTGCCTGCCACCGAGGTCACCGGATTCTCGAAGCCCGCCCTCGAAGGGCACGTCGGCACGCTCCGCAGCGTCCGCACTCCGGGCGGGAAGAACGTCCTCGTGATCGGTGCCCGCACCCACTACTACGAGAACCACGGCGTGCGGCGAGTCGTGCACAGCGTGCGCACGGCGGCGGCGACCGGGGCGACGACCATGGTGCTCACCAACGGTGCCGGGGGCATCCGCGAGACGTGGAAGCCGGGGCAGCCGGTGCTCATCAGCGACCACATCAACCTCACGGCCGACTCGCCGTTGGAAGGCGCGACATTCGTCGACCTCACCGACCTCTACTCGGCGCGACTGCGCGACGTGGCGCGCTCGATCGACCCGAGCCTCGACGAGGGCGTCTACACGCAGTTCCGCGGACCGCACTACGAGACGCCTGCCGAAGTGCAGATGGCCAAGCACATCGGGGGGCACATCGTGGGGATGTCGACGGCGCTCGAGGCGATCGCCGCACGCGAGGCCGGGATGGAGATCCTCGGCTTCTCGCTCATCACGAACCTCGCCGCCGGCATCCAGAAGACACCGCTCAGCCACGCCGAGGTGATCGAGGCAGGGCGCGAGGCGGAGCCCGTGATCTCGGCGCTCCTGGCACGCGTCGTCGAGGCGCTGTGATCGAGCAGCGCCTGCAGCAGGCTCGTGCCTGGCTGCGACAGGACCCCGACCACGAGACGCGTGACGAACTCGCCGGACTCCTCACCCGCGCGGCGGGCGGCGACGACACGGCGATCGCCGACCTCGACGACCGGTTTCGCACGCGCCTGGCGTTCGGTACGGCCGGCCTCCGCGGCCGGCTCGGCGCCGGCAGCAACCGGATGAACCGTGTGCTGGTCGCGCAGGCTGCCGCAGGATTCGCCGCGTACCTCCGCGAACGCGCGAACGGAGCGACGCCGACGGTCGTGATCGGCTACGACGGCCGCCGCAACTCCCGGATCTTCGCCACGGACTCGGCTGAGTTGTTCGCCGGTGCCGGTCTCCGCGCGATCCTGCTCCCTCGGCTCCTCCCCACCCCGGTGCTCGCCTTCGCGGTCCGCCATCTGGGGGCGGATGCCGGCGTCATGGTGACCGCGAGTCACAACCCGCCGGACGACAACGGCTACAAGGTCTATCTCGGCGGGGCGGATCAGGGTTCCCAGATCGTCTCCCCCGCAGACGCTCGGATCGCCGATGCCATCCAGCGGATCGCGGATGCCGACGACATCCGCGCCCTGCCGCGCTCCACGGAGTACGAGATCGCGGGCGACGACATCGTCGACGCGTACGTCACCGCGACCGCAGCGGTAGCCCCGGCGCCCGGCGGCGCTTCGGGCATGCGCTGGGTCTACACCGCCATGCACGGCGTCGGCTGGGAGACGCTCTCTCGGATCCTCGACAAGGCCGGATATCCGCAACCGGTCACCGTCGGCGAGCAGCTCACTCCGGACCCGAGCTTCCGAACGGTGTCCTTCCCGAACCCGGAGGAGCCGGGGGCGATGGATCTGTCCTTCGCCGCGGCGCGCCGCGCCGGTGCCGACTTCATCCTCGCCAACGACCCTGACGCCGACCGGCTCGCGGTCGCCATCCCGGACGACGGCGCGCCGGACGGCTGGCGTCGCCTCACGGGCAACGAGGTCGGCCTGCTGCTCGGAGCGCGCGCTGCGCGAGCAGCCGAAGGCACCGCCGGGGCGGCGCTGGCTTGCTCGCTGGTCTCCTCCCCGGGTCTCGCAGCTGTCGCCGCTCGTCACGGCCTCGCGTTCCACGAGACACTCACCGGCTTCAAGTGGATTTCCCGCGCTCCCGGTCTCGTCTTCGGTTTCGAGGAGGCGCTCGGATATCTGGTCAACCCCGAGACCGTGCGCGACAAGGACGGGATCTCCGCGGCGATCGCCGTGCTGGGTCTGGCCGCGGAGGCCAGGGAGCGGGGCGCGACCCTGGCGACGATGATCGCGGAGCTCGGCGACACGTACGGGCATTTCGCCAGCGGACAGGTCTCGGTGCGCGTCGATGATCTCGCCGTGATCGGCAATGTGATGCTGTCGCTGCGGACGCTGCCGCCGGCCCATATCGGCCAGCACGCGGTGGCCTCGGCAGAGGATCTGCTGCAGGCGGGGCCCGGCCAGCCCGCAGGCGACGTGCTGCGGTACGTGCTCGCCGACGGCTCACGGGTGATCGTCCGCCCGAGCGGCACCGAGCCGAAACTCAAGGTGTACCTCGATGTCCGGGCCGACTCGGCGGTTCATGCGAACGATGCGGTGACCGCTCTCGAAGCCGGCGTCCGCACGCTCCTGGAGGAGCGCTCCTAGATGGCGCCCCGCACGGGCGGTGGCTCCTCCCGTGCGGGCGCGGTTACGATCGGACCATGCCGACCAGACACGTCATCATCACCGCGCACAACGGTGTGCATGCGCGTCCCGTCGCCGAACTGGTGCGGCTCGTCCAGGCCGACCGGCGCACCGTGACGTTGCGCACGTCGGCCGGGACGACCGTCGATCTCAGCAGTGTGCTGGCGGTCATGGATCTGGCACTCATCCCCGGCGACGCCGTCGTGCTGGAGACTGAGGACGGCACGGGCTCAGACGCGCTGCTCGACACGCTCGCGGCGGTGCTCTCTCCGCTGCCGTGATCCTCAGCCGTCGATGACGGCGACGAGCTCATCGAGGAAGGATTCGAAGCTCGTGCCGCGGCGTACGATGCGCTGCACGCTGTCGCGCTCGCTGAACACCTCGACGAGCTGCTCGAACACGGTCTGGAAGGCGGCGCGATCACTCTCGCTGAAGGCGGCGAGCGCGACGACCTGCACGCGTCCCTCTCCCCAGGCGACGGAACCCCCGGTGACTCCGATGGCGATGGCGGTCCTGGTGGCGGTCATCTGCAGGGCGTGCGGGACGGCGAGCGCATCGGTGAACGCCGTCGACGACATGCGCTCGCGCGTGATCGTGTTCTCGATGTAGTCCTCGCCGATCAGCCCTGCCTCGACGAGAAGCCGACCGAGACGGCGGATGATGGCTTCCTCGCCCTCGTCCGCCAGCGGGTGCACGTACGCTCCGGCGTGGAAATAGCGCGCGAGCTCGCCGCGCAGCCTCGTCAGACGCCGAGCCCGGCGCACCCGCGCTGCGGCCTGCTGGATCCGCTCCACATCCGCATCGGTGAGGAACGGCTGGATGCGCACGAAACGATCGCCCGCAGAGCCCGGTTCGATCGTGCTGAGCACCAGGTCGGTGTCGAACGCCGACCAGTCCGGGTCGACGTTCGTCACCACGCTCGTCACCTCGATCGCCGATCCCAGAGACCTGTCGACGCTCGAGCGGAGCAGTTCGTGCAGTTCGTAGTAGCCGGGGCACACGATCGTCGCGGTGAGGATCGATTCCGCCTTCCGACTGCGCTCCAGGCGCCCGCCGACGTGCATGGCCACGTAGGCGATCTCGTCGTCGTGGATCGGCGTTCCCAGGCGATCGTGCAGCCCGCTCGCGATCGAGACCGCCACCTCGAAGATCATCGGGTACGAGCTCTTGAGCGAGCGCGTGAGCGGGTTGCGCGTCAGCGCGCTCTCCTCGGCGCGTCGCAGCAGGTTCTGCACGTGCAACGCGAGTCGCAGCACGAACGCCTCATCGACGAGGTCCACCTGGTACTCCTCCGCCGCGCGGGTGAGCTCGGCCCGGACGGCGTGCTCGACGGCCGGGTCCACCCCGCTTCCGGCGACATCCTGCGGGAGGTCCTTTCCCGGGGCGACGATGCGGGTGAGGACGAGCGAGGCCAGGTGTTCGCTGTCGCCCGCGCCGAGGTTCACGGCGAAGTTCTCGGCCGCGAGCCTGGCGATCAGCGCACCCACCCGCGGGACCGCCTCGCGAGGCGCGCCGGGATCGGGTTCCAGAGCGTGACCGGCCGCCACCCGCTCGGCGGCGATCGCGATGTGCAGCAGCACATCCGAGATCGCGAGCTCGTTCACGTAGTAGCCGAGCTCGCCGAGTTCTCTCACGAGAGCGGATTTGAAGGGACCGACCGCCTCGGCAGGCACCGCGCTTCCCGCGAGCGCCGTGCGGAACGTCTCCGGGTGGAACGACGCGGCATCCATCTCATCATGCGCGAGGCGACTGAGCAGGCGGCGCTGCGCAGTCTCCGTACCGCGCAGCCGCACGGTCGCGCGTTCGCGCTCCAGTACGAGTTCGGTGCCCTCCAGGAGCGACCTGACGCGGGCGAGGTCGGCCTCGAGAGTCGCCTCGCTCACATGCAGCTCTTCCGCGGTCTCGAACACGTCGATTCCCGCCGGCACATCCAACAGTGTCCGTACCAGCGCGTGCAGCCGGTCCCGCGGCGGCGAATCCCCCGGCTGCCTGACCCGCAACGCGTCTCGCGCACCAGGACCCGCGCGATACCCGGCGGGTCCGGACTCGACCGCGTCCCCTCCGGGGGCGCGGGCGTTGAGAGCTGCGACATACGAGCGGATGCTGCGCGGGGTGACTCCGAGAACGTCGGCGAGGCTTGCCGCCGTCGCCCATTCCCGTTGGCGCAGGAGGACCGAGAGGAGCTGGTCCTGACGCTGGCGCGACATGATCCCTCCGACCCGTTCCTCACGTGCTGACCGCACTGTCTGGACCCCATGATGTCAGGTCGCCGGTGGCGGCGCTCGGGAAGCGGTGTTCCGCAGGGGCGGAAAGGAACCTGTTGGCGCCGGCGGCCCCGACGTTCCCAGACTGTTCTCAGGAAGGTGGCATCGATGAGGATCCTGGTGGTGTGCGGGGCCGGTGCGTCCAGCACGTTCGTGGCTCAGCGGCTGCGCCGCGCGGCCGCCCTTGCCGGCCTCGATTGGCAGGCGACCGCCGGCATGCCCGAAACCGCCCTCGACGGGGGTCACGATCTCCTCCTGCTCGGGCCCCACCTCGCCAGCCGGCTTGAAGCGATCCGTGACAGCGTGCAGTCACCCGTCGCGGTGCTGCCGGATGACGTGTTCTCCGACCACGACGGCTCGCGCACGCTCACATTCGCCCTCTCGATCCTCGCCGACGCCGACCAGACCCCGAAAGGATCCCCATGACCGTCTCCCGCACCGTTCGGATCGGCTCATCCCACGGACTTCACGCGCGCCCGGCGAAGCTGTTCGCCCAGGCCGCGAAGGATGCCGGGGTCCCGGTGACCATCGCGAAGGACTCCGGCAAACCGGTGAACGCCGCGAGCATCCTGGGTGTCATCGCCCTCGGCGTCGAACATGGCGACTACGTCACGCTCACGGTCGACGCGGACGACGCGGACGGCGTGCTCGACACGCTCACCGAGCTGCTCACCACCGACCACGATCAGGACGCGACCGGATGAGCGTGCTGCGTGGAGTGGGCATCGGCCTCGGCGTCGCGCAGGGTCCTGTGGTGCGTATGACCGAGGCGTCGCCGCCGCCGGAGAACGCTCCGAGTGCGATCGGGGCCGATGCCGAACGCGCCAGGGCACGTGACGCCGTCACCGCCGTCGCGGAAGAGCTGAACGCGCGCGGAGAAGCCGCCGGAGGCTCCGCACGAGAAGTCCTCGAGGCGCAGGCGATGATCGCCGAGGACCCCACGCTGCAGGACGAGGTCGACACCAGGATCGATGCCGGAGCCACCGCGGAGTGGGCCGTGCATGACGCGTTCGCCGGATTCCGTGCCACGCTCCAGGCCGTCGGCGGGTATTTGGGTGAACGAGCAGCAGACCTCGACGACATCGCGCAGCGGGTGCTGGCTCGTCTGCGCGGCGCGGACGCGCCGGGAGTTCCCGATCCCGGTTACCCGTTCGTCCTCGTCGCGCGGGATCTCGCACCGGCCGACACCGCACTGCTGGATCTCGACAAGGTCCTGGCCCTGATCACCACCGACGGCGGGCCGACCTCGCACACCGCGATCCTCGCCAGGGAGAAGGGGATCGTCGCGGTCGTCGGCGCCGCGGACGCGGCCACGCTCACCAGCGGGCAGACCGTGATCGTCGACGCCGCGGCCGGAACCGTGACGGTGGATCCATCGGCCGATGAGTCGGTGCGCGCGACCGAGCGTGCAGCGGCCCGGCGCTCCGCGGTCGCCGCCCCGCCCACTCCCGGCGCCCTCGGCGACGGCACGCGCATCGCACTCCTGGCGAATCTCGGCAAGCCTGCGGACGCGGCGGACGCCGTCGCGCGCGGGGCCGAGGGGGTCGGGCTGTTCCGCACCGAGTTCCTGTTCCTCTCGGCAGCGCAGGCACCGACCGTCGCCCAGCAGCGGACTGCCTACCGTGAGCTCCTGGCGGCATTTCCCGGCAAGAAGGTCGTCGTGCGGATGCTGGACGCGGGTGCCGACAAGCCACTGGCCTTCCTCAACGACGCGCACGAGGAGAATCCAGCCATGGGCCTCCGGGGGCTCCGGGCGCTGCGCGCCAGCGAGGACATCCTCCGCGAACAGCTCACGGCGCTCGCGGAGGCCGACACCGAGACCGGCGCCGAACTCTGGGTGATGGCGCCGATGGTCACCACCGTCGAGGAGACGGCGTACTTCACGGGACTGGCCCGCGAGTACGGGCTGAAGACCGCCGGAGTCATGGTCGAGGTCCCCGCCAGCGCTCTCTTGGCCGACCGCGTGCTCGCCCACGCCGACTTCGCCTCGATCGGCACCAACGACCTCACCCAGTACACGATGGCGGCCGACCGGATGCTCGGCTCCGTCGCCGGGTTCCAGGACCCGTGGCACCCGGCGGTGCTCCGGCTGGTACGAGAGGTCGGCGACGCCGGCGCCCGCGCCGGCAAGCCCGTCGGCATCTGCGGTGAGGCGGCCGCCGACCCCCTGCTGGCCGTGGTCCTCATCGGTCTGGGCGCGACGAGCCTGTCGATGGCGCCTTCCGCGCTCGCCGACGTCCGCCTCGCCATCTCCGAACGCACCCTCGACGAGGCCAGGCGCCTCGCCGAGGTCGCACTGGCTGCGGACGACGCCGCCGGTGCCCGCCATGCCGTGGTCGAAGCCGCCGCGGCTCTCCCCTCACATCAGAAAGAGACGACATCATGACGACGACGTCACCAGCCGCTCCCTCCACGAGCGGCGTCCGCGTGGGCGTCCAGCGATTCGGGACGTTCCTGTCCGGCATGGTCATGCCGAACATCGCCGCCTTCATCGCCTGGGGTTTCATCACCGCCCTGTTCATCCCCGACGGCTGGCTCGGCAGCAAGAGTCCCGTCGAAGCCTGGCGCTGGGCCGACTCGGCCATCCTCGGCGGGGGTGAGATCGACGGCGTCACCTATCCGGGCCTGGTCGGTCCGATCATCACCTACCTCCTGCCGATCCTCATCGCCTTCACCGGCGGCCGGATGGTCCACGGCCACCGCGGCGGCGTGGTGGGTGCGGTCGCGGCGATGGGTGTCATCAGCGGCGCGTCGGGCACCGTCATGTTCCTGGGCGCGATGATCGCCGGCCCGCTGGCGGCCCTCGTGCTGAAGTGGGCCGAGAAGCCGTGGCAGGGCAGGGTCAAGCCCGGGTTCGAGATGCTCATCGACAACTTCTCGGCCGGTTTCGTGGCCTTCTTCATGGCGCTGGCGTCGTTCTTCTGGCTCGCGCCCGTGATGCGCTGGCTCACCGACATCCTCGGGGGCGCCGTCGGGTGGCTCGTCGAGACGCAGTTGCTGCCACTCGCGAGCATCATCGTGGAACCGGCCAAGGTGCTCTTTCTCAACAACGCGATCAATCACGGCGTGTTCACCCCTCTCGGCACCGAGCAGGTGCAGGAGACCGGCCGCAGCCTGCTGTTCCTGATCGAGGCGAACCCCGGGCCCGGCGCCGGCATGCTGCTCGCTCTCACCGTCTTCGGTGTCGGCGTGGCCCGTGCGACCGCGCCCGGTGCGTTCATCATCCAGTTCCTCGGCGGCATTCACGAGGTGTACTTCCCGTACGTGCTGGCCAAGCCGCTGCTGATCATCGGGCTCATCGCCGGTGGTGCGACCGGCGTGCTGACGAACATGATCTTCCAGTCCGGCCTCGTCGCACCCGCGGCTCCCGGTTCGATCTTCGCCGTGCTCATCCAGACAGCGCCGGGAAGCCACCTCGGCGTCGTCTGCTCGGTGCTGTTCTCGGCGGCGGTCACGTTCGCGATCTCCGCGCCCATCCTGCTCGCCTCCCGCAAGCGTGACATCGCGGCCGAAGCAGCGACCGGCGACCCGCTGGCCGCAGCCATCGCTCGCACCGAGGCGAACAAGGGCAAGTCCTCCAGCACCCTGTCGAACCTCGCCGCCTCGGCGTCGGCGACCGGCACCGCTGTGCTCACCGCACCCATCCGCAACATCGTCTTCGCCTGCGACGCCGGTATGGGATCGTCGGCGATGGGTGCGAGTGTCCTGCGCAACAAGTTCAAGAAGGCCGGCATCGAAGACGTCTCGGTGGTGAACCAGGCGATCGCGAACCTCGACGGCACGGCGGACCTCGTGATCACGCAGCAGCAGCTGACCGATCGGGCGAAGGCGCAGTCGCCGAACTCGATCCACGTCTCGGTCGACAACTTCATGAACTCGCCGAAGTATGAAGAGGTCGTCGAGATGGTGCGCGAGCAGCGCGAACCCGAGGCCTGATCGACCGGCGGGGCGGATGCCGCGGCATCCGCCGCGCCCCCCCCCCCGCCTCCACTCAGAAAGGAACAGACATGAGCGTTCTGACTCTCGACCGGATCCGCATCCACTCCGGCCCCGCGACCCAGGAGGAGGCCCTCCAGGAGGCGACGGACATCCTCGTCGCGGCCGGGGCGGTCACCCCGGCGTACGTCGACGCCATGCGTCAGCGCGAGGCGACCGTGTCCACGTACATGGGCAACGGCCTCGCCATCCCGCATGGCACCAATGACACCAAGGACGAGATCCTCGCCTCCGCTCTCTCCGTCGTCCGCTACGACGGCGGCGTCGACTGGGCCGGAGAGCAGGCGACGTTCGTGATCGGCATCGCCGGCCGCGGTGACGAGCACCTCGAGATCCTGTCGCAGATCGCCGTGCTGTTCTCCGACGAAGACGACGTCGCCCGGCTGGCCGCGGCAGAGACGCCGCAAGAGCTCTTCGAGATGCTCGCGGCGGTGAACGACTGATGAAGGCCGTCCACTTCGGCGCCGGCAACATCGGCCGCGGCTTCGTCGGACTGCTGCTGCACGAGGGCGGATACGAGGTCGTGTTCTCCGATGTGGCCGATGCCCTGGTGGACGCCGTCAACGCGGCGGATTCCTACACCGTCCACGAAGCGGGCCCCGGCGGGGTCGACCACGTCGTCACGGGTTTCCGGGCCGTGAACAGCAGGACCGATCCGGATGCCGCCGCCGGAGAGGTCGCCACCGCCGACCTCGTCACCACGGCCGTGGGGCCGACGGTGCTGAGGTTCGTCGCACCGGTCATCGTCGAAGGACTCCGACTGCGCTCCGCCGACGCCGCGCCGCTCGGTGTGATGGCCTGCGAGAACGCGATCGGTGCGACGGACACCCTCCGCGCCGAGATCGAGACCGCGGCGGGTGCCGACGCCGATGCGCTTCTGCGGCGCGCCGTCTTCGCGAACACGGCCGTGGACCGCATCGTGCCGCCGCAGGCGGGCGGGCCCGGCGTCGACGTGACCGTCGAGCCCTATTTCGAGTGGGCGATCGAGTCCGGCCCGTTCGGCGCGGAGCGTCCGAACATCCCCGGGGCGCACTTCGTCGAAAACCTGGCGCCCTCCATCGAGCGCAAGCTCTTCACGGTCAACACCGGTCATGCCGCCGCGGCGTACTTCGGTGCGCAATCCGGTGTCGAGCGCCTGTCCGACGCACTGGCCGATCCCGCCATCGCCGCGAAGGTGAGCGCTGCGCTGGAGGAGACCTCGGCCGTCCTCGTGGCAGAGCACGCACTGGACCCCGCGGGACTCGCGGCCTACCGGTCGACCATCCTCGACCGCTTTCGCAACCCTGAGCTCATCGACACCGTGCAGCGGGTGGGGCGCCAGCCCCTTCGCAAGCTGTCCCGGCACGAGAGGTTCATCGGTCCGGCGGCATCCGCGGCCGAGCGCGGCCTCCCGGCTGACGCTCTCATCGCCGCCGTCGCCGCCGCTCTCGCGTTCGAGGACGAGGACGATGAGCAGTCGATCGACCTGCAGCGGATGCTGCGCACCGAGGATCCGGCGTCTCTCACCGCGCGCATCACCGGGCTCGACCCCATGCACCCGCTATTCCCGGCGGTGCTCGACGCCGTGGTCGTTCGGCAGTCCGCGATCAACGCCGGCTGAGAGCCACGCACGCCCCCTCGGCGGCCCTCCGGCAGATACGATCGGTCAGGGGCACCGGATCGAGCACAGCGACGTGCGGGAGCAGCATGAACAGTTATGCCGTCATCGGCGCGGGTCCATCGGGCCTGGCGACAGCACGAGCACTGCAAAAGCGCGGCATCCGCGTGGACGGCTACGAGTCGTCTCACGACGTCGGCGGACTCTGGGACATCTCCAACTCGCGCAGCACGATGTACGAGTCGGCGCACCTGATCTCCTCGCGTACCACGACCGAGTTCACCGAGTTCCCGATGCGGTCCTCGATCGACTACCCCGGCCATCGCCTGCTCCTGGAGTACTTCCGCGACTACGCCGCCCGTTTCGGGCTCACAGAGCTGTTCCGCTTCGGCACCGGTGTGACGCGCCTGGAGCCGAGGGACGGCGGCTGGGATCTCACCGCCTCCGGACCTGACGGGGAGAGCACGAGGTGGTACACCGGCGTCATCCTCGCCAACGGCACGCTCGCTGAACCCCACATCCCCACGTTCCCCGGCGCTTTCGAAGGTGAGTTGCTGCACACGAGCGCGTACAAGTCCCCCACCCAGCTCGCGGGCAGGCGAGTGCTGCTGATCGGCGCGGGCAATTCCGGCTGCGATATCGCGGTGGATGCCGTGCATCACGCCGCATCGGTCGAGATGAGCGTGCGCCGCGGCTACTACTTCGTCCCGCGGTATCTGTTCGGCCGTCCGAGCGACACCCTCAATCAGGGGCGGCCGCTTCCCGCGCGGATCAAGCAGGCGGTCGACAGCCGGGTCCTCAAGGCGTTCACCGGCGATCCCGTGCGGTTCGGCTTCCCTCGCCCGGACTACCGGATCTACGAGTCGCACCCCATCGTCAACACCATGATCCTGAACCACCTCGGTCAGGGCGATCTGCGCATCCGAGCCGACGTCGCCCGGTTCGACGGGACAACCGTGCACTTCCGCGACGGCAGCAGCGGAGACTACGACCTCGTCCTGCTCGCCACCGGATACACCCTGGACTATCCCTTCGTCGATCGGCAGCACCTGCACTGGCGCGGGGCTGCGCCCCGGCTGTTCCTGAACATGTTTCCGGCCTCGTTCAACGGTCTGTACACGGTCGGCATGATCGAGGCGTCCGGCATCGGCTGGCAAGGCCGGTACGAACAGGCCGAGCTCCTGGCCGCGTATCTCGCTGCCGCACAGAGCGCTCCCCAGCGCGCCGCACGGTTCCGGGAGCGGGTCATGGGCCGACCCTGGCCCGACCTCACCGGCGGCTACCGGTACCTCGGTCTGGCACGGATGGCGTACTACGTGAACAAGGACGCCTATCGCGCCGCGGTGCACCGGGAGAAGGCCGAACTGGAGGCGTCTTCGTAGCTTTCCTTCATCGGGATCGTGGTCCGGATCGGTCAGCATCGTCGCCCCGCACGGTCATCACCGAGCTGTCTGCGACAGCGACGATGCGGTCGGTGTCGTCCCGGATCTCGCACCGATAGTGGGACACGGTTCGGCCCGCGTGCTGCGCCCACGCTGTCGCAGTCAGCGATGTCTTCCAGACCGGTCGAAGGTAGCGGACGGTGAGCTCGATGGTGGCGAACGATTCGCCTTCACCGATGACGGTGGAGTGCGCAGTCCCGATGGCGGCGTCGGCGAGCTCGGCGATGGTGCCCCCGTGGACGGTGCCCTGCTGATTGCCGTGCACGTCCGGCGTCACCGTCATTCGCACCGTGGCGGCGCGCTCGTCGACGGCGAGGATCTCGAACCCGAGGAGTTGCGAGATCGGCGTCGGATACCGCAACAGCGTCGAGTCCTCCGGTTTCAGCTGACCGGCGAGGTGGCGCCGCAGATACTCGAGCACAGCGAAAGTGGTCACCGATACAGAACACCGTCTGCGATGCGGATGCCGCGCGGTCCACCTGGATTCACTGGACCAGCGGCGTGCCGCACCGCACTGGCGCGGGGTTCTGTTCAGGTGGTCGGGGTGGGCGACAGTTCGATGGGGTCGCGCAGGCTGCGACCCAGTGCGATGCGGGCGACGAGCGGAATGCCCATCAGCCCGAGCACGGCGTTGCGGACCAAGAGCTGCCGGCGGTTCTGCGGTGCGAATGCCGCGCCGAGCCGTATCGCCGCATCCTGCTTCACTCGCACCGCAGACGCCAGCCGGCTCCGGTAGGCCGAGAACGCGCGGGTGTGGTCGCCGCCCGCGTCACGCAACTCAGTCGCGAGGACATACGCCGCCACCATCGCCAACGCGGAGCCCTGCCCCGACAGAAGGGAAGGGCACGCCGCGGCGTCGCCGACGAGCGCAACCCTGCCCCGATGCCAGGTCGGCATCAGGATCTGGCTGGCGCTGTCGAAATAGAAGCTTCTCGCCTCCGGCAGATGCTTCAGGATCTGAGGCGCCTCCCACCCCATTCCGGACAGTCGAGCACGCACCAGCTCGCGCTCCTCGTCCTGATCTCCCACCGGCACATCGGACTCGTGCCTGAAGATCATGGAGAAAATCGTCGCGTCGTCCCTCGTCGAGAATCGGAGAACCTCTGCTCCCACGACGGTGTGTGTGAGTGCAGTGAGCTCATCCCTCGGTCGGTACCCGTCGACCTCGAATGCCGCGACCGAGATACCGAGTCGTCTTTCGAACTGCCCCTCCGGTCCGAATGTCATCGCACGAACGTGAGAATGCAGCCCGTCCGCGCCGACCACGACATCGAACTCTCGCTCCACGCCGCTGGCGAATCCGACCAGCACGCGGGACCCGTCGTGGAGTGACCGGATGGTGTCGCCGAAGATCGTCTCGACATCGTCCTCGAGGGAGTCGAGGATGGTGGCGGCGAGGTCCGAGCGGGCGATGCTGATGTAGCGGCCGCCGACCGCGTCGAGCGCGATCCGCGGGTCGAAGTGAGCGATGCGCCTGCCGGATGCCGACACCTCCCGCACCTCGCGGACCCGGTACCCCCTCTCCATCAGCCCGGGAACGATGCCCATCCGCTCAGCGACGTCGAAGCCGGCACCCCAGAAGTCGATGACATAGCCGCCCTGCCGAGGCCTCGCTGAGCGCTCCGCGAGCGTCGGTTCGTGCCCGAACCGACGCAACCAATACGCCAACGTCGGTCCGGCGACGCCTGCGCCGACGATCAGCACCCTCATATGCGAAATCCTCTCAGCGAGCGGTCCGCCGCAACCGTCACATCCTCAACGCGGCAGACCGCGCCCGGTAGGCCGTGACGACGGCGGCCATGTCATCCACGCCGTGCCCGAGTTCCAGCGTCTCGGCGTACAACCGCGCGCACTCGTTCATCAACGGCGCGGCGCCCCGGTGCTCCCGTGCGGAGTCGACGACCAGGCGGGCATTTCTGAGCACGTCAGGAACGGCCGCTTGCGGGGTGAAGTCGCCGGACACGAGCGCGGCGGACTTCGCACGCGAGACGAATGATGCCATCGGGCCGACGTCGAGAATCCCCTGCAACAACGTCGCGTCGAGCCCGTGGGTCTCTGCGAAGTGGAAGGCCTCTGCGAGCCCGGTCACGACGGTGACCAGGAACGTGTTCACGGCCAGTTTCATCTGCATCGCCTGCGGCGGCTCCCCGCACCTCACGACCCTCGCGCACACCGGATCGAGAAGTGCCTCCACCTCGTCCAGCAGCCGGTCGTCCCCGGCAATCATGCCGATGAGTTCTCCGTTCAACGCCGGCTGCCGCGAACCGGACACCGGCGCCTCCACATACCGGCCGCGCGCGTGAGCGAGTCGCTCCCCGAAAGCGGCGGAGCGGGAAGGTGACACCGTGCTCATCACCACCAGCGTCCTGTCCGTCACATCCACGCTGCGGAGGATGTCGTCGATGGCGTGCTCATCCGTGACCATCACGAACACCGTGCGACAGGTCGCGAAGACCTCCGCCGCGGACGACGCGACCGAGGCACCGGCCTCGGCGAAGGGTGCAGCCGCAGATGGCGAGCGGTTCCAGACCATCAGAGGTTGTTCGGTGAGCAGGCGGGAAGCGATGGCTGAGCCCATCAGCCCGAGACCGATGAAGCCGACGGGCGGTGTCATCGCCGCCTCCGGGCGTCGTCGTGGACTTCCCTCTCACCCATCGGTTCGCACCTTTCGCCGTCGACTTCCTGCCAATGTCCGAGTAAACGCCGCGTCGGCGAAGGCTCGCCAGGTCCACTCGCAGATGCTGGACTCATGGCCGCACTCGGAGCACGAATGTCAGCACGCGCGCTGCTGTCGATGACCGGCGACTTGGGTGTCGAACGGGTTGCTTACACCGAACTCGCCGGACGCATCCGTGTGCTCATCGCAGACGGACGCATCGCCGTGGGGACTCGCCTCCCGTCCGAACGGGAACTCGCGGTGGTCGCAGGTCGCAGTCGGACCACCATCGTCGCCACCTATCAGGCACTGCGCGACAGTGGCCATCTCGTCAGCCGGCGGGGATCCGGCAGTCTCGCCTCCCTGCCGCACCTTGCCGACGTCTCCAAGCGCCCCGGCCGCGTCGTCGACTTCGCGGGTTCCGTCCCGCCCCCGGTGGACGGGCTCCGAGAACTCATCGCCGAGACGACAGCAGACCTCCCCGACATCACCACGTTCCCCGGCTTCGACCTGCTCGGCAACGACGCGCTTCGTGAAGCCATCGCGGACCGCTACACGACCCGCGGACTTCCCACCTCCCCAGACCAGATCATCGTCACCACGGGGGGCCAGCATGCGATCGCACTCACCGCCCAGACACTCATCCATCGCAGCGATACCGCACTCGTCGAATCGCCCACCTACCCGCACGCATATGAAGCGTTCCAACGCGCCGGGGCGCGCATGGTCGCCACTCCGGTCACCACCGACGGGTGGGACATCCCGCACTTGCTCGCCACCATCCAGCACACGAGACCGACCGCCGCGTACCTGATTCCCGACTTCCACAATCCGACGGGCGCGTCGATGGACCCGCAAGACCGCATCCGAGTGGCGCGGGCCGCCCGCGCCGCGGGGACCGCACTCGTCATCGACGAAGCGCCCGTCGACCTCAACATCGACCGCCCGTGGGACGACGGTCCTTTCGCCCGCCATGCCGCCCGCGACGCAGGGCCTGACGGGTCCGGTGTCATCACACTCGGCTCCCTGTCGAAGTCGGTGTGGAGCGGGCTGCGCATCGGTTGGATCCGCGCCGATGAGGCGGTCATCCGCCGCCTCGTCCAAGCCCGCCCCGCCGGCGACCTCGGCACCCCACCCATCGAGCAGCTCATCGGCGAACGAGTCGTGCGGCGCCTCGACGACCTCGTCATCGGACGGCGAAAGTTCCTGCGCGAACACCGGGCGGTGCTGACGGAGTCCCTCAACCGTCGCTTGCCGCAGTGGACGACGCCATGGCCCGCGGGTGGCCTGTCCATGTGGGTGCAACTCAACCGTCCCGCAAGCTCCGCCCTCGCCTCCATCTGCAGAGCTCGCGGCATGTCACTCATCGCCGGACCGAAGTTCTCCATCGACGGCTCCCTCGAGCGGTACCTGCGGCTGCCGTTCACCTCACCCATCGCGGACCTCGACGCCGGCGTGCAACTCATCGCCGACGCCTGGGAGCAGCTCGATGTCGATGCGCCTGCGCCGCGTGACCATGCGCCGACGGCGACCTGAGGAGTCCGTCTCAGCCGAGCACCGGATCCAGCAGCGGATGCAGGTGGCGGGTCCGGAGCGCTTCGGATGCCGATCGGGCTCCCGCTTCGAGCGCTCGCGGCAGCGAGAGCCCTGACAGCCGGGCGTCCAGCACGCCCGCGAAGAACGCATCCCCAGCGCCGTTCGTGTCGACGACGTCGACGGCGACAGCAGCGACGCGATGGGTCGCTCCCTCGGCGTCGACCGCGACCGCGCCATCCGCGCCGAGCGTGCACACGGCGAGCGCGGCACCGCGCGAGACGCACGTCCGAAGAAACCCCACGGGGTCGGCGAGCCGGTCTGCACTGCAGAAGACGACGTCGGCGGCCGACAGGAACGGCACATGGAACGCGGCCTCGCCGTCGTAGTCATGAACGTCGACCCAGATCGGCCTGCCGGACGCCTGCGCCGTGGGGAGCAGGCGCAGCGATTCCGCGGCGAGGTCCATCACGATGGCGTCGGCCGTTCTCATCGCGTCGAGCAGTGCGGGATCGAGGTCGACCGCGTCCGTCGAGGGTGTGGCCAGGTACAGCGAGACCCGCTCCCCCGCTCGCGTCATCAGGTTGAGGTGGCGCTCCGTGGTGGCACTCCTGCCCCAGACCGCCTGCACTCCGGCGCCTGCGAGCGCGTCGCACACCCGCCTGCCCGGCTCATCGTCGCCGGCGAGGGCATACAGCACGGTCGCCCTCCCGAGCGCCGTGAGGCTCAGCGCCTTGCCCGCGCTCGTTCCGCCGACCGTCTCCCAGGACTCCTCTGCGAACTGCATATGCGGGACGGGCTCCGGAAGCCGGTCGAGGACGACGATCGAGTTCCAGGAAGCCGGTCCCGCGACGAAGACGGAGGGGGATGTCATCGCACAATCCTCTCGTGACGGCAATCGTGTGTCAGCCGATCCGCTTGATCAGGGACTCCAGCCCCATCCCGTAGTCGATGCGCACGACGGGGAGGGCGAGCTTGTCGCTGCCGATGTGCACATAGCCCGGCTCGATCGTGCGTGCCATCTCGAAGCCGGCCTGCGCCACCCCCTGCTTGGCGATGTCGTTGTAGTGACCGAAGGGGTAGGCGATCACCTCGCTGACGCCGAGGACGCCGGCGGAGGCGGCGAGATCGGCGGCGATCTGCTCGGCCGGCCAGTTCACCATCCTTCCCCTGCCGTTCTCTCCGGCCTGATGCATGTCGTGGGTGTGCGAGCGTCGCAGCACGTACATCGACGGAGCCGGGTCCTGGCGGTAGGCGGTGATCATGAACGACGTCGC
The DNA here is from genome assembly GCF_031179285.1 of Microbacterium sp. Classification (GTDB taxonomy): domain Bacteria; phylum Actinomycetota; class Actinomycetes; order Actinomycetales; family Microbacteriaceae; genus Microbacterium. Next base: position 133,232 of record NZ_JAPSHY010000003.1, on the reverse strand, counting down.
CAGCACCCGGTGCTCGTCAAGGATCGGCACGGCGAGATCGAACCAGCTCTGATCGGCGTCGTCATCCGTCACGATCACGGAACGAGCAGGCAGGAACAACCTGCCGTCGATGAACGCGCTCAGCTCATCCCAGGTGGGCAGGTAGAAACCGGTGGTCGCGATGTGCTCGATGTGCGCCTCGAAATCGCCGACGTACGCGTAGTTGCCGCGCAGCCACCCCGACTCGCCCTCGGGCTTCGCTGTGAACTGGTGGTACATGAGGATCGGCACCTGGGCGTTCTCCGCCGCGTTCTCGTCTGGGGTCTTCCACGCCGCGAAGAGCTGCACCTGCTGGTCGACGCAGATGACGGGATCTGATCCGTTGACCCGTCCCTCGACCCGGTAGCCGGCGGCGTCGTCGCTGCTCGCGTACCAGCCGGCGAAGACCCTGCCTGCCTGCGCCGGGATCGGCAGCGCCTGATAGAGGCCGCTCTGCAGCTGCAGCACCGGATCCAGGTCGATGCCGTCGCCGGCGAAGCTGACCGCGCACGCCAGCGGATCTCCGGAATCGGCGATGAGCTGCTGTGCAGGCGTGAGCGGCCGCACGAGCACCCCCGCGCGCGCCTTCGGCTCCGGCTCCGGCGGTGTCTGATTCATCCACGCGAACGCCGCAGCGCCCGCACCGACGACGAGCATGGTGCCGATGATGACGACGGCTGCGATGCGGCGTCTGCGCTTCCCCCGAGGCACGGCGTCAGACGTCGAAGCCCTCGGCGATCATCTCGACGAGTTCTTCACGCTCCTCGACCGGAAGGAACGTCGCGGCGGCGGCGTTGAACTGGAAGGTCTCCAGATCGTCGAGGTCGTACTCGAAGGCTTCGACGAGCAGTGCCAGCTCCCGCGTCAGGGAGGTGCCGCTCATCGTGCGGTTGTCGACATTGACGGTGACGGCGAAGCCCAGCTGATACAGCAGATCGAAGGGATGGTCCGCCAACTCCGTGCCCCAGGCCGCCACGGCGCCGGTCTGCAGGTTCGACGACGGCGACAGCTCCAGCGGGATCTCCCGGTCGCGAACCCAGCGCGCCAGCTCTCCGAACTGGACCTGCACCTCGTCGCCCTCGCGGGTGATCACCTGAAGATCCTCGGCGATGCGCACGCCATGCCCGAGCCGCAGCGCGCGACCGTCCAGCAGTGCCGAGCGGATCGAGTCGAGACCGGCCGCCTCACCGGCATGCACCGTCACGGGGAAGAAGTTCTCGGCGAGATAGTCGAAGGCCGCTCGATGGTTCGACGGCGGGAAGCCGTCCTCGGGGCCCGCGATGTCGAAGCCGACAGCTCCTCGTCCGCGATATGCGACAGCGAGCTCGGCGACCTCCATCGCTCGATCGGTGTGCCGCATGGCGCTGATCAGCTGACCGACGCGGATGCTGTGCCCGGCGCGGTCGGCGGCGTCCTCGCCTTCCTCGATGCCCTGCTGCACCGCTTCCACGGCCTGCTCGAGCGAGAGTCCGCGCGACAGGTGCTGCTCCGGCGCCCACCGCACCTCGCCGTAGATGACGCCGTCCGCCGCGAGATCCTGCACGAATTCGCTGGCTACGCGACTGAGCCCCGCCTGCGTCTGCATCACCGCGGTGGTGAGATCGAAGGTCTTCAGGTACTCGACCAGTGAGCCGGAATCGCTCTGCTTCGTGAACCAGGCCGCGAGCGCGCCCGCCTCGTTCTCGGGCACGTCGATGCCGTCGGCATCCGCCAGCTCGATGATGGTCGCCGGACGCAGGGCGCCGTCGAGGTGGTCATGCAGCGACACCTTCGGAAGGCCACGCAGGGAGGCTCCCTGAATGGTGACGTCGCCGGTCGGGTCGATCGACATGGTGATCCTCTCGGTCGCAGAAGTCGTGGGTCAGCGGAACCGCTGGGTTCAGGCTATCGGTCGACGCTCACGCCGTGATGCGCTCGCGCACGATCGGCGCGGTCTGCGGTGCGGACTCCCCGAGCTCCCAGGCATTCTCGAGCGCTTCCAGCGCGCGTGGGAACCGTGCCTCATCGGCGGCGGAAAGGGTGAAGAGTGGCTGACCGGCCACGACGCGGTCGCCCGGCTTGACGTGCAGGTCGATCCCCGCTTCGTGCACCACCGGGTCCTCCGCGCGGGCTCGCCCGGCCCCGAGGCGCCAGGCGGCGACGCCGAACGGAAGCGCGTCCATGCGGGTCATCACGCCGCCGGCCGTGGCCGTGACGACATGGGTCTCCCTGGCGGTGGGCAGTGCGGCATCCGGGTCGCCGTCCTGCGCGCGGATCATCGCCTTCCAGCTGTCCATCGCTCGGCCGTCGTCGAGTGCGGCCTCCACATCGGCATCGGGCTGACCGGCGAGAGCGAGCATTTCCCGCGCCAGCGCGAGCGTGAGCTCGCGGACATCCGCAGGTCCCCCGCCGGCGAGGATCTCCACCGACTCCCTGACCTCGTTGGCGTTGCCGATCGCCAGTCCCAACGGCACGTTCATGTCGGTGAGCAGCGCGGTGGTCGCGACTCCCGAGTCGGTGCCGAGGGCGACCATCGTCCTCGCGAGCTCGCGTGCCCGCTCGATGTCCTGCATGAAGGCGCCGGACCCGAACTTCACGTCGAGGACGAGAGCGTCGGTGCCCTCTGCGATCTTCTTCGACATGATGCTCGAGGCGATGAGCGGGATCGCCTCCACGGTGCCGGTGACGTCGCGCAGGGCGTAGAGCTTCTTGTCCGCGGGAGCGAGACCCGATCCTGCCGCGCAGATGACCGCACCGACGTCGCCCTTCATCTGGTCGAACATCTCCTCGTTGCTGAGCGCTGCGCGCCAGCCGGGGATCGACTCGAGCTTGTCGAGGGTTCCCCCGGTGTGCCCGAGTCCACGTCCGCTCAACTGGGGAACAGCGACACCGAACACGGCGACGAGCGGGGCGAGCGGCAGTGTGATCTTGTCACCGACGCCGCCGGTGGAGTGCTTGTCCACCGTCTTCTTGCCGAGCGACGCGAACGTCATCCGCTCGCCCGATGCGATCATCGCGTCGGTGAGCACGCGGATCTCGTCGCGTTCCATGCCGCGCTGGAACACCGCCATCGCGAACGAGGCCATCTGCGCATCCGAGACGTATCCGCGGGTGTAGGCGTCGATCATCCACCGAAGCGCCGGCTCTGGCACGACGCCGCCGTCCCGCTTGGCACGGATGACGTCGACGGCATCGAACGGCTCGATCGTCATCGGGCGTCCTCCAGATCGCGCGGCCCGAAGGCGTCGGGCAGCACCTCGTCGATGGTGCGGATGCCGGAGACGGTCTCCAGCAGCATGCCGGGCATCGCGTGCTCGAACAGCAGCTGACGGCAGCGACCGCAGGGCATGATCGTCTGACCGTCGTTGTTGACGCAGACGAACGCGACGAGCTGACCACCGCCGGACATGTGCAGGTCGCCCACGAGTGCGCATTCGGCGCACAGTGTGACACCGTAGGAGGCGTTCTCTACGTTGCAGCCCGCGACGATCCGCCCGTCTCCGACGAGGGCGGCCGCACCCACCTTGTACCGCGAGTACGGCGCATACGCCTTCGTCATGGCGTCGGTGGCGACCTGGCGCAGTTCGTCCCAGTCGATGTCGGTCATCACTATCCCTTGATGTACGGCTTGCCGTCGGCGGCGGGGGCACGGACCTTGCCGGCGAAGCCGACGACCGCGAGCACCGTGACCACATACGGCAGCATCTTCATGAACTCCCCGGGGATCGGCGACCCGAGGTTGCTCAGCAGCGTCTCGAGGTTCATCGAGAACCCGAACAGCAGGGCCGCGAGCGTCGCCCTGATGGGATCCCAGCCGCCGAAGATCACGGCCGCGAGGGCGATGAATCCCAGCCCGTCCGTCATCTCCTTGTCGAAGGCGCCGACCGAGCCGAGCGTGAAGTACGCGCCCCCGATGCCCGCGATGGATCCGGCGAGGAGCAGGTTCCAGAAGCGGGTCGGATTGACCTTGATGCCCACCGTGTCGGCGGCCTGCGGGTGCTCGCCGACGGCGCGCAGGCGCAGCCCCCAGCGCGAACGGTAGAGCGCCCAGGCGACCAGGGGCACCGCGATGTACATGAGATACACGATCAGCGTCTGGTTGAACAGCACAGGCCCGAGCACCGGGATCTCGTGCAGCAGCGGGATCGCGATCCGCGGCAGACGCGGCGGGGCGTTGAACAGCGCCTCGTTCTGCCCCATGACCGCCCCGTGCAAGAAGCTGGTGAGTCCCGTGATGAGCACGTTGAGCACGACGCCGACGATGACCTGATCGACGATGTAGCGGATCGCGAAGAGTGCGAGCACGGCGGCGACGAGCGCACCGCCCACCATCGCGGCGATGAGGCCGACGACGTAGCTTCCGGTCATGGATGCCACGAGCGCCGAGCTGAACGCGGCGAGCAGGAACTGCGCCTCGATCGCCACGTTGACGACGCCGGCGCGTTCGCCGATGACTCCGCCGAGCGCTCCGAACACCAGCGGCACCGACAGCGAGACGGCGCCGAAGAGCAGACCCGTCACCGGAACGAGGCCGTCGGCCGCGGACCAGGCGAGGAACGCGAAGACGGCGACGAACGCGAAGACGATCGGCAGCCAGAGACCCACGCGGCGGTAGCCCGCCACGCGGACGGCGCTGTATGCCGCGAGGGCGACGAGGATGAGCGCGCAGACGAAGACCGTCGGCCAGGTCGGCACCCCCACATCGGGAAGAGCGAGCGACGAGGTGCGGTCGGCGAGCCGGAACACGCTCGTGCCGGTGCGCCCTGCGGGGATCGCGAGCAGAAGGATCAGCACCGCTCCGATCGCGAGCGAGATCGGGAGCTTGAAGCTTCGCTGCCGGACGGTCTCGCGGACGATCGTTCCGTCGGCGGCAGTGGCTGCGATGGCGCTCACGCGGCCACCTCCTTCTTCACGCGACGGGCGGAACGGGTCGGGGCTCCCTCTTTGGGGAGGAAGAAGATCGCACGGATCAGCGGAGGCGCCGCGATGAACAGCACGATGAGCGCCTGCACCACCAGCACGATGTCGACCGGGATGTCCTGCGAGGTCTGCATCGTGAAGCTCCCGGCCTTGAGCGCACCGAACAGGATGCCGGCCCACAGCACGCCCCAGGCCCGGCTCCGGCCGAGGAGGGCGACGGTGATCGCGTCGAACCCGATCCCGGCGTCGATGCCGGCCTCGAAGCCGCTGGTGATGGTGCCGGACATCTGCTGCACCCCGGCGAGCCCGGCGAGCGCGCCGGCGATCCCCATCGCGTAGACGATCGTGCGTCCGACGTCGACGCCGGCGGCACGCGCCGCGTTGGGGTTCTCCCCGACCGCCCGCATCCGGAATCCCAGGCTCGAGCGTTCGATGAGCCACCACACGAACAGGACCGCGAGGATCGACACCAGGAATCCGGCGTTGACGGACAGGGGCGCGGCGAACAGCAGCGGGAACTGCGCGCTCTCCGGCGTCGGCGGCGAGATCGGCTGCGTCCCGCCCGGGCGCTGCAGCAGACCGGGCGTCGCCAGAAGCCACGCGATGAAGTAGTACGCGATGAAGTTGAGCATGATGGTGAGGATCACCTCATGCGCGCCCGTCTTCGCCTTCAGGAATCCGACGAGCCCGCCCCACACCATGCCTCCGATGAGACCGGCGATGATCGTCAGCGGCAGGTGGATGAACAGCGGGGCCTCCACGGTGAACGCCACCGTGGCGGCCGCGGCGACGCCCATCAGCATCTGCCCGCGGCCACCGATGTTGAACAGCCCGACGCGGAACGCCAGGGCGACGCCGAGGCCGGCGGCGATCAGCGGCGTCGCGAAGTTGAGCGTGTCGGTGATCGGCTTGATCGCCCGCATGAAGTTCGGTGCGTTGTAGTTGTAGATCGCTCCGCGGAACAGTGCCGCGTACGCGCCCGAGATCGCCTCCCAGATGGCGGCGAACGTGTCACCCGGCCGCTGGAAGAAGTACCCGAGGGCCGCCTGGACGCTCGGGTTCGTCGCCGCGATGAGGATGCCGCCGATCAGCATGGCGAGCACGATCGCAAGGACCGCACGCAACGCGCCTCCCGAGAGGATGTCACGGACGACGGTGTTCTGCCGCGGAGCCGCGGTGGGCTCGGTGGTCGTCACGGTGGTCTCGCTCACGGAACGACCTCTTTCTGCACGGAGCCCGGCATCTCGCCGGCCATCATGAGTCCGAGCACCTCACGCGGTGCGTCGCCAGGGACGATGCCGACGATGCCGCCCCGATACATGACCGCGATGCGATCGGCGAGGGCGGAGACCTCGTCCAGCTCGGTGGAGACGACGATCACCGGCACGCCGGAGTCCCGGGTCGCCACGATGCGCTCATGGACGAACTCGATCGAGCCGACATCGATGCCCCGCGTGGGCTGCGATGCGACGAAGAGCTTCAGCTCCCGGCTCAGCTCGCGCGCGAGGACCACCTTCTGCTGATTGCCGCCCGAGAGCCGGCCGGCGGCGGTGTCCGGGCCCTGGGTGCGGATGTCGAACTCGTCGATCTGCTCCCGCGCGAAGGCGTCGAGCACCTTGCGCTGGATGGTGCCGCTGCGGAAGAAAGGCGCGCCGCCCGCGGACCGGTTCAGGATCAGGTTCTCGGCGACGCTGAACTCGCCGACGAGGCCGTCCTCCTTGCGGTCCTCCGGCACGAAGCCGACTCCCGCATCGATGATCCCCTGGACGCTGCGCCCCAGCAGTTCCTCGCCGTCGAGGGTGACGCTCCCGGTCGCCTTGCTCTGCAAACCGATGATGGCCTCGGTGAGTTCGGTCTGACCGTTGCCCTGCACGCCGGCGATGGCCAGCACCTCACCGGGGCGCACTTCGAAGGTGACGTCGTCGACGACGATCTGTCCCGCCTCATCGATGACGCGGAGGTTCTGCACGACGAGCCCGCCGCCTCGCAGGTCGGGTTCGCCCTTCTTGACGGTGAGCTCGACCGCCCGGCCGACCATCAACGCGGCAAGCTCCGTGTTGGTCGCTGCGGGGTCGGCTTCTCCGACGACCCTGCCGAGTCGGATCACGGTGATCGTGTCCGCCACTTCGCGGACCTCCCGCAGCTTGTGAGTGATGAAGACGATCGCCGTCCCCTCGTCGCGGAGCTGACGCATGATGCCCATCAGCTCGTCGGTCTCCTGAGGTGTCAGCACGGCTGTCGGCTCATCGAAGACGAGCACCTTCGCGTCTCGCGAGAGCGCCTTGATGATCTCGACGCGTTGCTGCACACCCACCGGCAGATCGCCGACGACGGCATCCGGATCGATCTCGAAACCGAACCGCTCGCTCACCGCCAGGACGTGCGCGCGAGCCGCCGCCAGGTCCAGGCGACCGGCGAACCCGGTCTTCTCATGGCCGAGCATGACGTTCTCGGCGACGGTGAACACCGGGATCAGCATGAAGTGCTGGTGCACCATGCCGATGCCCGCGGCCATCGCGTCACCCGGACCGGCGAAGTGCTGGACCTCGTCGTCGAGCACGATCTCTCCCTCATCGGCGGTGTACAACCCGTAGAGGACGTTCATCAGCGTCGATTTGCCCGCCCCGTTCTCACCGAGCAGGCAGTGGATCTGCCCCGCCTCGACGGTGAGGCTGATGCGGTCGTTCGCGACGAGGGAACCGAAGCGCTTGGTGATCCCGCGGAGCTCGAGCTTCATATTCTCAATCTATCGATCAGTGGAGCGGCCGGACAGATGCTGAGCATCTGTCCGGCCGCGTCAGTCGCAGCTGGTGTCGTTACGGCGACGCCGGCGACTCGACGGCGATCGAGCCGTCGATGATGCCCTCCTGGATGGCAGCCAGCTCGTCGGCGAGAGCGGGGTCGACCTTGCTCTCGAACTCGTGGAACTCCGACAGGGAGACGCCCTCGTTCTCCAGCACGCCGACGAACGGCGTCGGGTCGAACTCGTCGTTGGCCGCCTCCATGACGGCATCGTAGACGGCGACGTCCATGCCCTTCATGATCGAGACGAGCAGCAGGTCGGCGACGGTCGGGTCGGTCTCGAAGACGTCGGCGTCGACGCCCATGAGGGCGATGTTGCCGCCGGAGTCACGGATCGCCTGTGCCGCCGACTGGTAGATCGGACCGCCGACCGGCAGCAGCACGTCCGCACCCTGGTCGATGATGCCCTGTGCGACCTGCTTGGCCTTGTCGTTCGCCGCGAACTCGTCGGTGAACTGACCCTCCTGCGAATCGATGCTCCAGCCGACGACCTTGACGTCCTCGCCCTTCTGCTCGTTGAAGTAGTTGACCCCGAGCTCGAACCCGTCCATGAAGATCGTCACCGGCGGGATCTTGGCACCGCCGAAGGTGCCGACGGTGCCGGACTCCGAGTAGGAGGCCGCGGCGTAGCCGCCGAGGAACGCGGCCTGTGCGGTGTCGAAGACGAGCGGCTTGATGTTCGGGGCGTCGGTCTTGCCGTCGAAATCGGCGTCTGCCCAGTCGTCGATGATCGCGTACTGGATGTCGGGGTTCGCGGTCGCCGCCTCGATCGTCGGCGCGCTCAGCTTGAAGCCGACCGAGACGATGAACGTGCAGCCCTCGGACGCCAGTGCGTCGAGGTTGGACTCGTAGTCGCTCGCGGACTTCGATTCGGTCTTGCTCACCTCGACGCCGAGCTCATCGGCCGCCTTCGACAGTCCTTCGAACCCGAGCTGGTTGAACGACTTGTCGTCGAAGCCGCCCTCGTCCGAGACCATGCAGGGCTTGAAGTTGTCAACCGCGGGACCGGCTTCGCCGCCGTCGCCGCCGCCGGTTTCGGTCGGAGCCTGGCCGCAGCCGGCCAGTGCGAAGATCACGCCGGCCGCGACCGTCGCGCCGAGCAGCTTCTTAGTGGTGGAGATGGTCAACTCATGCCTCCCTGAGCGAAACCGCGGCCATCGCGGATCGATCAAAGTTACCTACTGTTTCAGGTTTTCCGCACGTCAGAGAGGAAGACGCTGGCGAATGGTTACAAAGCTGAAACCAACCCGTCCGATGAGCATGCGGGCGTGCTCATCAGAGCACATCACCTCTTCCGGTGAGCTTGAGCGATTCCACGACGCCCTTCACGCGCTGCGCATGCTCGACGGTGGTGACCAGCAGCGCGTCGGGTGTGTCGACCACCACGATGTCGCGCACGCCGACGAGGCTGATCACCCGCGAGGTCTGGCTGACCAGGATGCCGCTGGCGGCGTCCGAGAGCACGCGGGCGTTCTTACCCAGCACGGCCAGGTCGTTCTTGCGCCCGTGCGTGATGAGCTTGGTCAGCGAGGCGAAGTCGCCCACGTCGTCCCAGTCGAAGTGACCGGGAATCACGGCCAGGCGTCCTCGCTCGGCCGCCGGCTCCGCCACCGCATAGTCGATGGCGATCTTCTTCAGACGCGGCCAGATGCGGTCGACGGCCGGGCCCCGAAGAGCCCTGTCGTCCCAGGCTTCGGCGAGTTCGAGCAATCCGGCGTGGAGTTCGGGCTCGCTGCTGGCGAGCTCGTCGAGCAGCACGCTCGCCCTGGCGATGAACATCCCCGCGTTCCACAGGTAGCTGCGGTCGGCGAGATATTCCTTCGCGGTATCGAGGTCGGGCTTCTCCACGAAGCGCTCCACCAGTGCCGCCTCGGGCGCACCGGTCACCACGAGTTCCCCCGCCTTCTTGATGTAGCCGAAGCCCACCGACGGCTCGGTCGGCGGAATGCCGATGGTGCAGATGTACCCGGCGCGCGCGACCTCCACGGCCTGCTTCACGGCCCATTCGAACACCTGGGTTCCGCGGATGACGTGGTCGGCACTGAACGAGCCGACGATGACGTCGGGGTCGCGGCGGTGCAGGATGGCCGCGGCCAGCCCGATGGCGGCCGCGGACTCGCGCGGCTCGGACTCCAGGAACACGTTGAGATCGGGGATGCCGGGAAGCTCTCCCTCGACGGCCGCGCGATGCGCACGTCCGGTCACCACCGCGATCCGCTCGGCGCCCGCGAGCGGGAGCAGGCGATCCCACGTGTCGCGCAGGAGGGAGTGGCCGGAGCCCGTGAGGTCGTGCAGGAACTTCGGGGCGTCGGCGCGCGAGAGCGGCCACAGCCTGCTGCCGATGCCCCCCGCAGGGATCACCGCATAGAAGTCTTCGATCGGCTCGGTCATCGTGCCAGCGTATCTTCCCCGATACATCTTGACGTCGAGATACTTAGGCTCGCCTTCGTCGCTCCCACCCCGTCAGCGGGAATAGGATGGATCCCGATCGGGCGTGCCTGCACTTCGACGGGTTCACACTTGGACGAGCGCTGCACGCGACCGAGTCACATCGATCCAGGGAGGACGACCGTGTCCGCAGGCGCTCGCTTGGCACCGTCGATTTCGGAAACCACTTCCAAGACGCCCCGCGGCACCCTCTACCGGGGTCGCGAAGGCATGTGGTCGTGGGTGCTTCACCGCATCACCGGAGTCGCCATCTTCTTCTTCCTGTTGGTGCATGTGCTCGACACGGCGCTGATCAGGGTCTCCCCCGAGGCGTACGACGCCGTCATCGGCACCTACAAGAACCCCGTCATGGCGCTCGGTGAGGTCGTCCTCGTCGCCGGGATCGTGTTCCACGCCATGAACGGCCTCCGCATCATTGCGGTGGACTTCTGGTCGAAGGGAGCGCGGTACCAGCGCCAGCTGTTCTGGGGCGTCATCGCCGTCTGGGTCGTGCTCATGGCGGGCTTCGTGCCGCGCCACCTCATGCTCGCATTCGCCGGGTTCGGAGGAGGACACTGATGGCCACCGAGACCCTCGCCGCGCCCGTCCGGCGCCGCCGCGGATTCAACGTCGAGAAGTGGGGCTGGCTGTTCATGCGCATCTCCGGCGTCGTGCTGGTCGTGCTCATCTTCGGTCACCTGTTCGTGAACCTGATGCTCGGCGAGGGCATCCATGCTCTGGACTTCGCGTTCATCGCCGGAAAGTTCGCCACTCCGTTCTGGCAGTGGTGGGACGTCCTGATGCTGTGGCTCGCGCTCATCCACGGCGCCAACGGCATGCGAACCATCGTGAACGACTACGTCTTGGGCGAGAAAGCACGCAAGGCGCTTGTGTGGACCATCGGTCTCGCTGCTGCGCTGCTCATCGTGCTCGGCACGCTCGTCGTCTTCACGTTCGACCCCTGCCTCGGTGTCACCGAATCGAGCACGCTGTGGGACACCTGCCAGGCGCAGAGCTAGAGAAGAAGGCAAATCAGAAGTGACTACTGAGACCCAGGATTCCGTCGTCCGCGACGGCATCCACTACCACCAGTTCGACATCGTCATCGTCGGCGCCGGCGGCGCAGGCATGCGTGCGGCGATCGAGGCGGGACCGGGTGCGCGGACCGCGGTGATCTCCAAGCTCTACCCGACGCGCTCTCACACGGGAGCAGCTCAAGGCGGCATGGCGGCGGCCCTCGCGAACGTCGAGGAGGACTCCTGGGAGTGGCACACCTTCGACACCGTCAAGGGCGGCGACTACCTCGTCGACCAGGACGCGGCGGAGATCCTCGCCAAGGAGGCCATCGACGCGGTCATCGACCTGGAGAACATGGGCCTGCCCTTCAACCGCACCCCCGAGGGAAAGATCGACCAGCGCCGGTTCGGCGGCCACACCGCCGAGCACGGCAAGTCGCCCGTGCGTCGCGCCTGCTACGCCGCCGACCGCACCGGCCACATGATCCTGCAGACGCTGTTCCAGAACTGCGTCAAGCTCGGCATCAACTTCTTCAACGAGTTCTACGTGCTCGATCTGCTGACGGTGAAGGATGCCGAGGGCAACAACCTGACCGCCGGCGTCGTCGCCTACGATCTGTCCACGGGCGAGCTCCACGTCTTCCACTCGAAGGCCGTGATCTTCGCCACCGGCGGCTTCGGCAAGATCTTCAAGACCACCTCGAACGCCCACACCCTCACGGGCGACGGCGTCGGAATCGTGTGGCGAAAGGGCCTCCCCCTCGAGGACCTCGAGTTCTTCCAGTTCCATCCGACGGGCCTCGCCGGACTCGGCATCCTGCTCACCGAAGGTGCTCGCGGTGAGGGTGCGATCCTGCGCAACGCGTCCGGCGAGCGCTTCATGGAGCGCTACGCCCCGACCATCAAGGACCTCGCGCCGCGTGACATCGTGGCTCGCTGCATGGTGCAGGAGGTCGCAGAGGGCCGCGGCGCCGGACCCCACAAGGACTACGTGCTGCTCGACTGCACGCACCTCGGTGCGGAGGTGCTCGAGACGAAGCTCCCCGACATCACCGAGTTCGCCCGCACCTACCTCGGGGTGGACCCGGTCGTCGAGCCGGTGCCGGTGATGCCCACGGCCCACTATGCGATGGGCGGAATCCCCACCAACAACAACGCCGAGGTGCTCGCCGACAACACGACCGTCGTGCCGGGGCTCTACGCCGCCGGTGAGTGCGCGTGCGTGTCGGTTCACGGCGCCAACCGTCTCGGCACCAACTCGCTCCTGGACATCAACGTCTTCGGCAAGCGGGCAGGCCGCCAGGCGGTGGAGTACGTCAAGACCGCGGAGTTCGTGCCGCTGCCGGAGAATCCGGCCGGCTTCGTGCGCGACATGCTCGAGGGCCTGCGCAACAATCAGGGCACCGAGCGCATCGCGGTGCTGCGCAAGACCCTGCAGGACGAGATGGACAAGGGCGCGCAGGTGTTCCGCACTCACGAGTCGCTGGAGCACGTGCTCGGGGTCATCGCGGAGCTGCGCGAGCGCTACCGCAACGTCCACGTCGACGACAAGGGTCAGCGGTTCAACACCGATCTGCTCGAGGCCGTCGAGCTCGGCTTCCTCCTCGACATCGCAGAGGTCGTCGTCTACGCCGCACAGAACCGCCAGGAGAGCCGGGGCGGCCACATGCGCGACGACTTCCCCCAGCGCGACGACGAGAACTACATGAAGCACACCATGGCGTACCTGACGGGCGACCCCCATTCGTCGACGCCGAGCGATCACATCAAGCTGGACTGGAAGCCCGTCGTGTTCACCAAGAATGAACAGGGCGAGTTCAACTACCCGCCACTGGAGAGGAAGTACTGAGCATGTCCAACGCAGTCGCAGAGGCACCCGCAGCGGGCTCCGACGTGGTGCAGTCCTTCATCGTCACCTTCAACATCCGCCGCTTCGACCCCGAGGTCGACGCGGAACCGCACTGGGTCGACTACGACGTGGAGCTCTACTCGACCGATCGCGTGCTCGACGCGCTGCACAAGATCAAGTGGGAGGTCGACGGCTCGCTGAGCTTCCGCCGTTCCTGCGCGCACGGCATCTGCGGCTCTGACGCCATGCGCATCAACGGACGCAATCGCCTCGCCTGCAAGACCCTCATCAAGGATCTCGACATCTCGAAGCCGATCTACGTCGAGGCGATCAAGGGTCTGCCGCTCGAGAAGGATCTCATCGTCGACATGGAGCCGTTCTTCGCCTCCTACCGCGAGGTCCAGCCCTTCCTGGTGGCCAACTCCACTCCCGACAAGGGCAAGGAGCGGGTGCAGTCGATCGCGGACCGCGAGATCTTCGATGACACCACCAAGTGCATCCTGTGCGCCGCCTGCACCTCGTCCTGCCCGGTGTTCTGGACCGACGGGCAGTACTTCGGGCCGGCCGCCATCGTGAACGCGCACCGCTTCATCTTCGACTCGCGCGATGACAACGCCGCCGTCCGCCTGGACATCCTCAACGACAAGGAAGGCGTGTGGCGCTGCCGCACCACCTTCAACTGCTCCGAGGCATGCCCCCGCGGCATCGAGGTCACCAAGGCGATCGCCGAGGTCAAGCAGGCGGTCCTGCGCGGCGGACGCTGAGCACCGGAGCACCCGGTGTCGCGTCTGAAGGCGCAGGCCGCCGTCGCCAGGGAGCGCACGCTGGCCGCCTTCCCGGTGCGCGTGTGGCGGCACTTCCTCCGGCAGAACGGCTTCCTGCTCTCGGCGGGGATGAGCTATCAGGGGCTGTTCGCGCTGTTCGGGCTGCTGTACATGGCCTTCGCGGGCGTGGGCATCTGGCTGGGCGGCAGTGACCGCGCCGTCCAGGCACTGATCGACGGCGCGAACGCCTACATCCCGGGTCTCATCAGCAAGAACGGCGTGGCCTCCCCGGCCGAGGTCGAGTCCATCGCCGAGTCCACGTCCGGGGTCCTCAGCGTGACCGGCGCGATCGCCGCCGGCGTCGTCATCTGGTCTGCGACCACTGCCGTGACCTTCACACGCCGCGCCATCCGTGACATCTTCGGGCTTCCGTTCGATGCGAGGAACTTCCTGCTGCTGAAGTTCTGGGATCTGATCGCCGCGACAGCCTTCGGACTCTCGCTCCTCATCGGCTCGGCCCTCAGTCTGCTCGGCGTCTGGACCGTCGCGCGCGTGGTGGAGTCCTTCGGCGGTGATCCGACCCGACCCCTGTACGAGATCGGGTTGCGCGCATTCTCGGTCCTCGTCGCGATGTTCCTGGATGCCGCCGTGCTGGCCCTGCTCGTGCGCTATCTCACCGGCACGGAGTTGCCCTGGCACCGGATCATCCCGGGATCACTCGTCGGCGGTGGCGCGATCGTGGTGCTGCAGCTGGGCGCGGGTCTTCTGCTCTCGCATACACCGACGAACCCGCTGCTGGCGACCTTCGCCGTCGTCGTGTCGATGCTCATCTGGTGCCGGGCCGTGTCGATCGTCGTCCTCATCGCGGCATCCTGGATCTCGGTCGGGGCCGGCGACCATGACCAGCCCCTCCAGGCGAAGGCGGAGAGCATCACGCACGAGGCAGAGGTGCAGGCACTCGTCATCGCCGCCCGAGTGCGCGTCCGTCACGCGCAGGAAGCGCTCGACGAATCGCCATGGTGGCTCACTCCGATCACGGCGCGGCGACTGCGACGTGCGCGCCGCGATTGGCGAAAAGCGGTCAGTGACGCGAAGTCCGAGGGGCTTCCCGTCGTCGAGGCCCCATCGGAAGAGGTTTCCCGCGACGGTTGAACCCGACGTCGTACCCTCCCCCTAGGCTTGGATCATGCCTCATCTGCGCGTCGCCTCTGTCAACGTCAACGGGATCAGGGCGGCCGTCCGCAACGGCCTGCACAACTGGCTCGACACCGCGGATGTCGACATCCTCACGCTGCAGGAGGTTCGCGGGCAGGACGAGCACCTCGAAGCCGCTTTCCCCGGCTGGTCGATCGCCCATGACGAGGCGACGGCCAAAGGGCGTGCCGGCGTCGCCATCGTCAGCCGCACGCCCGCGCTCGCCACTCGCACCGACTTCGGTGATGAGGACTTCGACTCCCGCGGGCGATGGATCGAGGGCGACTTCCTGCTGGGGGATCGCCCGGTGACGGTCGTCAGCGCCTACGTGCACTCCGGCGAGGCAGACACTGCGCGACAGGAGGAGAAGTGGCGTTTCCTCGATGCCTTCGGCCCGCGTCTGGCTTCTCTCGCCGCCGATGACGCACTCGCCGTGGTGACGGGCGACCTCAACGTCGGTCATCGCGAACTCGACATCAAGAACTGGCGCGGCAACGTCAAGAAGGCCGGCTTCCTGCCGCGCGAGCGCGCGTACTTCGATCGTTTTCTCGGTGAGGCGGGGACCGAGGTCACGGCTGTGGACGGCTCGGTCGGCACCGGTCTCGGCTGGGTCGACGTCGGCCGCCGTTTCCACGGCGAGGTGGAAGGGCCGTACACCTGGTGGTCCGCCCGCGGAAAGGCGTTCGACAACGACAGCGGGTGGCGCATCGACTACCACCTGGCGTCTCCCGCTCTGGCCGAGCGCGTGACGGCGTATCACGTCGCACGGGCAGCGGCCTACGACCAGCGGTGGAGTGACCACGCCCCCGTCGTCGTGGACTACTCCTACTAGCTCACGCCGTCGGCAGAGCCCGAACGAGCGTCGCGGCGGCACCCCGGATTCGCCACCGCCGGCGCCCCCATAGGATTGATGGCGTGATCAGACCTCGCCTCTATTCCGGAATGCAGCCCTCCGCCGACTCCCTTCAGATCGGCAACTACATCGGCGCACTTCTGCAGTGGCGTGATCTGCAGACGTCATACGACGCCTACTTCTCCGTCGTCGATCTGCACGCGCTCACCGTCGCGCAGGATCCGGCAGAGCTCCGGGAGAAGACACGACGGACCGCTGCGCAGTACATCGCCGCGGGGATCGAGCCGTCGCAGTCCACGCTGTACGTGCAGTCCCACGTCCGTGCCCATGCAGAACTCGCGTGGATCCTCAGCACCATCACGGGATTCGGCGAGGCCGGCCGGATGACGCAGTTCAAGGACAAGTCCGCCCGCTACGGGCAAGATGCGACGAGCGTCGGGCTCTTCACCTACCCGGTGCTGATGGCGGCCGACATCCTGCTGTACCAGACCGACGTGGTGCCTGTCGGAGACGATCAGAAACAGCACGTCGAACTGACCCGCGACCTCGCCGAACGCTTCAACTCCCGATTCGGAACCACGTTCACGGTGCCCGAGCCGGTGATCCAGAAGGACACCGCTCGCATCTACGATCTGCAGAACCCCACGTCGAAGATGTCGAAGTCTGCTGAGAGCGACGCCGGAGTGCTCTGGATGCTCGATGACCCCGCCAAGTCCGCGAAGAAGATCATGCGCGCGGTCACCGACAACGAGGGTTCGGTGCGCTTCGACCGGGAGACCAAGCCGGGCGTCTCGAACCTGCTCACGATCTACGCCGCGCTCACAGGACGGCAGGTCGCCTCGATCGAGGACGAGTACGCGGGTCGCGGCTACGGCGATTTCAAGAAGGGTCTCGCCGAGGTCGTCATCGCAGAATTCGGCCCGGTACGCGACCGGGCGCTCGAGCTGCTCGACGATCCGGCGGAGCTCGACCGAATTCTCGCTGCCAACGCGGCGCGCGCGGATGCCGTCGCCGATGCCACCCTTCGCGACGTGTACGACCGCGTCGGTCTGCTCCGGCGCGTCTGAGCGCCACCCTAGGATGAGATCGTGACCGACCCGCAGCTGCCCCCGCCGATGGCTCCTGCCCCCGTCCCACCGACCCCGCAGGGCCCGGTCCCGACTTTCCCGCAGCAGGGGCTTTTCCCGCCGCAGGCTCCCCCGCCCGGCGCGTATCAGGTCCCGGTGGGCGGCTACGCGTTCCCCGACGGTGCCTACCGGGTTCAAGTGACCGAGCCGAGACCTCCGCTCGTCGGCATCCTCGCTCTGATCCTCGCGCTCGCGGCTGCCGTCCTCACGCCCGTGGTCGGCGGTCTCACCGCGTACGAGATCGGGCGCCGCATCCCGGCGGCCCTGACGTATGTGAGCGACGTGGACTCGCTGGGCTTCCTCTCCCCTGCGCGCGACCAGGTGCTGTGGGCCGAGGTCTCGTTCTGGGTGGGCACACTGCTCGGGGTGGCCGCCATCATCCTCGGCATCGTCGCGATCCGGCAACGCCAGGGGCGCGGCCAGGGAATCGCCGCGTTGGTCGTCGCGGTCATCGCACCGATGATCTTCTTCGTGGTGCTGGGAATCGCCCTGAGTGCGGGAGCCGCGACAGGATTCGCCGGCTCCACGGTGTGACCGGCGGCGGCGCTCAGCGCGGGGCGTGATGCTTCTGCTGGGCCGCGAGCAGCCCCTCGGCCACGAGGAGCTCGACGGCATCCGCCGCGTCCGAGACGAGGACGGGCAGGTTCTCCCGCTCGTCTTTGCCGAAGGGTGACAGGACCCAGTCGGCAGGATCCTGGCGTCCAGGAGGCCGCCCGATACCGACGCGCACGCGCGGGAAATCCGCGGTTCCGATCGCCCTGGCGACATCTCGGACGCCGTTGTGCCCGCCGTGTCCGCCGCCCGTCTTGAGTTTGACGGTGTCGAACGGGATGTCGAGCTCGTCGTGCACGACGACGACCCGTTCCGGCGGCACCGAGTAGAACCGGGCGAGGGCCGCGACCGGCGTGCCCGAGACGTTCATGAACGAGTTCGGCTTGGCCAGCACCAGCTTGTCAGCGCCCGGTCGCAGCCAGGTCTCCACCACGCGCGCTCCGCTCTTGTGCTCACGGAACACCTCACGTCGACGTTCGGCCAATTCGTCGACCACGAACTGGCCGACGTTGTGCCGGGTTGCGGCATATCGCGGGCCGGGATTGCCGAGTCCCACCACGAGCCAGGTGGATGCCATGACGCGGTCCTTTCACACTCGAGCCGGTGACGCTCGGTCATACTATGGCAGCCCGGCCGGGGGCCAGCGGGAACGACAGAGGGGACGCGATCTCGATCGCGTCCCCTCTGTTCCGATGCGATGCGAGGTTACTCGGCGTCGGTCTGGGCCGCGTCGTCGGCCGCTGCGTCGTCCTCGTCGGTCTCGGCGGCTGCCGGAACCGAGATCGCGACGACGAGCACCTCGGGGTCGGAGAGCAGCGTCGACCCCTTGGGCAGGGCGACGTCGGCGGCGGTGATGTGCGCGCCCTCCTCGAGGCCCTCGACGGACACCTCGAGGTTCTGCGGGATGTGGGTGGCCTCCGCCTCGATCGACAGCGTGGTCGCGTCGAGGTTCACGATCGTGCCCGGGGCCGACTCGCCGACGACGGTCACGGGAATGTCGATCGCGACCTTCTCACCCTTCTTCACCACGAGCAGGTCGATGTGCTCGATGATCTGGTGCACCGGATCGCGCTGCACGTCCTTGACGAGGGTCAGCTGGTCGCCCTTGCCGTCGATCTCGAGTTCGAGGACGGCGTTCGCACGACGGATGATGAGCGAGACCTGGTGGCCCGGGAGGGCGACGTGCACGGGCTCGGTGCCGTGGCCGTAGATGACGGCGGGGATCTTGCCGGCGGCGCGCAGGCGGCGGGCGAAGCCCTTGCCGAAGTTCTCGCGAAGCTCGGCGTGGACCTTGGTGTCTTCAGACATGGGAATTCTCCTTCGGGGCACGCAGCGAACGAGCCGCGCGGTGGTCTTGGAATTGTGGGCTCGAACGCGAACGCGTGAGGAAAGCCACCGGGCTTGCTTCGCCGCGTCGATCACGGACGTTCGCGCACACGCGGAAGCGTCCCTCGCCGAGGTACTCCTCAATGGTACCGGATGACCCGGTAGGCTGAGAACACCGGCATCCACCACGCAGATCACGGAGTCCCCATGCTCGACGGCGCCTTCCTCTCGCACGTACTCGCCTGGCTCATCGGCGCCATGACCGTGTGCGTGGCCGGCCTGACATTCGCGGCGCTGTTCTCGATGAGCCGGACCGGCTACCGCAAGGACTGAGAGAGTTCGACTCAGTAGAACTCGACGGTGTCGACGACTGCTCGCAGCGGCTCCCCGTCGAGCAGCCGTGTGGCGTTCTCCGCGAACCGCCGCGCGATCCGCTCCTCCTCCTTCGAGCTGAGGGCCGCCGTGTGGGGACTCACGAGCACGTTCGGGTGAGACCACAGGGCGGATGCCGGATCCAGCGGCTCCCGCTCGAAGACGTCGAGCGCGGCGAAGCCGATCCGTCCGTCCTCGAGCGCAGCCAGCAGCGCCCGCTCATCGATGACGGTGCCACGTCCGACGTTCACCAGTGTGGTGCCCTCTGCCACGGCGCCCAGTACGGCGTCGCCGATGAGGTGGTGCGTCTGCTCGGTGCCGGGCAGCGTCACCACGATCGCGTCGACGTGCCCCGCGGCGTCGGTGAGCTGGTCGAGCGCGACGAGGCGGTCGACGGCGTCGACCGGGTCGCCGGTGCGCGTCGTACCCCAGACTCGGGCGCCGAGTGCCTTCAGCCGCCATGCGCACTCGCCACCGATGCCGCCGAGCCCCACCACCAGCACGGTCATGTCGTCGACCTGGCGCATCTCCCAGCGGTCCGGCCAGTTCCGGTCGCGCTGGTCAGCGGCCAGGCGCGGCAGCCCTTTCGCGCCGGCGAGTACACCGAACACGGCGAACTCGGCGAGGGGACCGCCGTGGACGCCGGCGCTCGTGGTGAAGACGACTCGATCCAGAACCGCACGCTCCAGACCCGCCTCCTTCACCTGGCTGCCGCCGCCGGCCGCCGTGGTCATGACCCAGCGGAGTGCGGGGTTGGCCGCAGTGGTTCGCGCGAGTGCCGCGGCGTCGACATCGGGGATGCCGAACAGCGCGTCCGCGGAGTCGATCATCGCCTCGAACGCCGCCTGCTGCTCATCGGTGCGCACGTATGCAGGATCCCCCGTCCAGTCCGCGGGGCCCCGCATCGGCGGCGTGAGGGTATGGTCGCGGACGAGTTCGATCCGCGGCTCGAGCTCCTCGATCAGCCGGCAGTGCGCCTCGGACAGCGGCACCGCCACGACGGCCCGCAGTCTCTTATCGTTCTCGGCCATCCGCGGCTCCTCCCGACGATCATCGACGCCACCACGCTACCCGCCGCGCACCTGTCATACGTGCGCGCCGACCCCGCCCGCAGCGATACGCTGAAACCACCCCTTCTTCACGATCGAGGAGCCTTCTGTGCCCGAAGCATCAGCGAACATCGGAGTCGTCGGACTCGCCGTCATGGGATCGAATCTCGCCCGCAACCTCGCCAGTCGCGAGGGCAACACCGTGGCGATCTTCAACCGCAGCCATGAGAAGACGCAGACGCTTCTCGACGAGCACCCCGAGGCCGAGTTCATCGGAACGAGCACGTACCGCGAGTTCGCTGACAGCCTGCAGAAGCCGCGCACCGCGATCATCATGGTCAAGGCAGGTGGCGCCACCGACGCCGTGATCGATTCACTCGTCGAGGTGTTCGAGCCGGGCGACATCATCGTCGACGGCGGGAACTCCTACTTCCCCGACACCATCCGCCGCGAGAAGGCGGTCCGCGAGACCGGCATCAACTTCGTCGGAGCCGGCATCTCGGGCGGCGAGGAGGGCGCGCTGCTCGGCCCGTCGATCATGCCGGGCGGATCCGACGCGTCGTGGGTCACCCTCGGGCCCATCCTGAAGTCCATCGCCGCCGTCGCCGAGGGCGAGCCCTGCGTGACGCACGTCGGCCACGATGGCGCCGGTCACTTCGTCAAGATGGTGCACAACGGCATCGAGTATGCCGACATGCAGCTCATCGCCGAGGCCTATGACCTCATCCGCCGCGGCACCGGCAAGTCTCCCGCCGAGATCGCCGAGATCTTCGCCGAGTGGAACAAAGGCGAACTGGAGTCGTATCTGATCGAGATCACCGCCGAAGTCCTTCGGCAGGTGGATGCCGAAACCGGCAGGCCCCTCGTCGACGTCATCCTCGACCAGGCCGGCGCCAAGGGAACGGGCGCGTGGACCGTGCAGACGGCACTCTCGCTGGGCGTGCCGGTCTCCGGCATCGCCGAGGCGACCTTCGCGCGTTCTCTCTCCTCGCACCCCGAGCAGCGCGCGGCCGCCGCTTCTCTCCCCGGGCCCGACGAGGAGTTCTCGGTCGAGGACACCGAGGCGTTCATCGAGGATGTCCGCCTCGCGCTCTACGCGTCGAAGATCGTCGCCTACTCGCAGGGGTTCGACGAGATCCGCGCAGGAGCCGCCGAGTACGGGTGGACGATCGACCTCGGCGCGATCTCCAAGATCTGGCGCGGCGGCTGCATCATCCGCGCACAGTTCCTCAACCGCATCGCCGATGCCTACGCGGCAGCGCCCGAATTGCCGGTGCTGTTGACCGCTCCGTACTTCACCGAGGCGATCACGCGCGCCCAGGGCGCATGGCGCCGCGTGGTGGTGACCGCGGCCGAGGCGGGGATCCCCGCTCCGGCGTTCTCGTCGTCGCTGTCGTACTACGACGGAATCCGCGCCGACCGCCTGCCGGCCGCACTCGTGCAGGGCCAGCGCGACTTCTTCGGGGCGCACACCTACAAGCGCATCGACAAGGAAGGCACCTTCCACACGCAGTGGTCGGGCGACCGCACCGAGATCGAGGCAGAGGACACGCACTGACCCTTCACTGACGCGTCGGAGGGCCGGGTGCAGTCGCCACCCGGCCCTCTCGCGTCATGCGGCGCTCACGCGACGATGTTGTGGTTGCGGCGGAAGACGTTCTGCGGGTCCCACTGCGCCTTCACTGCGCGCAGCCGGGCGTATCCGGCCGCCGCGAACATGCCCGGAACCGCCTCCGGCCTCTCGGAATCGGCGAAGTTGCCGTACTCCGCCAGCCGTCCGCTCTCGATGAGCTGCCAGTCGGCACGGATCGCGGCTCGCGCCGCGTCGTCGACCAGTCCCGGGATGTCGAAGGCGCCGGCCATGACGAACCAGCTCGCCGACCGCGCGGGGAACGCCGTCGCATCCTGCGCGACGTCGCCGAACGCACCGCCCAGCGAGCGCAGGAAGATGATCGAGGCGGGATAGGCCGCGCGGAACGCGACCAGCCGGTCGATGAGCTCATCCTTCACCTCGGCGAACAGGCCGTTGCCGCCGATGAATCCAGGGGGGCCGGCGGGCGCCTCCGCCTCGGGCGCCGGCATCTCCATGAGGATGTCGCGATAGCGCGGCGTGCTGATCTTCTCCGTGACGGCATCCAGCGCTGCGACAGGCGCCATCACCGCGCGCAGCTGCTCGGGGTCGCTGCCCGCCCATACGGCGTTCAGACTCGCACCGGCCGGTGCGCTGGGATCCATCGCAGGCACGTCCATGAACGTCACCGTCAACTCTCGGGGTGCGTCTCGCAGGACGTCGCGCGCGACCCGCAGCACCGCGCCCGCATCGCCGCTGACGGCGTACTCGCCGAACACGATGCCGGGCAGCCGATGTGCCTCGAAGTCGAAGCGGGTGACGATGCCGAAGTTGCCGCCGCCGCCGCGCAACGCCCAGAACAACTCCGGGTGCGCGTTCTCGGAGGTCTCGACGACGTCGCCGGACGCGGTGACGATCTGCGCACCGACCAGCTGATCCACTGCAAGGCCCCAGGCGCGCACCATCCAGCCGATTCCGCCGCCGAGCGTCAAGCCTCCGACCCCGACGGACGCGGTGTCGCCCGAGCTGATGGCGAGTCCGTGCTGTGCGAGGGCTGCGGCGACGGCGCCCCAGGTGGCTCCGCCGCCGACGCTCACGCGCGTGCCGTCGACACGGATGTCGGTGAGTTCACCGAGTTCGATCCGCAGCCCCGGGGCGTCGGGATCGTGGGACCAGGGTCCGTGCCCGCCGGACACGACGGTGAGGGGGAGGGATTCCTGCTGTGCACGCCGCACGAGGGAGGAAACCTCGTCGACGGAGGTGGGGCGAGATGACATTGATGTCTCGGTCATGCAAGCAAACATAGCCACGATCGGCGACATCGGCTCCGGTGCCTCATGGAACCCGGGACGACCGCCATGGATCTCACCACTCGGCGACCGACCCGTCGGCGTGCCGCCAGATCGGGTTCTCCCACCTCGTCCAGTGGGATGACGCATCCCGCACGGCGTGCTCATCGACCTCGATGCCGAGGCCGGGACCGGTGAGGCGTTCGAAACCGCCCTCGACGAACTTCAGCGGTGCGGTGTCGACGACGTAGTCGAGCACCTCCGCACCCTCGTTGTAGTGGATGCCGATCGACTGCTCCTGGATCAGGTAGTTCGGCGTCGCGAATCCCACCTGCAGGCACGCGGCGAGCGCGATCGGCCCCAGCGGGCAGTGCGGCGCGATCACGGCGTCGAAGGTGTCCGCCAGCGCAGCGATCCGCCGCACCTCGGAGATGCCCCCGGCATGCGACAGATCGGGCTGAGCGATGGCGACTCCCGCCTGCAGCACCGGCAGGAACTCCTGCCGGCTGTAGAGCCTCTCGCCTGTCGCGATGGGGATCGTGGTGGCATCCACCATGCGCCCGATCACATGGGAGTTCTCCGGCACGACCGGCTCCTCGATGAAGAACGGGTGCAGCGGCGCGAGCAGCGGCGCCAGCCGACGAGCAGTGGCGAGTGTGAACCGCCCATGCAGGTCGACGGCGACGTCACGGTGAGGACCGAGGACCGCCCGGGCGCTGGCGACGCGCGCGACGACGGCGTCGAGCTCCGCCACCGATCCGTTTCGATTCATCTTTCCCGACGCGTTCATCTTGACCGCGGTGAGGCCGGCCTCCAGCTGGGCCGAGATATGGTCTGCCACCTCGGCCGGGTCGTCACCACCCACCCAGCCGTAAGCGCGTATGCGGTCGCGCACCGGCCCTCCGAGCAGGTCGTGCACGGGAACGCCGAGATGCTTGCCCTTGAGATCCCACAGCGCCTGGTCGACGCCTGCGACCGCGCTCGCGAGCACGGCGCCACCGCGGTAGAACTGGCCCTTCGTGAGCACCTGCCAGTGATCCTCGATCCTCCCCGGGTCCTTGCCGACGAGATAAGTCGCGAACTGTTCCACGGCAGCGAGCACGACGTCCGCGTAGCCCTCGAGCGATGCCTCGCCCCACCCGACGACGCCATCGTGGGTCTCGATGCGCACGAAGAGCCAGCGCGGCGCCACCGGGAAGGCCTCGACTCGCGCGATCGCGTCGATCATGACACCGCTCCTGATCGCTCGCGCAGGTCCGCCGCCACTTCGTCGATGATCTCGGCCGGTGACTGGTCGATGCTCACTCGGATTCCCCGTTCGTCCTCGCCGAGCGGTTCCAGCGTGTCGAACTGGGACCGAAGCAGCGACGGCGGCATGTATTCGTGGGTGCGGGCGGCGATTCGCCGCGCCACGAGTTCGATGGGCCCCCACGGTTCGACGACATACAGCTCGGGCGCGTGCCCACGGAGCACGTCGCGATAGCGCCGCTTGAGCGCCGAGCAGGCGACGACCACGCCGCTCGCATGATGGCGGGCCAGAGTTCCCCCCACCGCGTGCAGCCAGGGTTCGCGGTCGGCGTCCTGCAGAGGTCTGCCCGCCGCCATCAGTTCGATGTTCCGCGGCGGATGCAGCTCATCCCCTTCCACGTACGGCACGGCGAGGCGCTCCGCGAGCAGGCGTCCGATGGTCGACTTGCCTACTCCCTGCACGCCCATGACGACGATCGAGGCGGTCCCCTCCTGCGGCATCCTCAGCCTTTCGTGGCGCCGGCGGTCAGGCCGGTGACGATGTAGCGCTGGGTGAACAGCGCGATCAGCATGATGGGGGTGGTGACGACGACGGATGCCGCCATCAGGGCTCCCCAGTCGATCGATGCGTATCCGATGAAGTCGAAGATCGCGACCGGCAGCGTCTTGGTGGCGTTGCCGGAGAGCACGAGGGCGAACATGAAGTTGTTCCACGAGAAGATGAACGACAGGATCGTCGCGGTGGCGATTCCCGGTACCGACAGCGGCAGCGCGATCTTGAAGAACGCTCCGATCGCGGTGAGTCCGTCGACCTGCGCGGACTCCTCGAGCTCGAGAGGCAGCTGATCGAAGAAGGACATCATGATGTACAGGATCAGCGGCAGCGACACGAACATGTGCGCGAGGATGAGTGGCGCGTAGCCACCGGTCATCTTGAGCTGCGCGAAGATGAAGTACCACGGCACCAGCAGGCTGACGCCCGGGATGATGCGGGCGAGGAGCACGACCATCGCCGACTTGTTCATCACGAAGCGGCTCATCGCATAGGCGGCCGGGACGGCGATCACGAGCGACAGTGCCGTCGCCATGAAGGCGACGAAGAACGAGTTCCAGATGTAGACGAGGTAGTTGCCACGGCGCGGATCGAAGACCGTGCCGTAGTTCTCCAGTGTCGGGTCGAAGATGAACGCCTTCGTCGGATCGTAGATCTGGACGTTGAGTTTGAAGCTGGCCAGCACCATCCAGACGATCGGTCCGAGGAATGCCAGCACGATGAGTGCGAGTCCGACGAAGCGGCCCACCGTGCCGATGCGGACTCTGCGGCGGCGTGGGGCGGGCTGGCGCTGTGCGACGTCGGCGCGAGCATCCGTCATGACGGTCATGATTCCTTGGCCTTTCTCTGCATCTGCAGCACCCAGATCACGCCGAGGATGAGCAGGAAGAACAGGATCAGCACCGCAGATGCCAGCCCGTACTCGTTGTAGTCGAAGCTCAGCCCGTAGGCGTAGACGTTCAGCGTCTCCACGTCGTGGAAGGCGCCGCCGCCCTTGCCCTTGGTCGCGTAGAGGATGTCGAAGGTTTTCAGCGCATCGATGCCGCGCAGCAGCACGGCCGCGATGATCACCGGACGCATCAGCGGCACGGTGATGAACCAGAAGCGCTGCCAGGCGTTCGCGCCGTCGACCTTCGCCGCCTCCTGGGGCTCCTCGGAGAGTCCGGTCAGCCCGGCGAGCAGGATGATCGCCACCATCGGCGTCCACTGCCAGATGTCGACGAACGTCAGCGTGGCCAGCGACGTCGACGGGTCCGCGAGCCACGGCTGCGGAGGAATGCCCACCCACCCGAGCATCTCGTTGATGAACCCGATGTTGGGCTCGAAGAGCAGCCGCCACATCATGCCCACCGCGACCGGGGTCGCCACCAGCGGCAGCAGGATGATCGTCCGCACCAGCCCCTGACCGCGGAACGGCTTCCACAGCAGCAGCGCGATGATCATGCCGAGGATCAGTTCGAAGGTGAGCGCTCCACCCGTGAACGCGAACGTCCGCCAGACCGCCGGCCAGAAACGCTCGGTGTCGGTGAGCACCTCGGCATAGTTGGACAGTCCGTTGAAGTCGAATTCCCGGCGCACCGAACGCTTGGCATCGGTGAAGCTGAGGAACAGGGTCCAGCCCAGCGGCACGGCCAGCAACAGCGCGGTGAAGACGATCGAGGGTCCAGCGAACAGCCACTTGCGGTGCCGGTTGGCCCAGCGGCTGAAGCGTTCCCCCGCCCCGACGCTGCCGGGGCTCTGAAGTGCAGTCATGAGTGCTTCCGTGAGGATGGTCGTCGCCGCGCCGACCTGCGGCCGACGCGGCGACGAGGGCGGGAGGTTACTCGGCGTCCTCGACGAGGAACTCGTCGAAGGCGGTGTGGGCGGACTCGACGGCCTCGTCCACGTCTGCGCCGGCGATGGCGGCGACGATCGGTTCTCCGACGATCTCGCGCGCCTCGGCGACCTGGAACACGAGCGGGCGATCCTCGCCGACGCCGTTCTCACCGTTGATCTTGATGGCCTCCACGAGCTCTTCGGGGTACTCCGCCGTCGCCTCGGGGTCGTCCCACACCGAGGTGCGTGCGCCCATGACGCCGAGCTTCGACATCTCCAGCGTGATCTCCTTCGACGTCGCCCACTGGATGAACTGCCATGCGGCGGACTGGTTCTCGGTCGATTCGTTCACCGCGAGAGCCCAGGCGGCCACGTTGTACGGCTTGGACCCGTCCTCGCCCTCCGGGAACGGCGCGAAGCCGACCTGCTCAGACACCGTCGACTGCGACGGATCCGTCATGTTCTTGTAGAGGCTGTCGGCATCCGCGATGAACGCCGCCTGCCCCTGCTGGAAGACGGCGAACGCCTCGGGCCAGCTCATCTCGGGATTGATCGTCGCGTCGGTGTGGTTGCGGATCAGATCGCCGTAGTACTTGTAGGCGGAGCGGGCCTCGTCGCTGTCGATCGCCGAGGTGCCGTCCTCGTTCATCCACTTGCCGCCCGAGCTGAACAGGAACGCGCTGAACTGCGTCACCGCAGCCGACTTGCCTGTCCGGCCGATGTACCCGGCGACCTCCGGGTGCAGTGCGTGGATGGCGGCGGCCGCCGCGTCGAGTTCCTCCAGCGTGGTGGGCACCTCGAGCCCCGCCTCGGCGAGGAGATCCTTGCGGTAGTAGAGAACCGTGCGCTCGGTGATGATCGGAACGCCGACGATCTCGTCTTCATAGGTCGTCAGCGATGCCGGGCCCTCTTGGAAGTCCGACCAGTCCCAGTCCTCATCCGCCTCGGCCTGCTCGGTGAGGTCGGAAAGATAGCCGTTGCTGGCGAACAGCTTGTTCTCCTGCAGCGGGCGGTACATCAGGACGTCGATCTCATCGGTGCCGGCGTTGAGCTTGACGTTGTACTGATCCGAGAGCTGATCCTCGGCGAGCTGCGAGATCTCGACCGTGGCGCCGGTCTCCTCCTCGAACTCGGGGATCAGTTCCTTGATCGTCTCCGTCCAGACGTGGTTCGCGAGCGTGACGCGAATCGTCGTCCCTTCGATGTCGGCGCTCTCGTCGATCTCCGGCTCCGAGCTGCAACTGACCAGCGACGCCGCGATGACGGCGGTCGATGCCGCCGCGACGAAGCGGGCGGTCTTGGATCCGTACTTCACTGTGACTCCATCCTGGACGGCGCGCCTTCGCGTCGAGCCCCTGGTTCAGATGTCTCGTTACATCTGCTCAGTGGCCAAGATAACGCCCACAAGTCATACTTATCAAGTGGAGGAGCCGAAAAGATAAGCTCAGGCCATGTACATCACACCGGAGGTCGCCACCGAAGTCTCGATCGCGGCGCCGGTCACCGGCGACCTGCGCAACCTCGTGCTCGACACCCTCGGCCGCGAGATCTGCAGCGGGGCGATCGGGCCGGAGACCACCTTCACGACCGAGTCGATCGAATCGAGGTTCGGCGTCTCCCGCCCCGTCGTCCGGGAGGCGCTGCGCGCGCTCGAGGCACTGGGCCTGGTCACGCCGAAGCGGCGCATCGGCGTGCGGGTGCTGCCGCTCACCCAGTGGAACGTCTACGATCTGCAGGTCATCCGCTGGCGACTGGCCGGTCCGAGCCGGGTGGCGCAGCTGCGCTCGCTCACCGAACTGCGCGGCGCCATCGAGCCCGCCGCTGCCCGGCTGGCTGCGATCCGCGCACCACTGAATCAGGCGAGCGAGCTCGTCGGACTCGCCGGACGGCTCTGGGCCGCCGGCCGCGCAGGAGACGCCCCGAGCTTCCTCCGCCTCGACAAGGAGTTCCACAGCCTCATCCTCACGATGAGCGGCAACGAGATGTTCGCCCAGCTTCATCATCTCGTCGGCGAAGTCCTCACCGGGCGGACGCAGTACGAGCTCATGCCTCGCTTCCCCGCCCCCGAGGCTCTCCAGATGCACGTCGACATCGCCACCGCCATCCAGACGGGGAACGCCGAGAAGGCCGCGAGCTCGATGGTCGCGATCATGGATCGCACCCTCGCCGAGATGAGCTCGATCTGGGATCGAGAGCTCGACGAGTCGGAGTGACCGCAAGTCCGCTCTTCGCCGCCCACCTCACAGCGGAGGCATAGCGGTCTCCATAGGAACTCCATAGATGATTCCTCAGAATGGAGTCATGACACAGCCTGACCTTCACCGCGCCGACGGATCCCCGCTTCGCATCCTCGCTGTGGACGACGAGCAGATGCTCACGGATCTGCTCGCGATGGCGCTGCGGATGGAGGGCTGGGAGGTTCGGACCGCCTCATCGGGCCTCGAGGCGCTCCAGGTCGCTCGCGAGTTCGAGCCCGATGCCCTCGTGCTCGACATCATGATGCCCGACCTCGACGGGATGTCGGTGCTGAAGCGGCTGCGGGAATCCGGCAACCTCGTGCCGGTGCTCTTCCTCACCGCGAAGGATGCCGTCGGTGACCGAGTTGCCGGCCTCACCGCCGGCGGTGACGACTACGTCACCAAGCCGTTCAGCCTGGAGGAGGTCATCGCGCGCCTGCGAGCGATCATCCGTCGCACCGGACACGCGACGGCCGACGAGGGTCAATCGATTCTGCGGGTCGCGGACCTCACCCTCAACGAGGACAGCCATGAGGTGATCCGCGACGGCGTCGAGATCGACCTGACCGCCACCGAGTTCGAACTGCTGCGCTACCTGATGCGCAACGAGCGCCGAGTGCTGTCGAAGGCGCAGATCCTGGATCGGGTGTGGAGCTATGACTTCGGCGGCAAGTCATCCGTCGTCGAGTTGTACATCTCCTATCTCCGCAAGAAGATCGACGCGGGCCGCACGCCGCTGCTGCACACCGTCCGAGGCGTAGGATACATGATCAAGGCACCGCAGTGAACTCGTCGGGGATGACCCGACGGCCGATGAGCCTGCAGACACGGCTGATGACCGCCGTGATCGGGTTCGTCTCGCTCATCCTCGTCATCGTGGCCGTCATCACGAGTGCGACGCTCGGGCAGTCGCTCGAGGAACGCCTCGACGCCCAGGTGCGCTCCTTTGCTTCACGAACGACCGCATTCGTGCAGGACTGGGCATTCTTCGGCACAGAGCCCGGGTCGGAGATCACGGTGCAGAACTTCCTCGCGGCCACCCCGCTGCGCGGACCCGATTTCCTCCTGGCGATCTCCAGTCCCGGTGGTGGAATCAGCGGCGCGGTGGTCACTGCGAAGGGTGACACGGACCTCTCCGCCGCCCAGCTCGACGAGCTGAGGGATGCCGTACACGAGTCCGCCAACGCGTCGGTGTCGATCTCGGACCTCGGTTCGTTCCGTCTGGCGGTGACGAAGACCGCCGGCGGAATCGTCGTGGTCACGGGCCTTCCCCGCGGCGAGATCCTGGCGACGATGACCCAGCTGTTCACCGTCATCGCCCTCGCGACTCTCGGCGGCCTCATCCTCCTCGCCCTCACCACCGCGATCACCATCCGGGTGGGGCTTCGGCCGCTCCGCGCGGTGGCGAACACCGCAACGCGCGTCGCCAACCAGCCGCTGGATCGCGGAGAGGTCTCGATCACCGAGCGGGTACCCGCATCAGAAGCAGACCCGAGGACCGAGACGGGTCTGGTCGGCGCCTCACTGAACAAGCTCCTCGATCACGTGAACACGTCGCTGGCATCCCGGCAGAAGAACGAGGAGCGGATGCGACGATTCGTCGCCGACGCCAGCCACGAACTCCGCACCCCCCTGGCATCGATCCGCGGCTACTCCGAGCTGTCACTGCGAGACAGCACCTTGCCCGACACCGCCCACACGGCGCTGGAGCGCATTCAGGCGCAGTCTCTGCGCATGACCCGGCTCGTGGAGGATCTGCTGTTGCTGGCCCGTCTCGACGAGGGGCAGGAGCTCGTCTACGGCTCGGTCGATCTCACGCAGCTGGCTCTGGAGGAGCTCGCGGACGCGCGCCCCACGGCGCCTGAGCACCACTGGAGCGTCGACGTGCCGGATGAGCCCGTGGTCATCGTCGGCGACGCCGGGCGCATGCATCAGGTGGTCGCGAATCTGCTCGCCAACGCCCGCACACACACCCCACCGGGCACGCAGATCACCCTCAGCGTCGCGCAAGAGGACGAGCATGCGGTGCTGACCGTGCGCGACAACGGCCCCGGCATCGACGAGGGCGTGCGCGAGGAGCTCTTCGCACGGTTCGCCCGCGGCGACAGCTCGAGAGCCCGGCAGACCGGCGGGACCGGGCTCGGACTCGCCATCGCGAAGGCGATCGTCGAGGGGCACGGCGGCTTCATCTCGGTGACGAGTGAACCGGGAGACACCGCCTTCACGGTACGGATCCCGCTCCGGAGCCCCGCTCAGTAGCCCCGCTCAGTAGCCGGCGAAGGCGTCGGTGGTGATGCTGCGGGCCTTCTGCAGCGCGGGCGCCAGGTCGGCGATGAGCCGCGGCGGGCCCGAGATGTAGGCGTGACGCTCGGCGATGTCGGGTACCACCTGCTCGAGCCCCCGTGCATCCAGTCGCACGCCCTCCGCCCACGACCAGTGCGCGGGCAGATCGCCCGGCCGATCCCTGGTGAACACGATCACTCTGGCGCCGGTCGCTGCCAGCTCCTCACGGAACGCGAGCTCGGCCGCGGTGGCCGCCACGTACACGAGCACGACATCCCGGCTCTGGCCCGACAGCTGCAACTGGCGCAGCTGTGAGACGAATGGGGTGACGCCGATGCCGGCCGCCACCATCAGGACCGGCGATTCCGAACGGGGAAGGATGAAGTCGCCCCAGGTTCCGGTGACGGCCAGCGTCGCTCCCGGCTCCGCCGCGGCGAGTGCGCGCTTGTAGCTGGACGGATGCTTCTGGTCACCCCCCTTGTATGCGATGCGCAGCGTCGGCAGGTCACCCGGCGCCGACACGATGCTGAACTCGCGGCGCGTACCCCGCGCGTCGGGGCGGCGGTGCGGCACGTCGAGCTCGAGGTACTGGCCGGGCACGAAGCGCAGCCGGCCCTTCGCTCGGAAGGTGAGCTGCTGCGCGGTCGGGGTGATGAGCTCGCGCTTCACGAGGGTTAGGCGTACCGACCCTCGTACGGCGAACGCGAAGGCGAGCAGGTTGCCGATCAGCAGCGCCCGCTCCTGCCCCAGTGTGAAGAGCCCGGCGACCGGGATCGGCCAGCCTGCCAGGACGCCGACGAGGACGGCGACCGAGAACTGCTGCCAGCGCCGGGGCGGCATCGTCAGCGGCTCCGACAGCATGAAGGCCCCGAGGAACAGGAACGGGGACTGCAGGAGCGCGAGCTCGAACGCCGCGATGAGATCGAACGCGATGTCGAACTGCTGTGCCTGAACGGCCTGGCGCAGGATCGCGGTGGCGACGGCGATGATGAGGAACACCACGATGATCCGCACCTTCTCGGTGCGCCAGAGCACGGCGAGTCCGAGCACGAGCACGGCGGCCGTGAGCGCCGGAGTTCCCACCCACCATGACGCCGAGGTCCCGAGCCACTCGAATGCGCCCAACGATCCGACGATCGTCACGACGGCGGCCCCGAAAGCCGCAGGGTTCAGGATGTGCCGGCCGCGCCAGGCGATCGCGTACTTCGAGATGCTGGCCACGGCGCCGGCGAGCGCGAGGCCGACGAGGGCAGCAGGATCCGCTCCCGGCTGCAGCACGAACAGGAGGATGAGGGCGGTGACCAGCGACGACTCGACGCGCCACGGCAGGCGCAGCAGCCGCTGCGCTGCGGCATCGACGAGGCAGATCACGACAGCCAGCACCACGAAGGACGCCGCGATCGCGAGTGGGTCCGGCGAGACGAGATCGAACAACGACAGCCCCAGTGCGATGACCGCCAGAGCGAGGAGGGCGAAGAGCACGAGCCGGTACATCGAGATGGCGCCGAGCAGCGCGAGGATCCGCTGGCGAAGGGCGGTGAGAGATGAGATCACGGTTCCACTCTTTCCTACTTCGACGTCGCGGGGCGCAGCCGAGCGCCCGAGGTGAACAACTCGGCAGGGCAGCCCGGCGACCGCTCCACCCGTCCGTCTGTGGCCATCCTGACCCATTCGACACCCCAGGATGCCGCCAGGCGTGCACCGCCGTCGAAGAAGAGCGCCGTCGCCGCAGCATCCGCCGACATCGCATCGGAGGCGATCGCCCAGGTCGCCGCCCAGGTGCGCACCGGTTCACCGGTGCGGGCGTCGAGCACATGATGAAGCCCGCTCCCCCAGGCCCGGCGGTTGACGGCGGACGCGCACAGGGCCGCGTCCTGCAGGGTGACGACCCCGATGGCCTTCGCGGCGTCGTACGGATGCTCCAGGCCGACACGGATCGATCCGCCGCGCACCCGCAGGTCGCCTCCCGCGTCGACAACGAGGTCGCCGTCCACTGCAGCCAGCACGTCGAAGACCAGATCCACCAGACGGCCCTTGCCGAGTGCACCGACGTCGATCTGGGACGGATCTGCGAGGGTCGCCCGTCCCGGCGACCACTGCAGACGACGGGCCCAGTCGACGGGGGCGGCGAGCGGCTCGCCCGCGACGAGGGAGTAGCCGGGGTCGTAGCCGAGCGCGCTGAGGCTGTTCCCGACCAGCGGATTCACCGCACCGCCGGTCGCGTCGGAGAGTTCGCGATAGGTGTCGAGCATGGGCCCTGCGTCCGGCGACTCCAGCGAGCCCGCGCTCACGCTCAGACGATGCACGTCCGAATCGGCGCGGAAGCGGGACCACGTCCGGTCGAAGCCTTCGACCGCCGCCGACACGGCTGCGCGGTTGTCCGCGTCGAGCTGCTCGTCCGACACGATCTCCCAGCGGGTGCCGATCGCGTCGAATCGCCAGACCGCCACGGTGCTCGCCTAGGCCGCGGCCTCTTCCTTGATGGTCTCGACCGCCTGGTTGAATCCACCGCTCGTGAGCGACGAACCGGCCACGCGGTCGACGTCCAGATCGTCGATCGCGACACCTTCGACGACCTCCGCGATGCCGTCGATGAACTCGCCCTGATAGCGCTCGGTCTCGGGGGCCTGGGGGTCGCCGGTGACCTCGACGTCCGTGACGACACCGTCGGCGAGCGTGAGCGTGACCGAGATCTTCTCCACGGTCTCCGGCGTCTGATACGAACCCTCGGCGGTGTAGGTGCCGTCTTCGTACTCGCCGGAGCCGCCGCCCGCATCCTGCGTCGACGGTTCGGTGCCCGCGCCGCCCGCAGGCTCGTCGCCGCCCGCAGGCTCAGCGCCGGCGCAGCCGGCGAGCAGCAGGATCCCTGCCACGCCCATCGCGGCGGCTCCAGCGCGGACGGTCGTCGGAACGGTCGTGCGAGTCATGGCAGTCCTCCTGGAGCTGAATGGTTGCGTCACCGCGTCGTGCTCGAAGGTATGCACCGACCCTATGCGCGGGCTGTGCCTGACCGCTCTGTTACGCGTCGCCGCCGAACATGCTCGTCACGGAGCCATCCTCGAAGACCTCGCGGATCGCTCGGGCGAGAAGGGGTGCGATCGGGAGGATCGTGAGCTTGTCCCATCGCCGCGATTCGGTGAGCGGAATGGTGTCTGTGACGACGACCTCGTCGATGGACGCGTCCTGAAGACGCTCGTTCGCCGGGTCGCTGAAGATCGCGTGGGTGGCCGCGACGATCACGCGCTCGGCACCGGCGGCCTTGAGCGCCTGCGCCGCCTTGACGATCGTGCCGCCGGTGTCGATCATGTCGTCGACGAGCAGGCACGTGCGTCCCTCGACGGTGCCGACGATCTCATGGACGGAGACCTGGTTGGCGACCTTCGGGTCGCGACGCTTGTGGATGATCGCCAGTGGTGCACCCAGGCTGTCGGACCAGGTGTCGGCGACGCGTACGCGCCCCATGTCGGGCGAGACGACCGTGAGGATCTCGCGGTCCTCGGCGGTGAGGGTGCGCTGGAAGTGGTCGAGCAGCACCGGCTTCGCGAAGAGGTGGTCGACGGGGCCGTCGAAGAATCCCTGGATCTGGGCGGCGTGCAGATCCACGCTCATGACGCGGTCCGCTCCCGCCGTCTTCAGCAGGTCGGCGACCAGACGCGCGCTGATCGGCTCGCGCCCCCGCCCCTTCTTGTCCTGGCGGGAGTACGGATAGTAGGGGGCGACCACGGTGATGCGCTTGGCGGATGCGCGCTTGGCGGCATCGATCATGATGAGCGTCTCCATGAGCCACTCGTTGACCGGTTCGCCGAAGGTCTGGATGAGGAACAGATCGCACCCGCGGATGGAGACCTCGAAGCGCGCATAGATCTCGCCCGACGCGAAGGTGCGGTGCTCGGTCGGCGCGATCTCCGTGCCGAGGCCCTTGGCGACGGCTGCGGTCAGCTCTGGGTGCGAGCGGCCACCGGCGACGACGAGGCGCTTCTTGGTCTTGGCGACCAGTCCTGGCGCGATGCCGTTGTCGCGATCCAGATCGACCGTCTTCTTCTTGCGCGCCATGTCCGCCTATTCCGCCGATTTCTCTCGGGCTGCAGCATCCGCCGCGCCCGTGCCTGCTCTGTTCTTCTCGACCCACCCCTCGATGTTGCGCTGAGGGGCGACGGTCATGGCCAGGGCGCCCGCGGGAACATCCTTGCGGACGACGGCGCCTGCACCGGTCTTCGCACCTGCTCCCAGCCTAACGGGAGCGACGAGCACCGTATGCGAGCCGGTGTGGACCTCGTCGCCGATCTCGGTGCGGTGCTTGTTCACGTCGTCGTAGTTGGCCGTGATCGTGCTCGCGCCGAGGTTCACACCGCGACCGATCGTGGCGTCGCCGACGTACGACAGGTGCGGCACCTTGCTGCCATCGCCGATCTCGGCGTTCTTGGTCTCGACATACGCGCCGATCTTGCCGCCGGCGCCCAGCACCGTGCCGGCACGGAGGAACGAGAACGGTCCGACCGTGGCCTTGGGCCCGATGACGGCGAGGGTGGCATCGGTGCGGCGGACCACAGCGTCTTCGCCGACCTCGCAGTCGACCAGGGTGGTGTCGGGACCGATGAGGGCTCCCGGAGCGACGACGGTCGCCCCCAGCAGGTGCGTGTTCGGCAGGAGCGTGACGTCGGCCGACAGGGTCGCGTCGTCGTCGATCCATGTCGTCGCGGGGTCGATGATCGTGACCCCCTCGAGCTGCCAGCGCCGCACGATGCGCGCGTTGAGGAGCCGCCCGACCTCGGCGAGCTGGGCGCGGTCGTTCACGCCGAACGTGACCGTGACGTCGGACACGACGGATGCCGCGACCCGGCCCCCGTCGCGCCGAAGCATGCCGGGGACATCGGTGAGGTACATCTCTCCCTGCGCGTTGTCCACACCGACCGCCGGAAGGTACTCGCGCAGCACACCGACGCGGAAGACGTACATCCCGGCGTTGATCTCGCGAACCGCGATCTCGTCGTCGCTGGCGTCCTTCTGCTCGACGATGCGATCCACGCCCCCGTCCGCATCGCGGATCACGCGGCCGTAGCCGGTCGGGTCGTCCACCACGGCGGTCATGAGCGTCGCCGCGGCATCCGCTTTCCTGTGCGCGGCGAGGAATGCCTGCAGGGTGTCCGCATCGGCAAGCGGGCAGTCGCCCGAGAGAACGAGCACATCGCCGTCGAAGTCCTGCGGCAGAGCGTCGACCGCCACCTGCACCGCGCGTCCCGTGCCGGGGATATCGTCCTGGTCGACGAAGATCGCTTCGGGGTATGCCTCGCTGAGCGCTCCGACGACCTGGTCGCGTTCGTGCCGCACCACGACCTCGATGTGGTCGGCGCCGAGCCGGCCGGCGGTCGTGAGCACGTGACCGACGAGCGGGCGCCCGCCGATCGCGTGCAGCACCTTCGGAAGGCGGGACTTCATGCGGGTGCCCTGGCCTGCGGCGAGGACGATGATGGCGAGATTGTTCCCAGTCATGCTCCGCCGCCAGGACTCGAACCTAGACCTAACAGCTCCAAAGGCTGTCGTGCTGCCATTACACCACGGCGGACCGCAGCATCCGCGAGGGATGCCGCCCGTCAAGTCTGCCACGTCCTCGGTGTGCGCCCTGCGTGAATCCGGCCGCTCGTGATCAGCCGGAAACATTCGACTGCGATGCTGGCCTGATGAGCATCGTCATCGAGCGGGCGCATGCGGAGACACCCGGGCTGTCCGCATTCCTCGAGGCCCACCATGAAGAGATCTCGGGAACCGCG
Organism: Microbacterium sp.; assembly: GCF_031179285.1. GTDB lineage: Bacteria > Actinomycetota > Actinomycetes > Actinomycetales > Microbacteriaceae > Microbacterium. The sequence goes on along the minus strand of NZ_JAPSHY010000003.1, from coordinate 96,221 downwards.
CCGCCGGAGAGCATCCATGCCCTGCCGTTCGACCGGCTGCTCGCCCCCGGCGTACGCCTGTTCGCGGGGCTCAGCGCGGGTCGAGCCGTGGCGACCGGTGCGCTGGTGCCTCTCGGCGACGACCACGAGGAGCTCAAGTCGATGCGCACCGACCCTTCGGTACGCGGTCAGGGCGTGGGACGCGCCATGCTCTCCTTCCTCCTCGGCGACGCGGAGCGCCGCGGCGTGGGCCGCATCTCGCTCGAGACGGGCAGCGATGATTTCTTCCTACCGGCACGGACCCTGTACTCGGGAGCCGGATTTCGCGAATGCGGCCCGTTCGGCCGGTACCGCCCAGACCCGAACAGCACCTTCATGACCCTGTCTCCGCTCTCGGCGTCCCGGCTCCTGTCCGTCGACACACGATAATGGGCGGATGAGCGCAACGGACGAGGTCGATCGCATCGTCGGCGCGTGGAACAGGCAGCGCCCCGATCTCGACTTCTCGCCGCTCGAGGTCCTGTCGCGGATGGACCGGCTTTCGCGCCACCTGGATCGGGCGCGGCGCGACGTGTTCCGCCGCAGCGACCTGGAACCCTGGGAGTGGGATGTGCTCTCGGCGCTCCGGCGCGCCGGCGCGCCGTTCCAGCTCTCACCCAAGCAGCTGCTTCAGCAGACGCTCGTGTCCAGCGGCACGATGACCAACCGGATCGACCGCCTCGTCGCCCGGGGCTTCGTGCGCCGTGAGGCCGATCCCGGTGACGGTCGGAGTGTTCTCGTCACCCTCACCGACGACGGGCGCATCCGGGTCGACGCAGCCATCACCCGCCTGGTGGATGCCGAGGCCGATCTGCTCCAGGCGCTGTCGCGCCCCGATCGCGAGCGCATGGCGGGGCTGCTGCGCAAGCTCAGCCTCAGTTTCGACGCCTGATGAGCGGTGTCCTCTGATGGCGATGCGCTCTCCGCTTCCGGTGCGCGACGGCGTCGGCGCGACACGTCTGCACGTGCCCCTGCACGGCCCGTGGCCGACCATCGCGGACTACATGGCCGAACGGTTCTTCCACCTGGATCGCGACACGCTCCTGGAGCGCTTCGACCGCGGGGAGATCGTGGGCCGGGAGGGCGCGCCGTTGACTCGTGAGACGGCGCTCGGAGCAGCGGAGTTCATCTGGTACTACCGGAAGCCGCCGCCCGAGATCCCCATCCCGTTCTCGGAGGAGATCCTGTATCAGGATGACGATCTGGTCGTCATCGACAAGCCGCATTTCGTACCCACGACTCCGGGCGGCAGGTACCTTCAGAACTCGGCGCTCGTGCGGCTCCGCCGCCGCCTGGACAATCCCGACCTGGCCCCCATCCATCGACTGGATCGGGCGACCGCGGGACTTCTGATGTTCTCGGCGCGACCGCAGACCCGCGGCGCGTATCAGCTGCTGTTCGAGAACAGGCAGGTCGAGAAGGTGTACGAGGCCGTGTCGGCCCGGCCGGCGGGGTGGGACGACGCCGGTGCTGCCCTCGCCGGGCAGTCGTTCCCGGTCGTGTACCGGAATCACATCGTGAAGCTTCGGGGCGAGGTGTGCGTGCAGGTGGACACGGATCGCGAACCGAACGCCGAGACACTGATCGAGCTGCTGGCCATCGACGAGCGTGTCGTGCACACGCTGCTTCACCCGCACACCGGCAAGATGCACCAGCTGCGCGTGCATCTCGCCGCCATCGGCCTCGGCATCCTGAACGACAGCTTCTACCCCGAACTGCTCCCGGAGACCCCGGATGACTTCGGCCGACCGCTTCAGCTGCTGGCCAGAGAGCTCCGCTTCGTCGATCCGCTGAGCGGCGAAGAGCGTGTCTTCACGACGGGTCTGACGCTGCAGGACGCGCCGACCCGGTCATGAGATGCGGCGCGATCAGCGCCGCATCACCTTCCGTGCCAGCCGGTTGCCGAGCATCTGGACGAGGTGCACGAACACCACGATGAGCACGATCGCCGCCCACATCACGACGGGTTCGAACTGGCGGAAGCCGTACACCTGCGCGAAGGCACCGAGACCGCCGCCGCCGATGAGTCCCGCCATCGCCGTCATGTCGATGAGCGCGACGATGATGAAGGTGTACCCGAGGATGAGCGGACCGAGAGCCTCGGGGATGGCCACGGTGAACAGGATGCGCCAGGGACCCGCTCCCATCGCCCGCGCCGCCTCGATGACGCCGGGGGGCACGGAGACCAGGTGCTGCTCGACGATGCGGCCGATCGCGAACGACGCGGCGAGTCCGATCGCGAACGCACCCGCGTTCGTCCCGATCCCGGTGCCGATGATGACGCGCGCGAGCGGTTGCGAGACCGCCGCGATGAAGATGACGAACGGGATGGGCCGGAAGATGTTGATGATCGTGTTCATGACGACACTGACCGGGACATTCGGCAGGATGCCGCCGCTGCGGGTGACGTAGAGCACGACGCCCCAGACGAGGCCCAGCAGGCCGCCGAGGACCAGCGCGACCGATGTCATGTAGAGCGTCTCGAGTGCCGCGACCCAGAAGTCCGGCCACAGTTCGATCAGGCGATCCATCAGCGGGCCTCCTCTTGCGAGATCTCGGTGACTTCGACGCGTTGCGAGATGGCGGCGAGCGCGCCGTCGATGGCGGCGCCCTCGCCTCGGATCGCCAGGGTGAGATGGCCGAACGCTCGGCCGCGGATGTCGTTGATCCCGCCGTAGACGAGTTCGAAGTCGAGGCCGGCACCGGCGAGATCGAGGAACACCTGCGCCTGGGACGAGTCGCCGTCACGGAACGAGAAGGTCACGAGCCGGCCCTGATGCCGCTCCCGCAGCACCGAGAGCTCCGACGGCGACGGAACGCCCTTGACGACGGTCCCGACGAACCGCTGGGAGGCCGGGTTCTGCGGCGCCGAGAACACGTCGAACACATCACCCTGCTCGATCACGCGACCCGCTTCCATGACCGCCACCTTGGTGGCGATGGTCTGGATGACGTCCATCTCGTGGGTGATGACGACGATGGTGACCCCCTGCTCCTCGTTGACCCGCTTGAGAAGGTCGAGCACCTCGTGGGTGGTCTGCGGGTCCAGCGCGCTGGTCGCCTCGTCGGCGAGCAGGATCGCCGGTCCCGTCGCCAGAGCGCGCGCGATGCCGACCCGCTGCTTCTGGCCGCCGGAGAGCTGCTCGGGGTACGCCCTCGCCTTGTCGGCGAGCCCGACGAAGGAGAGCAGTTCGGTCACGCGCCGGTCGATGTCGGCCTTGGACCAGCCGGCGAGCTTCAGCGGATACGCGATGTTCGCCCTGACGCTCTTGGAGGCGAAGAGGTTGAACTGCTGGAAGATCATGCCGATGCCGCCGCGCACACCGCGCAGCTCCCGCTCCCGAAGGGCGGTGATGTCGACGCCGTCGACGGTGATGGTGCCGCCGGTGGCGGGCTCCAGGGCGTTGATCAGCCGGACGAGGGTCGACTTGCCGGCTCCGGAGTAGCCGATGATGCCGAAGACATCGCCCTTCTCGATCGAGAGGGTGACGTCGTCGACGGCCACGATCGGCCCGGAGCCCGGGTTGCGCGACGGGTACGCCTTGGAGACGTTCGTCAGGGTGACGATCGGCATGGGATGCTCCGGTCTGGTTCTCGGGGAAACGGCGAATCGGGTGACGCTCATGGCGCCACCCGATTCTCTCGCATCAGGCGGAAGGGCTCCGCCCGAAACTACCCGTTCTTCGCGACGTCCTCTTCGACCTTCTTCAGCGAGGCGACCAGGTCCTCCACCGGCGTCTGCAGCGGCACCGCGGTGTCGCCGGAGGATTCGAGCAGGCCCGCCTGCACGTCCTCGTTCGTCTGGAAGATCTCGACCAGCTTCAGGTAGGTCTCGTTGTCGGCGTCGTCGGCGCGCGCCGCGAAGATGTTCACGTACGGCAGCGCGTTCGGGTCTTCGGGGTCGTCCTGCGCCAGCGCGTCCTTGAACGTGAGCCCGGCATCCTCGACGAAGTCGTTGTTGATGATGCCGGCGGCGACGTCCTGCACCGAAGTGGCGATGAGGGCGGCTTCGAGCGCCGTGACCTTCACCTTCGACTTGTCGGTGTCGACATCGGCGAGATCGGAGAAGATGGTGCCGCCGCTCTTGAGCTCCACGAGGCCGGCGGACTGCAGCACGAGAAGCGCGCGCGCCTGGTTCGAGGCGTCGTCCGGCACGAGCACGGTCTCACCCTCGGGGATGTCGTCGACGTCGTCGTACTTCTTGGAGTACAGCCCGAGCGGATAGATCGCGGTCGAGCCGACGGGCGTGAGGTCTTCACCGGACGCGTCGTTGTACTGCGCGAGGTACACGATGTGCTGGAACTGGTTGAGGTCGAGCTCGCCCTCGGCGAGCGCGGGGTTGGGCTGCTCGTAGGAACCGAAGTCGACGAGCTCGACGGTGATCCCCTCATCGGCTGCCGCCTCGACGAACGGCGCCCACTGCGCGTCGCCCTTGCCGACGACTCCGATCTTGACCGTCTCGTTCTCGGCCGGAGAGCCACCGCCTGTGCCGGGGTCGGAGGACGCGGTGGCGCAGCCGGCGAGGGCGGCGAGGAGCGGAACCGCGGTGAGCGCGGCGATGATGGACGTTGTGCGACGTGACATGGACTTCGGGTTCCTCTCTTGGGGGACTCCGATACGTTAGGCAGCCTTCGTCACGCGCGCAGAATCGCGCTGTCACAGAACGTCATCCTCGCGGACGCGGACGTCAATCGAACTCCTCGACGCCCTGCAGGCGCACCTGCTCGAGGTCGAGGCGCGCGGAGATCCGCCGCACCACGAGATCATCGACCGTCCCGGCACGGCGAAGACTCAGCAGCACCTCTCGCTTGCGCTCGAGCAGCGCGAGCTTGAGCCGGGTGTGCTCCTCGAACCGCACGAGCGGTGACCGCTGCACCATGTCGACATCGGCGGACGTCGCGATCATCTGCAGGGTCGTGCCGTCGACGGCATCCGCTGTCCGGGCCGCTGCCGCGCCTTCCGTCGCCGTCCCGGTTCCGTCCCCGAGGGGATCGGGTTCATCGAGCAGCGCATCGAGTTCCTGCAACTCGGCGTCGACCAGTGCCTGCTCGCGTGCGAGGGAGCGCGCGTTCGCGAGCTCGAGCATCAGATACCCCTCACTCCTGACCCGGTCCCGCACCTCCTGTGCGACGCCGTGCTCGGCGGCCAGATCGTCGAGGGCCGCGAGCGCCGCGCCGGAGATCGCGCGTTCGGCGAGCTCGTACTCCTCGTCGGCGGCGTGATCGACGGGGATCCGCGCCCAGCGCAGCACGGCGGGCAGGAGCGGGCCCTGCACCAGCAGGCTCAGCAGGATGACGCCCGCCGTCACGAACACGATCTCGTCACGCCCGGCGCCGCCCGAGTTCTCCGAGATGGTCGCCGGCACGGAGAGAGCGATGGCCAGGGAGATCGCCCCGCGCATGCCGGCGACCGTCGAGACCAGACGGGCGCGGCCGCGGACGCCGCGCGGAAGGGGCGCCTGCTGACGCCGTTGGAAGACCGCGTTGAGAAGCTGGAACACGTACCGCACCGCGAACAGCACTGCCCACACGGCGAGCGTCACGAGCACCAGTCTCCCGATGGTCGCAGCCGGCACCTCGTGCACCACGTACTGCACTTCGAGCCCGATGAGAACGAAAAGCGCACCGTTGAGCAGGAAGACGCCGAACGGCCACGCCGCATCCGCCTGCCGCCGTGACGACGCGGTCGTGACGCGAGGCGACACGTAGGCGATCGCGAGCCCCGCCACGACGACCGCCAGCACCCCGGAGGCGTGCACGATCTCGGCGAGGAGGAAGGCGGAGAACGGGATCAGCAGCAGGGTGACGTTGATGACGATCGTGGCGGACATCCGACGCAGCAGAAGGTATCCGAGCAGGGCGATCAGCGCTCCGGCGGCCACACCGCCGACGTACGACACCAGGACCGTCCACGTCACGGTGAGAGGGGTGACGTTGCCGCCGACGGCGATCGAGACCGCGATCGCGTAGAGGACGAGCGCAGTGCCGTCGTTGGTGAGGCTCTCCGCCTTCAGTTTCATGAACATCCGGCGCGGCAGCAGACGCCCGAGCGCCGCGACGGCGGTCGCATCGGGCGGAGCGACGGCTGCCCCGAGGATGAGCGCCGCCTCCCACGGCATGCCGAAGAGCACTGCGACGCCTGCGACGGCGAACGCGGACGCGACGACCAGCACCGTGCTCATCGGAAGGATGTACTGGAAGTCGCGGCGGATCGACCGCAGCGATGTGGTCAGGCTCTCCCAGAACAGCATCACCGGGAGGAACAGCAGCAGCACCGTCTCCGGGGGCAGCTGGATCTCGCGCAGGGCGGGCACGAATCCGAGCAGCAGACCGAAGATCACCAGCACCAGCGGCAGCGCGAGTCGCACCATCGGCGCCAGCATGGTGCCTGCGAGGATCGTGAGCCCGAGCAGGACGGTGACCTCTAGTCCTTCCACATCTGCCTCCCGACGGCTGCCGGCCCGCGTCTCGCACCTGAGAGAGCGGCCGACCCCGCCCAGAGCATAGCGCTCCGCGCGGGCGGGCTATTCCCGCGCCGGGTGGCCGCGTCCTGCCCCCTTCTGCGGCGGATAGCCTGGATCGGTGAACCTGGAGCAGAGAATGGATGCCGTCACCGTCGAGCAGTTGCACGCACGGGGTGGCCTGAAGTGGTCCGATCCGCAGGCTCCCATCGGTGCCTTCGTGGCTGAGATGGACTTCGGTGTCGCGCCACCGATCACGGCTGCGCTGCATGCCGCCGTCGACGAGGGTGCCTTCGGCTATGCGCCGCCCCGGCTGTGGGACGAACTCCGATCGGCCACGGCTGGCCGGCTTCGCAGCCGTCACGGCTGGAGCATCGAAGCAGATCAGGTCTTCCCGGTTCCCGATGTCATCAAGGCGCTCGAGGTCGCGATCGAGCACTTCTCCGCTCCCGGATCGAAGGTGATCGTGCCGACGCCGTCGTACATGCCGTTCCTGACGGTGCCGGGGATTCTCGGTCGTGAGGTGATCGAGGTTCCGATGATCCTCTCCGAGGGAGTGTGGCGCTTCGATCTCGACGGCATCCAGCGCGCCTTCGACGACGGCGGCGAGTGCTTCGTCCTGTGCAATCCGTACAACCCGCTCGGTCGTGTGTTCGACCGGGAGGAGCTGACGGCGCTGAGCGCGGTGATCGAGCGGAACCACGGCCGCGTCTTCAGCGACGAGATCTGGGCTCCGCTCGTCTTCCCCGGCCGCGAGCTGATCTCGTACGCGACCCTGTCGGATGAGACGGCGGGCCACACCATCACGGCCACCTCCGCATCGAAGGCGTTCAACCTGCCCGGTCTGAAATGCGCACAGCTCATCGTGAGCAACGACGCCGACAAGGCCCGTCTCGCCGAGCACGGCATGTGGATCGGGCACGGAACGGCGAATCTCGGCGTGATCGCCAACACGGTCGCCTATCGGGACGGCCAGCCGTGGCTCGACGAGGTCGTCGACTATCTGCAGCAGAACCGAGACGAGCTCGTGCGGCTCGTCGGCGAGCATCTGCCCGACGTCACGGTGACGGTGCCCGAGGGGACCTACGTGGGCTGGCTGGACTTCTCTGCCACGGGGATCGATCGGCCGGCGCAGTTCTTCCGCGAGCATGCCGGCGTCGGCCTCACCGACGGCACGGCATGCGGTGCGGCCGGCGCCGGCCACGCCCGGTTCATCTTCGCGATGCCTCGCCCCGTGCTGCGGGAGGCGATCATCCGCATGGGCGAGGCTGTGCGCGCCCAGGCCTGAGCCGAGCGCTCAGCCGAGTTCCTCGGTGAGTTCGAACCAGCGCAGCTCCAGCTCCTCGATCTCCGCCTGCTGCTCGCTGATCGTCTTCATCTTCTCGCCGAGGCCTTCGTAGTCGGACTGGTCGTGGTCGGCGAGACCGTGCTTGGCGGCATCCACCTGCTGTGTCAGCTTTTCGATCCGCCTTTCGAGGGAGGCGATCTCCTTTTGCGCGGTGCGCAGCGCCGCACCGTCGAGTCCGCGTCGTGCTGACGCGGCGGACGCCCCGGCCTTCGGCTTCGTGTGCGCGGCATCCTGCAACTGCCGCAGTCGCAGGTACTCGTCCACTCCGCCCGGGAGGTGGCGGAGGCGCCCGTCGAGGATCGCGTACTGCTGGTCGGTGACCCTCTCCAGGAAGTAGCGGTCGTGGGATACGACGAGCAGCGTGCCCGACCACGAATCGAGAAGGTCCTCGATGGCCGCGAGCATGTCGGTATCGAGGTCGTTCGTCGGTTCGTCGAGGATCAGCACATTGGGCTGATCGAGGAGCACGAGCAGCAGCTGCAGGCGGCGCTGCTGGCCGCCGGAGAGGTCTTTCACGGGCGTCGAGAGCTGAGCCGACGAGAAGCCGAGCCGCTCGAGCAGCTGGCCGGGCGTGAGATCCTGCGCCTTCGAGCCCGTCCCCATCGTGTACGAGGTGCGCAACCGCGAGATGACGACCCGCACCGGGTCGTTCCAGGCCTCGGTGAGCTCGTCGAGGCGTTGGGTGAGCGTCTGCACCTTGACGGTCTTGCCACGCTTGACCCGGCCGGCGGTCGGCTCGATCGTTCCGGAGACCAGGCCCAGAAGCGTGGACTTGCCGGCCCCGTTCACCCCGAGGATGCCGGTGCGCTCCCCCGGCGCGATGCGCCATTCGACGTCGTGGAGGACCTCTCGCGCAGGACCCGTGTCGGTGGCGGGGTATGTGACGCCCACGTCGAGCAGGTCGACGACGTCCTTGCCGAGGCGGGAGACGGCGAGTGATTGCAGCGACACCTTGTCGCGGATCTCGGGGACGTCGGCGATGAGATCGTTGGCGGCGTCGATGCGGAACTTCGGCTTGGCGGTGCGCGCCGGAGCCCCCCGGCGGAGCCAGGCGAGCTCTTTGCGTGCGAGGTTCTGCCGCTTGGCCTCGGTCGCCGCCGACATCCGATCGCGCTCGACGCGCTGCAGGATGTACGCGGCGTACCCTCCCTCGAAGGGCTCGACGATCCGGTCGTGCACCTCCCACGTCTCGGTGCTGACCTCGTCGAGGAACCACCGATCGTGGGTGACGACGAGGAGTGCGCCCGAGTTCGCGGACCAGCGCTTCTTCAGGTGCCCGGCGAGCCAGGTGATCGCCTCGACGTCGAGATGGTTGGTGGGCTCGTCGAGCGCGATCACGTCCCAGTCGCCGGTGAGGAGCTTCGCGAGCGAGACCCTCCGGCGCTGACCGCCGCTGAGGGAGCGCACCGGTGCGTCCCAGGCGAGGTCTCGGAGCAGCCCGTCGATCACATCCCGGATCTTGGGGTCCCCTGCCCACTCGTGCTCCGCGGTGTCGCCGACGACCGCCTCGGCGATCGTGAGGTCGTCATCCAGGGTGTCGCCCTGATCGAGCACTCCGATGGTCGTGCCGCTGCGTACCGTGACGCGGCCGGCGTTCGGCTCCCTGCGTCCCGCGAGCATGCCGAGGAGGCTGGACTTGCCGTCGCCGTTGCGGCCGACGATCCCGATCCGATCCCCCTCCTCGATGCCGACGGTGACCGAGTCGAAGACGACCCTGGTGGGATATTCGAGATGGAGGCCTTCGGCCCCGAGAAGATGTGCCATGTCTCTCTCAGGGTAGTCGGGGGCGCATGAGTGGCACCCGCGAGCGCTATGGCGACTTCCGATGGGAGGGACTCGACGCTCCCCAGCGGGTGTCAGGCTTTCGCGTTCGTGCGGCGGACTGACGCGCACTGACGCGTCGCGAGGACTTCTGTCTCAACCTGCAGCTGCTTGGGCTGAGGTGTTCTGCGCCGCCGAGATCGATCCGGAGATTGCGAAACCCGTGCTCTTGGAGCTCGCGGTGCTAGGGGCCTTGGACGTCGTCAGATGGGCCCTCGAACGGCGGCGAGACCACGTGGCTGAGTTTACGCGCGGCACACTTTCACCCTCGGCGGCGAAGGACCAGTCGACGTGGAACCCCTCATCGAGGGCTCGGACCTTCGACGTGAGGCAGCAGGCGTGGGCGTTCCGTACCTCCTACGGAATTCGTACTCAAGTAGCGTGGAGACTATGCGGAAGACAACGACGCGGGGGGCTCGGCTCCTTGGGCTCGGCCATTTTCAGCCTGAGCGCGTGCTGACGAATGACGAGATCTCAACAATGGTCGAAACGAGCGACGAGTGGATTCGCGCCCGGACAGGCATTCGGGAACGGCGCGTGGTCGGCCCTGACGACAACGTCCTCTCGATGGCAGTCGCCGCGGCTCGCATGGCGATGCACGACGCGCAGGTCACCGCCGTGGACCTCGTGGTCCTCGCATCCACCACGTCTACCCATCGGAGCCCCAACACCGCCGGCCGCATCGTCGCGGAACTCGGGCTTGACGGCGCGGCAGCGATCGATGTGAACACCGCGTGCTCGGGGTTCGAGTACGCGCTCGGCATCGCGGAACAAGCAGTCAGGGTCGGCAATGCGAATACCGCACTGGTAGTCGCTTCCGAGGCGCTCTCGACTTTCACCGACTGGACCGACCGCACCACGTGCGTACTTACCGCGGATGGGGCGGGCGCCGTCGCCGTGGGCGTGTCCGACGAACCCCAGATCTCCCCAGTGGTCTGGGGCACGGTTCCCGGCCTTACGGACAGCGTCCGCATTGAAGGCAACCCGCAACGATTCAGTCAAGACGGGCGCCATGTGCTGCGCTGGGCGCTCACCGAGGCGGCTCCCGTCGCTCACCGCGTACTCGAGGCCGCTGGCGTCACGATCTCCGATATCGACGTGTTCGCCTTCCATCAGGCGAATCTGCGCATCATCGAACCGCTCGCCAAAGCCCTCGGCGTGACCCCGGAGCAGACTGTGCTCCGCGATGTGGAGGAATCGGGCAACACGTCGGCAGCGTCGGTCCCGCTTGCACTTTCAAAGGCATGGCACCGCGGCGATCTCGTTCGCGGCTCGCAAGTGCTGCTCTTCGGGTTCGGCGGCGGATTCGCCTACGCCGGTCAGGTCGCACAACTCCCCGAGTAGCGATCAGGCGGACTTCGGTGACGCACACCCAGCCTTCATAGCCGCCGGAACCCGACGCCAGAGCCGGATCAGCCAGGCGACATCGGCAACGCTTCGAGCGCCTGAGACACGCCCTTGCCTTGAACGATCGTTCTCGGCTACTCTCGACCGGCGCCCGCCGACCAGAGGTCGATCGCGGAGCGAGCGATGAAGTCCGCGGCATCTGCATACGCGAGGCGCTCCGCTACGACCTCATCGAGACCAAGCTTCATGAGTGCGTGAAGGCTGTTCACCAACCAATGAGCCGGAAGGTCGCGCCGGAACGCGCCATCGCGTTGCCCCCTCTCGAGGAGTTTCCGGGCGCGCTGAGCTGGACGGTCATGGAGGGCACGGATCTGCGCAGCGCTGAGGGTTCCGTGAGCGGCGACCCACACATTGGCGCTGAGCGCGGAGAGTTCCCAGCTGGCGTCGACCAGGCGTTGAAGCGCGACGTGCGGGTCCCCGTCGAAGTCGAGATGCGATAGGGCCGCGTCGCCTCGCTCGATAGCTCGCTCAAGCGCGGCTTCGACCAGCGCCCCGCGAGATTCGAAATGCGCATAGGCGGTCACCCGCCCGACTCCGGCTTCGGCGGCGATCTGTTGCATCGTCGCATCGGGGTCTCGACTCAGACAGGTGATCGCCGCATCCAGGATGCGGTCGATGTTACGCCGAGCATCAGCCCGGAGCGCCGGGGTGTCGTTCAACGCTTCTCCTAACCCGTACGGAATTGTTCGAGTTAGTCTAGTGGTCTGCTAACCCGTACAACCATGTACGACTACTGTTTGGAGAGCACTGTGAGCATGCCCGACACCGATCCTTCGTCGACGACGTCACAACCGCGCAGATGGGTTCTCCTGTGGCTCTTGGCGGTGGCGCAGCTGATGCTGATCCTTGACATCACGATCGTCGCTATCGCTCTGCCGCTCATGGGAGACGAGCTAGGCCTGACTCGAGGACCATTGACCTGGATCATCAGTGCGTACACGCTGACGTTCGGTGGACTGATGCTGCTCGGGGGCCGCCTCGCTGACACCGTCGGCGCCCGAACGATCGTGCTCGCCGGGCTGGCGATCTTCACCGTGTCGTCGCTGACGATCGGGTTGGCCCCCGATGGTGCTCTCGCCATCGCGGGTCGAGTTGGTCAGGGCCTCGGTGCCGCATTGCTCTCCCCGAGCGCGCTGTCGTGGGTGGTCGCCCTCTTCGACGGGAAGGAACGCGCTAAAGCGCTCGGGATCTGGTCCGCGCTCGGCGGTGGCGGCGCCGCGATCGGTGTTCTCCTCGGCGGAATCGTGACTGCGATCGCCGGGTGGCGGTGGGCGTTCTTCTTGAACGTCCCGATCGGTATCGCACTGTTCGTCACGCTGGTGGTCTTGCTCCCTCGCGGCGTGCGCACCGCGGGTTCTCGGAGCATCGATCTCTTCGGCGGCCTCCTGGTCACCGCCGCGACCGGCACTCTCATCTGGGTCATCATCAACGCGGGTGAGGCCGGTCTGTGGCAGCGGGCGAACGCTATCGCGCTCGTGATCGCGATCGCGCTGTACATCGCGTTCGTCGTTCGACAGCGCACCGCCCGGACGCCGTTGATGGATCTTGGTCTGATGACGCGCCGCCCCGTCGCCGCCGGGATCTTCCTGATCTTCACGGCGACCGCCCTGATGATCACGGTCTTCTTCCTCGGATCGTTCTACTTCCAACAGCACATGGGATACGGCCCCCTGATCACCGGGCTGCTGTTCCTGCCCGTTGCGGCGGCCACGATGATCGGGGCAACACTCGCGGGGAACCTCGCTGCGCGCATCGGTCTCCCAACCCTCGCTGCCACCGGTCTCATCGTCGCGGCCGTCGGGCTCGCCGTCGCCGGCCTATGGCTGACGCCAGTAGTGGCAACAATCGGTATTGCCGTGGCCGCAGCAGGCACAGGCGTTCTGTTCGTCGCCGCGTCCGCATCAGCCCTCGGGAACGTCGCCCCGCACGAAGCGGGCATCGCGTCCGGCATCGTCAGCACGTTCCACGAGTTCGGTGCGTCGGTAGGCGCTGCCGTGATGTCCAGCGTCGCCGCGGTAAGCCTGGCCGGAGGCACCACCGATGGCTTCACCGCAGCGCTCATCGTGGCTAGCATCGCCGCCGTGGTCGCTGCGGGGGTGGCGGCGATGATCACCCCCCGTGCGCCGAAGAACGCAGCCGCCTGACTCAGCGAGAGGGCGCCGAGCGCGCTGCGGTCGCTCGGCACCTTCCGCTCCACCGGGGAGGCGGGTGAACCCGCAGTTGAAGCCGCTGTCTGGGGATAGTGTCATGCCCATTGAAATGGATACCCCCAGGGGGTATCCTGGTGACTATGAACGGTTACACCGACGACAAGGCGGATGTGCGCAAGCGATTGAGTCGGGTTGAGGGTCAGGTGCGAGGTATCTCTCGGATGGTCGATGAGGACAAGTACTGCATCGACATCCTGACGCAGGTCGCCGCGGCCACGAAGGCACTCGAGACCGTGGCGCTGTCGCTGCTCAGCGACCATCTGAGCCATTGCGTCGCTCAGGCAAGCGCTGAGGGCGGCGAGGTTGCGGCGGAGAAGGTCCGCGAAGCGAACCACGCCATCGCTCGCCTGGTCCGTTCATAACCGCCCGTTCAACTATCTGGAGGAACCCACCATGACTGACCGCATCGATCTCGGGCTGAAGGACGCAAACGCTGGTTGCGCATGCTGCGCCGCCCCATCGAACATCGAGGCATCCACTCCCGTCGCGGCCCCGGTGTCGGAAGACGTCCTGGTCACGGGAATGACGTGCTCACACTGCGTGTCGAGCGTCAGTGAAGAACTGAGCGCCCTTGACGGTGTCGCATCCGTCACTGTCGACCTGAACACCGGCGGCTCGTCCCGAGTGACGATTCGCAGCGCAGCACCTGTCGATCCCGCGGCCGTGAAGGCTGCGGTCGAAGAGGCAGGCTACAGCCTCGCGACCAGCCAGGCCTGACCCACCATCCGTCCACACCCGGCTCGCCCCGGGCGCTTCCGAGCAAGGGTTTCCGATGAGCCAGCACGACGACCACACCCATCACACCGCACACGAGAATCACGGCGGGGCACCGGCGGCGCAGCATGACCACGCGGCGATGAACAACGACCACGGCGCTCCTCAAGAACACACCGGTCACGGCGGTCACGAGGGCCACGGCGATCACGTGGGCCAGTTCCGGCGGTTGTTCTGGATCATGCTGGTCCTTGCGGTCCCGGTTGTCGGGTTCTCGATGATGTTCTCGATGCTGCTCGGGTACTCGTTGCCAGAGGCCGCGTGGGTCGGGTGGGTATCCCCGGTTCTCGGGACGGCCATGTATGTGTGGGGTGGTGCTCCCTTTCTCACGGGCGCGGTGAGTGAGCTTCGTGGCCGCAAGCCCGGGATGATGCTGCTGATCACCCTGGCGATCACGGTGGCGTTCCTCGCGTCATGGGGTGCGAGCCTCGGGGTCCTCCATCACGAGCTGGACTTCTGGTGGGAGCTGGCGCTGCTGATCGTGATCATGCTGCTCGGTCACTGGATCGAGATGCGCTCCCTCGCACAGACGTCCTCGGCACTGGACTCCCTGGCTGCGCTGCTGCCCGACGAGGCGGAAAAGATCGAGAGCGATACGACCGTCACGGTGACCCCGTCTGATCTGCTGGTGGGTGACGTGGTGGTGGTGCGCCCCGGCGGGCGGGTCCCTGCTGACGGGCGGATCGTGCAGGGCTCGGCCAGCATGGACGAGTCGATGATCACCGGCGAGTCCCGGCCCGTGCGCCGCCGCGACGGCGATCGGGTCACCGCCGGCACCGTCGCTACCGATTCCGGTGTGCGGGTCGAGATCACCGCTATCGGTGAGGACACTGCTCTCGCGGGAATCCAGAAGCTGGTGACCGACGCGCAGAACTCGTCTTCGCGGGCCCAGCGGCTAGCCGACAAGGCGGCGGGATGGCTGTTCTGGTTCGCGCTCGGCGCGGCCGCGATCACCGCCATCGTCTGGACGATGGTCGGAATGCCCGACGCCGCGGTGATCCGCACGATCACCGTGCTGGTGATCGCTTGCCCGCACGCTCTGGGCCTGGCGATCCCGCTCGTCGTGTCGATCGCGACCGAACGGGCCGCCCGTGGGGGTGTCCTGATCAAGGACCGTCTCGCGCTGGAAAGCATGCGCATCGTCGATACCGTCCTGTTCGACAAGACCGGCACGCTCACCAAGGGCACCCCCGCCGTGACCGCGATCGACCCCGTCTCCGGGACCGATTCCGACCAGCTGCTGGCCTGGGCCGCGGCCGCGGAAGCCGACTCCGAGCACCCGCTCGCTCGCGCGATCGTGAACGCGGCGAAGCAGAAGAATCTCACGGTCCCCTCCTCAACCGACTTCGAATCCTCCCCGGCGGTCGGGGTCCGTGCACATGTCGATGGACGCGTGGTGCAGGTGGGTGGCCCGTACATGCTCGAGCAGGAGCACGCCGCCGAGCTACCGATCGCCGATGAGTGGCGTCATGAGGGTGCGATCATCCTCCATGTGCTCGTCGACGGTCAGGTCGCGGGCGCGCTGCGCTTGGCGGACGAGATTCGCTCGGAGTCGCGTCACGCAGTCGAGGCCCTCCATGAGCGCGGAGTGCAGGTGGTCATGATCACCGGTGATGCCGACGCAGTGGCAGCCTCTGTCGCGGGCGAGCTCGGCATCGAGCGGTACTTCGCCGGGGTGCGACCCGAAGACAAGGCTTCGAAGGTGAAAGAGCTGCAAGGCGAAGGCCGCAAGGTCGCCATGGTCGGAGACGGCGTCAACGACGCCCCCGCGCTCGCGCAGGCCGACGTCGGCATCGCCATCGGTGCGGGAACGGATGTCGCGATCGCCTCCGCAGGCGTCATCCTCGCCAGCGACGACCCTCGGTCGGTCCTATCGGTGATCGAGCTGTCGCGGGCCAGCTACCGGAAGATGAAGCAGAACCTCTGGTGGGCCGCCGGGTACAACCTGCTCTCCGTCCCCCTCGCGGCCGGCGTGCTCGCCCCGATCGGGTTCGTGCTGCCGATGTCCGTGGGCGCGCTGCTGATGTCCCTGTCGACCATCGTCGTCGCGCTCAACGCGCAGCTGCTTCGCCGGTTGGATCTGCGCCCGAACGCGGTGGCGAGCAAGTAGCGAGAAGCAGCCAGGTCGACGGACATAGGCTGGGAGGAACGGGAGGTGGGCCGTCCTGCCGGACTCACCGACAGTGGATGCGGGACGCGCGACGTGCGGGGGGCGAGGACCCGATGATGTGGATGGCGTGCATCCTCGCTCTCATGGTCGCCACGATTCTTCTCGGGCGGATCGGGTCGGCCGGCGGCACAGCGCACTGATCGCGATACGCGCGAGCGCGATCACACGCTGCCCGCCCGAGACCACGCGCTTCCATCAGCTCCTTTCTCCCACGGTTCTCTGCATCAGTCGTACGTGATGCTGCGCTAGCTGCAGCCCACCCCTCCATTGATCCGTTGCCCACACCATCAGCTGACTCCTGCGGACGACATCGCACGCTCGAACACCACTCCCCCTGGCTCCCGTCCCAATCACCCGGCGGGATTCTGGAGTGGACCAGCCCGACCGGCCGGATCTCCAGCGATCGTCCGCGGCCGCGGCCGCGGAACACCGTGACCTTTGCGCCGGGACAAATCGCCCGCCTGGGATGCACCGCGCCCCGAGGGCGCCAGGAAACGGAATCAGCCGCACGACCTCGAAGGGCCCGACGCCTCGAGAGCCGCTACCGGACACGCAGGAACGATGAAACGGAACGAGCCGCCCGACCCCGAAGGGCCGGACGGCTCGCACGTCCCCAGCGGACGTGGTTACTGGTACGAGTTCACGATCTCGAGGAGGCTCGGCACGTTGGCGTATGCCTCGGCCGCGTTCTCCTTGGTGACGATCAGCGGCTCGAGCAGGTACGAGTCGACGACCTTGACGCCGTTATCGTAGGACTCGGTGTCGTTGACGTCGACCTCTTCGCCCTTCTGCAGCTGGCCGACCATCTTGATGGCCTGCTCCACGAGCAGCGCGGTGTCCTTGTTGATCGTGGAGTACTGCACGCCCTCCATGATCGACTTGACCGACTCGACCTCGGAGTCCTGTCCGGTGACGACCGGAACCGGCTTCCCGGCCTGCTGCACCGAGGTGATGATGGCGCGAGCGAGCGTGTCGTTCGGCGACAGCACACCGTCGAGCACGGCGTCGCCGCTGTACGAACCCGTCAGGAGCGTGTCCATACGGTTCTGCGCGTTCTCGGCGAGCCAGCCCTCGGTCGCGGTCTGAGCGATCTCGGTCTGACCCGAAACCACCTTCAGCGTGCCGTCGTCGATGGCCGGCTGGAGGACCTCCATCGCACCGTCGAAGAACACAGCCGAGTTCGCGTCATCCGGCGAGCCCGAGAAGAGCTCGATGTTGTACGGCGCCTCGTGGCCTGCGCGCTCGGCAAGCCCGTCGAGCAGTGCCTGCCCCTGCAGCTGGCCGACCTTGAAGTTGTCGAAGGCGACGTAGTAGTCGACGGCCTCGGTGTTCTCGATGAGACGGTCGTAGGCGATCACGTAGGCGCCGGCATCCTTCGCCGCCTGCACCTGCGTGGCCAGCTGCTTGCCGTCCTTCGCACCGATGATGATGACCTTCGCTCCGTTGGTCACCATCGCCTGGATCTGGTTCTGCTGCTCGGCGACGGTGTTGCTGGCCGGCGCGTACTGCACGTCGGCCTCGAAGCCCGCCTCGGCAAGTCCGTCCTCGAACAGCTTGCCGGCGAGAACCCAGTTCTCACTGGTCTTGTCGGGAAGCGCGACGCCGATGCTGGAGCCGGCCTCGAACCCTTCGGTGGTCTCTTCACCGGAGCCCGTGTCGGTGCCGCCACCGCGCTCTGCCGAGCATCCGGTGAGGGCGAAGGCTGCCGTCGCGACGATCGCTGTCGCGGTGACGATGATCTTCTTCATGTGATCTCTTTCTGTGGTGTGTGGCGGATGTCTGCGCGTGCGCTGCGCGAGGCGTTCGCCTACTATCCGCGCGTCTTCTCGACGGCGGGGGCTTCGTAGTTCTGCTTGGTGGGATAGGTCTGAGTGGGATCGAACGTGTCGGTGCCCGGCTCCTGACGACGACCGCTGCGCCGCGTGAGGAAGCCAATGAGCGACGGGCGGCCCTGCTGCTTGTTCCAGACGTCGATGCCGACGGCGACCAGCAGCACGAGGCCCTTGATCATCGAGACGACATCCGCACCCTGCCCGAGCAGAGCGAGACCGTTGTTGAGGAAGGCCATCACGAGGCCACCGATGATCGAGCCGATCACGGTTCCGATGCCGCCGGCGACCGCCGCGCCGCCGATGAAGACCGACGCGATGGCGTCGAGCTCCCAGCCGGTGCCGTCGTTGGGTCCAGACGCCTGCGAACGGGCGACGAAGATCATGCCCGCGAGGGCTGCCATCACCGACATGTTCATCATCACGAAGAAGTCGACCCAGCGGTCCTTGACGCCGGACAGGCGCGAAGCCTGGCGGTTGCCGCCGACCGCGTAGATGTGACGGCCGAAGACGGTGTTCCGCGTGATGAAGGAGTAGATGATGACCAGCGCCAGCAGGATGAGACCCGGCACCGGGAAACTCGTCCCGGGGCGACCGGTCGCGAACATCCAGCCGGCCGCGAGAACCACGACCGACAGCAGCACGACCTTGAGCGTGCTCACCCAGACGGGCGCGCTGTCCGAGCCCATCTTGCGCTGGATGCGACGGGTACGCAGCTCCCAGAAGACCAGCCAGGCGACTCCCAGCAGCGCGAGGATCATCGTCGGCACGTTGAACGCCAGCGGCAGGGCGAGCTCGGGAAGGTAGCCCGTGCCGATGATCTGGAAGCCCTTGGGAACCGGGATCGTCTGCGCGTCGCCGATGAACTGCTGCGCGCCACGGAAGAACAGCATGCCCGCGAGGGTGACGATGAACGCCGGAACACCGACGTAAGCGACCCAGAATCCCTGCCACGCCCCGACCAACGCCCCGACTCCGAGGCCGAGGAGGATCGCGAGCGGCCAGGGCAGGTTCCACTCGGTCATGGACTTCGCGACGATGATGCCGGTGAACGCGGCCACCGAACCGACCGACAGGTCGATGTGACCCATGATGATCACCATCACCATGCCGATCGCGAGGATCAGGATGAACGAGTACTGGTTGATGACGTTGATCAGGTTGCCGGGGGTCAGCGTCGCGCCGTCGGGGTTGCGCAGATACGTCGCCACCTGGAAGAACAGGATGATGACCAGGAGGCTTCCGAGGATGCCGAACTGGCGAAGCGTCGACGTGCCGCTGCCGCCGAACATCTTGCGAATGTCCTTGAAGTGGAAGCCGCGCTTGTCTGACACGGAGGTTTCGGTGCTCATGCGTGTGCCTTCTGGTTCGTGGAGGTCATGCTGCGCATGAGCGCCTCCGGTGTGGCCTGATCGGAGGGGATGCAGTCGGTGACGCGTCCCTCGAAGACGGTGTAGATGCGGTCGGAGATCCCCAACAGCTCGGGCAGTTCGCTCGAGATGACGATGACGCCCTTGCCGGATGCTGCGAGCTCGTTGATGATCGTGTAGATCTCGTACTTGGCGCCCACGTCGATCCCGCGCGTCGGCTCATCGAGGATCAGCAGGTCGGGGTCGGTGAACATCCACTTGGCGAGCACCACCTTCTGCTGGTTGCCGCCGGACAGCTTCGACACCCCCTCTTCGACCGTCGGGGTCTTGATGCGAAGCGCCTTGCGGTATCGATCCGCGACGGCGAACTCTTCGCGGTCGTCGACGACGCCGTTGTGCGCGATCTTGGACAGCTTCGCCGAGACGACGGAACGCTTGATCGTGTCCAGCAGGTTGAGCCCCAGGCTCTTGCGGTCTTCGCTGACGTAAGCGAGCCCGTGCTTGATCGCCGAGGCCACGTCGGGCATCACGATCTCCTTGCCGTCCTTGACGATCGTGCCCGAAAGGAACGTGCCGTAGGAGCGGCCGAAGATGCTCATCGCGAGCTCGGTGCGCCCAGCCCCCATGAGGCCGGCGATGCCGACGACCTCGCCGCGGCGCACGTTGATGCTCGATCCCTTCACGACCATCCGGTCGGTGACGGTCGGATGCTGCACCCACCAGTCCTTGACCTCGAAGAACACCTCGCCCAGGTTCGGCGTGCGGTCCGGGTAGCGGCTCTCGAGCGATCGCCCGACCATGCCGCGGATGATGCGGTCCTCGTTGATCTCGCCGCGGGAGATGTCGAGCGTCTCGACCGTGCGGCCGTCGCGGATGATGGTGATCTCATCGGCGATCTGCTCGATCTCGTTGAGCTTGTGGCTGATGATGATCGACGCGATGCCCTTGGCCTTGAGACCCAGGATCAGGTCGAGCAGGTGCTGGGAGTCGTTCTCGTTGAGGGCGGCGGTCGGCTCGTCGAGGATCAGCAGCCGGACGTCCTTGTTGAGCGCCTTCGCGATCTCGATGAGCTGCTGCTTGCCGACGCCGAGGTGCTTGATCGCGACGTCCGGGTCTTCGTTGAGTCCGACACGTGCCAGCAGCTCCGTGGCCCGCTGCCTCTGACCCTGCCAGTCGATCCGGCCGAAGCGGCGGATCTCGTTGCCCAGGAAGATGTTCTCGGTGACCGAGAGCTCGGGGATCAGCGCGAGTTCCTGGTGGATGATGGCGATGCCCGCCTGCTCGCTGGCGACGATGTCCTTGAAGCGCTGCACCTCGCCGTAGAGCAGGATGTCGCCCTCGTAGCTGCCGTACGGGTACACCCCCGAGAGCACCTTCATGAGGGTCGACTTGCCGGCGCCGTTCTCGCCGCAGATGGCGTGGATCTCGCCGGCCTTGACGGTGATCGAGACGTCGGCGAGCGCCTTCACACCCGGGAATTCCTTGGTGATGCCACGCATCTCCAGGATCGGGCCTGATACGGCAGGCATCGTTGCTGTGGTGCTCACGTAACTTCCTTGCGACGGGCGGTCACCTTCGATGTGACCGTTCACATTGGATTACATCGTCTACTTCTGACGAGATGCTGTCAAGTCCTGGCGCGAATTTCGTTTCGCTACCGTGATGTGGCTGATTCGCGCATGCGCAGGGTGGGCTGCAACTGTCCGGACGCCGGCGTCTGTTCGCCGCGGATCTGCGCGAGCAGGATCCGCACCGCACGCCTGCCGAGTTCGGGGAAGTCCTGGTGAACGGTGGTCAGCGTCGGCGTGACATGTGCCGCGACGGGAATGTCATCGAACCCGACCACGCTGACGTCCTGAGGCACGCGCACCTCCGCGTCACGGAAGCCGTGCATCAACCCGATCGCCATCAGGTCGTTCGCGGCGAAGATGGCCGTGAAATCCCTGCGACGCGACAGCTCCTGACCCGCGAAATACCCGAAGTCGGCGGTCCAGTCACCGCGAATCGGCGGGAAGGTCGGCAGGTCGGCTTCTCGGAGCGCGTCCAGGTATCCCCGCATCCGGGATTCCGCCTCGATCCAATCCTGGGGTCCCGCGAGATGCAGGATGTCGCTGTGACCGAGACCGATGAGATGCTCTGTGGCCGCACGGGCGCCGGCTACCTGGTCGGCAGACAGGCTCACACCGTCTGACCCCGACGCCGTCTGCAGGGTCACGAAGGGCATCTCCACCGCCATGCCGCGAAGGACATGGAAGACCCGCACCTGGGGTGCGAGCACGACGATCCCGTCGACCTGTTCACGTGCCAGTTGCCGTACCGCGTTGCCGATGGCCTCCGGAGTGGTCGCCGCGAGGTTGAGGGTCGACACCGAGTAGCCCTCCTCGCGCGCCGCATCCTCGATGCTCGCGATCGACGACGTCGGACCGAACTCGCCGATGGTCGCGGAGAGGATGCCGAGGGTGTTGGTCCTGCTCGTGACCAGCGCCCGCGCGGCGAGGTTCGGGCGATAGTCGAGCACCGATATCGCGTCGAGAACCTTCGCTTTGGTCTCGGGGCGGATGCTGGGATGGTCGTTCAGGACACGCGAGACGGTCTGGTGCGACACACCGGCGAGCCGGGCGACATCACGGATGCTCGGCATGCGGGCGCGCTCTGAGGCCGTCGACATCGCAGCCTCCTTGCATGTGCACGGTCACATCGGATACTTCATTATGTCGGTCGGCGCACGCCAGCGCATCCCGGGCCCCCCGGCCCGCGGCTCACACGGAATTCAGGGGATGATGCGCGCGCCGGGCACGGCGCCGTGTACATGCAGCGGATCGCTGCCTGAGAGCCGCAGGGTGGATTGCACATCCTGTGCGCTCTCCGGTCCGTCGCACAGCAGCGCCACCGTCGGACCGGACCCCGAGACGATGCCACCGAGCGCACCGGCACGGATGCCCTCTTCTATCGCGTCTGCGACATCAGGACGCTCGTGCAGCGCCGCTGGTTGCAGGTCGTTGTGCAGTGCCGCTGCGAGCAGCACCGGGTCTCCCGAGCGCAGAGCCTGCAGCACAGGGATGGGCACATCGAGCGACAGCGGCGGATCGTCGGCCAGCGCCCCCTCCTCGGCGCGGAGGGCGTCGAGGCGCTGGTAGACCGCCGGGGTCGAGAGCCCTCGATCGCTCGTCACCAGCACCCAGTCGAACCGTCCCCGCGCCAGTGCCGGGTTCAGTTGGTCGCCGCGGCCGGTGCCGACCGCGGTCCCACCGTGCAGCGCGAACGGCACATCGGCCCCGAGCCGCGCGGCGAGTTCGTGCAGGCGTGCCGATGACAGCCCGGTGCCCCACAGGGCGTCGCAGGCGACGAGGGCAGCCGCGGCGTCCGCCGATCCTCCCCCCATGCCACCGGCGACCGGCACGCTCTTGCGGATCTCGAGGGCCACGCCGCCGCGGTGATCGGTCGCGGAAGCGAGGAGTTTGGCGGCGCGCATCGCCAGATTGCGATCATCCAGCGGCACGGCCGCAGTGTCGTCGACCCCCGACACCGTCAGCGTGAACTCGTCCGCGTGGCGCGCGATCACGTCCTCGTAGAGCGACACCGCCTGAAACACCGTCGCCAGGGCGTGATAGCCGTCCTCGTGACGATCGCCGACCCCGAGGTAGACGTTGATCTTGCCCGGTGCTCGGACGTGCACGGCCTCGGCGGTTGCGGCGAAGCTCATATCCCGTTCAACTCCCGACTCTCATGGCACGACGCTCACAACTCCGACGACGTCGCCCACAGGTTGACATCGATGCCCTCCGAAAGCTCGTCGATTCGGGCGAGTTCGGCCGAATCGAACGCGGGGCCGGTGACGGCTGCGATGTTCTCGTCGAGCTGAGAGGGACGTGAGGCACCGATGAGCGCGGAGGCGACGACCGGATTGCGCAGCGTCCACTGCAGCGCCAGCTGGGCGAGGGACTGACCACGTTCACGGGCGACGTCATTCAAGGCTCTGATCGTCTTCAGGGCGGCGTCGCTGAGCCGGCCCTCCGGCAGAGAGCCGCGCTGCTGCGCCCGCTCGGCCGTTCCGTCGCCCAGATATTTGTCCGTGAGCAGCCCCTGCGCGAGCGGGGTGAACGCGATCGCCCCCATCCCGTGCTGCTCGAGCGTGTCGGTGAGCCCTTCCTCGATCCACCGATTGAGCACCGAGTACGCCGGCTGATGGATCACGAGAGGCGTTCCGAGCTCGCGCGCCACGGCGACGGCGGCCTCGGTGCGCTCTGCACTGTACGAGGAGATACCGACGTAGAGCGCTTTGCCCTGCCGCACCAGAGTGTCCAGCGCCGTCACCGTCTCCTCGACGGGGGTGACCGGGTCGACGCGGTGCGAGTAGAAGATGTCGACGTAGTCCAGGCCCATCCTGGTCAGCGACTGCTCAGCGCTGGCGAGGATGTACTTGCGGCTGCCGAGGTCGCCGTACGGGCCCGGCCACATGTCCCAGCCCGCCTTGGAAGAGATGATGAGCTCATCCCGGTACGGACGCAGGTCCTCGGCGAAGATGCGACCGAAGTTCTTCTCCGCCGAGCCGTACGGCGGACCGTAGTTGTTGGCCAGATCGAAGTGCGTGATTCCGCGATCGAACGCGTGGCGCAGCAATGCGCGCTGGTTGTCGAGCGGGATGTTGTCTCCGAAGTTCCACCACAGGCCGAGCGAGATCGGCGGCAGGTAGAGGCCGGACGAGCCGACCTGCCGGTATTCGAACTCGCTGTACCGGCCCGCGGCGGCGGCATACGGGCGGTGCAGTTCGGGGACGTCGGTGCGGAAGCGGGAAGACTCTGTCACCGTGCCAGATTAGCCCCGTCCGTCACTTCGCATGCTGCGCGATGCGCTGGTAGTCATCGACGGTGAGGTCCTCTCCGCGCGCCGTCGGGGCGACACCGGCCGCGATGAGGATCTCCGAGGCGGCGGCGGAGCTGCCGAACAGGCCGGACAGCGCCTGGCGAAGCATCTTCCGGCGCTGGTTGAACGCGGCGTCGACGATGCTGAACGTCCGCCTGCGCTCCTCCTCCGTGCCGCGCGGCTCGAGAGCCCTGTCGAACGCGACCAGCAGGCTGTCGACGTTGGGGACCGGCCAGAAGACCTGACGCGACACGGTGCCGGCGAGTCGCCAGTCGCCGTACCAGGCAGCCTTCACGCTCGGCGCGCCGTAGATCTTCGACCCCGGTTTCGCCGCGATGCGCTCGGCGACCTCCGCCTGCACCATCACCACGCCCCGCCGCAGATAGCTGAAATTCTCGAGGAAGTGCAGGAGGACCGGCACCGAGACGTTGTAGGGAAGATTAGCCACGAGCACGGCGGGGTCCCCCGGCAGTTCGGTGATGCGAAGGGCATCGGCATCGACGACGGTGAGCATCTCCGGGTCGACTCCGTGCTCGAGCGCGGTCTGCTCCAGGCGTGCCGCGAGGCGGTGATCGATCTCGACCGCGGTGACGGCGGCGCCCGCTTCGAGGATCGCCAGCGTGAGGGAGCCGAGCCCTGGGCCCACCTCGACGACCCGCTCGCCCGGCTGCACACGGGCCGCCTGCACGATCTTGCGCACCGTGTTGGCATCGACGACGAAGTTCTGGCCGAGCTTCTTCGTGGGGGTGACGTCGAGCTCGGCGGCGAGGCGGCGGATCTCGGAAGCGCCGAGCAGGGTGACTGTCATCCTGCCATTCTCTCCCACCACCGCTTGTCCGCTGACTATTGACAAATAGAACTGTCAATTGTGAGGATCGGAGCATGAGGTTCCTGGAAACGCCCGAGCAGGTGCGATCAGCACTGTCACCCCTCCGTCTCCGGCTGCTCGCGCTGCTGCGCGAACCCTCCTCGGCGAGCCGCTTGGCCGAGGAGCTCTCATTGCCCCGGCAGCGGGTGAACTATCACCTCAAGCAACTCGAGCGGTCCGGACTCGTCGAGCTGCTCGAAGAGCGGCAGCGCCGAGGCTTCACCGAACGGGTCTTCCGCGCGACCCATGCGTCGCTGGTCGTCGACCCGGCGGTGCTCGGCGGTGCGTTCGACGACATCCAGGACCACTACGCAGCCGAACATCTGGTGGGGGTCGCAGCGGGCACCGTCCGTGACGTCGCGCGGATGCATGCCGAGGCGGAGACGGCGGGAAAGCGGCTCTTGACCTTCACGATCGAGGCGGAGGTGCGCTTCGCCGAGCCCGGCGATCTGTCGCGCTTCGCCGACGCGCTGAGCGACGCGGTGCGCCGCACGGTCGAGGCTTTCGACTCTGAGCAAGGCCGGCCCTATCGACTGATCGCGGGAGCGCATCCCGCACCGAGAACGCCGAGAGATGAAGGAGTGGAAGATGTCTGAGGTTCCCAAGATCCAGGTCACCGTGGCGGCACCCCCGAGCGTCGTGTGGAACGCCCTCAGAGACAGGGACAGGATCCGGCAGTGGCATGGCTGGGAGTTCGAGGGAGGTGCCGACGGTGGGCTGGACCAGGAGATCGACCTGATCTATTTCACAGACGTCGAGACGGACGATCAGGGGATCCTGCTCAACGGCGGGGACCGAATCGATCTCGAGCCCGTCGAAGGCGGGACGCGCGTCACCCTGACCAGGGCGGCGCCCGCCGACGACCCCGATTGGGACCGCTACTACGACGACATCACCGAGGGTTGGATCACGTTCATCGAGCAGCTCCGGTTCGCTGTCGAGGTCCATCCGCACGACGAACGCCGCACGATCCTGCTCCGAGGAGCTGTCGGCGTCTCTCCCCTCACAGCGCTGTCCGCGCAAAACCTCCGGCCCGGGGACGAGTTCGCGTTGCCGCTGCCGGGCGAGCAGGCGACCGGCCGCGTCCGCTTCCGCTCCGACCACCAGCTCGGCCTCGCCGTGGACGGATGGAATCACGGCCTGCTGGTGCTGAGCCACGTGCCAGAGACCCGGCACGGGATGGCACTGCTCAGCCTCTATGACCTCGAAGAGGATCTCCGCTCGGCGCTCAGCGCACGCTGGGACGAATGGTGGCGCGGCACGGTCCAGCCGTCGACGTCGTAGTCTTCTCTGGTGCCTTCCCTCGGTGAACTGATCGCGCCCCGGCGGATGGGGCGGGACTTCCGGTGGCTGCTGGCGTCCTCATGGACGAGCAACGTCGGTGACGGCGTCGCGCTCGCCGCCGCACCCCTGCTCATCGCTTCGATGACGTCGTCGCCCCTGCTGGTGGCATCCGGTGCCGTCCTGCAGTTCCTTCCCTGGCTTCTGTTCGGCCTGCACGCGGGCGCCATCGCCGACCGGTTCGATCGCCGGCGCCTGGTCATGTTCGCCAATGCCGCCCGCGCGGTCGTGCTGGCAGCACTGTGCGTCTTCCTCGTCACCGGTACCGCCAACATCTGGATCGTCCTGGCCGTCGCCTTCCTCTACGGCACTGCCGAAGTCTTCGTCGACACCGCGGGAAGCACGCTCCTCCCCATGCTCGTGCGACCGGCCGATCTCGGGGTCGGCAATGCCCGGTTGCAGGCGGGGTATCTGGTCGCCAATCAGTTCGCCGGGCCGCCGATCGGCGCGTTCCTCTTCGCGGCCGGGGCCGCCTGGCCCTTCCTGGTCGAAGTGCTGTGCGTGAGTTTCGCCGTCCTGCTCATCTCGCGCATGGCGAAGACACCGGTGCCGCCGCGTGAGACGGGTGCGCACCCGCCGGTGCACACCGACATCGCCGAGGGACTGCGCTGGCTGTGGCAGAACCCGCCGGTGCGGATGCTGGTGCTGATCATCCTGCTCTTCAACGTGACGTGGGCGGCCCCCTGGGGCGTGCTCGTGCTCTACGCCACCGAGCACCTTCAGATGGGTGCCGTCGGCTACGGCATGCTCACCACTGCCTCAGCGGCAGGCGGCATCCTCGCGACGCTGAGCTTCGGCTGGCTGGAGCGGCACGTCTCCTTCGCCACCCTCATGCGGGTCGCACTGTCGCTCGAAGTGCTCATGCACCTGGCCTTCGCGCTCACCACCGCAGGCTGGGTGGCGCTGATCATCATGGTCGTGTTCGGCACGTATGCCTTCGTCTGGGGCACTATCTCGACCACGGTGCGTCAGCGGCTCGTCCCCGCCGAACTGCAGGGCCGCGTGGCATCGGTGAACATGGTCGGCGTCTTCGGCGGCATGATCATCGGCCAGGCGCTCGGAGGCGTGATCGCTCAGATCTGGGGGCTGACAGCGCCCTGGTGGTTCGCCTTCGCCGGAGCCGCGATCACCCTGGCCGTGGTGTGGAAGCCCATCTCACAGATCGTCAATGCGCGGCCGGTCGCCGAGGACCGGCCGGTGCCCGACGACGTCTGAGCTCAGCCGGCGAACGGGCCGTAGACCGCCAACGTGTTCGCGGCGATCTGCGCGGCGAAGTCGTCCACGTCGACCCCGAGTTCCGCAGCCATGAAACGCACCGTGATCGGCACAAGGTACGGCGCGTTCGGCCGACCGCGCAGCGGTACCGGCGTGAGGAAGGGTGCATCCGTCTCGACGAGGATCCGATCGATCGGCGTCACCGCCAGCGCGTCGCGCAGATTCTGGGCGTTCTTGAACGTGACGTTCCCGGCGAAAGAGAGGTAGTAGCCGGCATCCGCGCAGGTCCTCGCCATGGCCTCATCACCGGAGAAGCAGTGGAACACCGTCCTGTCCGGAGCGCCGACGCGCGCGAGCGTCTCGAGCACCGCCTGATGCGCATCGCGGTCATGGATCTGCATGGCCACGCCATGTTTCTTCGCCAGCGCGATGTGCGCCTCGAACGACGCGAACTGCGCGTCGTGACCCTCCGGGCCCGTGCGGAAGAAGTCCAGGCCGGTCTCGCCGACCGCACGCGTGCGCGGGTGGGCTGCGAGCTCGTCGATGACGGAGATCGCCTCGTCGAGCCGCCCGGCCTGCGCATACACGGGCGCATCGTTCGGATGGATGGCGACAGCGGCGAGAACGCGCGGGTCGGATGCCGCTGCATCCACCGCCCATCGCGAGGACTCGATGTCACCGGAGGCCTGCACCACGCCTGCGATGCCCACGGCGGCGGCGCGATCGAGCTGCTCGGTGAGCGACAGCGGCTCGTCTCCGTCGAGGATCTCGAGGTGGGCGTGGTTGTCGTACACCGGCACGGCGAGCGGCTCAGGAGCCGGCGGGTACCGCAGATCCTTGCGGCCGTCTCCCGACCTCTGCTGCACGTACGTCTCCGCCATCGCGCCTCCGCTCGCTCTGTTCACCCGTCCCGCACGGTGCGCGGGGTCAGGCGGTGGACTCCACACGCGGGAACAGCGGCGCGAGCGCCTTCACGCTCGTGCCCGATGGCAGCACTCCCCAACCGCCCGCCTCGCGGATGGGCTGGTCTTGCAGTGCTCCCAGGATTTCGGGCGCTCCCAGGGCCACCCAGAGCTTCTCGGTCGCCTGTGGCATCACCGGAGACAGCAGCACGGCGAGGGCACGCAAACCGTCGGCGCACGTGTAGAGCACGGCGCCGAGGCGGTCGCGCTTGTCCTCATCGCGGGCGAGCGCCCACGGCTCGTTCTCGGTGATGTATCCGTTGAGGGCGTCCACGATCGTCCAGATCGCCGAGATCGCCTCGTCGATGCGGAACTGGCCGATCGCAACATCCGCCGCTGTCGCGGCTTCGGCCACGATCTTCTGGATCGCGAGGTCCTGCTCGCTGTAGTCGGATGCCGCGGGCACGACGCCCTCGAAGTACTTCTCGATCATCGCGATCGTGCGCGAGGCGAGGTTGCCGAACCCGTTCGCGAGCTCGGCCTGATAGCGCGCCGACAGATCCTCCCAGGAGAACGAGCCGTCCTGGCCGAACGCGATGGCGGAGAGGAAGTAGAACCGGTAGGCGTCGGATCCGAAGACGTCGGTGATCTCGGTGGGCGCGATCCCGGTGAGCTTCGACTTCGACATCTTCTCTCCGCCGACGAGCAGCCAGCCGTGCGCGAAGACGCCCTTGGGCACTTCGAGGCCCGCGGCCATGAGCAGCGCCGGCCAGATGACGGCATGAAAGCGCAGGATGTCCTTGCCGACCACGTGATACGCCGGCCAGCGACGCGCGAAGGTCTCGTCGTCGGAGCCGTAGCCGACGGCCGTGGCGTAGTTGAGCAGGGCGTCGACCCACACGTAGATGACGTGCGACTCGTCCCACGGCAGCGGGATGCCCCAGTCGAACGTGGAGCGCGAGATGGACAGGTCCTTGAGACCCTGGCTGACGAATGACACGACTTCATTGCGCGCCGAGTCCGGTCGCACGAAGTCGGGCACGCTCTTGTACAGCTCGAGCAGGCGGTCCTGGAACTCGCTGAGTTTGAAGAAGTAGTTCTTCTCCTGCAGCAACTCGAGCGGCTTCGAGTGGATGGCGCAGACCTTCAGTCCCTCGAACGGACCCGTGCCGTCGACGATCTCGGACTCGGGTTTGAACTCCTCGCATCCGACGCAGTAGAGCGCTTCGTATTCGCCGGCGTAGATGTAGCCCCGGTCGTAGAGGCGCTGGAAGAACGTCTGCACGTTCGTCTCGTGCCGCTCCTGCGTGGTGCGGATGAAGTCGTCGTTGGCGACATCGAGGGTCTCCAGCAGCGGGAACCAGGCTTCACTGACGAGCTTGTCGACCCATTCCTGCGGCGTCACGCCGTTGGCGGCGGCGGCTCGCAGCATCTTCTGCCCGTGCTCGTCCGTTCCGGTGAGCATCCAGGTGTCGTCCCCCGCCTGGCGGTGCCACCGCGCGAGGGTGTCGACGGCCACCGTCGTGTACCCGTGACCGATGTGAGGCACGTCGGAGGGGTAATAGATGGGCGTGGTGATGTAGAACGATTCGCCTGCGGGCATGCGGTCAATTCTAGGTGGGACGCGGGCCCTGGTTACGCGCAGTCGAGCGGGGTTCCGCTCAGCGCAATGTCGCCGTGACGGCGCCGTGCGGGCGGCGGCTCATCTCACCCGGGCCGCGGTCTCGCCGCTCGCCCGAGACCGGAGCGAATCCCGCGTCGCGGAGCAGGGCGTCCAGAGCATCCGCCGACCAGAACCACGCGGGAGCGACGGCATGCTCGAAACTCTCCCCGGCTTCCCCATCGAAGAAGCCGAGCAGAAGTCCCCCGCCTGGAGCCAGCACCCTCGCGAACTCCACGAGCACCCCCGGCACGTCGGCCGGAGGCAGATGGATCAGCGAGTACCACGCGAGGATCCCGCCGATCGACTCCTCAGCGAACGGAAGGTGCCGAAAGGAACCGTGAGCGAACGAGAGGTGCGGATACTCGGCGCGGGCACGCGCGAGCAGACGCGCCGAGAGGTCGATTCCGACCACGTCACGGTGACCGTCGTGAAGGAACGCCGTCCAATGACCGGGACCGCAACCGGCATCCAGCAGCACCCCACTGGTGCCATCGCGCCAGCGCGCGACGGCACCTCGATCGGAGGAATCCATCTGATCGATCCGGCTTCCCAGCGCGATGTATTCCTTCGCGCGGTCATCGTACGCGGCAGCGACCGCTGCGTCGGCTGACGATTCGTCGGCCCCTACAGCGCCGGCGTCGGTCATCGGACGCGGGCGGCCAGCGCGGCCTGATACAGATCCCGGGACGACAGGCCGGTGAGAGCGGCGACCTCGGCCGCGGCATCCTTCAGGCGGATGCCTGAGGCGACGAGGGTCTGCACCTGGGCGAGCGCGTCGTCGGGCGACGCGTCTCGCCGGGGCGCTCCCTCGACGACGACCACGATCTCGCCCTTGACGCCGCCTTCGGCCCACGACACGAGTTCGGATGCCGTGCCCCGACGCACCTCTTCGTACAGCTTCGTCAGCTCCCGGCACACCGCGATGCGGCGGTCGTCACCGAGTGCCACGCCCATGTCGGCGAGTGACGAGGCGAGGCGCGCCGCCGATTCGAAGAACACCATGGTGCGCGGTTCCGTTGCGAGCGCCCGCAGCATGGAGCGCCGCTCGCCGGGTTTGCGCGGCAGGAACCCCTCGAATGTGAACCGGTCGGTGGGGAGCCCCGAGATCGCCAGCGCCATGAGCACGGCGCTCGGACCCGGGATCGCGGTGACGGTGACGCCCTGCGCCACGGCCTCGGCGACGAGTCCGTAGCCTGGGTCGCTGATCGCCGGCATCCCGGCATCGCTGAGCACGACGATGTCCTGATCCACGGCGAGAGCGGCGATCTCGCCCGCCTTCTGCTTCTCGTTGTGATCGTGGAGGGCGATGAGGCGCGGCCTGTTCTCGATCTTCAGCGCCTGCAGCAGGCGCTGGGTGGTGCGGGTGTCCTCCGCGGCGATGATCTCCGCGTTCTCGAGGACCTCGACGAGCCGGCGTGACGCGTCGCCGAGATTGCCGATCGGGGTGGCGGCGAGGATGATCACCCGCCCAGCCTATGTCGGTTGTCTAGTCTGGAGCGGTGACCGCGCCCCTGCCTCTGCTGCCCCCTCCGGGGGAACGGCTCACGCGCTTCGGCCAGCTGCGCGATCGCGTGCTGCTCGACCCGGACTGGGGACCGATGCTGCGCTGGTTCGCTCCGCTGGTCGTGACGGCGCTGGCGCTCGTGCTGCGCGTGGCGAACCTCGGTCACCCGCACGAACTCGCCTTCGACGAGACCTACTACGTCAAGGACGCCTGGTCACTGTGGACACTCGGCTACGAGGGCACCTGGGAGGACGGGGCGAACCAGGCATTCGCCTCGGGTGACCCGCTGCCGCTCGACACGGAAGCCGCCTTCGTCGTGCACCCGCCGCTGGGCAAGTGGATCATCGCGCTCGGGATGGCCATCGGAGGGCCGGGAGTCAGCGAGGGATGGCGCCTGACGACGGCGCTGCTCGGCACCGGAACCGTGCTGCTGGTCTACCTGGTCGCGCGTCACCTCACCGGCTCGATCGTCGTGGCCACCATCGCGGGGATGCTGCTCGCGATCGACGGGCTCAGCATCGTGATGAGCCGCACCGCGCTGCTCGACGGCTCGCTCACCTTCTTCGTCCTGCTCGGCTTCCTCTTCGTGCTCTTCGATCGACGGCGCACCATCCCGCTGCTCGAGCGCCGCAGCACAGACGACCCTGACCCGTTCTGGGGCCCGGTTCTCTGGCGGCGTCCCTGGCTGATTGCGGCGGGAGCGGCGCTGGGAGCTGCGACCGCCGTCAAATGGTCCGGGCTGTACGCGCTCGCAGGACTCGGGCTCTATGTCGTGGTGACAGACGCGCTCGCCCGCCGGCGCGTGGGAGTGGCGTTCTGGCCGACGGATGCCGCCTTCCGGCAGGGTCCGGTCTCGTTCCTGCTCCTCGTGCCGCCGGCGATCGCCGTCTACCTCGTCAGCTGGAGCGGGTGGCTCCTGACCGCGGGCGGCTACGACCGGACCAGTGACCCGAACCCGCTCATCGCCCTGTGGAACTACCACCAGTCGATCCTCGGCTTCCACGTCGGGCTGAACCGCGGTCACCCCTACGCGAGTGCGGCCTGGGAGTGGCCTTTCCTGCTGCGCCCCACCGCGGTCTGGGTCGGCGGCGAGGACGGCCGATGCGGCGTGGAGCACTGCATCGCCGTCGTCTCGGCGCTGCCGAACCCTCTCATCTGGTTCGCCGGCGTGGCGGCAGCCGTCTACCTGATCTACCGTCTGGTGCGCGGATGGATCGATCGCTCGCCTGTCGGGCCGGAGTTCACGATCCCGCTGGTGGGCGTGGCCGTGACGTACGTGCCCTGGCTGCTTCTGCCGGAGCGGACGATCTTCCAGTTCTACACGGTGGTGATGATGCCGTTCCTCGTCATCGCACTCGCCGTGACGCTGCGTATCATCGCCGGGGAACGCGCCGCTCCGCTGCACCGACGGCAGGCGGGAGAGCGCACGGTGCTGCTATTCCTGGCCTTCGCGGTGCTGGTCTCCGCGTTCTTCTATCCGGTGTGGACCGGCATGAACGTGCCGTACGGATTCTGGCTGGTGCACAACTGGATGCCTGGCTGGATCTGACCGCCTGTCACGGCGAGGACTCGGGCTGCTGCGACACGTGCTCGACGAGCGGCAGCACTCGGCCCTCGAGGTGGGTGCGCATCGCGATGGACGACGCGGTGCGCGCGACGCCAGGAACGAGCGCCACGCGGTCGAGCACCTCCTGCAGCTGCGCCGCCGTGCGAGCGACGAGCCGCAGTTGCATGTCGCTCGCACCGGTCACGGTGTACATGTCGATGATCTCGGGCACGGCGTCCGCCAGAGCCTTGGCGACCTCGTCATGTCCGATCTTCTGATCGATCTCGATCAGGCAGAAGGCGACGAGTCCGTACCCGAATCCGCTCGGATCGACCTGCGGCACGATCGCCCGGATCACGCCGGCCTCGTGGAGCCGGGCGAGGCGGGAGGTCGCGGTACCGCGCGCCACGCCGAGCCGCCTCGCGCATTCGAGGATCGGCAGCTGCGGCGACTCCGTGAGCAGGCGGATGAGGTCGGCGTCGAGCTTGTCGATGCGCACCTGCCTACTCCCGGACGACGCCGGGGCGGGACACGCCGCGGGTGAGCCGCGCGACCACCAGGAGCACTGCCGTGAGCGCGAGCGTCAACAGCAGCTGCGTCCTCGCTGCCGGATCGATCATCGCGAGGGCGATGACGGCCACCAGGAGAACGAGACACAGCCACGACAGCCAGGGGAAGCCCCACATTCGCATCGGCATCTCCTCGCCGGCGCGGTCCGCCCGGCGGCGCAAGACGATCTGCGCGATGGTGGTCGCCGTCCAGATGACGAGGAGAGTCGAGCCGACGACGTTCAGCAGCGCCGGCAGGATCACATCCGGGAAGGCCCAGTTCAGCGCCACGGTGACGAAGCCGAAAGCGACCGAGGCGAGCACCGCGACATACGGCACGCCCTTGTCGCTGGTGCGGGTGGACGCCAGCGGTGCGAGCCCGCGCTCGCCGAGCGAGAACGCCATCCGAGAGGCACCGTAGATGTTCGCGTTCATGGCCGAGAGCAAGGCGACCACGACGATGAGCGACATCACCAGGTCGACGCCGGGCACGCGCAGCGTTGCGAGCACCGCCGAGAACGGTCCGTCGAGCACCTCGGGGGCGTTCCACGGGAGGACTGCGACGATGACGAAGATCGAGCCGATGTAGAACACGATGATCCGCACCATCACCTCGCGAACGATCCGCCGGATATTGCGGCTGGGGTCATCCGACTCGGCGGCGGCGATCGCGACGACCTCGGTGCCGCCGAACGCGAAGACGACGATCAGCAGGGCCGCGGCGATGCCGGTGATGCCCTGGGGCGCGAAACCGCCGTGGTCGACGAGGTTGCCGATGCCCGTCGCCGGGACGCCGGGGAAGAGACCGATGATCGCGCAGACGCCGACGATGAGGAAGAGGATGATCGCGGCAACCTTGATGGCGGCGAACCAGAACTCGAACCGGCCGTAATTGCGCACTCCGAACAGATTCACCGCAGTGAGTGCGGCGACGAAGACGAGCACCCATACCCACGCCGGCACCGCCGGGATCCATCCGGCGACGATGCCCGCGGCCCCGGTCGCCTCGGCGGCGATGACGACGATGAGCTGAATCCAGTACAGCCACCCGACGGCACTGCCCGCGCTGCGCCCCATGGCCTTCTGCGCGTAGGAGCTGAACGCACCTGAGCTCGGGCGGGCGGCCACCATCTCGGCGAGCATCGCCATCACGAGCACGACGATGGCGCCGGCGACGAGGTAGGAGATGAGCACAGCAGGGCCTGCGATCCCGATCGCCTGGCCGGATCCGACGAAGAGCCCGGCACCGATCGCGCCGCCGAGTCCCATCATCGAGATCTGTCGGCGGGTCAGGCCCGGGTGCAGTCCCCTGGTCGTCGTCGTGGTTGCGGGCACTTCGGTCATGCGTGGACCTCCTCGTTCACGTGCTGATCGTGCTGGTTCTGCGCTGGGCTGATCCGGATGCCTGCGGCGAGCGCCGCCTCGACCCTGTCGATGTCCTCGGCCGTTCCGGATGAGATGCGAACACCCTCGCCGGCGAACGCCCTCGTGATCACTCCGCCCGCGCGAAGCAGCTCTTCCAGGTGCGCGGTGCGTGGGCCCGACGGCACCCAGACGAAGTTCGCCTGAGAAGGCGACGGAGACCATCCCGCCGCCTCCAGCAGTGCCGACAACCGTGCGCGCTGGACGACGACGTCGTCGATCCGGGCGGCGAGCTCATGCGCGGCATCCAGAGAGGCGATCGCGGCGGTCTGTGCGAGGTCGGTGACGCCGAACGGGATCGCAGTCTTGCGCTGATTCTCGGCGATGACCGTCGGCGCGATCGCATAGCCGATGCGGAGCCCTGCTAGGCCGTATGCCTTGGAGAACGTGTGGAGCACGGCGACGTGCGGATGACGGCGGAAGAGCTGGACGCCTGCACCCTGGCCGCCGGACGCGTCGAAGTACGCCGACCGGTCGAAGTGCACGTACGCCTCGTCGATGACGACGAGGATGTCGCGGGGCACCGCCGCGACGAAGCGCTCCAGCTCGTCCGCTCCGACGACGGTCCCTGTCGGATTGTTGGGGTTGCACACGAAGATCAGTCGCGTGCGTGACGTGATCGCGGCGAGCATCGCGTCGAGGTCGTGCTGGTGATCGGCATCGAGGGGAACGGCGACAGGGGTCGCACCGGCGATGCGTACGAGCGACGGATACGCCTCGAACGACCGCCATGCGAACATGACCTCGTCACCGGCGCCGGCCGTGGCGTGGATGAGCTGGGCGGCGAGTTCCACCGAACCCGCCCCGACCGTCACCTGCTCCGCCGCGACGCCGTGACGCTCGGCGATCCTGGACCTCACCGCCTCCGCGCTCATGTCGGGATAGCGGTTGATGTGGGCGAGGCGGTCCTGGACAGCGGCGATCACCGAGGGCAGCGGCGGGTGCGGCGATTCATTCGACGAGAGCTTCGAAGCGCCGTCGGGAGCGGGCCGCCCCTGGCGGTAGGCGGGAACGGCGTCGAGACCGGGACGGACGGGAAGGGGCATCTGCAGAGCATCCTTGCTGTGAGAGGGGCGAGGCGGGCGTTCTCGCGGCGATGGCAACAGTAAACGGATGCCGGGCACTGGGCAAACGGTTCAGCAGAAGCTGCGCATGCCGCGCAATGGGCGGGCGTATCGTGCAGCCGCACTATGCAGTCTGCTCAGCTGGCCGTTCGGCGTAGAATCATCGACATGCGTTTTCCCGCTTCGAGTGGATGGTGGCTGCTACCAGCAGCCCCATAACGCGTTTTCGCGGGCTGCATGGCGGCCCGCATCGTGTGGAGACCTGTCGTGCGCCCCTTTCTTCGAGGAGCAGACGATGGACACCTTCACCGCGGCGGCCGCACGATCACGCGATCTGAACCGTCGCATCACCGAGCACCCCGAGCAATTCCGCGTCCTCACCGGTGAACGCCCGACCGGCGCGCTGCACCTCGGTCACTACTTCGGCACGATCCGTGAGCGCGTTCGGCTGCAAGCCGCCGGGGTCGAGACGCTCATCATCCTGGCGGACTACCAGGTGATCACCGACCGGGACGCCGTGGGCGACATCGAGGCGAACGTCCGCTCCGCGATTCTCGACTACATTGCGGCCGGGATGGACCCGGCGCAGGCGGTCATCTTCACGCACTCCGCCGTTCCCGCTCTCAATCAGCTTCTCGTGCCGTTCCTCAGTCTCGTCACCGAAGCCGAACTGCACCGGAACCCCACCGTCAAGGCGGAGTACGCCGCGTCCGGGCGGGTGCTGAGTGGTCTGCTGCTGACCTACCCGGTGCATCAGTCGGCCGACATCCTGTTCTGCAGGGCGAACCTCGTGCCCGTCGGCAAGGACAATCTCCCGCACGTGGAGCAGACGCGGGTGATCGCTCGCCGTTTCAACGATCGATACGGAGACGTCTTCGCCGAGCCCGAACCGCTGATCTCAGCGGCCCCTGAGGTGCCGGGGCTCGACGGCCGCAAGATGTCGAAGAGCTACGGCAACGCGATCTCACTGTCGATGACCGAGGATCAGACGGCGGATGCGATCCGGCGCACGCGGACGGACGCGCAGCGCCGCATCACGTTCGATCCGGCCCAGCGCCCCGGCGTTTCAGGTCTCCTGCAATCGGCGTCGCTGTGCCTGGGTACGACTCCGGAGGCGCTGGCGGACCGGATCGGCGACGGCGGAAGCGCGCGGCTCAAGCGGATCACCACCGACGCGGTGAACGACTTCCTCGCCAGCCACCGACGGCGGCGCCGTGAACTGGAGCAGGACGCGGCGTTCGTGGACGGCATCCTGCGTCGCGGCAATGAGTGCGCGAACGAGATCGCGGAGGCGACGCTGCATCAGGTGCGGGAGGCGATGGGGATGGGGTACGCGAACGCTCTGTGACGTGGCGCCGCGCTCGCTGATAGAAGAAACTTGTCGCTCATCGCGGCCACATGACCGTCATCTGTCTTCTTTCATCCGGTCGACCGGAAGACGGTCAGGCTCCGGAGCGCGCTCGCAGTCGCGCCGCGTCCCGCTCGTACATGAGGGCGTGACCCAGCAGTTCAGGCCTCCGAGCCGTCTCGCCGCGGGTGTGTTCGGCGAGTGCGTCGAGCCGCGCGGCCATGACCTCCCAGAGTCGCTCGGCAGGGGCATCGGTGCCGTACGCCGTCAACAGAGCGCCCAGCCGCGCGTCCTCCGCATCTCGGATGCTCGGTGGGGCGGCAGCGTCCTCCACGAAAGGAACCAGTCGATAGGCGAGATACGCCAGATCCCAGAGCCGCGGACCCGGAGCAGCCATGTCGAAGTCGATGACTCCCACCACCGCGCCATCGCGGAAGACCAGGTTGTACGGCGCGAAATCGTTGTGACAGATCACTTCGACGGGCTCGCGCGCCGCCCCTCGCCACCCTTCCCGAGTCTGTACGTGGATGACGCTCGCGTCATGGATCCGTCGCAGCAGCCGCGCAGCGCTCTCGAGGGAGCTGTCAGACCAGAGCCAGTGCGGCAACGGATAGTGGCCGACGACACCTTCGATGAACGACAACCGCTCGCGTCCGTCCGCGGTGGTGCCGAGCACTTCAGGCACCTCGGTGATCCCGGCCCGCCGCAGGGTGCCGAGAAGCTCATGGACATTACGGGACCACGGACCCATCGGCCGTCGTATCTCATCGCCGAGCCGCGAGACCGCGCTCATATTGCCGCCGTCCAACGGCGTCTCGACTGCCCCGCCGGACCCACCCAGAGCAGCCTCGTTACAAGGCCGATCGGCGGCCCGGGTCATCGTTCGAGCTGCAGGTCGGCGGGGTCGCTGACGGGCAGCCGGCACACGAAGGCGCGGCAGTCGTATGCCCGCTCCGAGGACTCACCCTTCCCCTCGAACAATTCGAAACCGGCATCCGCGAACGCCCGGGCCTGCTCCGCAGTCACCACCGCGACGACGTCGGCGTCGGTCCGAAGTGCCGCACCGGCGAGCGCGCTCGATCGGTACGCGGTGACGACGACGACTTGCCGAGGCGGCTCGACGAGGCCAGCTGCCGCCTGCAGCATGGAGCTGTAGGCGAACGGCTGTGCGAGCGCCCGCTCGGCATTTTGCTCGACCCACGTCGCCGCCGCGTCGCGGTATCGTTCCCCGGCGCCGAGCCGCCACGCGGCGAGCGCGGCAGCGGCGACGGCAGACGCTCCGGACGGCAGATCACCGTCGCTCTGATCCGGCGAAGAAGCCACCCCGTGCGCAGACAGCACGGGGTCGGGCTCGACGCCGGCCAGCGCGCGGTCGAGGATCTCCCGGCCGCGCACCGCCCACCGTGCTTCACCACCCGCGGCGGCGAGCGCGAACAGGCCCTCCGCCAGCAGACCGAGATCGGCAAGCCCCGCGACGGCAGGCGACGGCTTGCCGTCGAGGGATGCGCGCACGATCGAACCGTCCGCCGTCACGTTCGTGCGCAGAACCGCCTCCGCGGCCTCGCCGGCGGCTTGCACCCACGACTGTTCCCCCAGAACAGCTCCGGCACGGGCGAGCGCTCTGACGGCGATCCCGTTCCACCCGGTGATGACCTTGCCGTCGACGGCCGGCGGTTCGAGATTGGCGCGCTCGGCGGCCGAGCGGAGGTAGTACCCCCCTTCGCTGCGCTCCCCCGCGATCCACGACTCCGAGTCCTGAGCAGCACCGAATCCGCCGCCCGGCCGACGGAGCACCGAGAGCAGGAACTCGGCGATACCGCGGACGGTGGCCGCGTCTCCCGCATCGAGTGCCACATCGATCAGCTGAGCGTTGTCGGTGAGCATCCGCTCGTAGTGCGGCACGCTCCAGTCGCGTTGCGTGGCGTAGCGGAAGAAACCCCCGTCGACCTCGTCATGCAGCGGCGAGGTCGCCATCGCGGCGAGAGTTCGGCGGGCCGATGCCGCCGCATCCGGTGCGCCACGGCGCACGAGCGGAGTCTGCAGGAAGAGCAGCGTCGTCGCGACCGGGAACTTCGGGGCACCGCCGTATCCGCCGAACTGGTGATCCTCTCGTGCGGCGATCGTCTCGGCTGCACGCACGATCGCGCCGGGATCGGGCAGGTCGGATCGGGTGGTGTCCGCCGCCTGGGTCAACGCCTCGGTGACGGCATCCGCCGACTCCTCGACCTGGTCGCGGCGCGTGGTCCACGCCTCGGTGACCGCCGCCAGCACATCTCGGAACGACGGCATCGGCGGCCTCGCCTCCGGCGGCCAGTACGTGCCGGCGAAGAACGCCCGCCCGCGCGGGGTCGCGAAGATCGTGAGCGGCCATCCGAGATTCTGGGTGAACGCGGATGCCGCCGCCATGTACGCGCCGTCGACATCGGGATGCTCCTCGCGGTCGACCTTCACCGCGACGAACCCAGCGTTGATCACCGCCGCGATGCCGGGATCGGCGAATGACTCGCGAGCCATGACATGGCACCAGTGGCAGGTGGAGTAACCGATCGAGATCAGCAGCGGCACGTCGCGCCGCGCTGCCTCGGCGAACGCCTCCGGCCCCCACGGATACCAGTCGACCGGGTTGTCCGCGTGGGCGCGGAGGTAGGGGCTGAGCGTTTCGGCGAGCCGGTTCGTCATGCCCTCACGCTACGCCTGCCGGGCTCAGTTCACCTCG
The DNA here is from genome assembly GCF_031179285.1 of Microbacterium sp. Lineage (GTDB taxonomy): Bacteria > Actinomycetota > Actinomycetes > Actinomycetales > Microbacteriaceae > Microbacterium. The sequence continues at coordinate 55,814 of NZ_JAPSHY010000003.1, read as the reverse complement.
TCCGGGTGCGAGCCGACGCGGCCCGATCCATCGAGCGGATCGAGAGCGTCGATGGCCGCCACCTCGGCATCGGTGAGCGTGAAGCCGAAGACGTCGAGGTTCTCGCGAAGGCGCTCGGCGCGCACCGACTTCGGGAAGACGATGACCCCCTTCTGCAGGTGCCAGCGCAGCACCGCCTGAGCGGGGGTGACACCGTGCGCTGCCGCGGCGTCGGCGACGGCGGGTGCGCCGAAGAGGTCGTACTTGCCCTGACCGAGGGGACCCCACGCCTCGATGCGGACGCCGTTCTCATCCGCCCAGGCGACCACATCGCGCTGCTGGTAGGCGGGGTGCAGCTCGATCTGGTTGACGGCGGGGACGACACCCGTCTCGTCGACGACACGCTGCAGGTGAGGCACCAGGAAGTTCGACACGCCGATGCTGCGCGCAAGGCCTGCCTCGCGCAGCTCGACGAGCTTCGCGAAGGCATGCACGTAATCGTCCTTGGCCGGCGTCGGCCAGTGCACCAGATACAGGTCCACCCGCTCCAGGCCCAGCTTGTCGAGGCTCTCGGTGATGGCCGCGCGCGGCTCGTCATCGTGGTGCCTGTCGTTCCAGAGCTTGGTCGTGATGAACAGCTCATCGCGCGCGATGCCGCTTTTCGCGATGGCTGCACCGACGCCCTCCTCGTTGCCGTAGATGGCGGCGGTGTCGATGTGGCGGTAGCCGATCTCGAGCGCCTCGCTCACCGTGCGCTCGGTCTCGTCCGCCGGCACCTTGAAGACGCCGTAACCGAGCTGCGGGATGGAGTTGCCGTCGTTGAGTTCGAGTGTGGGAATCGTCATGCGATAACCCTAAGACCGCGGATCTCGGCGCGAGCAGGGGGTTGACGCATCGCGTCATCGTCGCGCACACGCTCAGCGGGTCGGAGCGGATGCCATCCGCTCGGCGCTCCAGCCCGCCAGCCGCTCCAGCGGCCCGCGCCCGATGAACGCCGACCACAGCGTGGCTCCGGCCAGGAGCATCACCGACATGACCCCCCAGATCCCGTTGTCGGAGAACAGTCCCCCGGGTCCCGCCATCACGAAGATCCCGAACACGTGGAGCGTGTACGCCGACAGAGGCATCGAGCCCAGTGCCGCGAACGGCAGCAGCAGCCATCGCAACCGCCGTGCCAGCAGGAGGCAGCTCGCGATCACCGCGAGCGCGAGGCCCCCGGAGCCGATCAGCTCCGCGATCCCACCCGAGTGCGGTTCGACCGCGAAGACGGCCCGCAGCACGGCGTCCGCGGGGTCGGCCGCGTCGAGCGCGTCGGCGTACGTCTCCCAGCCGCTGGCCCGATTCGATGACGCGGAGGTCCCCGGCCCACCGGCGACGCCGAACGCGGCGCCGATCGCGCCGAGCCCGTACCCGGCGACGGCGAGCAGGATGCCCACGACCAGCGTCGCAGCGGCGGTGCCGGCGCGCTCCAGCGGCATCCGGCCCAGCGCCATCCCGGCCAACGCGAAGGCCAGCCAGGCGGTGATCGGGTAGAAGCCGTAGAAGAGGAAATCAACGCCTGCGCCGCGGGGGTCGAGCGTGAGCGCGTTCAGGAGAGCCAGCAGCGGAGGGCAGATGATCGCGAGCATCACGGCTGCGGCGATCAGCTGCCGCGGCCGCCACCGCAGAAACGGGATCATCGCGAGGTAGAGCACGCCGTAGAGGGTGAGGATGACGGCGATCGGCGTGTTCAGCATCTCGAGGAAGAGGCCGATCAGGAAGATCGTCATCCCGCGACCGACGAGACGCAGGCGGTGCTGCGGCATCCGCTCGCGATCGGGAAGCCGTGACCTGCCCGTCATCAGCGCGACAGATACTCCGGCGAGGACCGCGAACAGGATCGACGACCGTCCGTTGACCACGTCGCTCCACGTGCCGGGCTCGAGCCAGTCGAAATCGGTGGTCTCCCCGATGTGGGCACCGGCCATCCCGAGGATCGCGAGCCCTCGGGCGATGTCGAGCCCCATGATCCGCGGCGGCCGTCCGAAGTCGCGGAACCATTCCAGCGGGCTCACGGGCGACGCCACGGGCATCGCCTCGCCCGCGGGCGGCGGCTGCTCTGTCGTGGTCACCCGACGATCGTACGTCGGGCGCTGTGCGACCGGTGCCGAACGCGTCATACGATGGAGGGCTATGTCTGCGACCCCCGCCGTGATCTCCTTCCCGCCGGAGCTGCCTGTCAGCGCCGCCAGGGAGGAGATCGCCGACGCCATCCGTGATCACCAGGTGGTCATCGTGGCGGGTGCCACCGGGTCGGGCAAGACCACGCAGCTGCCGAAGATCTGCCTCGACCTCGGCCGGGATCGCATCGCGCACACGCAGCCGCGTCGTCTGGCAGCCCGCACGATCGCCGAGCGCGTCGCCGAGGAGCTGCAGGTGGAGCTGGGCGGACTGGTCGGCTACAAGGTGCGCTTCACCGACAAGGTGTCCGACAGCACCCGCATCGCGCTCATGACCGACGGCATCCTGCTGAACGAGATCCATCGCGACCGGCTGCTCACGCGCTACGACACGATCATCATCGACGAGGCGCACGAGCGCTCGCTCAACGTCGACTTTCTCCTCGGCTACCTCGCGCGGATCCTCCCTCAGCGCCGCGACTTGAAGCTCATCATCACCTCGGCCACGATCGACCCGGGCAGCTTCGCCAAGCACTTCGCGGATGCCGACGGCAAGCCCGCACCGATCATCGAGGTGTCCGGTCGCACCTACCCGGTGGAGATCCGGTATCGCCCGCTCGACGACACCGCCGGGGACCTCGATGCCGCGCCGTCCGATGCGACCGCCGAGCCCGAGGACGAGGTGTCGGCGATCGTCACCGCCCTCCGTGAACTCGACCGCGAGGAGCCCGGCGACGTGCTCGTGTTCCTTCCGGGTGAGGCCGAGATCCGCGACGCGGCGGACGCGGTGCGCGGCGCGTACGCGAAGGACCGCTCCCCGACCGAGGTGCTGCCGCTCTACGGACGCCTGTCGTCGGCGGAGCAGCACCGGGTGTTCGAGCGGAGCCGGGTCGCCGGAGTGCGCCGGCGCGTCGTGCTCGCCACCAACGTCGCGGAGACGAGCCTCACCGTGCCCGGCATCCGCTACGTCATCGACACGGGGACCGCGCGCATCTCGCGCTACAGCAACCGCTCCAAGGTGCAGCGACTTCCCATCGAGGCGATCTCGCAGGCGTCCGCGAACCAGCGATCCGGGCGCGCCGGGCGCACCAGTGACGGCATCGCGATCCGCCTCTACAGCGAGGAGGACTTCGACAAGCGCCCGGAGTTCACCGAGCCCGAGATCCTGCGCACCTCGCTCGCCTCGGTCATCCTGCAGATGCTCGCGCTCGGCTTCGGCGACATCACGGCGTTCCCCTTCCTCACCCCGCCCGACTCACGGGGCGTGAAGGCGGCGTTCGACCTGCTGACGGAGCTCGGAGCCGTCGATCCGCACGCGGGCTCGGCGACGGCACGTCTGACCCGCATCGGGCGCGACATCTCGCGCATCCCCATCGACCCGCGCTTCGCCCGCATGCTGATCGAGTCAGGGCGCGGCGGCGTGGCGCGTGACCTGCTCGCGATCGTCGCAGGCCTCTCCATTCAGGACGTCAGGGAGCGACCGGAGGAGCGCCGGGAGGAAGCCGACCGACTGCACGCCCGATTCGCCGACCCCACCAGCGACTTCCTCACCCTGCTGAACCTGTGGAACCACCTGCGGGAGCAGCAGCGCGAGCTCGGCTCCAGCGCGTTTCGCCGACTGTGCCGCGCCGAGCACCTCAACTATGTGCGGGTGCGGGAATGGTTCGACGTGCATCGACAGCTGCGATCGCTGCTGTCCGGCGCCAAGATCAGCATCGATGACTCCGGCGGCACGGCCGATCCCGACGCCGTGCACCGAGCCCTGCTGTCCGGCCTGCTCTCGCAGATCGGGCTCATCGACGAGCGCACGGCGGCGAGCGGCACGGCGCGCGCGCCGGCGAAGGAGTCGACCGCCCGGCGCGGGATCGCCGAGTACCGCGGCGCACGCGGCATCCGCTTCTCGATCTTCCCGGGGTCGAGTCTGCGCAGGAAAGCGCCACGGGCGGTCATGGCCGCCGAGATCGTCGAGACCTCGCGAACCTTCGCGCGGGTGGTCGCGGCCATCGATCCCGCCTGGGCCGAACCACTCGCGGGCGACCTCGCCAAGCGGCAGGTGTCGGAGCCGCACTGGTCGAAGGATGCCGGTGCCGCCGTCGCTTTCGAGAAGGTGACCCTCTTCGGTGTCGAGATCATCCCCCGACGCCGAGTGCAGTTCGCCCGGATCGATCGCCCGGCGTCGCGAGAGCTGTTCGTGCGGCACGCGCTCGTCGAGGGCGAATGGGACCCGAGCCGGATCGACAAGCGGGTGACGGCGTTCTGGCGCAGCAACGCCGAGCTGCGCCGCCGCCTCGAGAAGCTCGAAGAGCGTGAACGGCGTCGCGACATCCTCGCCGGCGACGAAGCGGTGTTCCGCTTCTACGACGAGCGCATCCCCGCCGAGGTCTTCGATGTGCGGTCGTTCGAGAAGTGGTGGCGCGAAGCGCTCGCCGCGACACCGAAGCTGCTCGTCATGCGCGAGGCAGATCTCCTCGAAGACGACGGACGCTCCGATCAGAGCGAGTTCCCGACCCGGTGGACGCAGGGTGACCAGGTGCTGGGGCTCGCGTACCGCTTCGAGCCGGGCGCGACCGACGACGGGGTCAGCGTCGTCATCCCGCTCGCCCTTCTCGCCCAGGTGCAGGACACCGGTTTCGACTGGCAGGTGCCCGGCCTTCGCGCCGAGCTCATCACCGCACTGCTGCGGGCGCTGCCGAAGGCGATCCGCCGGCACGTGGTTCCGGCTGCCGACTGGGCGGAGAGGTTCGGCAGCGAACTCGCCGAGGCCGGCCCCGAGTCCCACGGCGGGGTGCCGCCGCGCTCCCTGAAGGACGCGCTCGCCCGGCTGATCCAGCCGCTGGCCAATCAGCTCGTGTCGGCGAGTGACTTCGACGACGAACGCGTGCCCGCGCACCTTCGCATGAACTTCCGTGCCGTCGACGAACGCGGCCGCGTGGTCGGCTCCGGCCGAGATCTCGGTGCGCTGCAGGCTCAGCTCGCCGACCGCGCCCGCAGCAGCGTGGCACGCTCCATCGCCGCGCCCGCCCGCGGGAGCACCGAACCTGCGTCGGCCGCGACCTCGATCGCCGCGGCCGTGCGGGGGCCGATCGAACAGGACGGGCTGACCTCATGGACCTTCGGAGAGCTCCCCGAAGTGCTCGACACGAGGGTCGCCGGCGGCGTCGTGCGGGGCTATCCGGCGATCATCGACAACGGCAAGACGGTCTCGATCCGCGTCGAGGCGACCGCGGATGCCGCCGCGACCGCCACCCGCGACGGCGTGCTGCGGCTCGTGCTCCTCGGCGTCGCCTCCCCGGTCCCATACGTGCAGGAGCATCTGACAAGCCAGGAGAAGCTCGCGCTCGCGACGTCGCCGTACCCGTCGGCGGCTGCCTTGATCGAGGACTGCCGCCGCGCCGTGGTCCGCGATCTCATCGAACGGGCGCATCCCGGCGGCGTCGTCCGCACCGAGGCGGAGTTCACGCGTCTACGCGATGCCGTCTCGTCAGCGCTGGTGGATGAGCTCTTCGGTTGCGTCTCCCTCGTCGCCCGCATCCTCACCAAGGCGAGAGACGTGGAGCGCGGCATCCGGTCCGAGAACTCCCTCGCCCTGCTGAGTCCGCTGAACGACATCCGCACGCAGCTGGCCGGCCTCCTGTATCCCGGGTTCGTCTCGGCGACCGGTCTCGAACGCCTGTCGCATGTGCCGCGCTATCTCGAGGCGATGCTCGACCGGTTGAGGACCCTCGCGGACGCGCCGGGCAAAGACCGCACGCGGATGAGCGAGTACGAGCGGATGGCACAGCTGTATGCCGATGCCGGAGGCACCGTTCCGCTGCAGCCGGGCGCGCCGCCGGCGATCGCGGAGGCGCGGTGGCTCCTGGAGGAGTACCGGGTGAGCCTGTTCGCACAGCGACTCGGCACCGCCCAGACCGTCTCACCGCAGCGGATCACCAAGGTGCTGTCCGGGCGGTGAGAGGTCCCGCTAGCCTGGTGGCATGACCCGCGCGATCGTGTACACCGAGTTCGGATCCCCGGATGTCCTTCATCTCATGGAGATCCCCGACCCCGTCATCGCCGGATCCGACGAGGTCGTGGTGCGGATCGAGGCGGCGGGGGTGAACCCCATCGACACGAAGCTGCGAAGCGGCAAGCGTCCGTCCAAGCCGATCACCGAACCGCGAGCCGTCGGCTTCGACGGCGCCGGCGTGATCGAAGCCGTGGGCGACGGCGTGACCGGATTCGTGGTGGGTGACCGTGTCGCCATCCGCGACACCCTCGGCACATACGCGACGTCCATGATCGTTCGGGCGCACAACCTCGCGCTCCTCCCCGACGCGGTCACCGCCGCCGAGGGCGCCGCCATCGGCATCCCGGCGGGCACCGCCTATCAGGCGCTGCGCTCGCTCGGGGTGACGGATGCCGACACCCTGCTCGTGCACGCGGGCTCAGGCTCCGTCGGCCAGGCCGCGATCCAGTTCGCCGTCGCCTGGGGCGCGACGGTCATCGCCACGGCGAGCCCGGCGCGACACGACCAGGTGCGGGAGCTCGGTGCGACGCCCATCGCCTACGGCCCCGGGCTGCTCGAGCGGGTGCGGGAGGCAGCGCCGTCGGGGACGACGGTCGCGCTGGACTGCGCGGGCACGGACGAGGCCATCGAGGTGTCGCTCGAGCTCGTCGCCGACCGGGATCGGATCGCGACGATCGTGCGGGGACCGGATGCGGAGTCCTTCGGCATCCGTGCGTTCTCCGGCGGCTCACCGGTGCCTCTCACCGAGGAGCAGCTCGCCTGGCGCGCCGAAGCGCTGCCGAAGACCATCGAACTGCTCGCCGCAGGCGACTTCGTCATCGAACTCGGTCCGGAGCTGCCCCTCGCAGACGCCGTCAGGGCCCACGAGTTGATCGAGTCGGGCGATGCGAGCGGCAAGATCATCCTCGTTCCGTAGCGATCGGGGCTGCAACAGTTCGACACACGCCACAGGTGAGGTGCGCGTACTCACCACAATGGGGCGATGAGCGAGTTCGCGACCCAGCAGATCCAGGCCGGATACGTTCCCGGGACTCCGCAGAACAGTGCGATCCCGCCGATCTACCAGACCGCCGCGTTCCAGTTCGCCTCGCTCGCCGACGCCGCCGACCTCTTCGCGCTGCGCAAGACCGGCAACCTCTACAGCCGCAATGCGAACCCCACCCAGCAGGTGCTGGAGGAGCGGGTCGCTGCCCTCGAGGGCGGCACCTCCGCCGTCGCGGTGGCATCGGGGCAGGCAGCCGTCGCGGTCACGCTGCTCGCCCTGGCCGGCAGGCAGGGCCACATCGTCGCTGCGAACCAGTTGTACGGCGGCACCGTCGACCTGCTGCAGGACACCTTCGACGACTTCGGCATCGCGGTCACCTTCGTCGATCAGGACGATCCGGAGGCGTGGCGTGCGGCGATCACCTCGCAGACGCGGGCTCTCTTCGCCGAATCGGTCGCCAACCCGATCGCACAGGTGCTCGACATCCGCCTGGTCGCCGACATCGCGCACGAGGCCGGAGTGCCGCTCGTCATCGACAACACCGTCGGCACGCCGTATCTCGTGCGCCCCGGCGAACACGGCGCGGATTTCGTCGTGCACTCGGCGACGAAGTTCCTGTCCGGGCACGGCACCTCCCTCGGCGGGGTCGTCGTCGACCAGGGGACGTTCGATTTCGGCGCGCACCCGGATCGCTGGCCGCAGTTCACGGCGGCGTACAAGCGCTTCGGCGAGCTCGTGCTGTGGGAGCGGTTCGGCATCGGGCAGTCGTTCGCGCCCCTGGTCAAATCCAAGTACGTCCATGACCTCGGTCCCTCGTTGTCGCCGTTCAACGCCTGGCAGATCCTGCTCGGGCTGGAGACGCTCGACCTTCGCGTCGCCCGTCAGAGTGCGACGGCGCTGGCCGTGGCCGAGCACCTGCAGCAGCATCCGTCCGTGGCGAAGGTCAACCATCCGGGCCTCGACGGCAACCCATGGAACGCGCTCGCACGTCGCTATCTGCCGCGCGGCGTGCCGTCGGTGTTCTCGTTCGACCTCGCCGGCGATGACGATGACGGCACCCAGGAACGGGTGGCGCGCGTCATCGACGGTCTGCGGGTGGTGCGTCTGGTGGCGAACATCGGCGACGCCCGAAGCCTCGTCGCGCACCCCGCATCGATGACCCACTCGCACCTGAACGCCGAACAGCGAGCGGCGGCCGGCATCACGCGCAACACCATCCGCCTCTCGGCGGGACTCGAGGACCCGCGCGACATCATCGCCGACATCGACCAGGCGCTGGAACGGCTCTGAGGGCGCCGGGCGTCCGCCCCCACCGTCTACGCTGAGAACATGACTGGTCTTCGATGGGGAATCCTCGCAACCGGCGGCATCGCCGGCGCCTTCGCTTCCGACCTGCGCACTGCCGGGCTCGATCTGGTTGCGGTCGGCTCGCGGTCTCAGGAGTCCGCGGACGCCTTCGCCGCGCGGTTCGACATCGCGCACGCCCATCCCTCGTATGAGGCGCTCGTGGCCGATCCCGACGTCGACATCATCTATGTATCCACCCCCCACCCCATGCACCATGAGAACGCGCGTCTCGCGCTCGAGAACGGCAAGCACGTCCTCGCCGAGAAGGCCTTCACCCTCAATCGCGCCGAGGCCGAGGATCTGCAGAAGCTGGCGGCAGAACGCGGCCTGCTGGTCATGGAGGCGATGTGGACGCGGTATCTGCCGCACATGGTCCGCATCCGCGAGATCATCGCGGCCGGTACGCTCGGCGAGGTTCGCGCGGTCAGCGCCGACCACACCCAGCTCCTGCCGACCGACCCGACCCACCGCCTCAACGATCTCGCGCTCGGCGGCGGCGCGCTGCTCGACCTCGGCATCTACCCCATCTCGTTCGTCTGGGACATCCTGGGCGAGCCGACCAGCATCAAAGCCGTCGGGCGCCTGATCGAGACCGGCGCCGATGCCGAGGTCGCCACGGTCATGACCCACGCCGGCGGAGCGATCTCCACCACCCTGTCGTCGTCGCGTGGCGCCGGACCGAACGCGGCCTCGGTCATCGGCACCGACGCTCGCATCGACATCGACCGGGTGTGGTACTCCCCCACCACCTTCCGCGTGGTGGGCCCGGACGGCACGGTGATCGAGGAGTATTCCTCCGCCGTCGACGGACGCGGCATGCAGTACCAGGCGTTCGCGGCGGAACGGCTGGTCGCTGACGACCTCCTCGAGGGCGACATCCTCCCCATCGCCGAGAGCGTCGCGATCATGGGCACCCTCGACGAGATCCGCGCACAGATCGGGGTTCGTTACCCGAGCGAAGAGGCGAACCGTGGCTGAGACGCCGGACGCCCGCGTCGCGGTCTACCTGGACTTCGACAACATCGTCATCTCCTGGTACGACCGCGTCCACGGGCGCAACGCCTACGGCAAGGACCGACAGCGGATCACCGAGAACCCCAACGATCCCGAGGTGATCGAGCGCCTCGGGCGCGCGATGATCGAGGTCGGGGCGATCATCGACTACGCCGCGTCCTTCGGAACGCTCGTCCTCACCCGCGCCTACGCTGACTGGTCGTCGCCGGTGAACGCCGTGTACCGCTCGCAGCTCGTCGCGCGCGCCGTCGACCTGGTGCAGCTCTTCCCCGCGGCGGCATATGCGAAGAACGGTGCCGACATCCGCCTTGCCGTGGATGCGGTCGAGGACATGTTCCGGCTGCCCGATCTCACCCACGTGGTGATCGTCGCCGGCGACAGCGACTACGTTCCGCTCGCCCAGCGGTGCAAGCGGCTCGGTCGCTACGTCATCGGCGTGGGCGTCGCGGGCTCGACCGCCAAATCGCTCGCGGCCGCCTGCGACGAGTTCGAAGCGTACGACTCGCTTCCGGGCGTCGTGCGGCCCTCGAAGGCGAAGGTGGTCGAGGCTCCGGTGGCGCCGGCGGACCCCGCAGCGGACGTGGACGCCACGGCGGATGCCGCGTCAGAGACCCCGCCGAGGACGAAGGCTGCCCCGAAGTCGCGCGCGAAGAAGGCTCCCAAGGCCGTGGAGGCGGAGTCCCCCGGCCTCACCGAGCAGGAGGAGGGCACCGAGCTGCTCGAGCGTGCGCTGCGCCTCGGCCACGACAAGGCCGACGCCGACGAGTGGCTGCACAGCTCCGCGGTGAAGACCCATATGCGACGGATGGATCCGTCCTTCAGCGAGAAGGCCCTCGGGTACCGCTCGTTCTCGGACTTCCTGAAGTCCCGCGATGCGATCGCCGAACTCGAGGAGACCGGCCACGAGCGGCTGGTCCGACTGCGCGAACCGTCGGCCTGACGAATCGGAGACGGCCATGACGCCTGAGGACATCGAGCGGATCACCGCGACGATCGACGGCATCCGCGCTCAGGAGGAGCGACTGGTGCTGCCCACCTTCACCTTCGACGATGCCTGGGCGATCGGAACGCGCCTCGTCGACACCGCGCGCGTGCGTGATCTGCCGATCACGATACGCATCGTGCGCGGCGACCAGGTGCTCTTCCATGCCGCGTTGCCTGGCACCTCCGCCGACAACGACATGTGGGCAGAGCGCAAGGCGAACGTGGTGCGACGTTTCGGTCAGAGCTCCTATCGAGTCGGCCTCGCTCACGAACGTGACGGTGCGGACTTCCTCGAGTACGCGTGGAACGACGCCATGACCTACGCCGCGCACGGCGGGTCGTTCCCGGCGACGGTGGCCGGTGTGGGCGTCGTGGGCAGCATCACCGTGTCGGGGCTGCCCCAGGCCGACGACCACGCGCTCGTGGTCGAGGTGCTCGAGCAGCACGTCGGAGCGTGACGTCAGCCCGCTCCGACGTGCTCGCACTCAGAGTGTCGCCGCGTGCGGATCGAAGTCGGCGTCGATCGAGCGCACCTCATCGAGCGTGCTCTCGACCTCGATGAAGCTGCGGGCCTCCGCGGCCTCCTCGATGGACAGGAGCGTGTCGAGCACGTGGAACCCGAACTCCCCCGTGGCGACGTGCGGCCGGCCGGCCGCGATCGACCGCGCCATGTCGAGAAGCCCCACTCCCCGGCCCGAGAGCACACCTTCCTGCGTGACGTCGATGATCTCCTGCTCGACCGGCTCCGGAGGGACGAACGCCCGCCGCAGCGGACGCGTGATCGAGATCGCACCGCCGAACGTGTTCGGATCAGGCACCACGATCGTGCCGTCTGTGCCGGTGATCTCGACGATTCCCTGACGGACGACGGGCGAGTCGGTGCTGTACAGGCTCTGCGCCTGGCCGCCGTTCTCGAACTCCAGCAGCACGCTCACGGTCGACGGGATCTCGACCGGGAACTCGTGACCTGCGAGCTCGCCGACCTGCACCCGGCGAGTCGGAGTGCCACGCAGCCCGAGAGCTGCGACAGCGGCCACCGGCCCGAAGATGTGCACGAGCGTCGCGACGTAGTACGGACCCATGTCCAGGAGCGGACCAGCACCCTTGGCATAGAGGAACGCGGGATTCGGATGGAAGATCTCGGGACCCTGCCACTGGAACGTAGTCTGCGCGAACAGCGGGCGGCCGATGTCACCGCGAGCGATCGCCCGCTTCACGGTCTGCACACCGGGACCGAGGACCGTGTCGGGTGCCACACCCACTCTGAGGCCCGCGGCATCCGCCGCCTCGAGCAACCGGCGCGACTCCTCACGGTTCACGCCGATGGGCTTCTCGGTCCAGACATGCTTGCCTGCGGCGATGATCGCCAGGGAGACCTCGACATGCACCGCCGGGATCGTGAGGTTCACGACGATGTCGATCTCTGGGTCATCCAGCAGAGCCTCGACCGTCCCGGCGCGCGGAACGCCGTACCTGTCGGCCTGCGCCTTCGCGCGCTCCTGCACGAGATCAGCGATGGCGAGCACCCGCACATCCGGGAAGGCGGTGAGATTCTCCAGGTACTGGTCGCTGATGTTGCCCGCTCCGATGATGCCGACGCCGACCGGCCCGTTTCCGAGCCGCATCAGCCGGCCACCTTCTCGTCGAGGAAGATCCGGCTTCGCTGGATCGCGTCGAAGAGATCACCGTCGTAGTGGTCGAACTCGACGATCGCGAGTTCGAGTGCCGGCGCGGCCGCGATCGCCTCGATGAGCGGCACGGACCCCTCGCCCGCGACCACCTGGTCCGCAGGCGGGTACGCATCGACGAGCGCCGGGTCGAGCGTGCCGTCCTTGGCGTGCACGGCGATCACGCGGTCACCGAGGCGCTGCAGCAGGGCGACCGGGTCGACCCCGGCGCGTGCCACCCAGTACAGGTCGACCTCGAGGACGACTCTTTCGTCGAGCAGGCCTGCGAGCACTTCGAGGCCGGTGACGCCGTCGAAGACGGCTTCGAGTTCGTGCGCGTGGTTGTGATACCCGACCCGCACCCCTTCACCGGCGCCGATCTCGGCGGCGCGGTTGAGCAGCCGTGCCGTCTCGGAGATCTGCTCGCGGGTCTCCCATCGAGCCGGTTCCGTGTAGGGATCGATGACCGTGGTCATCCCCAGCGCTCTGGCGGCCGCGAACACCTCGGCGGGGCCGGGCACCGGCAGCGTCGTGCCGCTTCCGTCGGGGTTCACGAACGACTCCGACGCCAGGAACGCGTGCCCGGACGGCGCGCTGAGCCCGGCCGCGGTGAGGGCGGCGGCCATGGGGTCTGCCCGGCGCACGAAGTCGTAGGGCTCGACGGCCGTGAACCCGCGGTCGGCGACGGCGACCAGCGCTCCCTCGAGATCGGCTTCCAGCTCGTCTTTGATCGTGAACAGCTGGAGGGAAGTCTGAACCGGCATCGGTCGTGCTCCTTCGGTCGGCGATGACATGGGCGGAACGATCATCCGCGTGTCAGCACGCTAGCAGCTAATACCTCCGAGTGGAAGTTTTCATCGCCTAGACTGTGTCGCATGCCCGCCGACGAAGAACGCCCCCGACAGCGCGGTTCGTACGCCAAAGGAATCGCGCGTCGGCAGGAGATCCTCGACCGAGCGATCGAGGTGTTCGCAGGGCGGGGCGCCGATCGCACCAGTCTCCGGGCGATAGCGCGCGAGGTCGGGGTGACCCATGCCGCGCTCACCCACTATTTCGGCTCGCTCGAAGAACTGCTCGTCGCTGTCTATGAGGAAAGCTCGAAAGCAGGGCGCAGCCGGGTCGAGTCGTCGCAGGATGTCTCACCGGTCGAGATGATGATCGAATCCGCGCGGACGAATCGTCAGGTCCCCGGGCTGGTTCAGCTGTACTCCTCGCTGGTCGCATCGGCACTCGAAGAGGACCATCCCGCTGCGCGCGCATTCGCCACCGCCCGTTTCGCGCGGCTGCGCGAGCAACTCGCCTCCCGCGTGCGGACGCAGCAGCGCGCCGGGCGGATCCGCGACGACGTCGACGCAGAGGCCGTCGCCGCCCTCGTGATCGCCGCCTCCGACGGTCTGCAGACGCAGTGGCTGCTCGACGCGAGCGCGCCGCAGCACGAGGCTCTGGCGCTCCTGGAGAATCTGCTCCGGCCGACCGCCGCCTGACTACCACCCCTCGAAGTCGTACTCCTGGAACTCGGCGACCTCGGGCACCCAGCGATCCCGGACGAAAGCGGTATGCGTCGGGTGAGCGTCGTACGCGTCGTAGGCCGCATGGTCCGCGAAGACCATCGAGAACTGGTGGGTCAGGCCGCTCTTGGCACTCACCTGACGGCGGACTGCGAACTCGTGGACGCCGGGGATCGAGGAGAGCGCGGACCGTGCATCATCGAGGAATCGTCGCTCCTCGACGGATCCCGGCTCGTGAGAGAGCCGGAAGACCACGGTGTGCTGAATGGGCATGGACGCCTCCTCGATCACTGATTGCTGAACGCGGCGTCGAACGACGCTGCGGGCGCGGGCCACAGGAGTGACCGGACGAACGTGACGGCCTCGGCGGCGCCGTGCAACCGGTCCATCCCCGCGTCCTCCCACTCGATGGAGATGGGACCGGTGTATCCGATCGCCTCGAGGGCGCGGAAGGAATCCTCCCATGGCACGTCGCCGTGACCGGTCGAGACGAAATCCCAGCCGCGACGCGGGTCGCCCCATGGCAGGTGGGATCCGAGAACGCCGGCGCGGCCGTTCTGCGGTCGCATCCGAGTGTCTTTGCAGTCGACGTGGTAGATGCGTTCCTTGAAGTCCCAGATGAAGCCGACCGGGTCGATGTTCTGCCACATCATGTGCGAGGGGTCCCAGTTGAACCCGAACGCCTCACGGTGATCGATCGCCTCGAGGGCCCGTACCGAGCTCCAGTAGTCGTACGCGATCTCGCCGGGGTGCACTTCGTGCGCGAAACGCACTCCCTCACCGTCGAAGACATCGAGGATCGGATTCCAGCGGGCGGCGAAGTCCTCGAACCCGCCCTCGATCACCGATGCCGGCACCGGTGGGAACATGGCGACGTACGGCCAGATCGATGAGCCGGTGAAGCCCACGACCGTGTCGACGCCGAGTTTGCGCGCGACCCGTGCCGCACGCTTCATGTCGTCGGCGGCTCGCCGGCGGACGCCTTCCGCTTCGCCGTCGCCCCAGACGTAGTCGCGGAGGATCGCCTGGTGACGGAAGTCGATCGGCGCGTCGCACACCGCCTGCCCCGCCAGGTGGTTCGAGATCGCGAAGATCTCGAGCCCGTGACGGTCGAGGATCTCGCGTCGCGAGGCGACATACGCATCGTCCTCATCGGCGCGCTTCAGATCGAGGTGGTCGCCGGAGGCGGCGACCTCGAGACCGTCATATCCCCATTCGGCGGCGAGGCGCGCCACCTCTTCGAACGGCAGATCGGCCCACTGGCCGGTGAACAGAGTGACGGGGTGCGTGCTCATCGGATGCTCCTCGTTGCGAGTGGTCGGATCGTCGTCATGCCGCGCCGAGCGAACGCAGTGCCCGGATGCTGCGCTCGGCCAGCAGATCCTGGGTCTCGGCGAGAGGACGCCACACGGAGGCTGCGACGGCGATCGTCGCGTTCTCGCCGGTGAAGCTCTCGAGTCCGAGTGCTCCACGGTAACCCGCGTCATCGAGCGCGCGCAGGATGCCGGGCCAGTCCGTGTGGTCGTCACCGACGGCACCTCGGTCGCTGCCGCAGACCTGCACGTGCGCGATCGCCGAGCCCGCGGCGCGGATCGCGTCGTCGGGCTTCTTCTCCTCGATGTTGAGGTGATAGGTGTCGAGGGCGAGCCCGACCCCGGACCCGATCAACGGGGCGAGCGCATCGAGGCTCTGCTCCACCGTGTTCAGCACGCTGGTCTCGTAGCGGTTGAGCGGCTCGACGGCGAGCGTGATGCCGCTTTCGGCCGCCTCATCGGCGAGGGGCGCGAGGTTCTCACGCAGTTCGCGGACGATCAGCGCTCGCTCGTCGGCATCCATCCGCCAGGTCACTCCTGTCGGTGCGTAGAACGGCCCGGCCACGACAGAGGCTCCGAGAACCCGCGCGGCGTCGATGCACGCCCGCAGATACTCCTGGGTGCTGCCCACGTCGCCGGCGCGCGCGAGGAGCGAACGCCGCGGTCCCATCGCACCGATCACGACCGCACCGAGGCGCAGGTCGTCCAGGGCCGCACGGACTCCCGCCGGGTCCCAGTCGCCGACGTTCTCGAGCGGAAGCTCCAGCGCGGTGTATCCCAGATCGGCGGCCTTGCGTGCAAGGGGTCCGAGGGCTGCGTCGGTGAGCGGAGACGTCCACACCCATGTGTTCACGGCGATCGTGCGCGGCATCCTGCTCCTTCGTATGGTGGGCGTCGCTCGACGACCGGGCCGAGGACCCGGTCGTCGAGCGACGAGATGTGCCTCTGGCGGTTACGGGATCTGCCGGTCCTGCCAGACGGTCGGGTAACCGGGAAGGTTCTCCCCGCCGAACTTCGCATAGTGACCGTCGGGCATGCCGTCGTTGGCCGTGAGGTAGTCGTCGAGCTCGGCCTCGGTGATCGGCTTCTGCGGCAGCACCCACTCCTTGGGCACCTCTTCGCCGGCGAAGATCTTCTGCGCCGCGAGCAGCGGGGTGCGCCACTGGAAGTTCGAGTACACCGGAGCGAGACCCGTCAGCCCGGTGTCCTTCCACTTGCGCAGGAAGCTCATCTCGTCTTCCCCGGTCATGACCGGGTAGTCGGCACCGGCGTCCTCGAACGCCTCGATCGCGGCGACGGCGCCGTCGCCGGCATCCATCCAGATGCCGTGCACGTCGCCCTTGGCGAGCTCATCGGCGATGATGCTCTTGATCTCGGCGGGGTCGGCACCCGTGAAGTGGTCGACGGCCTCGATGCCCGCCTCGTCGAAGAGCTTCTTCGCGCCCGCCCAGCGGTGCTCGAGCACGTCCACACCCGGGAGGATGCGCAGAGCCACGACCTTGTCGCCCTCTTCGAGGTTGTCGATGAGGAACTCAGCGGTGTCGATGCCCCATGCGAAGCCACCGATGGGGTGGATGAAGGTGACGGGGCAGTCGGTGTTCACGCCGCGGTCGAACACGATGACGGGCTTTCCCGTCTCGCATGCGCGTTCGACGGCCGGAGTCATCGCCGCCGTGCTGTTGGGCGAGATGAGGAAGACGTCGCAGTTGCCCTCGGAGATGAAGTAGTCGATGTCGGCGATCTGCGTGTCGTCGGAGTCCTGCGCGTCGCGCGTCTCCATCTCGCTGATCGCACCCGCGCTCTGCAGCGCCTTCAGCTGCTCGTTCATCGTGATCCAGCCCGTCTGACGCCACGGGTTGGAGATCGAGGCGTTCGCGAAGCACGCCTTCTTGGCGCCTTCACTGGCGAACTCCGACGTGTCGATCATCTCGGCGTTGATGTGCTGCAGGTACGGCTCATCCGCCGGACCCTGCGGCTCGACGCCCCGCTCTTCGAACTGCTTGTCGAACAGCTCCTGATCGAACCACTCGGTCGTCTCGGCCGTCTCGTCGGGGTTGTCGGACTCGACCGGCGCGACGGACGGGTCGGTCGTACACCCGGCGAGCGCGATGAGGCCGAAGAGAGCCACCCCGGCGGTGGCGATCTTCATTGATCGTCGCATTGCTAATCTCCTCTGGTTTCTGTGTGGCCCCCGGAGGCGAGGGCAGGTGACGCGGACTGTCGAGCCGGCTCGCCTGGTGGCGGGACCTGCTCCTTCCCCTGGTCGGGAGAAGTCTGTGGGCCTCGCCTGCGCCGCGCCCGGAAGGCGACGGCGGAGTAGGCGACGGCGGCGATGATGATGACGCCCTGAACGGCGTCGCGGAGCGTCGACGGGACGCCGGCGATGTTCAGCAGCATGAACAGGGCCTCGAGCGCGAAGGCGCCGGCGGCGGCGGCCACGATCCACCCGCGGCCACCTCCCAGCACCACTCCGCCGAGGACCACCGCGGTGATGGCGATGAACTCGTACCCGCGCCCGACCGAGGGGTGCACTCCGGCGTAGCCGACGAGCAGCACGGCGGAGACGGTGGCGGACAGCGACGAGATCACGAATGCGCGGGTGGTGACCCAGGCGCTGCGTGCGCCGGCGAAGTCGACGGCCCTGGCGTTGTCGCCGACCGAGATGAGGAGCTTGCCGAGCGGACGCTTCGTGATCCAGATGCCGAGGGCGAGCCAGCCGATGAGGATGAACACGGCCCACGGCACGAAGTCGAGAAGCGGAACGTCGCGGATGCCGCCGCGGCCGATCTCGCGGAAGCTGTCGGCCGGGTTGCCCGTCGCCGCCCCTCCGGTCCACCACATGACGCCGCCGAGAAGGGCGAGCATCATGCCGAGCGTGACGATGAAGGACGGCACCTTCAGCAGCGTCGTGATGGCGCCGTTGACGAGACCGACGACAACTCCGACGACGATCATGAGCAGCAGCACGGGGACCGTGCGGGAGTCGTCCTGCCCCACGAGGTTGCCGGCGATGATCACCTGCGCGGTGATCAGCGAGCCCTGCGACAGGTCGAACTCTCCGGCGATGATGACGAAGTACTGACCGATCGCGACGATGGCGATCGGCGCCACCCGCTGGATGAAGCGCATCAGCTGACCGGGCTCGGCGAAATTCGGGTTCAGCACGGTCACGGCGATGAGCAGGAGCACGAGGAGCAGGAACACCGCTCCCCGCGGGCTGACGAGTGCACGCAGCGCGTTCATGCGCGCCCTCCTTCCGCGGGTGTGGTGGTATCGGCGAGGTGGGACGCCGCCGCAGCCATCTCGGGTTCGGCTGCCTTCGCGGCGTCGTCTCCCCCGGTGCGCGTGCCTCCGGCTCCGAAACGCGGACGGCGAAGAGCGATGGCCCGGCGGCTGTACACCGCGACCGCCGCGACGATGACGACACCGCGGACGACATCCTTCAGGAACGGGTTCACCTGCATGACGCTCATGACGTTGTCGACGACCGCGAGGATGGCGACGCCGCCGAGGCTTCCCCAGATCGAACCGCGCCCGCCGAGCAGGAGCGTGCCGCCGAGCACGACCGCGGCGATCGAGAGCAGCGCGTAGCCGCCCTGCTGCCCGACCGTGGGACTGCCGACCCCCAGCCGGCTGGCGAGGAGGAGACCTGCGAGGCCCGCGAACACCGAGCACAGCACGTGGGCGGTGATGAGCGGCGGGCGGGTGCGCACGCCCGACAGGCGCGCGATCTCGGGATCACCGCCGACCGCGTAGAGGTGGGCACCGGTGCGCGTGCGGTTGAGCAGGAACCAGACGAGCACTGCCAGCACGATCATGATGATCGTCGAGACGGGTACCGGCCCGACGCCGGTGGCACCGATGAGTTGGAACTCCCAGGGGACGTTGCCCGCCGATCCCTCGAAGTTCGTGTTCAGGATGCCCTGCAGGATGAGCC
Source organism: Microbacterium sp. (assembly GCF_031179285.1). Taxonomy (GTDB): domain Bacteria; phylum Actinomycetota; class Actinomycetes; order Actinomycetales; family Microbacteriaceae; genus Microbacterium. Next base: position 36,915 of record NZ_JAPSHY010000003.1, on the reverse strand, counting down.
CTGTGCCGAGCGTCGCGATGAACCCGTTGACCTTGAGCACCGTGACGATGAGGCCGTTGACGAGACCGATGCCCGCACAGACAAGCAGGGTGACCCCCACTGCCGCGGGGATGTTCGCCGGGTTGCCGTTCATGATGGTCGCTGCCAACAGGCTCGACAGGCTGATGACGTACGTCACCGAGAGATCGAGCGATGCGCCGAGTACGACGAGGGTCTGCCCGATCGCGACGAGACCGAGCACGCTCATGCCCGTGAGGATGTCGCGGATGTTGCCGGGGCTCAGGAAGTTGCGCCCCACGGTGCCGACGAGGATCGCGCCGACGATGAGCGAGAGGATCAGGATGCCGAGGACGATGATCGTGGAGTCGATGCGGATGCGCTTCATCGTGCGCCTCCGACCGGTGCCGGGCCGCTCGGGCGGGATGCCCCGGTCGCAGCCCCGAGGATCTCGTGCTCCGCGGAACCGGCCGGGAGCTCCGCGACGAGCTCGCCGTCGTGCATGACGAGGATGCGGTCACTCATTCCGATCACCTCCGGCAGTTCGCTGGACACCATGAGGACCGCCTTGCCGGATGCCGCGAGGTCGCGCATGAGCTGGTAGACGGCGTACTTCGCACCGACGTCGATGCCGCGGGTGGGCTCGTCGAACAGCACGATCTGAGGCTGGGTCAGCAGCCATTTCGCCAGCACCACCTTCTGCTGGTTGCCGCCGGAGAGGAACCTCACCTCCTGATCGAGGCCGCGCGCGCTGATCTCGAGCGAGCTCAGTACGCCGGGCACCTCCCGGCGTGATGCGGCAGTGCGGCCGGCGAAGACGCTGCGGACGACGAGGAGCGCGTTGTCGAGGACGGACTGCCCGAGTGCGAGGCCCTGTGCCTTGCGATCTTCGGAGACGAGGGCGAGGCCGGCGCGGACGGCCGCGCGAGCGCTGGTGATGCGTATGGTGACCCCGTCGATGCGCATGGTGCCGCGGGTGAACGCGTCGATGCCGAAGATGCCTTCGACGAGCTCGGTCCGGCCGGATCCCTGCAGGCCCGCGATGCCGACGATCTCGCCGGCGCGCAGCGACAGGGAGACCCCGTCGACGAAGGCGTTCCCGCACTGCTCCAGCTCGAGCCGCGGCTCGCCGACGGTCGTGCCGTCCACGGCATCCGGGAAGTACGACTGGATCGACCGGCCGACCATCCGGCGGACGAGCTCATCGGTGGTGAGCGCGCCGGTCTCATCGGTCGAGACGAGCGCTCCGTCCTTGAGGATCGTGATGCGGTCGCAGAGGTCGAAGATCTCCTTCAGCCGATGCGAGACATAGATCACCGCGACGCCGCGGGAGGTGAGCTTCCGGATGATCGCGTACAGCAGCTCGACCTCGTGGTCGCTCAGAGCCGCCGTCGGCTCGTCCATCGAGATCACCCTGGCATCGAACGACAGCGCCTTCACGATCTCGACGATCTGCTGCTCGGCCACCGTGAGCGATCCGACGCGGGCCTGGGGGTCGATGAACGAGACGCCGAGATCGGCGAGGAGCTGGCCGGTGCGCTCATGCATCGCCCCGCGATCGACGAAACCGGCACGGCGCGGCTCCCGGCCGAGGTACACGTTCTGCGCGACGGTGCGCTCCGGCAGGAGCGTGAACTCCTGGAAGACGGTCACGATTCCGGCATCCATCGCCTGCCGTGGGTGCGAGTGATGCACCTGCTCGCCGAGGTAGCTCACCGACCCCTCGTCGGCCGGCTGGACTCCCGCGATGATCTTCATCAGCGTGGACTTGCCTGCGCCGTTCTCTCCGACGAGGCCGTGGACCTCTCCCGGCCGGACGTCGAAGTCGATGCCCTTGAGAACCTCGACGCCGAAGAACGACTTGCGCACGCCCTGGACGGCGAGCACCGGCTGCGTCGTGGTCGCCGTCACTGCGACACCTCCATCCATCGGCCGTCGTGCGCGGCCGAGTCGAGCACGGCCTCCGTGAGCACGGCGGCGCGGTGACCGTCGGCGAACGTCGGCAGGCCCTCGGGCTCCTCGCCCGCGATCGCCGCATAGACGTCGGCCATGAATCCGTTGAACGCGTCCTGGTAGCCCATCGCATGACCGGCGGGCACGCGCTGCAGACGCGCGGAGTCCGCGTCTGCCGTCGAGGGGTCGCGCAGCAGCAGCTGGGACTGCGCCCTCGAGCCGACCCACAGCTCCTCCGGACGCTCCTGCTCGAAGCGAAGACTCTGCTTCGAACCGTGCAGTTCGAGCGTCAGAGCGTTCTTGCGCCCTGCCGCCATCTGCGAGATCAGCAGCGTTCCCAGCGCCCCCGACTGCGTCTCGATGAGCACGGCCACGATGTCCTCGGTGTCGACCGCTCGCCCGGCCCGCTCGGCGAACACCCGGCGCGTACGCGCGCTCAGCGCGCGGATCCGCTCGCCGATGACGAACTCGATGAGATCGCACAGATGAGAACCGATGTCGGCGAAAGCCCTGGATGCGCCGCCGGAGGAGGCCTGTACCCGCCAGTCGTCGTCGCTCGGCAGCAGCATCCAATCCTGCAGGTACGAGCAGTCGAGGGTGAGCAGCTCCCCCACGTCCCCCCGCTGCATGCGACTTCTGGCCTCGCGGACCATCGGGTGATAGCGGTAGACGAAGGGCACCGCGCCGACGAGCCCGTGTTCGGCGGCGGCATCCACGAGGCGCTTCGCGTCGGATGCCGTCGTCGCCAGCGGCTTCTCGCAGACGACGTGCTTGCCGGCGGCGAATGCGCGCAGCGCGAGATCGGCGTGTGTGGCGTTGGGGGTGCAGATGTGCACGACGTCGATGTCGGCGGCATCCAGGAGTGCCTCTGAGTCAGCCTCGGCGCGCTCTGCTCCGAGCGCGAGCGCGGCGATCCGTCCGCCGGAGGCAGAGCTGGTGGCCACGGCGCGAAGCTCGGCGCCTGCATCGCGGGAGGCGGTGCGGTGAACGCGCGCCATGAATCCCCCGCCGAGGATGCCGGCGCGGATCATTCCGAGGCCGGTGTCAGTGACATCCGTTGTCATGCTGGCGATTCTGGCACATGCCGCGCACCTTTTGCTAGCTCGTCGTCAAAAGTTTTTCGTTGCGGAATCAGAAGCCTGCAGTCTGCGTGCCGAAGTGCTGTGGTTTACTGACGCAATGGTTGATGTTCTGAGGCCTGCAGCGGCGGGCAATCCGGGCGCCGGAGAGATCTTCCAGATCCTTCGCGACGGCCACGCCCGCACCAAGGCGGAGCTCGCGGCCCTCACGGGCCTCGCGCGGTCCACTGTGGCCTTGCGCGTGGACTCCCTGCTCGCCGCCGGCCTCCTCCGACCGGCGGGCGAGGCCGTGTCGACGGGCGGACGTCCGCCCGCCCGCGTCGCGTTCAATCCCCGCGCCGGGTTCGTTCTCGCCGTCGATCTCGGAGCCACGCATGCCACGGTCGCCGTCGCCGACCTGGCCGGACGCATCCTCGACTCGCACACCAGGGCCATCGACATCGGCGACGGCCCCGAGAATCTGCTCGACACGATCCTCGCCGACGGATCCGCACTGCTGACCGAGTCCGCCGCGCCCGACGTTCCGCTGGTCGGCGTCGGCATCGGAGTACCCGGGCCGGTGGAGCATTCCACCGGCAGACCGACCAACCCGCCCATCATGCCGGGGTGGGACCGCTTCGACGTTCCCGGTTACGTGCAGCGCACGTTCGACGTCCCGGTGCTGGTCGACAACGACGTGAACATCCTCGCGCTCGGCGAGCAGGCGACCAGCTGGCCGCAGGTCGACGACCTCATCTTCGTGAAGGTCGCGACCGGGATCGGTGCCGGCATCATCGCCGGCGGTCAGCTGCAGCGAGGCGCACAGGGCTCCGCCGGAGACATGGGGCACGTGCAGGTTCCTGCCGGTGCTGGCTCCAGCCGTCAGCTCGGCGATGAACGCGATCTGGAGGCCCTCGCGAGCGGATCGGCACTCACCGTCGCCCTGCGCGAGAGCGGCCACGACGTGCACAGCCCGTCCGATGTGGTCGCCCTCGTCAGAGCGGGCAACACCGCCGCGATCGAGGCGACCCGCCAGGCCGGCCGCGATGTCGGAGAAGTGCTCGCCACGGTGGTGAACCTGCTCAACCCGTCGATCATCGTGCTCGGTGGCAGCATCGCTCGCGCGGGCGAGCACCTGCTGGCCGGCGTCCGTGAGGTCGTCTACCGGCGATCCATCCCGCTCGCCACGCAGCATCTCGCGATCGTGCAGTCGCAGGCGGGAGAAAGAGCCGCGGTGCTGGGGGCTGCGATCATGGTCGCGCGCGAAGTGCTCTCGCCCGTCAACGTCGACGCATACGTCGCCGCCCGGGCGGCGCGGGCGGACGCCGCTCGTTAGGCTGAGGGCGTGACGTCCCCTCCCCGTGCCCGCGCCTCCGACGCTGCGAGCGCCTCGCCCTATGAGCGAGCACTGGGCGAGCGGATCTCCGAGCTGCACCCGAGGACGCAGCGATACTTCCGCACGATCCCCGACGGGTATGTCGGCGTCGGTACCGGTGTGTTCACCACGGCAGGATCACGGCATCGCTGGCTCTGGCCGCTGTTCCGCCTCGCAGAGACGGCCGGCGTGGCGTTCGCCGGCTGGGAGACCGACGTGCCGTTCCGCATCGAGAACCGCACGGTCGACGGGTGCGCCGTCGCGGTCCGTGAGTTCGAGCTCGCCGGACGCCGTTGGATCATGCCCGACATCGTGATGCTGACGCCGGGCGGGGTCCTCCGGAACGCGATCGGCGTTGGCCGGTCGGTCGTCACCACCTTCGACTGCGACGTGCGCGATGAGGCGCTGGTGCTCTCGATCCGACGCGTCGGGCTTCGGATCGGGCGCCTTCGATTGGCGGCGCCGGCGTTCCTTCGGCCTCGGATCGGCCTCATCGAGCGCTGGGACGAGGACCGGCAGCGGCATCACGTCGACATGACGATCGACGCCCCGATCCTCGGCCGGGTCTACGAGTACCGGGGGTACTTCGAATACGCAGTGGAGAGGGAGACTCGATGAGAGACGGCCGCGTCGTCATCGGCGGATCGACGGGTTTCATGGGGCAGTACCTGCTCCCCCGCCTGCGCGCAGCGGGGCGGGAGGTCGTGACGATCTCGCGATCCGGCGCCGACCTCGGCTGGGACGACCAGGCAGCGATCGACCGAGCCGTCGACGGCGCGGCGCTCGTGATCGGACTGGCGGGCAAGAGCGTCAACTGCCGATACACGCCGGCGAACAGAGCAGCGATCTTCGCCTCGCGGCTGCACACGACGGCATCGCTCGGCACCGCGATCAGCCGAGCGATCGAGCCACCCGCGCTCTGGGTCAACTCCTCCACCGCGACCATCTACCGCCACGCCGAGGATCGACCCATGACCGAATCCAGCGGAGAGATCGGCACCGGGTTCTCGGTGGAGGTCGCCAAGGCATGGGAGGCGGCCCTGTATGCGGAAGACCTCCCGGCCACCCGCCGGGTCGCGCTGCGCAGCGCCATCGTGCTGGGGCACGGCGGAGTGCTCGGTCCGCTGAAGAACCTCGCCCGGATCGGCCTCGGCGGCGCGCAGCACGACGGGCCGTGGCCGATCAGCCGCGCTCGACGCAGAGCGGGCACAGCTCACCTGCGGGGCGCGGGCCACGGGCGCCAGCGGTTCAGCTGGGTGCACGTCGAAGACGTGGCCCGCATCATCGACTTCCTCGAGGAGACGGATTCGCTCGAGGGTGCCGTCAATGCCGCAGCCCCCAATCCGGTGGACAACACCGAGTTCATGGCCACTGTGCGCAGGGCGTTGGGCGTGCGGTTCGGCCCCCCGATGCCGCGGTGGATGCTGGAGCTCGGCGCGATCGGCATCCGCACCGAGACCGAACTGATCCTGAAGAGCCGATGGGTGCTCCCCGAGAAGCTCACCAGGGCGGGTTTCGAATTCCGATATCCGACGCTCGAGCCGGCGATCCGGGAGTCGTTCGACGTCGCTCCCGCTTAGGGGCGCGCAGGGTCGTCGTTCGAACCGGCATCCGCGGCGGGATCGTTTCCGCCGGCGTCGCGCCGGCGCTTCTCGAGCTCCTGGCGCAGGCGCCACTCCTCGATCTCGCGATCGAGGTCGGCGATCTGCTGCTCGGTGGTCCGCGTGTCGCTGACGGGCGCCGGCTGAACCTGCGTCGGGGCGGTGCGTGCAGCCCGTCGAACGCGTGGAATCGCGATGCCGGAATCGCCGTACTCGCGGCCGATCGTGAACCACAGGATGCTGCCGATGAGCGGCAACAGGATCACGATGATGATCCACACCATCTTCGGCAGGTACTTCACCTGCGAATCGTCGCGCGTGATGATGTCGATCAGCGCACCGATCATCAGTGCGACGATGAGGAGCGACAGGATCGGCATGAGATCAGGGTAGACGACGCGGGGCGTCTCGCGCCTACGGCAGCAGGTGTCCGGCGGCGCGGAACAGTTCGTACCACTCCGAGCGGGTCAGCACGATGTCGGCGCCGGCGGCCGCATCGCGAACGCGCTCGGGGGTGGTCGTGCCCAGCACGACCTGCATGTGCGCGGGGTGACGCGTGATCCACGCGGTCGCGATGGCGATCGGTGTGACCTCGTGGGATGCCGCGAGCCTGTCGAGCACCGCGTTCAGCTCGGCGTACTCGGGGTTGCCGAGGAAGACGCCCGTGAAGAACCCGCCCTGGAACGGCGACCACGCCTGGACGGTGATGTCGTTGATACGGCAGTACTCCACGATGCCGCCGCCGTCGCGCACGATGCTCTGGTCGTCGGCTGCCATGTTCGCAGCCACGGGCTGGGCGATGATCGGCGCATGGGTGATCGAGAGCTGCAACTGGTTGGCGACGAGCGGCTGACGCACAGCGGTGCGCAGCAGATCGATCTGACGCGGCGTGTGATTGGAGACACCGAAGGCGCGCACCTTGCCGGCGGCCTCCAACTCGTCGAACGCGCGGGCGACCTCATCGGGCTCCACGAGAGCGTCCGGCCGATGCAGCAGCAGCACGTCGATGTAGTCGGTGCGCAGTGCTCGCAGCGACCCCTCGACCTGCGCGACGATGTGCTCGTACGAGAAGTCGAACATCTTCTCGGCGGGCACGATGCCGCACTTGGTCTGCAGGACGATCTCACTCCGCTCCGCCGCACTCAGGTCCAGGGCCTCGGCGAAACGCGCCTCGCACGCGTGCATGCTGCCGCCGTAGATGTCGGCATGGTCGAAGAAGTCGATTCCGGAGCCGCGCGCAGCCTCGTAGAGCTCGCGGATCTGAGCGTCGTCCTTGTCACTGATGCGCATCATTCCGGCGATGACGGCGGGGGCGGTGGCGGTTCCGAACGGCACGGTCTTCATCCCGCAACCGTACCGCTGATTGAATTGCTCCATGGCCTTCCTCGTCGCGCCCGCCCCCGTCACCCTCACCGGCCGCCTGGTCGAGCTTCGTCCGCTTCAGAGGGAGCATCGCGACGGACTCATCGACGCTGTGCTCGAAGGCGACCTGTGGAAGACGGCGTGGTACACCTCGGTCCCCGCTCCCGACGCGGTCGCCGCCGAGATCGACCGCCGGCTCGCGCTGATCGACACCGGCGAGATGGTGCCCTTCACCACGTTCGACGCGACGGGGCGGGTGCTCGGCATGACGAGCTACTACGATTTCGCCGCTGACGTTCCCCGTCTGCACATCGGCTACACCTGGAACCGCCCCTCGGCGCACGGCACCGGCACGAACGCCGAATCCAAGCTGCTGCTGCTCAGTCACGCCTTCGAGACATTGGGGGTGTTCCGCGTCGGGCTCACCACACAGTGGATGAACTTCCAGTCGCGGGCGGCGATCGAACGCCTCGGTGCGAAGCAGGACGGTGTGATGCGTGCCGTCGCCCGCTATCGCAACGGCACCCTGCGCGACAGCGTGGAGTTCTCCATCATCGAACCGGAGTGGCCGGCGGTGAAGGCGAATCTCGAGGTGCGACTCGCCCGACGGGGCTGACGTTCAGGTGCCCGCGGTCGGTGCACTGCGCTGATCGACCAGCGGACAGCTGAAGACGTCGCGCTCACCGAGCCCGACCCGGTTGATGTAACGGACGACGATCGCGTAGGACGTGAAGAGACCCGTCTGCGCGTACGGAATGCCGTGTTCACGGCAGTAGGCGGCGATGAGCGGCGCGGCCTTGCGAAGGTGCGGGCGCGGCATCGAGGGGAACAGGTGATGCTCGACCTGGTAGTTCAGCCCGCCCATAGCGATGTCGACGAAGCGGCCTCCACGGATGTTCCTGCTCATCATGACCTGGCGGCGCAGGAAGTCGAGCACCAGGTCTCGGGGAACGACCGGCATCCCTTTGTGGTTCGGTGCGAACGACATCCCCATGTAGAAACCGAACAGCCCGAGTTGCACACCGAGGAAGGCGAAGGCGATCCCCGGCGAGAGCACCACGAAGACCAGCACCAGGTACCCGATCATGCGCACGCTCAGGAACGCGATCTCCGCCCAGCGGCGCTCCAGGCGTCCGCGCACGACGACGCGTCGGATGCTCGAAGCGTGGAGGGATATCCCCTCCAGGAACAGGATCGGGAAGAAGAGCCACCCCTGGTGACCCTGCAGCCAGCCGATCATCCCACCCCGGCGACGCGCCGCGGTCTCTTCCGTGACCGCGATCACCGGGAGTTCGATGTCCGGATCGGCGCCGAGCTTGTTCGGATTCGCGTGGTGCTTCGTGTGCTTGTGCTGCCACCAGCCATAGCTCATGCCGACGAGCAGATCGCCGAGCACCAGGCTGATCCAGTCGTTCCAGCGGCCGGAGACGAAGATCTGGCGGTGTGCCGCATCATGGCCGAGGAACGCGATCTGCGTGAACACGATCGCGAGAACGGCGGCTGTGAACAGCTGCCACCAGGTGTCGCCGATCCAGACGAACGCGAGGAGGCATGCGGCGAGGACGAGAGGAGCTGCGATGAGCTTCGTCCAGTAGTAGCCGTAGCGCCTCCGGAGAAGTCCACGGCTGCGGACCTCGTGAGCCAGCTCTGTGAACGGACTCGTCTGGCGCGCGGTGCTTCCGCGCTTCCCGGTACGGACAGTCGAGCGGATTCCGCCCATGATGACCCCTTTTCCGCGGGTCTCCCTGCCGTAGGGCGGCGCCGCTCTCCGACTTCATCGTCGAGATGCACCGGGTCTGGGATGCGTCCACCTCTGACGCTACGCCTGCTGTCTGGACGAGACTCAGACAGGACGGCGCGTGGGCGTGTCGGCCGCGGGGTCGCTGCTCCGCAGCGCGGGAGTCACTCGGTGGCTTTGCCTGACCACGAGCCGGACCGGCGCGTGGCCGACCCCGGCTGGCGCATGACGTAGCCGAGCGAGCCGGTCGACAGAAGGAGGCCTGCGACGAAGACGATCGACTGGAAGTCCTCGATCGTCTGCGCGAGCCCCATGACCCAGATCCCGCCGATGAAGAGGATCAGGAAGAGGATGAAGCTGAAGATCACGATGTCTCCTGTCGTAGCGGCCGTTCTCAAGGATACCGCCGACCGGTAGCGCATCGTGCCGGCCCTGGAAACCCCCTCCCCCTTCCGCGGGTGCACTGCTTGAGTGCCGTCATGGATTCACCACTGACTGCACTCGTGATCAACTGCACGCTGAAGCCTTCGCCGTCGGAGTCCAGTTCCGATCTGCTCGGATCGCAGATCCTCGCCGCTCTGGCGCAGCACGGCGTCGTCGGCGAGACGATTCGCGCCGTCGACCACGACATCCTTCCGGGCGTGTTGAAGGACATGGGAGAGGGCGACGCCTGGCCGCCCCTGCGGGAGAAGGTGCTCGCAGCAGACATCCTCGTCTTCGTGACTCCCACCTGGCTCGGCCAGCATTCGAGCGTCGCCCAGCGCGTGCTCGAGCGCCTCGATGCGGAATTGGGCGAGACGGATGCCGTCGGGCGCCCCATCCTGTTCGACAAGGTGGCGATCGCGGGCATCGTGGGCAACGAGGACGGCGCCCATCACATCGCCGCCATCCTCTTCCAGGCGCTGGACGACGTCGGCTTCACGATCCCGGCGCAGGGCTCGGTGTACTGGAACGGCGAGGCGATGCAGGCCACCGACTATAAAGACCTCGATGAGACACCGCAGAAGGTCGCCGAAGCGATGTCGACCGCCACTGCGAACGCCGCGCACTTGGCCGCCCTGCTCAAGGGGCGCGGATATCCGGCCCCGTAGACATAGACGACCCGCAGACCCAACGCGACGACCCGCAGACCCAACCAGAGAGAGGACGAGAACCATGTCGGATCCGAAGTCATACCCAGAGGACGAGGGCCCCTTCGAGCCTGCCGAGACCACCACACCCGCCGAGGAGAGCGAGGACCAGGGGCCGATCACCTCGGCCGGCGGCGTCGACGACCCGATCGAGCAGGGCGAGGAGTCGAACGTCGACCCGGACATGTCGCCGGAGTAGGCGGCACAGGGGCGATAGCGTCGCTGCGCCTAGGCGGACGCGTAGGAGTATTCGCTGACGACGAGACCGGGGAGCACTTCGCGGTCTCCGTCGTGGCGGAAGCCGAGCCTCTCGTAGAGGTGTCGGGCGGGGGTGTTCGCTCGCCCGGTGGCGACCACCCTGACGATGCAGACCTCCAGCCTTCGCGAGATCCGCGACGCGGCCGGGCAATGACCAACCCATTGGCCGCCATCATCGGGCCCTGTTATACGCGAGCATCTCTGGCGCGCGCACTCGGGTGGACAGAGCAGGACGTGGCGAATGCGGTGGAAGTGCTCGATCTCCTGGAACTCGACACCATCGAAGGCAAGATGCTGTACCCCGCCTTCCAGGTCTCAGATGGCCGAATCGTCGCAGGTCTAGCCGAAGTGCTCGGGACGCTCCACACCGGGACCGAGTCGCGGTGGACGTGGGCGCAGTGGTTGAACAGCACTGGCTATGCGGAAGAGTCACGCCGCCCCATCGACATGCTCAAAGACGGCGAACTCGACCAGGTTCTCCTGGAGGCCCGCCACGATGCGTGGTCGTGGAGAAGCTGACCCCGCTGTGCCGTTGTGCTCGTGGAACACCGACCCGGCGCGAGGCCTCACGCACCTGCACGGTCGCGGCCTCTCGTCTCACGTGGAGGCCAGGCCGTTGCCGACAGTCAGAGGGTGAATTTCGGAAGCTGCGCCACGGTGAGCTCCGACCCAGGGGCGAAGTCGAGCACGTTCTTCTCGGCGTCGTACAGTGCACCCACATAGAAGTGAGAGAGGTCCTGGGCAAACGCCGACGCTCCATTGAACATCCGCTGCACCTTCGTCGCGGAGGTGGTCTTCCACCCCACCGCCGCACCCATCACTGCGGGCCTCTACACTGCATGGCGCGAGGAGACGCAGGTCACGCACGTGAGTGCTCAGCTCACGGTCGCGCATGCGCCGAAGACCAGCACGGACCGTGTGGGCTCCGACATCCCACCACAGCAGAATGGGAGCCTCGAAAGCCATCACATGATGACACTGCTCGTCGGGACGCTTGCCACGGAACTCCTCAAAGACGCGGGTCTGCCCTCCAAAGTGGTCGAACCGATCCTTACACCGCATGGGACGTGCACTGACTTTGAGCGCAGCCGACTCCACGCGGCCCTGGTCTGCCATCATCGTCAGCATGACCACGATGGATACGCCGTCGATCTTCTTCAGCACCTTCTTCGGAGTGCCCCGCGAGCAGTTGGACGACTACGGGGCGTTCGATCTGAACCTTCTTGCCGACGTCGAGCTGTTCGTGGACCCTTTCCTCCTCTTCAACAGCGCGAACCCCGAGTATCAGGAACTGCATGAGAACATCCTCCGGTACCTGCGCTACCTGAAGTCTTTGGCGGACGAGCCGCTCTCCGACGCGACGATCCGAGATCTGTTCCGGTTCCAGGAAGTCGGCCAGAACTGGTTCGGGTACACCAAGATCGGCAACCGCGGCGCAGGGCTCGGCATCGACTTCGCACGTGCTCTGCGCTCCACGATTGGACGGGTCGTGGCGAACGAAGGCGAATCGTTCGGGACGGAGAGCAGCCACCTCGAGAAGGTGTCCCTCATCACTGGCAAGGTTGGTCTCGACAAGATCAGCGACTTCACTACCAACCTCATCAAGGACTACCTGGTCACGTACACCGAGACTTTCGCCCGCGAACATCTCGACCCGAGCCTCTGCGCCGACATCGCCGTCACCCGAATCCGCTTCAACTACGAGACAGAGACGTGGATGACTGAGGTGCGCTACCTCCCTGTCTTCGGCGACGACTACGTCCTCCTCACACCGACGGACATCCTGGTTCACCAAGACACCTGGATCAACCACCGAGACATGGTCAGCCGATACCCCGAGATCGCGGCCGCCGTCGACGACGACGTGCTCCGAGAGAAGGTCGACCGTTACTTCTACTCGGCGCTCAAGGACTCGAAGAAGAAGGCCGAGGAAACGGCCATCCGAACGACGACTCTCATCACCTTCCCGGAACTCATCGACGTGTACATCCGTCTGAAGGAGGAAGCCGGCGATGGAGCGGTGGCTGTCAGCGACGAAGAACTCGCGCGGCTCCGCGGGATCTTCGTGGAGTTGTTCTCGCAGCTCCTGCAGGAGTTCTGGTCTCTCCCCGAGATGGAGCACCGGCCGCCCATCGATAGCTTCGACGAAGCGAAGCGTCGGTGCGACGTCTTCAAGAAGTGGGTGGAGGACAAGGATGGGTGGAGGACGCTGAACACAGCGCGTGGCCGCGCCAGCGAGGCGGATGTGCAGCGTCTGATCTACCTGACCCTGCAGGCGAGCGACTTCGACGTCAACCGCGAGGTGAACAACGGACGTGGGCCCGTCGACCTCAAAGTCAGTCGAGGGAGCCGTGACACGTCCCTCATCGAAGTCAAACTCGCGAGCAACAGCCACCTCGCCCGGAACCTCGAACGCCAGGTCGAGATCTATAAGAAAGCCAACGAGACGAAGAACGCCGTCAAGCTCATCGTCTTCTACGACGCGCTCGAGCAAGCGAAGGTGGAGCGGGTCTTGAAGGCTCAGGAACTGGCAGAGAGCGACTGGGTGGTACTCGTAGACGCTCGCGACGACAACAAGCCGTCCGCGTCAGTCGCCTGAGACGACGCCTCGCAGGCGTCCGCACGCATGCGAAACGAACGAATCGGCGGGAGGTTGAGCGAGAACGACTGACACAGAGCGACGGGACGACTCACGTCATGTGCTCGACGGTTGAGTCTTCGAGTTCTGCTCAAGAACCCATTCCTGCGTGACTTCTGGTTGCCATATGGGCAGTTCAACGATGTCATGCCACTCGCCACGCTCGGTGACGTCGTCGCGGCGGGCCGCGAATACACGAAACCTCGGAGGTATGAATCCGATACGTCGACTCGCCTCCAACACGGTCTCCCGAACGTCCCCGGCATCCTGCAACCACGCTTGGGAGTCGTGGCCCTTCAACCGGTGAGGCGACGCAGGTGGACAATAGGCGCCGTGGAAAATCCAACGCATCGGATCGTCTTGACCGAGGTCAAACTCAAAGCCCGCGCTGACGCTCACACCCGATGCGCTCTTGTTGACGACTTCAACTCCCACGAGCACTTTCGGGTCTGTCCCCTCGGGCAAGGTCACCTGGCCGAGTGCTTGCAGCGGCATCGTCACTACCTCCATATTGCCAACGATGCGCGCGCCGAGGAGGTTCAGTCCAAGCGAGACACTCATGAGACCATACAGCGCGGCGAGCGAGGCCTCGAGCGTCTGCATCATGTTCGTCAGCTCTGCATCGGAGACGGTGGTGCCGCCGCCTTGGCTGCGTTGCGCAGACTGCCACTCGACGAGTTCCTCGATGGTGAACGTCGCCTCGTTCTGGTCCACGGCAGTGTGATGCTTGCCGCACATGAGAAGAAGGTTGTCAGGAGTGTTGATGAGGGTCTTGTCGTAGGTGCGGTCGTAGCGAGGTCCGTCGACCTTCTCGGAGCGGATGTGCGCGATCTGGACAGCAATGCTTCTAACACCGCGAGCGGGGTCTTCAAACACCAGCGATTCGTTGCAATCGGGATAGGCGCAGTGCGATGCCTCCGCGAAAAGCATCTTGATGGTGGGCAAGGAGTAACTGCGGGCCATGCCATCATCTTCCCGGATCGGGGTCCCGTCGGTGTCGTAAAAGTTAAGAGACGCTGATACCTGGGGGTGCATGCTACAACTATCTCGTCGGCAACACGGCCGACCTCTGGGGAAGGAACAAGATGGCGAACGGGGACATCCGGACGTACTACGAAGACGGTCAGTGGAAGTCGAAGGTGGATGGAAGCTCCCGAGCCGCTCATGTCGGCGGAACCAAGACCGAGCAGAGTGCGGTTGGTCGCGACATGGCTCGTCAGCGTGGCGTGGAGCACCGCATCACCCGCACCGACGGAGCGGTCACGCAGCAGAACTCCTACGGCAACGATCCACGCAGCAGCAAGGGCTGAGGGCAGGGGGCGCTCGCGTCCGAGCGCCCCCTTTCCGCCGAGGAGGCGTTCACCTCTAAGAGTTCCGAGCAGCGCGGCTGAACCGCGCTGTGGTGCGACTAGTCGTCCTCTTGCGCGAATTCCTCAATGAACGCAATCATCGTCGCGGCCTCATCGTCGGCTACGCCACGACTAGTCAACGCCTTCAGAAGAGCCGGGCGCAGTTGACTACGAAGGTCCGCCGGGATGACCTCCATGGTGAGCATGTTCCCTGCGTACGCGAGCACGCGCATGACCGCGATGTTCGCTTCCACGCTGACGGCCACCTGATTGTCGAATAGGACCCCGTGGTCGAGTTTCGTCGCGCTGTGCCCCGCGGAAGCAAGCAGGATCGAATACGCGAGAACCTTGGCCGAGCGACGCACATCCCCGTGGCGCAGCCACACGTTGGCCGACGACCAGAGCTGCTCAGCGAAAAGTAGCTCCGTGTGGTTCTTCTGCGCGGCCCGCGCGAATCGCTCGAGCTGTCTTCCGAACACGGCTCCGTCTCGCCTGCTGGCGAGGGCGTGGAGCATGAACCCTTCGTAGATCGGGCGCCGGCTGGGCACCGCTATCTGTCGAGCTTGCTCCCAGAGGGCGTATGCGCCGTCAGGATCACCGTCAGCGAAGGCGAGGGATGCCAGCGCACTTGCAGCGCGGGACCGAGCGTTCTCGTCGCCAGCGCGCTTCGCAAGCTCCTCTGCACGTCGCGCTACAGAGCGCGCCACTTCATGGTCTGAGACGTCGTCGTCGTTGACGAAGGTGTTAGCCAGGGACGCGAGCGCCAACGCTGCTCGTTCGTCGTCGCCAAAGGCCTCCGCTTGCATCGCCGCTTTCTCAAAGTGCGGACGCGCGTTGAGCGGGCGATGAGCGCGAGCATGGATTTCGCCGATGTTCATCTCGACCAACGATCCCAATACCCGGTCATTACGGTTCAGCGCGATCTCGCTGGCAACTTGGAGGCGTTCGAGAGCCTTCTCGTCGTCATCCGACCTCATCAAGACCAAAGCAGAGTCGTTGAGCGCGTTGCCGAAAACGGTCGGCTGGTCCACAGGCGACAGTTCCTCAAGCGCATCGTCATACAACGCCAGCGCGACATCGAGGGCATGGTAGGAGTGCTCTGCGACACCTGCAAAGTCGAGAAGCAGAGATGCACGCGGACTTTCGTCATCGCTGAGTAGACGCGCGGCCGAACGCAGGTGGTCGAGCGCCTTTGACGAGTCCGTATCCGCGTCCATCATCAGCAATCCGGACAACCTGAAACACTCCCCCGCAAAACTCGACGACACCCCTGCGCCATGGGCCGCACAGTTCTGCAGGCGCGAAGCACCCTCCTCAGAACGTCCAGTCGCGAGCCAGACAACGCGGAGGTTCCTGATGCCGCGCATGGCCCATTCCTGGTCACCACCCTCCAGGAGCTTGTTGACTGCCTCCAGCAGAACGCTCTCAGCCTCAGAAAAGGGGAAAGCAGCCGCCTCGGGTGACATCGCATCTCCTGCGCGCGCGTCGAGTGCTTCGGATACCAGTACGGCTCCGAGATCTGCGCGGGCCCGAGCCGAGGAAAGGCCCGCTGCTTTCTCGACAGCGCGACGCAACAGCGGGACCGCTCGGTCGAATCTTTCGAGCTTTGCGTAGTCGATGGCGAGTTCATGGGCAGTTTCCGCGAGAAGTCCAGGGTCCCCTGACTCCTCGGCCACAGCAAGAGCGCGTTCTGCATATGAGACAGCTCGTAGCTGGTGACCATCGTCCCGCTGAGACTGCGCGAGGTGCCCGAGTGCCGCAACCTGCAGTTGGGTGTCGCCCCTGCGCTCAGCATTCCTCAATGCGCGGCGAAGTTTGGTTCGCCCACTTCGAACGTCACCGTCCAGGATGTCCATCACCGCGGTGCGTGCCAGCCACGAACCTGCGAGATGAGGGTCGCGAGCGTCATGAACGCGCTTCTCGAGGCGTTCCAGGCGCAATCGAGCTTCATCTGGGCGATCTTCGACCGCCGCGTACTCGACGAGGTTGAGTTCGGCCCCAACCACGCCGACGTCGTCGCCGAGCTGCTCGTAGCGCTCGAGCGCGTCCTCGGTGACCTTTCGCGCCTCAACGGCGTCCCCGACCTCATGATGCAGGGCTCCGAGGCTTTGGAGGAGTCGGGCTGCACTGAGCGAGTCACCCACCTCGTCAGCGACGTGAACCGCATCGCGATACAGCGCCAGAGCGTCATCTGTGTGCCCTTCGCGACGGGCGGCGAACGCGGTGACGGCCAGAATTCTTGATGCTATTTTGCTTGTCGGAGCTTCTGCGCGGATGCGGCGGGCGCGCTCGCTGACGGGCGTTTCGCTCCTGTACTCGTCGAGGACGGACTCGAGCGAAACACCAAGAACGTAGGAAACCCCGATACTAATGAGTGCGTTCGCGGCAACGAACGCCCCATAGCCGGCGAGTTCACCTGCGACTTCCGCCAACTCGGCGACGTGCTCCTCGTCCCGCCGTTTGTAGGCGCGCATGAGCGCGGCCATGACCAGTTCGTGTCCATTGTCGAAGTCTCGCCAGTTGTCGGGGAGCTCGGCATCCCACTCAGTCATCGGACGGTCCGTCCGGGAGACGTTCGCGCCGGTCGATGGTCGCTAACGTCATGGCTCTCACAATTGCGCGAGACAACGCGTCGTAGACAAGGGAGTCCAGTTCATCCGCATTCTGGAAGTTCCGCGTGACGACCTCGGACACCTGCTGGTCTTTAATGAACTCGGCAACGTCCTCGGGGAGCTCCGCGTCCTTCCGAATGAGAATGTACCGGTTCGCTCCGCCCTCGCGCGCGGCGAGATACTCGGCATACACGATGGGAGAAAGACCTCCATCGACCAGAAGGATGAGGCCAGAACTCGTCTTGGCATACTTGACGCACTCGTGCTCCGAGTGAAGTTCGCCTACGGCCGCGTCGCGCTCCCAGAACCATGCCCGGTGCCCCGAGACCCGGTCGACCGCGCCCGCGGTGACAAGGCGCTCTGCGTCGAGGGTGGTCCTCATCCGAGAGCTGATGAAAACGCGGGCGTGGTCGTGGTCCCTGCCGTAGACGATCTCGTCCCTCAGCTCCTCCGAGACCTTCCTGCCCACCCGAAATCCCTCCCTCTCTTTCGCAGATCACTCTGCCAGATCATCACGCGCGGAGGGGTTCACCGGGTCCTGAGTGAGCCGCTCGCGCAGAAGAGTCGGGAGGAGGCCGCGCCCTTGGAGCACGTCAGCCACGAGGTCGCGCACCGCGTCAGGCGTGCGACCCGGGGCCTTCGTGAGCATGTCCTCCCATGCATTCTGGACGTCGTACGCGATCTCCGCGATAAGGGGCGGTGCCACCATGTGCACGTGAGCTTCGGCGCCCTTTGCCCCGTCATCGTCGATGCCCGGCTTCGGGGAGATGATGACGGTCGCGCTGCCGACAGGCGCTTGTGGCAATCCTCGGTCAGACGCAAGTAGCCGGAGCTGGTCGTTCGCTTGGCGCACCTCCTTGTGAGGGACGACACCCGATGGTTCATGATCGCTCTTCGCCTCAAGGGCCAGCCAGAGTTCGTTGTCCCACAGCCACACTGAATCGCAACGCCCCTTGCCCTTCGGCTTGAACGCGTCCGCACCGACGAGCTTGCCGAGCTCGGTCAGTGCAGGCTCGTACACGGAGGGCGACCGCTTACTGAGCCCGACGTGGATCTCGCCCAGCCGACTACGAAGCTTCCCTTGGTTTACGCCGCCGACCAACTGGGCAGCGACCTGTGTCACCGCCACCATGTCAGCAGCTCCCAACGGACTGCGTTCCATCGACGGGAACGGTGCCATCTCGCGAACCCAGGACCCAAGGCTCTGAACGCGCTCGGCCTGGCGCACCAGCTGCGCGGCAGCGGCACGTCCCGCAGCATCGCCTGCCTCAGACGCAGCGTGGTCACTCCACGCAGCTTCCAGATACATCCAGAACGCGCGATACCCGGCAGCGTCGCGCCCTCCGGCTCCAACCAGACGCGCGACCTCGTGCGCATGCGTCGCAGCGTCCGACCACGCGCCCGCAGACGCCGACGCCCACGCCCGCACTTCCTCAGAGACTGCCGAGGCCAGAGCGGCGGTACCGGGCGGGTCGACCTTCACCGCGTCCTTCCTCATCGACTTGAGGTGCGGCTCTGCTCCGTCAATCCACGTGCTGTCCGTCGCCTGATTCAAGAACGCGGCGACGTTCGTCATCACATCGGTCGCATTGAACGCCTGGGAGTTCTCTCGGCCGAACGCGACCTCCGCCTGCAGCTCAGGGTCGAGCGCATCAGTTACCTCCGGACGGGTGAGGTAGCGGGACAGCTCCTTGCCCAAGACGAGAACGATGGCCGTGTCGTGCGGACCGCGCGTGCAACGACCAGCCCCCTGGATCACTCGTGTGCGGACGCGGGCTGCAATAGCAGCACCTGCGCGAGCGCGAGTCTGAAGGAACCGTTCTTGAAGGTTGTCCTGATTCGGAACCCCATCCATCGCGACGACGCGACATGCCTCGCCGGGCAGATCGAGGCCGTCATATCGAGCAGCGAGACCACAGACTCCGTGCTCCAGGTCTGCGAACGGAGCCATCCCATCCGCGACATCGTTGATGTCGAAGACCGGCCAGGACGGCTGCGCCAGGTCTCTCGCGTCCTGCTCGGCCACATCGGTGCGCGGAGCGAGGACCAGCGCCTTTCCAGCGGCTTTCACCACGTCTTGGGCGAACTCCGTAGCATCGACTCCCTCGACGAACTCGGGAAATACGAAGAAGCGTCGGCCGTACCGCGGCGCGGTCGCGGGAGCGGGAAGCCTGTCGATGGACAAGCGCCCGAACGCGCGCTCCAACTCCCCACCCTCGCCGAGGGTCGCCGACAGATACACCCGCTGGCGGGCGTCGGTGAACAGGCGATTCTGGTGTGTGGGCGGAATGTAGGGGCGCACCAGAATCCCGGAGTACGACACGTAGACGAGACACGGAGCAAGGCCCGCTCGAATCATGGAATAGCGGTACTTCAGCGGCGCGTCGAGGGCACCGAGAGCCGAATCCAACGCCGCCACCATCCCAGGCTGACGGAGAGGTACCACCAGCCGCGTATCGTTCCCGATGCTAGGGTCGGGCGCGCCCTGGCGGAGACGTTCAAGGAATACTCCGTCCAGCGCGGGCGCGACCGCTTTCAGCACTGCTGCGTACTCCGCCGGCGATTCCCGACGCTTGAGCATGACCCCGTAAGCCTCGCCGACATACTGCTCCCCCGCATGCGCATCGTCGAACAGGATCATGTCCGGGTCAGCGAGATGAGGGTTGCTGTTGAAGATGGTGCTGTACGTCGTCACGGCGATCTGCGCCGCCGAGTCATACGCGGTTTCAGCAGCAGCCGGCCACTTCGCGTGCGGTCCGATAAGCAGAGAGGTGCGGATGCTCTCCCGGTTCGCCGCACCCACGACCTGCATGGCGAGTTGCTGCGTGGGGCATGCGTAGACGACTCGCGCACGACGGCTGAGACGCGTCCACTCAGCAATAACCACGCCCGTCAGCGTCTTGCCTGTGCCCGTCGGAAGCTCCAGCGCCACGTCCGGCTTGTTCGTCAACTCGGCGAACGCGCTGAGCATCTCGGACTGATGCGCCCACAGACCTGGCACCGCGTCCGGCCGCGGGGGCAGGTCACGGTACATCTCAGCGGGTGTGCTGGCAGCAGTGGTCGACTGACTCGGTTTAACGAACGGCACGTGAACTCCCTCGTGTCTGCGCCCTCTCGGGCACCTCATGCTTCGTACGAACTCTGATTACTCGGGGCGGACGGCGTTAGCGATCTTCACGGCCACATCGACCAGGGAGACGCCGTCGCTGGTGAGCCCTGCTCGCGCTCCGAGCAGGGGACTTTCCCGACGCAGCTGCTCGTAGGTGATGCCGTGGGCTACCGGGATGACCCTCTCAGTGGCCAGGAGCGCCGACAGCTCCTGCTCCGCGACTCCTTCGTTCGCCAGGCTCTCCAGCATGTGCGGTGTCATGAGCACCACCCCGATGCGGGACATGCGAAGGCCCTTGTCGATAGACCGGATCAGCGACGACCCCAGCGTGACGTCCTTCTCGCTAAACCAGACATCGACCCCATACGAATCCAGCAGATCGTGCAACTCAGCAGCAGCACCCTCGCGGTCACCCCACGCGTGGCACAAGAAGACGTCGCGACGTTCGGGATGAACCTGAGCCTGCTCGGCAGCCATCGCGCGGACCGGCTCGAGGTACGCGCGCTCCGTCACCGTGTACGATACGGCCGGCCGGCTCACGCGCGCCTTCTGATTGAACTCCCGCTCCGCCTTGCGGGCGGCAGCGTTCGCGTCACGCTCGAGCTTGTTCTGGATCCGATTCAGTTCGGAGTTCATCTCACGCTCGATCTTGCGTCCTGCCGCGCGAATCTGCGAACGAATCTGCGACTGTGAAGGCATCCGTCGTGAAACCATGGTTGTCCCTGCTTTCCTGCCACCGTCTCCGGCGACCTATCTCGGTCGACCTCCCCGCACGGTCCGAGCTCGGGCTCTACCCACTCCCGGACCGTCGTCGACGAAACCGACGTCGTTCTATGTGCCGAGTTTCTCTAGCCGGTACAAGCGAGGCACGTAGCACTTGCGGCTGATGATGTCACCGGCTCTCGCCGAAGTATTGTGTTTCCGCGGATCTAGCTCCGCTGATTGCGTGTCGACTGCGCTCTCCATTGAGGAATCGGGTCACCGAACGGGGCTTGCACCCTGCGCTCGTCTTTCTTCATCCCTCCTGGAGTACAGAACCACCTCAAGAGACTCTTCCAACGTGACTATCGCTCGAAGGTGCGGCCATGCCGACCCCGAGAGAACCCTCCGCACCGAAGCCTCGTCGAGACCTGCATCCGCTGCGATACGTCGGACGCTCGTCTCGCCCATCGCTGCACGCAAGTTCACTACGAATCGGCGTGCGGCCTCACCAGCGGGATCCTCTGACGGAACGTCAGGCCAGGAGCTAGTGAGGTCCTTGGGAGTGGGGTGCGGTTTGTTAGGCATCGGCCCTGCACCCCACTCTCAATGGTTTCCTACGCCAAGTACCGAATCAGTGCCGGTTCGTGTGACGTGTGCCAACTTCAACGTGTGGCGGCACCATAATGCGTGACGCCGCACAGCTGCTCAGAAGTCCCAGTCGTCGTCTTCGGTGGCCTCGGCCTTGCCGATGACGTACGACGAACCCGAGCCACTGAAAAAGTCGTGGTTCTCGTCGGCGTTCGGCGAGAGCGCCGACAGGATCGCCGGGTTCACGTTCGTGACGCTCGACGGGAACATCGCCTCGTAGCCCAGGTTCATCAGCGCCTTGTTGGCGTTGTAGTGCAGGAACTTCTTCACGTCTTCGGTCAGGCCGACACCGTCGTAGAGGTCCTGCGTGTACTGCACCTCGTTGTCGTAGAGCTCGTACAGCAGCGAGAAGGTGTAGTCCTTCAGCTCATCCTTCTTCGCCTGGTCGAGCGTCTCGAGTCCGCGCTGGAACTTGTACCCGATGTAGTACCCGTGCACAGCCTCGTCGCGGATGATGAGGCGGATGAGGTCGGCGGTGTTGGTGAGCTTCGCCCGGCTCGACCAATGCATCGGCAGATAGAAGCCCGAGTAGAAGAGGAAGCTCTCGAGCAGGGTCGACGCGACCTTGCGCTTGAGCGGGTCGTCGCCGCGGTAGTACTCGGTGACGATCTGCGCCTTCTTCTGCAGGTTCGGGTTCTCGACGGACCAGCGGAACGCCTCGTCGATCTCCTTCGTCGACGCGAGCGTCGAGAAGATCGACGAGTAGCTCTTCGCATGCACCGACTCCATGAACGCGATGTTCGTGTAGACGGCCTCTTCGTGCGGCGTGATCGCGTCGGGGATCAGCGAGACGGCCCCCACCGTGGCCTGCACCGTGTCGAGCAGGGTGAGTCCGGTGAACACGCGCATGGTGAGCAGCTGCTCATCGGGCGTCAGCGTGTTCCACGACTGGATGTCGTTGGACAGCGGGATCTTCTCGGGCAACCAGAAGTTGTTGACGAGGCGGTTCCACACCTCGACGTCCTTGTCGTCCTGGATGCGGTTCCAGTTGATCGCCTGCACGTGATCGACCAGCTTGAGCGATGAGGGAGTCATGGGGTTCGTCGTTTCTCGAATTGTCGGAGTCTCAGAGCATGCAGGAGACGCACTCGGTCATGTCGGTGCCCTCGAGCGCCATCTGACGGAGGCGGATGTAGTAGATCGTCTTGATGCCCTTGCGCCATGCGTAGATCTGCGCCTTGTTGATGTCGCGCGTGGTGGCGGTGTCCTTGAAGAACAGCGTCAGCGACAGGCCCTGGTCGACGTGCTGGGTCGCAGCGGCATACGTGTCGATGACCTTCTCGTAACCGATCTCGTATGCGTCCTGGTAGTACTCGAGGTTGTCGTTCGTCATGAACGCCGCCGGGTAGTACACGCGACCGAGCTTGCCTTCCTTGCGGATCTCGATCTTCGACGCGATCGGGTGGATCGAGGACGTGGAGTTGTTGATGTACGAGATCGATCCGGTCGGCGGCACCGCCTGCAGGTTCTGGTTGTAGATGCCGTGCTTCTGGATCGACGCCTTCAGCTCGGTCCAGTCCTGCTGGGTCGGGATGTGCTTGCCTGCGAAGAGCTCCTTGACCTTCTCGGTCTCGGGCACCCACGCACGCTCGATGTACTTGTCGAAGAACTCCCCCGACGCGTAGGTCGAGTCCTCGAAGCCGTCGAACGCCGTTCCGCGCTCGATCGCGAGCTTGTTCGATGCACGCAGCGCGTGGAACAACACCGTGTAGAAGTAGATGTTCGTGAAGTCGATGCCCTCTTCCGAACCGTAGAACACGTGCTCGCGAGCGAGGTAGCCGTGCAGGTTCATCTGGCCGAGGCCGATCGCGTGCGAGCGGTCGTTGCCGTCCTCGATCGAGCGGACCGAGCGGATGTGGCTCTGATCGCTGACCGCCGTGAGGGCGCGGATCGCGGTCTCGACGGTCTGGCCGAGATCATCGGCATCCATCGACAGCGCGATGTTCATCGAGCCGAGGTTGCAGGAGATGTCCTTGCCGATGTTGTCGTACGACAGGTCATCGTTGTAAGTCGTCGGCGTGTTCACCTGCAGGATCTCGCTGCAGAGGTTCGACATGTTGATCCGGCCCTTGATCGGGTTGGCCTTGTTCACCGTGTCCTCGAACATGATGTACGGGTAGCCCGACTCGAACTGGATCTCGGCGAGGGTCTGGAAGAACTCGCGCGCGTTGATCTTGGTCTTCTTGATACGGGGATCGTCGACCATCTCGCGGTACTTCTCGGTGACCGAGATGTCGCCGAACGGCAGGCCGTAGACCTTCTCGACGTCGTACGGCGAGAACAGGTACATGTCCTCGTCGTTCTTGGCGAGCTCGAAAGTGATGTCGGGCACGACGACGCCGAGCGACAGCGTCTTGATGCGGATCTTCTCGTCGGCGTTCTCTCGCTTGGTGTCGAGGAAGCGCATGATGTCGGGGTGGTGCGCCGAGAGGTACACCGCCCCGGCGCCCTGGCGCGCGCCGAGCTGGTTGGCGTAGCTGAAGCTGTCTTCGAGAAGCTTCATCACCGGGATGATGCCGGAGGACTGGTTCTCGATCTGCTTGATCGGAGCGCCCGCCTCGCGGATGTTCGACAGCAGCAGCGCCACACCGCCACCGCGCTTGGACAGCTGCAGTGCGGAGTTGATGCCGCGGGCGATCGATTCCATGTTGTCTTCGATGCGCAGCAGGAAGCAGCTGACGAGCTCACCGCGCTGCGCCTTGCCGGCGTTGAGGAACGTCGGGGTCGCCGGCTGGAAGCGGCCGGAGATGATCTCTTCGACCAGGCTCACCGCGAGCTTCTCGTCGCCGTCCGCGAGGCCGAGGGCGGTCATCACGACGCGGTCCTCGAACCGCTCGAGGTAGCGCTTGCCGTCGAACGTCTTCAGCGTGTAGCTGGTGTAGTACTTGAACGCGCCGAGGAACGTCTCGAAGCGGAACTTCTTCGAGTACGCGAGGTCGTTGAGCTTCTGGATGAAGTCGAACGAGTACTTCTCGATGACCGCGCCCTCGTAGTACTCCTTCTCGACGAGGTAGTCCAGGCGCTCTTTGAGCGAGTGGAAGAACACTGTGTTCTGGTTCACGTGCTGCAGGAAGTACTCCCTGGC
This sequence comes from Microbacterium sp., assembly GCF_031179285.1. Classification (GTDB taxonomy): domain Bacteria; phylum Actinomycetota; class Actinomycetes; order Actinomycetales; family Microbacteriaceae; genus Microbacterium. Next base: position 12,300 of record NZ_JAPSHY010000003.1, on the reverse strand, counting down.
CGCGCGCTTGTCGGCGTCGAACTGGATCTGCCCGTTCGCGTCGTAGAGGTTCAGCATCGCGTTGAGGGCGTGGTAATCCATGCCGTCGTACGAGGGGTTGATCTTGAACGCCGCGTTGCTCTCCAACGCCGACTCCGTCACTGCACTGCCCACTGTCGTTCCAATCCGTCGCTCACGCGATCAACGTCGTCCTGCGTGCCGAAGATTTCGAGCCGGTACAAGTGCGGCACCTGACACTTGCGGCTGATGATGTCACCGGCGAGGCAGAAGGACTCACCGAAATTCGTGTTGCCTGCGGAGATCACTCCGCGGATGTGGCGCCGGTTGCGCTCGTCGTTGAGGAACCGGATCACCTGCTTGGGCACGGCGCCGCGCTCGACGCCGCGCCCTTCACCCCCGCCGTAGGTGGGGGTGATCAGCACGAAGGGCTCGTCCACGACGAGATCCTCTTCCTGGCTGTGGAGCGGGATCCGCTTCGCCGGCAGCCGGAGCTTGTCGACGAAGCGGGCGGTGTTGCCCGAGATGCTCGAGAAGTACACGATGAGCGGAGCGGCGGTGGTGACGACGCTCATGGCTCTCTCCTCGTGTCGGTGCGTATCGGACTCTGGGCCGCTGAGACGCCGGAGGGTCAGGCGAGACGCGACGCGAGTTCGGCGATCTTGTCGGGACGGAAGCCCGACCAGTGGTCTTCGTCGGTCACGACGACGGGTGCCTGCATGTAGCCGAGCGCCTTGACCTGCTCCAGGGCCGTCGGGTCCTCCGACAGGTCGTGGATCTCGTACTCGATGCCCTTCGCATCCAGTGCGCGGTAGGTCGCATTGCACTGAACGCAGGACGGCTTGGTGTAGACCGTGATCGACATCTCATCCCCTCAATTCCTAGGTTTTCTCCGGCAGACCCCCGCCGGGACTTCAATACTACATATGGGTGCGGACATTGGGGGTGACCACAAGGGGTAGTAGTTACATCCCTGTAGTTTTCCACCGCTCTCCCTTAATACAACACAGGTTCTCCACCGTTTCTTCCACAGGCCGCGACCTTCGCAGAGGTGTCGCGAAGGGCGGAATCCCGCGGTTCGCAGACGCCCGATCCTGATCCATCCACAGGCGGCACGATACGCCCGGCATCCGACATCCGGATTCCTGTGGAAAGAGGTCCTCGGCGTGTCGTCGGCGTGTCGCGCCGAGGCCCGCTTCGAGGCCGTCGCCGCACACCGGTACCGTTGTCAGGTGGCGGGATATCGGGAGCTCCTTCGCACGCCGGGAGTGGCGCGCATGATCGCGGCCCAGCTGACGGCGCGGTTCCCCAACGGCATGTCGTCTCTCGCGATCCTGCTGCACGTCGAGCAGCAGACCGGCTCGTACGGTGCCGCCGGTCTCGTACTTGCGGCGACCTCCGTCGGACAGGCGGTCGCCGGACCCATCACCAGCCGCTGGATGGGCGCGTGGGGAATGCGCCGGGTCGTCACGCTCACCCTGACCGTCTGCGTCATCGCCGTGCTGGCCCTCGCCCTGCTTCCGCTCAGCCTTCCCGGATACATGGCGCTCGGAATGCTCGCCGGGCTCTCCACCCCGCCGATCCAGGCGGCCGTGCGCACCATCTATCCCAAGCTGGTCAACTCGTCGCAGCTGACCCCGCTGTTCTCGCTCGACGCCTCGCTGCAGGAGATCATCTGGATCCTCGCCCCGGTCGTCATCACGCTGGTGTCCACCCAGATCGGCACCGTGCAGGGACTGCTGCTCGTCGCCGTCATCCTCGTCGGCGGAGGCTCGTGGTTCGTCCTCTCGCCGGAGGTCGGACGCGTGCGCATCCCGCGCAGTCGGCACGCCCTCGGCAAGGTCGTGCTCAAGCCCCCGGTGCTGCTCGCGACCGTGCTCGGATTCCTCCTCATCGGCGCGTGCGCGGCGGTCGAGGTGGGCGTCGTCGCGACGTTCGAGCACGGCAGTCTCGCCGCAGGTCTCGTGCTCGCCGTCTTCGCGGTGGGAAGCCTCGCCGGCGGTCTCGGCATGGGCCACATCCCCATCGGGCGCTGGGCGATGGCACGTCGCCTGACCATCGTGACGGTGGGGCTGGCACTGACGATGGTGTCGCTGAACGTCTTCTGGCTGGGCGGAACGCTGATCCTCGCCGGCATCGGGATCGCGCCGGCGCTTGCCGCACTGTTCGCGATCACCACGGCGAGCGTGAAGTTCAGCGAGACGGCGGAGGCCTTCGGCTGGGCGGGCACCGGTCAGCTCATCGGCGCCGCTGCCGGCTCCGCGATCGCCGGCTTCCTGGTCGACGCCACCGACGGCCCTCAGGGCGCCTATCTCGCCGCCACCTTGTTCGCCCTCGTCGGCGTCGTCGTCGCTGTCGTGTTCGTCCGCGCGCTTCCCGACCTCCGGCACCGTGATCCCAGCCCCTACCCGGACACCGAACCTGTGGCGGTCACCCCTTCCTGAGCAGTCTTCGGCCGGGCTGACACCGCGCCTTCGCGCCCGGGCCCGTCCTAGGCTGGAGCCATGGCCGCACCGCTCACTCTCCCCCGCATCTCCTGGGGCGAGCCGACCGCCTCACGACGCGCGCTGCTCGTCCACGGTCTCGGGTCGTCCGCCGCGCTGATGTGGCGCCTCGGCGACGCGCTCGCCGAGGCGGGATGGCACGCGACCGCGGTCGATCTGCGCGGTCACGGCGACGCCCCGCGCGCGCTCGATTACACGGTCGGCGCATACGGCGCGGATCTTGCAGGGACCGTCCCGTCCGACGGCGCACCCTGGGACGCTGTCGTGGGCCATTCACTCGGCGGGGCGGCGAGCACGGTGGCCGCGGCATCCGCCCCCGCATGGACGCGCCGGCTCGTGCTCATCGATCCCGCCATCCGGGTCGAGGGGCGCGACGCGAACATCGTGCGCAGGAGCCAGGAGCGCGCGTTCGCCGACCCGCGGATCGAGGTCGTGCAGGCCGAACACCCGCACTGGCATCCGCAGGATCACGAGCTGAAGGTCGATGCCGTCCTCCGAACCAGCCGTTGGGCCGTCGAGCAGACCACCGCACAGAATCAGCCATGGGACGTTCGGGATGCCGCTGCCCGGCTGAGCGTTCCGACCCATGTCATCGGCGCCGACCCCGCCGTCTACAGCATCTTCACCGGCGCTCTCGCCGACGAGGTCCTCTCCGGCAACCCGCGCATCACGATGTCCGTGGTGGCGGGCGCAGGTCACTCCCTGCACCGGGACAAGCCGGAGGAATCCATCCGACAACTGCTGGAGGCTGTGGCATGAACGACTTCGACCCCTCGGCGTACCTCCCCGACGACCTGCTGGAGCGGATCCGCGAACGCGCCCCCATCCACGACAGGGAGAACACCTTCCCCCAGCAGGACCTCGACGAGCTCCGCGACGCGGGCTACCTGTCGATCCTGGTGCCGGCCGAGCGCGGGGGCGCCGGTCTCGGCCTCGCCGAGGCGGCCGTGCTGCAGCAGCGGCTCGCGACCGCGGCGCCGGCGACCGCGCTGGCGATCAACATGCACCTGGTGTGGACCGGCGTCGCCAAGGTGTTCTCGGATCGCGGCGTGCCAGGGCTGGAGTTCGTGCAGGACGGAGCTGTCGCCGGCGACGTGTTCGCGTTCGGCATCAGCGAGGGCGGCAACGACCTGGTGCTCTTCGGCAGCGACACCGATGCCGTGCCGCGCGAGGACGGCGGCTATGCCTTCACGGGCACGAAGATCTTCACCTCGCTCGCACCGGTATGGACGCGCCTCGGACTGCACGGACTCGACACCACCTCGCCCGATGCTCCGAAGCTCGTCTTCGCCTTCGTGGACCGCAGCGACGCCGTGGTCACCTCCGACGACTGGGACACGCTCGGCATGCGCGCCACCCAGAGCAGGACCACCCGGCTGAACGGAGCGACCGCGGCGCCCGAGCACGTGGTGCGGCGGATCGATCCGGGGCCGAACCCCGATCCGATCGTCTTCGGCATCTTCTCGGTCTTCGAGATCCTGCTGGCATCGGTGTACACCGGCATCGCCAGACGTGCGCTCGAGCTCGCGGTGCAGACCGCCCGCAAGCGTCGCTCGAAGAGGTCCGGCGCCGCGTACAGCCAGGACCCCGACATCCGCTGGCGGATCGCGGAGATGGGGCTGGCCTACGACGCGCTGCCGCCGCAGATCGAGTCGCTCGCACGCGACGTCGACCGCGCCGCCGACAACGGCGCCCGCTGGTTCACACTGCTGTCCGGGCTCAAGCACCGTGCGATCGTCATGGCCAAGAAGGTCGTCGACGAGTCGATGCTCGTCGCCGGGGGCGGGTCGTACTTCTCCGCCAACGAGCTCTCACGGCTCTACCGCGACGTGCTGGCCGGCGCGTTCCATCCCTCAGACCCGGAATCGGCGCACGCGACGGCGGCGACGGCCTGGCTCGGTCCGCTGGAGACCTGACTACTTCGAGTCGAAGTCGAACGCCTTGAGCAGTTCGAGGACGGCCTTGTCGCGCGCGTCGCCGCCCTCGTCGAACATCTCGGTGACGTGGGTGCGCAGGTGATTGTCCAGCAGCATGCGGTTCAGGGACTCCAGCGAGCGCTGGATCGCGCGGGACTGCGTGATGATGTCCATGCAGTACTCCTCGTTCTCGATCATCCGCGCGACGCCGCGTACCTGACCCTCGAGGATGCTGGTGCGATGCAGGGCCCGCTTCTTGATGTCTTCGATCACCCTCCGAGGGTACTCTCCGAGCGGCCCTGCCATGAAAGGATGAGGGCATGCCGCGAACATCGATGGCGCCGCTCACCCCCGCCGATCAGGAGCGCCTGCGGGCCCTCCGCCGGATGAAGGCGGTCGCCCTCGGCGCGCTCGTGTTCATGGCGGTCGTGTTCGTCGTCGCGTTCTGGCTGCAGGAGAGACAGCCGTGGCTGGCGTACGTGCGGGCCGCCGCCGAAGGCGGAATGGTCGGCGCTCTCGCCGACTGGTTCGCCGTGACGGCCCTGTTCCGACGGCCGCTGGGGTTGCCGATCCCTCACACCGCGATCATCCCGAACCGCAAGGACGAGATCGGCCGCACCCTCGGCGAGTTCGTCGAGACGAACTTCCTCGAGGCCGCTGTCGTCCGCGCGAAACTCGCGACGACCCCCATCGCCCTGAGAGCCGGAGAATGGCTGCGCGAGGCGCCGCACGCGGAGCGCGTGGCCACGGAGGGCGCTGCGGTCGCCACCGCCGTGCTCAATGCGCTCAGCGATGATGACATCCGCGACCTCATCACCGACCTCGCCCGCGAGCACCTGGTGACACCGGAGTGGGGCCCGCCTGCCGGCGCCTGGCTCGGCAAGATCGTCGAGTCCGACGCCCACCACGGCGCGGTCGATCTCGCCGTGGATAGCATCGCCACCTGGCTCGACGCCAATGCCGAATCCTTCAGCGGCCTCGTGTCACGCCGGCTTCCCTCCTGGGTGCCCAAACTTGCACACCGTCTCGTCGACGACACCGTCTACAACGAGGCCGTCCGTTTCGTCCACGCCATGCAGGCCGACCCTCGGCATCCGGCGCGGCTCGCGGTGGACGGGTACCTCGCCCGGCTCGCCGACAATCTGCAGCACGATCCGTCGACGAGGGCGAAGCTCGAGAACGCGAAGGCGACGCTGTTCGACAGCCCGCGGGTCGGAGCCCTCGCCGCCGAGGCGTGGAACACCGCGAAGGCGGGCCTTCTCACCGCGCTCGCCGACCCGTCGAGCGGTCTGCGCCGGCGAGCGACCCAGGCCCTGCAGGAGATCGGTGAGCGCCTCACGACGGACACGGCCCTGCAGACCCGCGTCGACACCTGGGTGTCCGACGCCGCGGTCTTCCTCGTCGACCGCTATCGGCACGACATCGCCTCGATCATCACCGACACGGTCGAACGGTGGGACCCGGCCGAGACGACCGAGAAGATCGAGCTCATGGTCGGGCGTGACCTGCAGTACATCCGCTTGAACGGTACGTTCGTCGGAGCCCTCGCGGGCCTCGCCATCTTCACCATCGCCCACGCCCTGATCCCCGGAGTCTGACCGTGACGCTGTCCCACGACCCTCTCTGGCCGCGTGCGGGTCGCTGGCCCTCGTTCGAGGAGGGTGCGGATGCCGTGCTCCTGGGGGTGCCCACCTGGCGGACGTCGCTCTCCCCCACCGGCGCACACGCGACGCCTGCCGCAGTGCGCGATGCCCTCGAGCGATACGGGACCGCGGTGATGGGCCCGCCGGCGCTCGATCTGAACGACGTCCTGCGCATCGCGGATGCCGGGGACATCCACGAGCCCGACGGGGATTCCGGCGAGGCGGACACGATCGAACGGGTTCGGGAGCTGAGTTCCGGTTCTGACCTCGTGATCGCCCTCGGGGGCGACAACTCGCTCACCTACCCGGTCGCGCTCGGGTCCGGTGCCACCGGTCTCATCACGTTCGACGCGCACTTCGATCTGCGCGACGGCATCTCCAACGGGACGCCGGTGCGCCGCCTCGTGCAGGACTCTCCCGCCGGATCCCGCACGGAGACGGCGCGGATCGATCCGTCCCGGATCGTGCAGATCGGCATCGCCGACTTCGCGAACTCCGTCGCCTACGCCGATCGGGCGGCGGACTGGGGCATTCGCGTCATCACACTCGACGAGCTGCGCCGGCGCGGGATCGACGACGTCGCCGCCGAGGCCCTCGAGATCGCATCGGCAGGCATCGACCCACGCGTGCACCTCGACATCGACGTGGACGTCTGCGACCGCGCTGTGGCGCCGGGGTGCCCGGCGAGCGTGCCGGGCGGGCTTCACGCGTGGGAGCTGCGCGCCCTCGCACGCGCTGTCGCCTCCCATCCGAACGTCGTGAGCGCCGACATCGCCGAGGTCGACGCGACGGCCGACGCAGACGACGCGCGCACGGTCCGCCTGGCGGCGCTGTGCGTGCTGGAGCTGCTCGCCGGTCTCGCATCCCGCTCTGTGAACGTCGCCGGGCGAAGCGACTAGCGCACGGCGATCCCGTCCTTCCACACTCGCGAGACGAGCGGCACCCCCGGCCGGTAGGCGAGATGGATGCGCGTGGGCGCATCGAGCAGAACGAGGTCCGCGCGTGCCCCGGGTCGGATGACGCCGATGTCGTCGCGCCGCAGCGCCCGCGCTCCCCCGGCTGTCGCCGCCCATACGGCCTCGGCCGGTGTCATCCCCATGTCGCGGACGGCGATGGCGATGCAGAACGGCATCGACGACGTGAAGCTCGAACCGGGGTTCGTGTCGCACGCCAGCGCGACGGTCACTCCCGCGTCGATGAGCCGGCGCGCATCGGGATACGGCTGCCTGGTCGAGAACTCGACGCCGGGAAGGAGCGTGAGCACGGTGTCGGATCCGGCGAGGGCTGCGACATCGGCATCGGTGAGGTAGGTGCCGTGATCGATGGAGGCCGCGCCCAGGTCGACGGCGAGCTGCACTCCGTCTCCGGGCCCGAGTTGACTGGCGTGCACCCGCGGTGACAGACCCTGCGCGATGCCCGCCTCCAGGACTCGCCGCGACTGGGCGACGGTGAAGGCGCCGCTCTCACAGAAGACGTCGATCCACTTCGCGTGCGGGGCGCACCGTTCCAGCATCCGCCCCGTGACGAGCTCCACGTACTCCTCGTCGCGTCCGGCGTACTCTGCGGGGACGACGTGGGCACCGAGGAAGGTCACCTCGGACGTGACCTCGGCGGCGAGGCGCACCAGACGCTCCTCAGTCTCGACATCGAGGCCGTAGCCGCTCTTGATCTCGACGGTCGTGGTGCCCTGCGCGAGGAGCTCGTCGACGAAGCGCCGCAGCCGCGCACGCAGCTCGTCCTCCGAGGCGGCGCGCGTCGCCGCGACGGTCGAGCGGATGCCGCCCGCGGCGTATCGCTCGCCGGCCATGCGCGCCTCGAATTCCGCAGCTCTGTCGCCCGCGAACACCAGGTGGCTGTGGCTGTCGACGAAGCCCGGGATCATCGCTCGGCCGTCCGCATCGATGACGTCGTCGGCGGCGTCATGCACCTCGGGGCTGCGAGCAGCATCCGACGAGCCGAGCCACGAGATACGACCGCCGTCGATGACGACGGCGGCGTCGTGGCGCGTGCCGCACAGGTCCTCACCGCTGGCGTCGTTCGTGGTGAGCTCGCCGATGTTCGTGATGAGGGTGCGCATCAGAGCATCGGCACCTTCAGGCCGCGCTCGCGCGCGACGTCCCTGGCGTGGTCGTACCCGGCATCCACGTGGCGCATGACCCCGCTGCCCGGGTCGTTGGTGAGCACCCGTTCGAGCTTCTCGGCGGCGAGCGCCGAGCCGTCGGCGACGATCACCTGTCCGGCGTGGATGCTGCGCCCGATCCCGACGCCACCGCCGTGGTGGATCGAGACCCACGAGGCGCCGGATGCCGTGTTCAGCAGGGCGTTCAACAGCGGCCAGTCCGCGATCGCGTCAGAGCCGTCCTTCATGGCTTCCGTCTCGCGATACGGGGATGCGACCGACCCGGAATCGAGATGATCACGGCCGATCACGATCGGCGCCATCAGCTCACCCGACGCGACCATCTCGTTGAATTTCAGCCCGGCGAGATGACGCTCCTGGTAACCGAGCCAGCAGATTCGGGCGGGCAGGCCCTCGAATCGCACCTTCTCGCCCGCCTTCTGCAGCCAGCGATGAAGGGCCGCATCTTCGGGGAACAGCTCAGCGATCGCGCGGTCGGTCCGGAGGATGTCCTCGGGGTCGCCCGAGAGAGCCGCCCAGCGGAACGGACCGCGCCCCTCCTCGAACTGCGGGCGGATGTACGCCGGCACGAAGCCGGGAAACTCGAATGCGCGCGCGAAGCCACCGAGTTCCGCTTCGCGGCGGATCGAGTTGCCGTAGTCGAAGACGGCTGCACCGGCATCCTGGAATCCCACCATGGCCGCCACGTGCGCAGCCATCGATGCGCGCGACCGGGCGGTGAATCCCTCCGGGTCGCGTCCGGCTTCGGCCTTCCAGTCCGCGACGGACACCCCGAGCGGCAGGTACGCGAGCGGGTCATGGGCGCTGGTCTGGTCGGTGACGATGTCGATCGGAGTACCGCGGCGCAGCAGTTCGGGAAACACGTCGGCGGCGTTGCCCACGACGCCGACCGAGAGGGCATCGCCCGCGTTCTTGGCTGCGATCGCACGATCGACGGCAGTGTCGAGGTCGGTGGTGTACTCGTCGAGGTAGCCGTGCTCGACGCGGCGTGCGAGGCGCGATTCGTCGACGTCGACGACGATCACAGCGCCGTCGTTCAGGGTGACCGCGAGAGGCTGAGCGCCACCCATGCCGCCGGCACCCCCGGTGAGGGTGAGAGTGCCCTTGAGTGAATCCCTGCCGAGTGAGCGCGCCACCGCGGCGAAGGTCTCGTACGTGCCCTGGAGGATCCCCTGGGTGCCGATGTAGATCCAGGAGCCGGCCGTCATCTGGCCGTACATCGTCAGTCCGAGCTCTTCCAGGCGTCGGAACTCGGGCCAGCTGGCCCAGTCGCCGACGAGGTTCGAGTTGGCGATCAGCACCCGCGGCGCCCACTCGTGCGTCCGGAACACACCGACGGGTTTGCCGGACTGCACCAGCAGCGTCTCGTCGGGCTCGAGCTCGTCGAGGGTGCGCACGATCGCGTCGTACGCCTCCCAGCTCCGCGCGGCCTTGCCTGTTCCCCCGTACACGACGAGACTCTCGGGGTGCTCGGCGACCTCGGGATCGAGGTTGTTCATCAGCATCCGCTTCGCCGCCTCCGCACCCCAGCTCTTCGCCGTGCGCACGTTGCCGCGCGCCGCGCGGACTTCTCTTGCAGCGCTCATGCGCGTGCCTCCTCGATGAGTGGTCGGACGGCGCGCGCCACGGCGCCGGTGTGCACGAGTTCCGTGATCGCTTCCATGTCCTGCGAGAGGAACCGGTCGGGGCCGGGGCCGCCGGCGACTGTGCGGACGAGGTCGCGTACGGCGCCGGTGGCGCGCCCCGGTTCCAGGGGCCCTCGGAGGTCGAGGGCGCGCGCGGCGGTGAGGATCTCGATGGCCAGGACGCGGCCGAGCCCGTCGATCGCGCGGCGGAGCTTGCGTGCAGCCGCCCATCCCATCGATACGTGGTCCTCCTGCATCGCCGAGGAGGGGATGGAGTCGACTGATGCCGGAACGGCCAGCCGCTTCAGTTCCGACACGATCCCTGCTGCCGCATACTGGGCGATCATCAGACCGGAGTCGACGCCGACCTCGTGCGCGAGGAACGGTGGCAGGCCGTGACTGCGCGCGGGGTCGAGCGCCCTGTCCGTCCGGCGCTCGGAGACCGAGGCGACGTCGGCGACCGAGATCGCCAGGAAGTCCAGCACCGCGGCGATCGGGGCGCCGTGGAAGTTGCCGTTCGACTCGATCCGGCCATCAAGGGTGATCACGGGGTTGTCGATCACGCTCATGAGCTCTCGGGCGGCGACCGCCGACGCATGTGCGACCGTGTCGCGTGCTGCGCCGTGCACCTGCGGGGCACACCGCAAGGAGTAGGCATCCTGAACACGTCCGTCCTCGGGGCCGCGGTGACTCGCCACCATCGGCGAACCGGCGAGCAGCGCCCTGATGTTCGCGGCGGCATCTGCCTGCCCGGCCTGCGGCCGCAGTGCCATCAGGTCTGCCGCGAAGACCGCATCGGTTCCCAGCTGGGACTCGATCGACATCGCCGCGGCGACGTCGGCCGAGAGCAGGAGTTCGTCGAGGTCGTGGAGCGCGAGCGCCAGCATGGCGAGCATCCCGTCGGTGCCGTTGATCAGCGCCAGCCCCTCCTTCTCGACGAGGGTCAGCGGCTCGATGCCCGCAGAGGCGAGCGCCTCGGATGCCGGACGCAGCGTTCCGGAGGCATCGCGCACCTCCCCCTCGCCCATCGACGCCAGCGCGACATGCGCGAGCGGGGCGAGGTCGCCCGAGCAGCCGAGGGAGCCGTACTCGCGGACCACCGGGGTGATCCCCGCATTGAGCATCGCGGCGTACGTCTCGACCACGACCGGCCGGACGCCGGTGCGACCCGAAGCCAGGGTCTGCAGTCGCAGGAGCTGAAGCCCGCGGACCACCTCGCGCTCGATCTCTGTTCCGGTCCCGGCGGCGTGCGACCTGATCAGACTCGCCTGTAGCTGCAGACGCCGCTCCGGGGCGATGAACGTCGTCGCGAGCGCACCGAACCCGGTCGAGACGCCGTAGTGGGGATGCGGATCCGCGGCCAGTCCGTCGATGACGCGGCGGGTGGCCGCCACCCTTTCGAGCGCTTCGGGGTCGAGCGCGACCTGCGCGCCGGTGCGCGCCACGGAGACGACATCGATGACGGTCAGCGGATCGGCGCCGACGAGGATGGGGGACGGATCGGTCATGACTCGATTCCACACCCGCGGGCACGACGGCGACAGCGGTTCGTGCCATGCTGTGTCTGTGATCCGAGACAATCCGCAGGCCCAGGTGCCCGCCGCAGACGGCACGCTGCGCATCCTCCGGTATCTCGCCGGCCGCCCGGCGCCGGTCGCCGCGTCCGCGATCGCCCGCGAGCTCGAGCTGCCTCGTTCCTCGGTGTATCACCTGCTCACGACGCTCGCCGCGCACGGCTTCGTCGTTCATCTTCGGGAGGACCGGCGATGGGGACTCGGCACCACGGCGTTCGAACTCGCCGGTGGCTATGCCCGGCAACAGCCCCTGGCGCGACTCGGACGCCCGCTCGTCGCGGCGCTCTCCGATCGCCTCGGCGAGAGTGCGCACCTCGCGGTGATGAGCGGCGGCGACGTGCTGTACATCGTCGAGGAGCGCGCACCGCGACGCCCCGCTCTCGTCACCGATGTGGGCGTCCGCCTTCCCGCCCACCTCACCGCCAGCGGCAGGGCGATGCTCGCGGCGCTGCCGCGCGAGCAGGTCAGGGCCCTGTACCCCGATGCCAGCGCATTTCCCGACCGCACCGGGCGAGGCCCGCACACTCCGGCAGAGCTGCGAGAGCTGCTGCGCGAGGTACGGGTGCGGCGTTTCGCCGTCGAGGACAGCGAGGTCGCCGAGGGGCTGCGCTCGGTGGGCGCCGCGGTGCTCGACCATTCCGGGTGGCCGGTGGCGGCGGTCGCCGTCACGTGGGCTGATCCCGACCTCCATGAGGCGCAGCTCGCGGAAGCGGTGCGTGAGACGGCGGCGCTTCTCGAGTCGCGCTTGAAGCGATGAAGCGCTGTGAACGAAAGCCCTGTTAACGTGAAATGGCCACCCTGCGTTGGGTGGCCATTTCACTTTGGAAGAAGTCCGGCGGTGTCCTACTCTCCCACAGGGTCCCCCCTGCAGTACCATCGGCGCTGTGAGGCTTAGCTTCCG
>NZ_JAPSHY010000067.1 GCF_031179285.1 Microbacterium sp. | reverse complement strand
CGATGCAGGGTCATCCAGCGTGACCGAAACCCCACCACGGCCTTTCAGAACCTGCTCGGCAAGCGTGGACTTGCCGACCTGCCGTGCACCCTGGACGACGACTATCCGCGTGTCCGCAAGCGCTTGCCCCAGGCGCGGGCGCACGAGTCGCGGGACAAGCGATGCATCAGACACACATCCATGCTAGCGAAGCGCTCGCCGTCTCACCTCCATGCTCTCGCCGTTTCACCACATATGGCTCGCCGTTCAGCCATACTCCACTCGCCGTTTCACCACCGACGGGACCTTCCACGCCCACCTGTCCCTCACCCCTTCACGGCTCCGCCGAGCAGGCCGGACACGAACTGCTTCTGGAACACCAGGAACAGCAGCATGAGTGGAAGGGTCGCGAGCAGCGATCCGAGCATGAGGCCCGAGTAGTCCACGCGGCTCATGCCGATCATGGTGTTCAGCGCGACCGGCACGGTGTAGTTCTCCTCGGTGCTGAGCATGAGCAGCGGCCAGATGAACGAGTTCCACTGGCTGATGAACGTGTAGATAACAAGCGCCGCAATCTGCGGCTTCGCGACGGGCAGCACGATCCGGTAGAACGTGCGCACCTCGTTGGCGCCGTCGATGCGCGCCGCTTCGATGAGACTGGGCGGAAAGTCCAGGAAGCCCTGCCGCATCAGGAAGATGCCGAACGCGTTCGCGAGGAAAGGCAGGATGACGGCCTGGTAGGTGTCGATCCACCCCATGCCCGCCATGATCTGGAACAGCGGCACGAGCAGCACCTGCATCGGGATCATCATGGTCACGAGCACGACGCCGAGCAGGACGCCGCGGCCGCGGAACCGGTAGGTGGCGAGACCGTAGCCGGCCATGATGCTGACGATCGAGCTGAACACCGTGTAGATCGCCGCGATGACCAGACTGTTGAGCATCACCCGGCTGAAGCCGATGCTCTCCTCGAGCCGGGCAAGGTTGACCCAGAGGTCTCCGCCGGGCAGCACCGGCAGCGGTGTGCCGAACAGCTCGGAGGTCGGATGCGTCGACGCGATGACCATCCATAGGAACGGGACGATCGACACCGCCGAGGCAACGATCAGCAGCAGGTACAGCGGCAGCTTCCAGATCCCCGATCGGATGCCGCGCTCCCCCGCCCCCAGGCTGCGCGGGTCGCGTCCGGATGTGACGATGGTGCGGGTGGCGAGGTCGGTCATCGCTTCTCCCTCATGACCCGGAACTGCACGATCGCGATGATCGCGGTGAGCAGGACCAGCATCCAGGCGATGGCGGATGCATAGCCGAAGTCGAACTGCCGGAATCCCACCTTGTAGAGGTAGAGCACCGGAGTGAGCGTGGCGTCGCTGGGGCCTCCGCCGGTGAGGATGAAGTTCTCATCGAAGAGCTGCAGCGCCCCGATCGTCGACGTGATGCCGGTGAAGATGAGCACCGGTCGCAGCTGCGGCAACACGATGTGCCGGAAGGTCTGCCATCGCCCGGCCCCATCGATCTTGGCCGCCTCGTACAGCTCGGCGGGGATCGACTGCAGCCCGGCCAGGATGATGACCATGTTGTAGCCGGTCCACCGCCAGGTCACGGCAGCGATGACGGCGACCCGGGCCCACCACTCGTTGTTCAACCAGTCGACCGGGGCGATCCCGACGGATCCGAGCATCTGGTTCACCACACCGCCGTCGGTGGCGAGCAGCACCCGGAACACCACCGCATAGGCGACGAGCGTCGTCACGGCCGGCAGGAACGTGAGCAGCCGGAACCCCGAGCGGAACCGCAGCCACGACTGGTTCAGCAGGTAGGCGAGGCCGACCGCCAACGCGAGCATCAGCGGCACCTGGACGATCAGGATCAGCCCCGCGTTGAACAGGCTCTTCGCAATCAGCGGGTCCGCAAAAAGGCGCGCGTACTGCCCGAATCCGACGAACTGCGTGACCCCGGCCTCGGTGCGGAACAGACTCTGCCAGAACGAGGCGACGAGCGGGTAGGCGAAGAAGAAGGCGAGCAGTGCGGCGGCCGGAAGCACGAACCAGCGTCCGGCCCTGCCCGGGTCGAGCCGCCTGCGGCTCGGCCCCTGGGCGGCCTCGAGCCGCCTGCGGCTCGACCCGAGCGAGGTGTCGACGGGCATGGTTACTCCGCGATCTCCCGGCCGGTCGAGGTGGCCAGCTGCTTCGCCGCGTCCTCCAGGACCGTCGCCGGGTCGGCGCCGTTCAGCACCGCGGCCGAGACGGCGTTCGCGACGATGTCGCTCGCCTCAGCGCTGTCGGAGGTGTAGACGATCGGCGGGATCTCCGCAGTGAGCTCGGCGAAGACCTGGTACACCGGCTGGCCGCCGAAATAGTCCACCGGCGCGGAGAACTGCTCGTCCTCCAGCGCGGGTAGGTAGGAGGGGAACAGGCCCTCGCTCTTCATCATGGACGCCTGGTTCTCGGCATCCGCAAGCACGAAGTCGATGAACGCCGCCGCGAGCTGCGGGTTTTTCGCCTGCGCCGGCACGGCGAGTCCGGAGCCGCCGTTGTTCGAGGTGCGGGCCCCACCCTCGTCGAACGCCGGCAGGGGCAGCACACCGAACTTCCCGGAGTGCTCGGGGGCGTCGCCCTGCAAGGTGCCGATCCACCACACCGCCTCCGGTGTCACCGCAGAATCGCCGTCCTTCGCGGACGTGACCCGGCCATCCCAGCCGGTGACGTTCTTGATGAGGCCGGCCTCGTTCATCTCCTTGAGCATGGTGAGTACGCGCACGGCCTCGGGGGAGTTCAGCGTGATCTCACCCTCCTCGTTGAACAGGCCCTGACCGAGCTGCTGCAGCCGCGCCTGGAATCCGGCCCCGGCGGCGACGTCGGTCGACATCAGGGTATGCCCGGTCTTCTCCTTGATGACCTTGCCCGCCTCGATGAGCTCGTCCCAGGTCTGCACCGACTCGATGTCGATGCCCGCCTCATCGACGATGTCGGTGCGGTAGAACATCGCCACGGTGCCGGAGTCCCAGGGCGCGATGCGCAGCGAGCCCTCGGCGTCGGAGCCTGCCGCCCACTTGAACGGGTCGAAGTCCTTCTCCTCGTCGCCGAGTACCGGGGTCAGGTCGAGCATCCCTTTCGGGAACTGCGTGATGTAGCCGGGAGCGGCGTCCGTCTCGATGGTGACGACGTCGGGGAGTCCGGTACCGGCCTGGAACCCCACCGACATCTTGTCGTACGCGTTGTCGTAACCGACGTCGACCACCCTCACCGTCGTGCCTTCGTGCTTCTTCTCGAACTCGGCCGCCAGGCGCTCCAGCGCGACGGCGCCGACGTCCCACGACCACACGGTGATCTCGCCGTCGAGTTCCGCTTCGGGGTCGAGCGCCGTGCCCTTCCCCGCGGTTGGCACGCCACCGGTCGCGCACCCGGTGAGGACGACCGCCGCCAGCGCGGCCACCGAGGCGAGAGCGAGATGCTTCTTCATGAGACTCCTTCGTCGAAATGAATACTGAATACAGGCAGAGTGCATGCGGATGCCTGCAGCGACCGCACAGACGGTCAGCTCAGCGCCACCGCCAGGTCGAGGAACAGCGCGGCCGACCAGCCGAACGCCGTCGTCGCGCGCTCGGCCTTCTCGCCGGTGTGCGGGTTGTAGTACTCGTGCGGTCCGCCGCCGTGCACGACG
>NZ_JAPSHY010000002.1 GCF_031179285.1 Microbacterium sp. | reverse complement strand
CGAGCGGAACACGCACGATGATGAGTCGCCCCTCCTTCACGGCCTCCATCGGTCCGTCTCCGGTCCTTGGCTTCATCGCTGCCATCGTGGCTCCTTTTCCTCGGTGGTATGGATTAACTTTATCGGTAGTCGCGCGGACGCGGATGTCGGTATGGGAAAATGCACGAAGCCTTCACGCTCACGGCACCTGCCAGAAAGTGTTCCCGAGCGCGTAGACATGGTGGATCCACAGCCACTGGCCGACGAGACAGGCCACGAGGATGCCGATCCGCCACACCCTGGAGCGGGGAATCGCCACCGCACCCCACAGCGGGCTGAGCGGAACGAGCAGTCGGAAGGTGCTGGACTGCGGGAAGAAGACCGCCAGCAGGTAGAGGGCGTAGCTCGCGCTCCACAGCCGCACGTCGACGCCCAACGCCTTCACGTGCCTCGAGCGCCACAGCGTCACCCCGAAGGCGCAGACGAGCATCGCGAGCGCGACGACGCCCCACCATGGCGGCATCCCCCACTGCGCGAACCAGAACTGCGACGCCTGGATCCAGCCTTCGAACGGCACGAACCCGTCTGCGCCCTCGGCGATCCAGTTCCGCCGCCAGGACAGTTCGGTCGCGAGGTACGCGCCGAAGTCGCCGGTCACGATGCCTGCGATCACCTGCCAGCTGAATCCCGCCGCGGTCGCGAGCGCGCCCAGCGCCACGATATGCACGATCTCCCTGCGCGGGAGCGGATCCTCCCGCCGGCGAACCCAGCGCCAGATCCCGTACAGACCGAGGTACAGCGCGAAGGCCAGGATGCCGGGGCGGGTGAAGGCCATCACCGGGACGATGAGATAGAGCCGGGCGAAGCGACGCCTGGCGACCGCATCCAGCCCGAGCAAGAGCAGGAGCAGGAACAGCACCTCGGCGTAGCCGACCTGGAACAGCGCCCCCAGCGGCCCAGACGCGAAGAACACGACAGCCCACATCGCCGCCGACGCGCCGATCCGCTCGCGCAGCAGGCGATGCAGTGCGAGGACTGCGAGGTAGCCGCCGATGAGCGACACCACGAGCGCGCCCGCGCCCCAGGAGCCGAAGAGGAACCCCACCGCCTTCGCCAGATAGGCGTACACCGGCATGAAGGCCCAGGCGTTCTCGGCCACCTCGCCGGACGCGGTCAGCGGCAGCTCGGCGGGATAACCGTACTCGGCGACCGACCAGTACCACTGGGCGTCCCAGCCGAGGACGAAGTCGACGAGGCCGGCGTCCGCCCCGAATCGAGACAGTGATGTCGACTGGGATGCCGCCAGCAGCAGGAGTGCGGTGGTGATGAGTCTCGCCGCGATGTACACGGCGGCGATGCGCACGACGACGGGCGTTCGTGCCCAGCCTCGCGCGGCGGCGATCAGCGCGCGATGAGCCATTCGCGAAGGCCCCGCTCCACGGCGTCGATCTGCGCCAGAGGCACTCGTTCCTGGTCGTGATGAGCCAGGTGCGGGTCTCCGGGGCCGTAGTTCACCGCCGGGATGCCGAGGGCGGAGAAGCGGGCGACGTCGGTCCATCCGTACTTCGGGCGCGGCTCGGCACCGACGGCGGCGACGAAGGCCTGCGCGACGGGAGCGTCGAGCCCGGGTCGTGCGCCCTCGGCGGCGTCGGTGATCTCGATGTCGAACCCGGCGAGCACGCCTCGCACGTGGGCCTCGGCGTCGGCGGCGCTCTTGCTGGGGGCGAAGCGGTAGTTGACCTCGACCTCGCACGCGTCCGGGATCACGTTGCCGGCCACTCCCCCGGCGATGCGCACAGCGCTCAGGCTCTCGCGGTACACGAGCCCCTCGACGGCGACCTCGCGGGCCCGGTACTCGGCCAGCCGGCTGAGGATCGGCGCGGCGCGGTGGATCGCGTTCTCACCGACCCATGCGCGCGCGCTGTGCGCCCGCACTCCCGTGGTGCGCACGATCGCGCGAAGGGTGCCGTTGCACCCGCCCTCGACCTCGCCGTTGGAGGGCTCGCCGAGGATCGCGAAGTCCGCTTCGAAGAGATCGGGCCGGACGGCCGCGAGCAGTCCGAGCCCGTTCTTCGAGGCCTCGACCTCTTCGTTGTCGTACCACATCCAGGTCACATCGACCGCGGGATCGACCAGCTCAGCGGCGAGTTTGAGCTGCACCGCGGTGCCCGCCTTCATGTCGACGGTGCCGCGACCCCAGAGAAAGCTCTCGCCATCGATCTCGACGTCCCGCGTCGGAAGATTGTCGTTGATGGGGACGGTGTCGATGTGGCCGGCGATCACCACTCGTTGCGAACGGCCGAGTGCCGTGCGAGCCACGACCGTGTTGCCGTGGCGGATGACTTCCAGGTGAGCGAGCGGCGTGACCGCCGCCTCGATCGCATCGGCCAACGCCTTCTCGTCACCGGAGACACTCGGGATGTCGCAGATCGCGCGCGTGATGTCGACGGAGGACGCGGTCAGATCGAGCAGCATCCCCTCAGCCTACTGAAGGCCGACGTGGCGTCACGCGAACCGGGCGATGTGCAGGATTCGATAGCGTGGGGGCATGACTGCAGCGCGCACCGTGTGGGGTATCGGACTTTCGACCATCGCCGGGGACGGCACGGTTCTGGACGCCTGGTTCCCTGAGGTCCGGGCGGTGGCACCGTCGGATCAGGATGCCGCGGCATCCGCGTTGCAGCAGCACGCCGGAAGCGATGAGCGTCGCAACGTCACCGTGGAGGTCGTCGGACTGCAGATCGACCTCGACGCTGCTCCCGCGTCGACCTCCGACGCCTACCTTCGACTGCACGCCCTGTCGCACCTCGTCGTGCGTCCCAACGAGCTCAATCTCGACGGCATCTTCGGATACCTGCCGACCGTCGCCTGGACCAATGCCGGTCCCATGCATCCGAACGACGCCGCTCGGCTGCGCCCGGCGCTTCAGCGTGCCGGCATCCAGGTGCAGGGCCTGGACAAGTTCCCCCGTCTGACCGACTACGTCCAGCCCGCCGGGGTCCGGATCGCCGACGCCTCGCGGGTGCGCCTGGGCGCGTACCTCTCCCCCGGCACGACGGTCATGCACGAGGGATTCGTGAACTTCAACGCTGGGACCCTCGGATCTTCGATGGTCGAAGGGCGCATCTCTCAGGGCGTCGTCGTCGGTGACGGCAGCGACATCGGGGGTGGCGCATCGATCATGGGCACGCTCTCGGGTGGCGGCACGCACCGCGTGTCGATCGGTGCGCGCACCCTGCTCGGCGCCAACGCCGGTATCGGGATCTCGCTCGGCGACGACTGCGTCGTCGAGGCCGGACTCTACGTGACGGCAGGCTCGAAGATCGTGGTCGTCGATGGACCGGCGACTGCCGACGGCGGCAGGACGACCGTGAAAGGTGCCGAGCTCTCCGGGCGCAACGGGCTGCTCTTCCGCCGAAATTCCCTCTCCGGAGCGGTCGAGGTGGTTCAGCGAACAGGCGTCGGTGTCACCCTCAACGAGGCGCTCCACGCCTGAGCAGTGGGCGGGCGTACGGCTCGCCCTCCGATCGCGTGATAGTCTCAACTGACGCTCCTCGCGATTGCGAGACGTCTGCGTCGTCGACACGCTCCCGCGCCACTAGCCTGGTTCTGGCCATTTCGAACGGCGAAACGATGCGCGATCCCGCGCCGTCGCCCACCTTCCCGCACCCGGCATCATCGTCGTGCGTGCACTTTCGGAGATACATCTATGACTTCCTTCCTCGATCTCGGCGTGCCCGCCGAGCTTGCCGCCGTCCTCGCGGCCGACGGCAAGACGGAGGCGTTCGCCATCCAGCGTGACACCCTCCCCGACTCCTTCGCCGGTCGCGACCTGCTCGGTCGCGGTCGCACCGGCAGCGGTAAGACGATCGCGTTCGCGCTCCCGCTCGTCTCGCGACTCGCCGCCTCCTCCAAGAAGAGCCGTCCCGGTCACCCGCGCGGTCTCGTACTCGCACCGACCCGCGAGCTCGCCACCCAGATCGCCGCGACGATCGCCCCGCTCGCCGAAGCCTCCGGTCTGCGGGTGACCACCGTCTTCGGCGGCGTCAGCCAGCGGCCTCAGGAGCAAGCGCTGCGCAGCGGTGTCGACATCGTCGTCGCGTGCCCGGGGCGACTCGAAGACCTCATGAAGCAGAGGGTCGTGCAGCTCGACGCGGTCGAGGTCACGGTCCTCGACGAGGCCGACCACATGGCTGACCTCGGCTTCCTGCCTGGTGTCACCCGCATCCTCACCGCGACGCCGGCGGGCGGTCAGCGTCTGCTGTTCAGCGCCACGCTCGACCGCGGTATCGACTCGCTCGCCCGCCGGTTCCTCTCGAATCCGGTGAGTCACGAGGTGAACGAGGAGAGCGTGCCCGTCGGCGAGATGACCCACCGCGTGCTCGTCGTCGACTCGACCGACAACAAGACCGCGCTGGTGCGCGATCTCGCCTCGGGCACAGGCCGGCGCATCCTCTTCACACGCACGAAGCACCAGGCCAAGAAGCTCGCCAAGCAGCTCACCGCCGCCGGCATCCCGGCGGTCGACCTGCACGGCAACCTGTCGCAGAACGCTCGCGAGCGCAACCTCAGCGCCTTCTCCTCGGCGCCCGAAGACGGCGGCGTGCGAGTGCTCGTCGCCACCGACGTCGCTGCCCGCGGTGTGCACGTCGACAACGTCGACCTCGTCGTCCACGTCGACCCGCCCATGGAGCACAAGGCATACCTGCACCGCTCCGGTCGCACCGCGCGCGCCGGCGCTGCAGGCACCGTCGTGACCGTCGTGCTTCCCGAGCAGCGCCGCGACGTCAAGGACCTGCTGCGCAAGGCCGCCATCTCGGCTGCTCTCGAGCCGGTCACGACGGATGCCGTCACCGAGCTCGTGCCGGAGCGTGCAGCGCACGTCCGTCCGGTCCCGGTACAGGCCCAGCCGCAGCGCCAGCCGGTCAGGCAGCGCCCGGCCGGTGGCGAGCGCACCGGCGCCTCCACTCCCCCCGCGCGCCGTCGTCGTCCGCGCTCCGGACAGGGCGGCCAGGGTGGCGCCTCACGTCAGGGCGGCGCCGCGCGTCAGGGTCAGGGCGGACGCGGCTACCAGGGACGCTGATCGCCCGCACCCACGACTGCGCCCCCTCTCCGCTTCGGCGGGGAGGGGGCGCTTCGTGTCTCGGCACGCAGCGGCGCCCCCAAGGGCACCGCTGCGATCAGCCGCGCGCGGCCTCGAGGACCACCGGATCCGCGCAGCCTCGCGCGAAACCCGCGATGCGCCGGCGGATCTCGTAGCCGAGCACTCGCACGCCGATCCACTCGGCCACCGGCGCGAGCCAGGCCGGCTTGCACGAGAAGTTGTACTTCCAGACCGCGACGGTTCCCGCTCCCGCAGGCGCCGGTGTGAACCGCCAGCCGCCGCCCAGCTTCTCGAAGAACCACGGACCCGTCTCCATGACCATCCCCACGTTCGTCGGCGGCGCGTACGAGACGTAGCGGCTGATCATGGTGAGGCCGAGACGCTGACGTGTGAAGGTGCGGACATCCTTGGCCGCGGCATCCGCCCCGTCGAGGAAGTACTGCTCGCCGATGAACGGATCCCAGCGTCGGCGAACCGAGCCGGTGGTCTGCGACACGGCGAACGCCGTTGCGGGATCGACGGGCACGACGACTTCGGCGCCGACGACGGGCATGGCAGCGGGAAGGCGGAGTCAGCGCGTCTGGAAGGTGCGCTCGGCGGCGCCGGTGTAGAGCTGCTGAGGGCGACCGATCTTCGTCTGCGGGTCGAGCTGCAGCTCACGCCACTGCGCCAGCCAGCCGGGCAGCCGGCCGATGGCGAAGAGCACGGTGAACATCCGCGTCGGGAAGCCCATCGCCTTGTAGATGACGCCGGTGTAGAAATCGACGTTCGGGTAGAGGCGGCGCTCCTTGAAGTAGTCGTCAGCGAGCGCGATCTCTTCGAGTTCCTGAGCGAGGTCGAGGAGGGGATCGGTCACGCCGAGCTCGGAGAGCACCTCGCCGGCTGCTTCCTTGACGAGCTTGGCGCGCGGGTCGTAGTTCTTGTACACCCGGTGCCCGAAGCCCATCAGCTTCACGCCCTCTTCTTTGTTCTTCACGCGCTCGACGAAGCGGGAGACGCTCTGCCCCGAATCGCGGATCTGCCCGAGCATGCTGAGGACGGCCTCGTTCGCGCCGCCGTGCAGGGGCCCGGAGAGCGCCTGGATCCCGGCCGAGATCGAGGCGAACTGGTTGGCTCCGGTCGAACCCACCAGACGCACGGTCGAGGTCGAGGCGTTCTGCTCGTGATCCTCATGCAGGATGAGCAGCAGCTCGAGAGCCTTGGACATCACCGGGTTGATCTCATACGGCTCGGAATGCACGCCGAAGTTCAGCTTCAGGAAGTTCTCCACGAAACCGAGAGAGTTGTCGGGATACAGGAATGCCTGACCGACGCTCTTCTTGTGCGCATAGGCCGCGATGACGGGGAGCTTCGCGAGCATCCGCACCATGTTGAGCTCGACGTGCTCCGGGTTCTTCGGGTCGGTCTGACCCTCGTAGTACGTCGACAGCGCCGCGACCGCCGACGAGAGCACCGACATCGGGTGGGCGGTGTGGGGCAGCGCGGAGAAGAAGTGCTTGAGATCCTCATGCAGGAGGGTGTGCCGGCGGATCTTGTCGTCGAACTCGGCGAGTTCGGTTGCCGAGGGAAGCTCTCCGTAGATGAGCAGCCACGCGACCTCGAGATAGCTGGTCTTCCCGGCGAGCTGCTCGATCGGATAGCCGCGGTAGCGGAGGATCCCCTTGTCGCCGTCGATGTAGGTGATCTCGGACTTCGTGGAGGCGGTGTTGACGAATCCGTAGTCGAGACCGGTGTAGCCGGTCTGCCTGGTCAGCGTCGAGAAGTCGATGCTGTCGTGCCCTGCCGTCCCACGCACCACCGGGAATTCCGCCGTGGTCTCACCGATCGTCAGCTTCGCCGTCGCGTGCTGGTCTCCCGCTGCGCTCACGCGGTCCTCCTCCTCATGGCTGGCCGTACGCGTGTCACGTCGGTGCTGCCAAAGTCTTCTGTCAAGCCGGAACTGGGCGATGTCACGGCGCAGAGCGCCAGGTCGGATCACGACCGAATCGCTTCTACAGCCTAGTAGTCGCATCGGCCTACTGTGACATCCGCCAAGAGAGGCCGCGCGGGCGGGAGGGAACCTACAATTCTCCTCCGTGCAGCCGTCGAGCGGCCTCGGCGACGCGCTCGGTCGGCGCCGTCAGCGACAGGCGCACATGCTCGCCCGAGTCGGCGCCGTAGAAGGGACCGGGCCCGGCGAGGATGCCGAGCTCGGCAAGGCGCTGCATCGAAGCCCACGCATCCCGGTTCTCCGTCGCCCAGAGGTAGAGCCCCGCCTCGGATCCGTCGATCCGGAAGCCGGCCGCCTCCACCGCGGGTTTCAGCAGGTCACGACGTTCCCGATACAGCTCCTTCTGGGAAGCGACGTGTTCGTCGTCCCGCAGCGCCGCCGCCATCGCGTGCTGAACGGGTGCCGGCGGCATCAACCCGAGGTGCTTGCGGACGGTGAGCAGGTCACCCACGATCCGCCCGCAGCCGGCGATGAAGGCGGCACGGTACCCGGCGAGGTTCGACTGCTTGCTGAGCGAGTAAACGCTGAGCAGATTCGCACGACTGCCGTCAGTCACCCGCGGATCGAGCACGGACGGCACCCGCTCGGCCGCCCACTGCCCCTCCCAGCCGAGCTCTGCATAGCACTCGTCACTCGCGAGCACCGCTCCGAGCGCCCGCGCACGCTTCACCGCCACAGCCAGTTCCTCGACGGTCCACGTGCGCCCGTCCGGGTTTCCCGGTGAATTGATCCAGATGAGCTTCGTGTTCTCCGGCCAAGCGGCGGGATCATCCTCCGGGAACGGAGTGGCACCGGCGACGCGTGCGCCGACCTCGTAGGTCGGATACGCGACGCGGGGATGCACGACGACGTCGCCGTCACCGAGCCCGAGCAGGGTGGGAAGCAGAGCGACCAGCTCCTTGGAGCCGATCGTCGGCAGCACGTTCGCGACCGTCAGCTCCGGCACGCCGCGACGCCGGGCGTACCAGTCGACGATCGCCTGGCGAAGGTCGGAGGTGCCGACCGTCTGGGGATAGGCGTGAGCGTCGGTCGCCTCAGCGAGGGCATGACGGATGATCTCGGGCGTCGGATCGACCGGTGAACCGATCGAGAGATCGACGATGCCCCGAGGATGCCGGGCGGCGCGTTCACGGTACGCGGTGACCGCGTCCCAGGGGTAGTCGGCGAGGTCGAGGACGCTCACTACTCGCCCTGTGGCGGCAGGGCGGCGATGATGGGGTGGTCGTACGCGATGACGCCGGTCTTGGCCGCGCCACCGGGAGAGCCGATCTCGTCGAAGAACTCCACGTTCGCCTTGTAATAGTCCGACCACTCCTCGGGAAGGTCGTCCTCGTAGTAGATCGCCTCGACCGGGCACACCGGCTCACACGCCCCGCAGTCCACGCACTCATCGGGGTGGATGTACAGCGAACGCTCACCCTCGTAGATGCAGTCCACAGGGCACTCGTCGATGCACGCACGATCCTTCACATCGACACACGGCAGAGCGATCACATACGTCACTGTTCCAGTCTACGACCCACTGCCGGAGGCGGATCCCCTGCCGCGGGGTTCAGGGGTACCTCGGTGATGATGGGAGCCTCAGCGGCCGCGGGCTGGCCGGATTCCGACGCGGACCTCGCCGGTGCACGCATCCGAGACAGTGACGGCCACGCGACGACGAGGAGGACCAGACCTGCGACCAGATATGTCCAGATGCGGCCGGACAGCGAATCCTCGACGACGACCGAGCCGCCAGGGCCGACCCCGGAGATCATGACGAGTGTGCCCAGCATCCCGAGGCCTGCCGCAAGGGCCGCACCTCGGTCGTGAGTGAGCGCTCGGATGGCGATGAGCACCGCGCCGCAGGCGATGGCTCCGACGATGAGACCGACGGGAATCGGGCCCCACAGCAGACTGTGGCCGATGGTTCCGGCGATGCCGTAGACGCCGCCGACGAGCGCCGCGGCAAGCCACGACAGAACCCGGGAGATCCAGCTGATGCGCACTACCCGATCCTACCGGCGGGCGGCGCATCTCCGGTTCTCGCGGGAGGGCAGCGCCGACGGACGGACCACCGCGGGAACACCTGCACGATCCAGGTACGGCTGCACGACGCATCCGCCGTTTTGTTCGTGCATCCGTACCGCAGTCGTGCAGACGTACCTGCGCCGACCCCGGCGGGCGGTCAGGCAGCGAGACCGAAGAGCCGCAGGAGGGCAGCGACCAGCGCGGCTGTGAACACGACGACGAGGAACGACTGCCGAAGCCACAGCAGTCCCGCTGCTACCAGCAGGGCCGGCACCCTGGCGTCGACGACGATCGCCTGACCGTCGCCCAGGGTCTGCACGGCGACGAGTGCCGCCAGCAGTCCCACGGTCAGCAGATCGGAGATGCGCGCGGGCTTCGGCGCCTCCAGCACCTTCGGCGGTACGAGATAGCCGGCCGCCTTGAGCGCCAGGCAGATGCAGGCCGCGAGCAGGATTGCGCTCCACACGCTCATGGCGTCACCCCCGCCTCGTCCACGATGTCGGGTGACACGGCGGGAGGTCGGAACCAGTTGAACCAGCCGACGAGGATCGCGACGACAGCGGCGACCAGAACCGGAAGCCCGGGCATCAGCAGCGGCGTGAACGCGGCTGCGACGACGGCAGCGGCGATGCCGACGGCGATCGCCTGGCGCTGCTTCAGCCGCGGCCACAGCAGTGCGAGGAATGCGGCAGCGGCAGCGGCATCCAGCCCCCAGGTCCTCGGGTCGCCGAGGACGTCGCCGACGAGGGCTCCGACGAGCGTCGTGGCGTTCCAGCCGAGGTAGATGCCGATGCCCGTCACCCAGAACCCGACTCGGCGGAGCCGCGGCTCGCTCTGGGCGATCGCCACCGCGGTCGACTCATCGATGGTGTAGTGCGCCGCGGCCGCGCGCCGCCAGAACCCCGACCCGATGATCGGCGACATCCGCATCCCGTACGCGGCGTTGCGAACTCCGAGCAGTGCAGCCGAGGCGATCGCTGAGGGCAGCGCCGCGAGACCGCCCGCCGCGAAGACGCCGACGAAGGCGAACTGCGAGCCGCCGGTGAACATCAGAAGGCTCAGCACGCAGGTCTGCCAGACATCGAGGCCCGCAGCGACGGCGAGAGCACCGAAGGAGACACCGTAGGCGCTCGTCGCGAGGACCACCCCGAGTGCCTCGCGCCATACTTCGCGCTCCGGCGCGTGATCCGCGCGATTCGAGCGCGTTCGATTGGATGAACGCATGCCCATCATTCTGAACAGTCATCCTCGGTTAGTCAAGCGAACGATCGTTTGACATGATGAACACATGGAAGATCTGCGTACACGGATCGCCCGCACTCTGCGCCGGGAACGCGAGAGCGCCGGCATGTCCGTCTCGGAGCTGGCGCGCCGGGCCGGGATATCGAAGGCGACGGTGTCACAGCTCGAGGGCGGCTCCGGCAACCCGAGCGTCGAAACCCTCTGGGCGCTCGGGGTCGCCCTCGACGTTCCCTTCGCGGTTCTCGTCGACCAGCAGGCGAACGCGCCGACGCTCATCAGAGCGGCGGATCTCGCCGGCGTCCCGTCGGCGGCGGCCGAGTACAGCGCGACGCTCCTCTCGGCGTGCCCTCCGGGCGCCCGAAGAGACGTCTACCTCATCAAAGCCGACCCCGGCCAGGCGCGACGCTCCGAACCGCACCACGCCGGAACCACCGAGCACGTCATCCTGATCTCCGGCCAGGCGAATGTGGGCCCGGTGGCGGACCCGGTGCTGCTGAACGCCGGAGACTACCTCTCCTACCCCGGAGACGCGGCGCACATCTTCGAGGCGATGACCAGCGGAACCAGCGCGGTGCTCATCTCGGAACTGCGCTGACGGTTCGGTCGCACCCGGGCTCGTCAGTACCAGTTCATCGACTGAGAGTGCGACCAGGCCCCGCAGGGCGAGCCGTACACCGAATCGATGTATCCGAGACCCCAGGCGATCTGGGTCGAGGCGTTGCTCTGCCAGTCGCTGCCGGCAGAGGCCATCTTGTCTCCGGGCAGCGCCTGCGGGATGCCGGTCGCACCGGAGGGGTTGTACGCCTGGTAGTTCCAGTCGGATTCCTTGTCCCAGAGCTGCTCCAGGCAGCGGAACTGGTCCGCACCCCAGCCGTAGTCGCTGGCAGCCATCCGCTGCGCCGTCGCCTTGGCACCGTCGACCGTGTTCGCCGCGGCGAGCGCCGCCGCAGCATCCGCCGCCGCCATCTCGGCCGCAGCCTGTGCCGCGTCGGCCGCTGCCTTCTGCTCCTGGGCGGCCGTCAGCCGGGCCCGAAGGTCGGCGGTCGCCGCAACGACATCGTCCGTCTCGACGGTGACGCGCGCGGTCAGGCCGGTCCGCACGATCCCCGTCATCTCCGTGCGCTCATCGAGCGCCTCGACCTTCTGCTCCAGAGCGCGGGTGTCCACGAGAGCAGCTTGCGCTCCGAGGTCGAGGCCGGACGCTGCGACCTCGGCGTTCAGTGCATCGGCGGCCGCCACGGCAGCCTCGGCCTCTGCGAGCGGGATGACGGCGTCGTCGACGCGTTTATGCGCCGGCTCCTCGCCGATGACGATGGCAGCGACCGCCGCCAGCGGGTCCGGGCGCTCGTCACCGGCTGCCGGCGCCGCTACCATTCCGGACGCGAGGGTGAGTCCGAGGATCGCGGCGGTGCCGAGGATCAGCATAGGTCGGCGGGCGACGATGCCGTCGCGGGCGGAAGCCGCCTCGGAGGCGCGCCGAAGGGCACGGGTGTGGTGAATCATGGTTCGACTTTCGGGTCGTCGCGGGCTGTCGCCGGGGACTCATCGGGAAGTCGTCCGCGGCACAAGCCTTCGAGTCTGGGTGACGAACCTGAGTGAAAACCAGCCTTCACCTGGATATCTCATGAAAGAGGGCCGTAGGCCGCCCGTCGGCGGCCTACGGCCCTGTGCTTTCGTCGAGGGTCGCTCAGGCGTTGGCGTCCTGACGCTTCAGTCGAGAGGCCTCGCGGGCGCGGGTGTTCTGATCAAGGTTCACCTTGCGGATGCGGACGACCTCGGGCGTCACCTCGACGCATTCATCGTCGCGGGCGAACTCGAGGCTCTCCTCGAGGGTCAGCTGACGCGGAGGCGTCATCGATTCGAAGGTGTCGGAGCTCGCCGCACGCATGTTCGTGAGCTTCTTCTCCTTGGTGATGTTCACGTCCATGTCATCGGCGCGGGAGTTCTCGCCGATGACCATCCCCTCGTACACCTCCTGCGTGGGCTGCACGAAGAACGACATGCGCTCCTGGAGCGCGATCATCGCGAACGGCGTCACGACGCCAGAGCGGTCGGCGACGATCGAACCGTTCTGACGCGTGGTGATGTGACCTGCCCACGGCTCATAGCCGTGGGAGATGGCATTGGCGATGCCGGTGCCGCGGGTGGTCGTCAGGAACTCGGTGCGGAAGCCGATCAGTCCTCGCGACGGAACGACGAATTCCATGCGCACCCAGCCGGTGCCGTGGTTCGTCATGCCCTCCATGCGGCCCTTGCGAGCCGCGAGCAGCTGGGTGATCGCCCCGAGATACTCCTCGGGCGCGTCGATGGTGAGGTGCTCGAACGGCTCGTGCACCTTGCCGTCGATCTGCTTCGTGACCACCTGTGGCTTGCCGACGGTGAGCTCGAACCCTTCGCGGCGCATGTTCTCGACGAGGATGGCGAGAGCCAGCTCACCTCGGCCCTGCACCTCCCATGCATCAGGGCGGCCGATGTCGACGACCTTGATCGACACGTTTCCGATGAGCTCGCGGTCGAGGCGGTCCTTGACCATGCGGGCGGTCAGCTTGTGACCCTTGACCTTGCCCATGAGCGGCGAGGTGTTCGTGCCGATGGTCATCGAGATGGCGGGGTCGTCGACGGTGATGGCCGGGAGAGGGCGGATGTCTTCCGGGTCGGCGATCGTCTCGCCGATGGTGATGTCCTCGAAGCCCGCGATGGCGACGATGTCGCCGGGTGCAGCACTGTCGGCGGGGTATCGCTCCAGGGCACGGGTCTTCAGCAGCTCGGTGATGCGGGCGTTGCTGGTGGAGCCGTCGGCGCGGACCCACGCGACCGTCTGACCCTTCTTCAGGGTGCCGTTGAAGACGCGCAGCAGCGCTAGACGACCGAGGAACGGGCTGGAGTCGAGGTTCGTCACCCATGCCTGCAGCGGAGCCTCGTCGTCGTACGACGGCGCCGGGATGTGCTCGAGGATCGCACCGAAGAGCGGCTCGAGATCGTCGTTGTCCGGCAGCGTGCCGTTCTCGGGCCGATTGAGCGAAGCGGCTCCGGCGCGACCGGATGCGTACACGATCGGCACGTCGAGCAGCGCGTCGACATCGAGGTCGGGCACATCGTCGACGAGGTCGGACGCGAGCCCGAGCAGCAGGTCGTGCGCCTCTTCCTCGACCTCGGCGATGCGAGCATCCGGCCGGTCGGTCTTGTTGACGAGGAGGATGACGGGCAGCTTCGCCTCGAGTGCCTTGCGCAGCACGAAGCGGGTCTGCGGGAGGGGGCCCTCCGACGCGTCGACCAGGAGCACGACGCCGTCGACCATGGAGAGGCCGCGCTCGACCTCGCCGCCGAAGTCGGCGTGACCGGGGGTGTCGATCACGTTGATCGTGATCTCCTGGCCATTGGCGTGCGCGCCCTTGTAGGTGATCGCCGTGTTCTTGGCGAGGATCGTGATGCCCTTTTCGCGCTCGAGGTCATTCGAGTCCATGGCGCGCTCCTCCATGTGCTCGTGCGAGCCGAACGAGCCCGTCTGGCGCAACATGGCGTCGACGAGCGTGGTCTTGCCGTGATCGACGTGCGCGACGATTGCGACGTTGCGGAGGTCAGAGCGGAGGGCGTGCGCCATGCAGAAGTCCTAAAAGGGAGGGGAAGCGCCGGGATGCCGACATTCCAGGGTAACGTATGCGCACATCCGGTTCCTGAGCGGCAGAGTTCACCGGCTGCCCGGCGTGGGCTACATTGGCGGCATGGGGGATCAGATGTACGACGCCGACCTCGCTGCGATTCAAAATCCCCACACGCCGCCGGCTCAGCTCGCCGACATCGCAGCCCGCCGAGGCGATCTGCACCCGTACATCCTGAATCATCCCGGCTGCTACCCCCAGCTGCGGGAATGGATCGCGCGGGTCAACCCCGGAGCCGCCCACTACCCGATGACGCCGGCGCCGATTGCGTCGCCCCGCCGCAGCGGGGTCGGCTGCTTCCTGATCGGCTGCGGCGGCGTGGCGTTGCTCGCCTTCGGGTTCGTCGCAGTGCTCTTCATCGGAGCGGCGGTGTCCTCGTCGGGTGGATCCGACGACGGCCCCGCCGTCCAGGGCCCCGCCGTGCCGGGGCCGACCTCCGACGATCCCGCGGTCGCCGAGGCTCTGGCGCTGTTCGACGCTGAGCAGGCCCGATATCACGAACTCGCCGCTCAGCTCGAAGGCAATCCCGCCGCACCGCTGGTGACCCGCGCCAGCCTGTTCGCGAATCTGGAGCAGGGCCGAGCGGATCCGAAAATCACCGCATCCGGCGCCGCCAACATCGCCCAAGAGGCGCAGGCCCATCGCCAGGAGCTCGAGCAGCGCATTGCGGACGCCGCAGCCCGAAGCACCAACACATCCGGCTCGCTCTCTGAAGCTCTGATCGACGAGGCCGGTGCCGGGTTCATCGACCTCGTGTGGGATGCGGATACGGCGTGCGGCGAGTCGACCCATCCGGAAGGGTGGCCGGTAGCCGGCTGCGTGACTGGAAGCGATCCACTCACGATCCATCTCGCGCCGGCTGATCAGAGCGCGGGCGGCATGCAGCAGCGTGTGCTCGTGCTGCATGAGCTCGCTCACGTGTACCAGAAAGCGGATGCCTTCTCCCAGGACGACTACGTCAGCATCGCGACCGACCTCGTCGAGCAGGGATACTTCCAGGGGAGCGAAGAGGTGATGGCCGACTGCTATGCCCTGACCTACACGAACCAGTGGACGCTCGTGTTCGAGGACGGCGCGTTCGGCTACGGCTACGTGTGTAGCGAGGAAGAGCGCCACGTCATTCGCGACTGGGCCGCCCAAGTGAACGCCCCTCTACCCTGACCATGCCGTCGCGGCGACGTAGCATCGGATCCGTGTTCTCTACTCCCCCGAGCGCTGAACAGCCGAATCAAGAGGACGGGCGCGCGCGGCTGTGGTGGGAGATCGCGATCGTCCTCGCGCTCGGCCTTGGGCAGTCCGCCGTCTACGCGATCGTCCAGCTTGCATATCGTCTCACCGACGAGGTGCCGCTGGCCGATCAGACCGCCACGCTCAATCCCTCGCGCAGCGATCGCGAGGTGTTCGACCTCATCTATCAGGTGCTGTCGATCGGGTTCTCCCTAGTGCCGGTGATCCTGGTGTGCTTCCTGCTCTGGCAGTCGTCGCGGCCGCATCTCGAACGCCTCGGCCTGGATGGCACCAGGGTGGGGGCGGATGCCGGCCGCGGCGCCCTTCTCGTCCTGGCGATCGGCATCCCGGGTCTCGCGCTGTACCTCGCCGGGCGCGCACTCGGCCTGACGGTCGCCATCGACCCGGCGGGCATCGATGCCCATTGGTGGACGGTGCCCGTCCTGCTGCTGGCGGCGGCGCGGGCCTCACTGCAAGAAGAGGTCGTGCTGCTCGGCTATCTCTTCGCCCGCCTCAGGCAGCTCGGCTGGAGTCCGTGGACGATCATCATTGCCTCGTCGGTACTGCGCGCCAGCTACCACCTCTATCAGGGCGCCCCCGCCTTCATCGGAAACCTCGCGATGGGCCTGCTGTTCGGCTGGCTCTTCGCGCGGACGGGGCGGCTGCTGCCGTTCCTGGTCGCGCACTTCATCATCGACGCGGTGGCCTTCGTCGGATATCCGTGGGCGGCGGCGACCTGGCCGGCGCTGTTCGGACTGCCCGGCTGAGCCCGCTGCGGCGGTGAGGAGGGTCTCAGCCGAGGTTCGCGATGATGACCGCCGCGGCGGCCCAGAGCACCAGCACGCCCAGCACGGCGAGTGCAGGGACGTCCCACGTCCGGCGGATCGGCGCACCCGTCGGCCCTGTCGCCGACTGCCAGCGCTCCCGGATGTCGGCGAGAACGCGGACGCCCGCCGGAGCCTTCGGAGCCTCGTCGTCACGCATCCGGGTGCGCACGGGTCGCGACCGCGCCGGTTCGCCGTAGCAGGCGACGTCGGTGCCGTCCTCCAGCGAGAAGACCAGCTGCCAGCGCAGGTCGACGTCGCGCACGTGGTTCCAGCCGAAGGACGTGCGGCGCAGCATGTTCTGCACGAGCACTCCCCCGTCATCGACCCGCACCGCCGAGACGGCAGCGACCTCGTACACGGCCCACAGCGCAAGCAGCACCCACGGCGCCAGCAGCAGCATCTGCCCCCAGCTGCCGCGCACGACGGCGTCGCCGAGCAGGAACGCCGCCAGCAGCACGCAGGCGATCAGGACCACCAGCCCTGAAGGCGCGCGGTACGTCCGCGCGCCCTCGCGCCGATTCTCCGCCACCACCGTCAGCGTCCGCCCAGCGGGATCGAGGCGCCGGGGATCGCCTGCAGGAGGCGGTCGGTGTATTCCTGCTGCGGGTTCGCGAAGATCTCGTCGACGGTTCCCTGCTCGACGACCCGCCCGCGCTCCATGACGCAGACCAGGTCGCTCGACACCCGCACGACGGCGAGGTCGTGCGTGATGAACAGATATGTCAGGTTCAACTCGGACTGCAGATCGGCGAGCAGCTTCAGGATCTGATCCTGCACGAGGACATCGAGGGCCGAGACCGCCTCATCCAGCACCACGATGTCGGGCTTGAGCGCGAGAGCGCGTGCGATCGCGACGCGCTGCCGCTGCCCGCCGGACAGCTCGTTCGGGTAGCGGGTCGCGAGCGCCCGGGGCAATGCGACCTGGTCGAGAAGCTCCTCCACGCGCTCGCGCTGAGAAGCGCGGTCGCCGGCACCGTGGATCTGCAGCGGCTCGGCGATGGTGTTACCGATGTTCCGAAGCGGATCGAGCGAGCCGTAGGGGTCCTGGAACACCGGTTGCATCCGCCGGCGTAGTCCGAACGACTGCGCCTCGGACAGACGCGACACATCCTGCCCGTCGATCTCGATCGTGCCGCTGGTCGGATCCTCGAGCTTGAGGATCATCTTCGCCACGGTCGACTTCCCCGAACCGGACTCGCCGACGAGCGCGAGGGTCTTTCCTCTCGGGATCTCGAACGAGACGTCGTCGACCGCCCGGAAGGGATCGCTTCGAAACAGCCCCTGCCGGATCTTGTAGTCCTTGGTGAGGCCCGCCACCCTCACCGTCGGCGGGATGTCGGCGAGATCGTCCAGCGTCTCGATGCCGCGATCCTCGACGACGGCCTGGATGCGTTTCGAGGCGATGCTGGGAGCCGCGGCGACGAGGCGCTTCGTGTACGGATGCTGCGGATCCTCGAGGATCTGCCTGCTGGGACCGGCCTCGACGATGTCGCCTCCGTTCATCACGATGATCTTCTCCGCGCGTTCGGCCGCAAGACCGAGGTCGTGGGTGATCAGCAGCACCGACGTGCCCTTCTCACGGGTCAGCGACGCCATGTGATCGAGGATCGTCCGCTGGACGGTGACGTCGAGCGCGGAGGTCGGCTCGTCGGCGATGAGCAGCTTCGGATCTGCGGCGAGGCCGATCCCGATCAGCGCACGCTGACGCATTCCGCCCGAGAACTGGTGCGGGTATTGATTCAGCCGGTTCGCGGCATCCGCGAGCCCCGCCTGCTGCAGCACCTCGATCGCACGATCCCTGACCGCGGCGCGCCCCTGTGCGATGCCGTTGGCGCGGATCGCCTCCTTCACCTGGAACCCGATGCTCCACACCGGGTTGAGGTTCGACATCGGATCCTGGGGAACGAAGCCGATGTCGCGACCGCGCACCCCCTCGATCGCGTGGCGGCTGAGAGTCGTCAGCTCCCGCCCGTCGAGCGTGATCGATCCGCCGGTGATCTCCCCCGAGCCGGGGAGCAGATTGACGATGGCGCTCGCCGTCGTCGATTTTCCGGATCCCGACTCCCCGACGATCGCGACCGTCTCACCCGGGAAGAGGTCGAAGCTGATCGCGTGGAGCACCTCTCGGGGCCCCTCCTGCGTGCGAAACGCCACCCGCAGATCTCGGACGCTCAGCAGAGGTACCGGCGCCGCCGCTCGTTCGAATCCGCTCATCGGAGGGCCCTCGCCTTCGGATCGAGGGCGTCGCGGATGAGCTCGCCCAGAGTGACGAACGCGAGCACGGCCAGCGTGAGCGCGATCGAGGGGTAGATCAGCGCCATCGGCGCGATGCGCAGTGCGGCCTGCGCCTGGCTGATGTCGTTGCCCCAGGAGACGATGCTCCCGCCGAGGCCGACACCGAGGAACGACAGCGTGGATTCGGCCACGATCGCGGTCGCGAGACCGAGCGTCGACACGACCAGCAGCGGCGCGATCGCGTTGGGGATGACGTGACTGAGCAGGGTGGCGAACCGCGACTGCCCGAGAGCCCGCGATGCCATGACGAAGTCGGCTTGGCGCACTCGCAGCACCTCGGCTCGCACGACCCGCGCCGTCGCCGCCCAGGAGAATCCGCCGATCGCCAGTGCGAGCGTCCAGACGGAGCGGAACTGCGAGAAGACGGTCATCACGACGACTGCGGCGAGGATGTACGGGATCGCGAAGAAGATGTCGCCGACGCGTGAGAGCAGCGAGTCGAGCCAGCCGCCGTAGTAGCCGGCGAGCGCGCCCATGACGAGACCGATCACCGACGACAGCACGGTCGCGATCAGACCGACCGACAGCGAGGTCTGCGCTCCCCAGACGATGCGCGCGTAGATGTCCTGCCCCTGGAAGGTGTAGCCGAGCGGGTGCCCGGGTGCCGGGCCCTCGTTGCTGTACATGAGGTCTCCCGCACGGGGATTCACCTGAGTGAACAGCGTCGGCCACACCGCCATCAGCAGGAAGACCGCGGCGAGGAGCACCGAGAGCCAGAACAGGGGCCTGCGGCGAAGGTCGCGCCACGCGTCGAGCCACAGATTGCTGGGCTTCTCGGCGATGCGGATCGCGTCGACGGAGATGGTCTCCGTCTCGACCGGCGCGACGTAATGCTTCTGGGTGGTGGGATCAGACATAGCGAATCCTCGGGTCGAGCAGTCCGTACAGCAGGTCGATGATCAGGTTCACCAGCACGTACAGGATGACGAACACGGTGACGAACGAGACGACCGTCGGACCCTCGCCGCGGATGGCCGCCTGGTACAGCGTGTTACCGACTCCTGGCACGTTGAAGATGCCCTCGGTGACGGTGGCGCCGACGAGCAGGATGCCGAAGCTCGTCGCCGAGTGGGTGATGACGGGGATGAGCGAGTTGCGAAGCACGTGCACCGGGATCACCCGGCGCCGGGGCAGCCCCTTGCTGTAGGCGGTGCGCACCCAGTCCTGATTCAGGGTGTCGATGACGGAGCTTCGCATCAGTCGCATGCTCACGGCATAGAGGCTGAAGCCGAGCACGAGGGCGGGCAGCCAGAGTCCACCCCAGTCGTTGTCGGCTCCGACGGTCGGCTTGAACCAGCCCCACTGGATCGCGAGGAAGTACTGTGCGAGGAAGCAGAGCACGAAGATGGGGATCGCGATCGAGACCAGGGCGACGATGAGCGAGACGTGGTCGAAGACCTTGCCCTTGTTCATGGCCGAGATCGTGCCGATGATGATCGCCATGGTGAACTCGATGCCGATCGCCATGAGCGCCAGCCGACCGGTCACCGGGAGCGTGTGGACGAGGACCTCGGACACCGGCCGCCCGGAGAAGGTCACGCCCAGGTCACCCTGGAGCACACCGGTGATGTAGTACCAGTACTGCACGATGAACGGGTCGTTCAGGTGGTAGCGCTCTCGCAGGGCACTGACCAGGGCCGGGTTCGGCGACCGGTCGCCGAAGAGGGCGAGGATGGGGTCTCCCGGCATGGCGAACACGAGGAAATAGATCAGCAGGGTGGCACCGATGAAGACCGGAATCACCTGCAGCAGGCGACGCAGGATGTAGTTGAGCATCCGCAGTCCCTTCTGTGGGAGGGCGAGCAGAGTCGTTGACGACAGCCCGGAAGGCGGTGACGACGGACGTCACCGCCTCCCGGCAGTCATTGCGAGGTACTACTCGGCCGCCTTGGTGATCTGGTGGAAGATCGGAACCGAGTTCCAGCCGACCGTCACGTTCTGCACGTTCTGGCTGTAGCCGCCGGTCGCGTTCTGGTACCAGAGCGGGATCGCGGGCAGGTCGTTCAGGAGGATCTCCTGAGCCTGGGTGAACTCCTCGATCTGCGCCTCGGCGTCGGGGTTGCTGATGCCCGACTCGAGCAGGTCGTCGAACTCCGCGTTGCTGTAGTCGCCGTCGTTGGATCCGGCGTTGGTGGCGTACAGCGGACCCAGGAAGTTGTACATCCCCGGGTAGTCCGCCTGCCAGCCGGAGCGAGCAGCCGTGGTGATCGTGCGGGCGTTGATCTGCTCGCGCATCACGGCCAGTGTCGGGTACGGCGCGCCGGACGCTTCGATCTCGAACGTGTTCGTGATCGAGTTCGTCACGGCGTCGACCCACTCCTGGTGGCCACCGTCGGAGTTGTAGGCGATCTGGAACTCACCCTCCCACGGCGAGATCTTGTCGGCTTCCGCCCACAGCTCCTTGGCCTTGTCGGGGTTGTATTCGAGGACCTCCGCGCCGGGGATCGAGTCCGACCATCCGGCGATCACCGGTGAGGTGAAGTCCGATGCCGGAGTGCGGGTGCCGAAGAAGATCTTCTCCGTGATCTGTTCGCGGTCGATGGCCATCGAGATCGCCTGGCGGCGCAGCACGCCCTCCTCACCGGAGAAGTGCGGCAGGAACTGCCCGATCGTGAACGACTGGAACACTGCAGACGGCTGGTTCACCGCGCGGTCGCCCAGGTCGTCCTGGAAGGTGGGCAGCGACACCGGCGGGATCTCATCGATCACGTCGACCTGATCGCCCTGGAGATCTGCGTACGCGGCATCCTGGGTGGCGTAGAACTTGATCGTGAGACCGCCGTTGGCGGGCTTGCGCTCGCCCTTGTAGTCGTCGTTGCGAACGAGATCGATCTGCACGTCGTGCTGCCACGCGCCCTCTTCGGCGAGCATGTACGGGCCGTTGCCGATGGGGTTCTCGCCGAACGCCTCCATGTCTTCGAAGGCGACGTCGGGCAGCGGGTAGTAGGCCGAATAGCCCAGGCGCAGTGCGAAGTCGGATGCCGGCTTGTTCAGCGTGATGGTGAAGGTGTGGTCGTCGACGATCTTGAGGCCGGACATGTCGCCCTGGGCCCCGAAGATGTCGTCGTCGGGGTTGGCTGCGTCACCCGGATCGTTGATGAAGCCCTCGATGTCTTCGAAGAAGTAGCTCGAAAGGTGAGCGTTCTCCGCCTGAGCGCCGTAGTTCCAGGCTTTGACGAAGTTGTCGGCGGTGACCTCTTCACCGTTGGTGAAGGTGTGCCCCTTCTTCAGCTTGACGGTGATGTTCTGCGGATCCTCGGTGGTAATCTCCTCGGCCATGTCGTTGACCGGGGCGCCGTCACCGTCGTAGTAGACCAGCCCCGCGAAGATCTCGTCGAGGATCTTGCCGCCGCCGACCTCGTTGGTGTTGGTCGGGATGAGCGGATGCTCCGGCTCCGTGCCGTTGGTGAGGATGATGGCGTCCGGGTCGGCTTGGAACTCGGATCCTCCGCCCTGATCGGGATTCTCTCCTGCTGAGCACCCTGCGAGGACCATGGCCCCGGTCGCGAACAGTGCGATGCCCGCGACGGCGATCTTGTTTCGCTTCACTTTGTGTCCTCCTGTGGACATAGACAAGCCCGCACTCATCGTCGAGTGCAGTGCGATACTCCGAGCGTAGACGCGGTACCCGGCATCCACCGGTGTTGTTAATGAACCGTTACTGAGTGGTGACCTCCGCCTTCGCCACTGTCCCGCTGTCCTCCTTCCCCCTCCCCCGCTTTCAGATCTCGGCGGTTGGGTGCAGTCTCGGGGGCGCGGAACGGGCGAGGGAGGACGGACCGAGAGCGAGGTCCTCCACCCCGCGAAGGACAGCCGAACTCTCCACAGAACCTGGGATCCAGTGGATCCGGATGCCGCTCCCCGGACACACTCGGACGGTGATCGCCGCCTCTCCCATCCCCTGCTTCGCCCGGACACTGGGCAGGTGCGGCGTTCGTCCTCACGTCCGCCGCGGGGCTTCTGGGCGTGTCGATCGGGCGCTCCGCACATCCGGTGCATCTCGTGGATGCCGAAGGAACGGCGCGGGAGCGGAACGGCGTGCGCATCGATCGATCCGCGGCCGACCTCGACCTGCAGGTGCACGACGGCCTGCTGCTCACCTCGCCGCATGTGACCGCCGTCGACCTCGCCCGCACACATCGTGGTGAAAAGCCACGGTCTCGGCGCGCAGGTGCAGTCTCGCGGTCAGGAGGACTCAGGTCTCAGGCGAAGGCTTCGATCGGCGGGCAGGCGCACACCAGGTTGCGGTCGCCGTAGGCCTGGTCGATACGACGCACGGGGGGCCAGTACTTCCCGGCGACGAGCGCCGGCACGGGGTACGCGGCCTCCTCGCGGGTGTAGGCGTGAGTCCACTCCCCCGCAATCAGGGAGACCGCGGTGTGCGGCGCGTTCACGAGCGGGTTGTCGTCGGTCGGCCAGCGACCGGCGGCCACCGCGTCCGCCTCGGCCTTGATCTGGATCATCGCCTCGATGAACCGCTCGATCTCGGCCAGATCCTCGGACTCGGTCGGCTCGACCATGAGGGTTCCCGCGACCGGGAACGACATCGTCGGGGCGTGGAAGCCGTAGTCGATCAGGCGCTTGGCGACATCGTCGACCGTGACCCCGGTCGTCTCCCGGAGCGGACGGAGGTCGAGGATGCACTCGTGCGCGACCCGCCCGTGCTCACCCGTGTACAGCACCGGGTAGTGCTCGCCGAGACGGGCGGCGATGTAGTTGGCCGACAGCACGGCCGCGGCCGTCGCCCGGCGGAGCCCGTCGGCACCCATCATGCGCACGTAGGCCCACGAGATCGGAAGGATGCCGGCCGAGCCGTAGGGCGCGGCGGACACGGCGCCGCCCTCGAAGGTGAATCCGCCGTAGTGCCCGGCGCGCTGGGCCAGAGGATGTGAGGGCAGGAACGGTGCGAGGTGCGCCTTGGCCGCCACCGGCCCGACGCCGGGGCCGCCGCCGCCGTGCGGGATGGCGAACGTCTTGTGCAGGTTGAGATGCGAGACGTCGCCGCCCAGATCGCCGAATCGGGCGTACCCGAGCAGGGCGTTGAGGTTCGCGCCGTCGACGTAGACCTGCCCGCCGGCCTCGTGCACGGCCGCCGTGATCTCGACCACGTCATGCTCGTACACGCCGTGTGTGGAGGGATACGTGATCATCAGCGCCGAGAGTGCGTCGGCGTGGACGGTGATCTTGGCGCGGAGATCGTCGAGATCGACGTTGCCGAGTTCATCGCACGCGACGACGACGACCTTCATGCCGGCGAGGACGGCGGAGGCGGCGTTCGTGCCGTGCGCAGACGATGGGATCAGGCAGACGGTGCGCTGGTCGTCGCCGTTGGCGAGGTGGTAGCCACGGATGGCGAGAAGACCGGCGAGCTCGCCCTGAGATCCGGCGTTCGGCTGCAGCGAGACGGCGTCATATCCGGTGACTTCGGCGAGCCAGCCCTCGAGCTGATCGATGAGGTCGAGGTAGCCCTGCACGTCGGATGCCGGGGCGAACGGGTGGATGCCGGCGAACTCCGGCCACGTGATGGATGCCATCTCGGTGGCGGCATTCAGCTTCATCGTGCACGAGCCGAGGGGGATCATGCCCCGGTCCAGCGCGTAGTCGCGATCGGCGAGGCTCTTCAGGTATCGCATCATCGCCGTCTCGCTGCGGTGCACATGGAACACCGGATGCGTCAGGTAGTCGTCCTGTCGCCGAAGCTGCGCGGGAAGCGCGTTGTACCCGTCACCGAACCCGAACACGCGCTCCTGCTTGCCGCCGAAAACCTTCGCGACCTGGTGCAGCTGAGCGTGGGTGGTCGTCTCATCGACGGAGATGCCGATCGTGTCGGCATCCGCCACGCGCAGCAGGATGCCGTAGCCGTGGTGCGCCTGCGAGGCGTACTCCGCAGCACGACCCGGAACGCGCACCTGGATGGTGTCGAAGAAGGCGTCGTGCACGACGTCGGCGCCGGCCTCGACCAGCCAATCGCGCAGCAGGGCGGCCTTCAGCGCTGTCTCCCGCGCGATCGTGCGCAGCCCGTCCGGGCCGTGATAGACGGCGTACATCGACGCCATCACCGCCAGCAGCACCTGCGCCGTGCAGATGTTGCTCGTCGCCTTCTCGCGGCGGATGTGCTGCTCTCGCGTCTGCAGCGAGAGGCGGTAGGCCGGCTTGCCGTCGGCATCGACCGAGACGCCGACGAGCCGGCCGGGCAGCTGGCGCTCGAGACCCGCGCGCACGGCCATGTATCCGGCATGCGGTCCGCCGAAGCCCATGGGCACGCCGAAGCGCTGCGTGGTGCCGACGGCGACGTCTGCACCGAGCGATCCGGGTGAGGTGATGAGCGTGAGGGCGAGCAGATCGGCTGCGACGACCGCGATGGCCCCCGCGAGGTGTGCGGCGTCGAAGACGGCCGACGCGTCCCATACCCGTCCGGACGCGCCGGGATACTGCACGAACACGCCGAAGAGCTCGGCCGGCATCGTGTGCCCGGCTGCGAAGTCGACGGTCACCAGCTCGATGCCGACGGCCTCGGCGCGAGTCTGCAGGAGCGCCTTCGTCTGCGGCATCGCATCGGCGTCGACGACGAACACGTTCGAGGCGCTCTTCGAGGCGCGGCGGGCGAGCAGCATCCCCTCGACCACGGCTGTGGACTCGTCGAGCATCGACGCGTTCGCGGTCGACAGGCCGGTGAGCTCGGCCACCATCGTCTGGAAGTTGATGAGCGCTTCCAGCCGCCCCTGCGAGATCTCGGGCTGATAGGGGGTGTATGCGGTGTACCAGGACGGGTTCTCGAGCACGTTGCGCTGGATCACCTGCGGGGTGATCGTGCCGTAGTAGCCGAGGCCGATCATCGGCCGGTTCACGGTGTTGCGTGCCGCGAGGGCGCGCAGTTCGGCGAGCGCCTCCGTCTCGCTGGCGGCGACCGGGATGACGGACTCCGTGGAGGCTGCCGTGAAGATCGACGACGGCACCGCCTGGCGCATCAGCGCCTCGACGGGGCTCCAGTCCTCGAGCGCGGACTCGACGCCGAGCGCATCGAGCATGGTGCGCTGCGCTTCGTCCGTCGGTCCGATATGACGATCGGCGAAAGAGACCACTTCTGGATCAGCCCTCCGTCAGCGCGACGTACGCGTCGCGGTCCAGCAGCCCGTCGGTCGCACCGTCGGCGACCGACACCTTGATCAGCCAGCCGCCCTCGAACGGTTCGGCGTTCACCAGCGACGGGTCGTCGACGACGGCGTCGTTGATCTCGACGACGGTGCCGGACACGGGCGCGTAGAGCTCGCCGACCGACTTCGTCGATTCGATCTCGCCGACGACAGCGCCGGAGGTGACCTCGGTGCCGACGGCGGGCAGCTCGACGAACACCACATCGCCGAGCTTCTCGGCGGCGTAGTCGGTGATGCCGATCGTCACGGTGTCGCCGCTGCCGGCGATCCACTCGTGCTCGTCGGTGTAGTGGAGTGCGTTGAGGTCGGTCATTTTGTCCTCCGGTAGAAAGGCAGCGTGGTCACGGTGGCGGGAATCCTCGTGCCCCGCACATCCAGGAATACTTCGGTTCCCGCTTCGGCGGAAGAAGGGTGTACATACGCCATCGCGATGGGATGGCCGAGCGTCGGGCTGAGGGCGCCGCTGGTGATCTCGCCGAGCGTCTCGCCGCTGGCTGATACGACCGCGTATCCCGCGCGTCCGGCGCGCTTGCCGTCGGCGGTGAGACCCACGAGGACAGGGGCGTCGGATGCGGCATCCAGCGCGTCCTTGCCGACGAACATCTCCTTGTCCGCGGCCACGACGCGACCGAGACCGGCCTGCACCGGCTTGGTATCGAGGGTCAGCTCGTGACCGTACAGCGGCATGCCGGCCTCGAGCCGAAGTGTGTCTCGGGCGGCGAGCCCGGCCGGCACGAGTGCGTGCGGCTCACCGGCGGCGAGCAGCGCGTCCCACAGGGCCGGCGCGTCGCCCGCATGCACGAGGAGCTCGAAACCGTCTTCCCCGGTGTACCCCGTCCGGGCGATGAGCAGCGGCTGTCCGAGGAAGTAGGCCTCGGCCCAGGCGTAATACTTCTGCTCGGCCCACGGGGTGCCGAGCTCGGTGATGCCCTCGGTCGCGGACACGACGGCTTCGGCCGCCGGCCCCTGGACTGCGAGCAGCGCGTAGGTGTCGGAGACGTCCTCGACGTCGACTCCCCGGTCGCCGAGGAACCCGGCGAAGCTGCGCTCCTCGCCCTCGGCCCGCTGCGGGAGTTCCCGCTCGATTCGCGAAGGGAACGCCCTGACCCGAGACGCGAAGGCCGAGTCGACCGCTCCGCGGTTTCCGGCGTTCGCGATCACCAGGTACCGGTCCTCCGCCAGCCGGTAGGCGATGACGTCGTCGATGATGCCGCCGTGTTCGGCGAGCATGAGCGAGTACTTCGCCTTGCCCACCGGCATCGCCGAGATCCGGCCCGCCAGCGAGAAGTCGAGGAACTCGCCGGCGTACTCCCCGGTGACGAGGAACTCGGCCATGTGCGAGATGTCGAAGAGGCCGGCGGACTGCCGCACCGCGTGGTGCTCGGCGAGGTCGGATGTGTAGCGCACCGGCATCTGCCAGCCGCCGAAGTCGGTGAAGGACGCGCCCAGCGCCTCATGGCGCTCGCGGAGCGGGGTGTAGCGGGGGTCTGACACGGAGTTCTCCCGGGCTGGAACGGGCGGAACGGCGTCGACGTCGTTCCTCGGAACTCCCCCTCTGTCATGGGCCTGAGAGTTTCGCCCGTGCATGGCGGGGCTTTCACCGTCGGCGGATCTCGGCGAACCGCTTCGCTCGACATCGCTTTTCAGAGTGGCCGGAATCGCGCGGTACGCGTTACCTGAGAGATTGGCGGGGAGGCTTGCTCCTTCGGTGCCCGGCTGTCTTCACCGGAGCTCTCCCGCGAGATTCATTCGGCCTGTCTTCAGTTATGGCAACACTCTATCGTCCGACGGCGAGCTCCGCGCGCACCTCATCGCGCAGCCGGCCCAGGTTCTCCGGCTCCGGGGCAGCCCCGAGCAGGGTCTTGGTGTATTCGTGCTGCGGGTTGAGGATGACCTCGTCGGCGGGACCTCGCTCGACGATGTCACCGCGGTACATCACGAGGATCTCGTCGCTGAAGTGCCGCGCGGTGGCGAGGTCGTGCGTGATGTACAGCACGCCGAGCTGCTCCTCGCGCTGAAGGTCGGCGAGCAGGTTCAGTACGCCGAGCCGGATGGACACATCGAGCATCGACACCGGCTCGTCCGCCACGATGAACCGGGCGCCCGGGGCCAGCGCACGGGCGATGGCGACGCGTTGCCGCTGACCGCCTGACAGCTCGTGCGGACGCCGCTCGGCATAGCTCTCCGCCGGCGACAGCCGCACCCGATCGAGGAGTTCGAGCGCGCGCTCGCGCACCTGCTCCGCCGACCAGTCGCGGTGATGGATCCGCAGCGGTCGCTCGAGGTGGTGGATGATCGTGTGGAACGGGTTCAGCGACGCGAACGGATCCTGGAACACCATCTGCACATCTGAGCGGTAGCGCGCGAGGGCGCGTCCGCGGGACCCGCTCGGGGAACCGTCGAGCAGGATGTCACCCGACGTCGGCGTCTCGAGCTTCATCAGCATCCGGGCGATGGTGGATTTCCCGCTGCCGGATTCGCCGACGAGCGCGACGGTCTTGCCCGGTTCCAGCGTGAACGAGACGTCCTTCACCGCGTGGAGGATCGTCGTCTTGAAACCGGACCGCAACCGGAAGTCCTTGACGAGGTTGCGCGCCTCGAGGGTGTTCTCGCTCATCGGACTGCCTCCGCCTTCGCACCGCTGCGTACGAAGCCGCCGCGTTCGCCTCGCAGACTGGGAAAGCTCGACAGCAGCGTCTTCGTGTACTCGTGTTGCGGGGTGCGGTAGATCTCCTCCGCGGTGCCCTGTTCGACGATCTCGCCCTGCAGCATCACGGCGATCCGGTCGCTGATCTCGATGAGCATCGGAAGGTCATGAGTGATGAAGATCACCGCGAAACCGAGGCGTTCGCGCAGGCGCATGATCTCGCGGATGATCCCCCGCTGCACCACCACGTCGAGCGCTGTGGTGGGCTCATCCATGATCATCACCTGCGGGTCGAGCGCGAGTGCCATCGCGATCATCACCCGCTGGC
Source organism: Microbacterium sp. (assembly GCF_031179285.1). Classification (GTDB taxonomy): domain Bacteria; phylum Actinomycetota; class Actinomycetes; order Actinomycetales; family Microbacteriaceae; genus Microbacterium. The sequence continues at coordinate 200,195 of NZ_JAPSHY010000002.1, read as the reverse complement.
GCATACCGCCGGAGAGCTCGTGCGGGAAGCTCGTGAGCCGCCTGGGGTCGACCCCGACGAGGCGCAGGAGCTCCTCCGCTCGTTCCGTCTTGTCGTGCTTGGACATACCGGGCCGGTGGGTGTCGAAGATGTCGAAGATCTGTGCTCTGACACTGATCACCGGGTTCAGGGAGTTCATCGCCCCCTGGAAGACCATGGAGATCTTGTCCCAGCGGAACGCGCGCAGCTGATCGTCCTTGAGGCCCGTGACGTCGATGTCGGTGCCGGAGCGATCGTGGAACGTGATCTCGCCGCCCGTCATCAGAGCGGGCGCCTTCAGCAGGCGGTTGAGTCCGTACGCGAGGGTCGTCTTGCCGCACCCCGACTCACCGGCCAGGCCCAGGATCTCACCACGGTGCAGGGTGAGCGAGACGTTGCGGACGGCCTTCACCGGCTCGTCCACCTCGTACTCGATGGAGACGTCTCGTGCTGTGAGTACTGCTTCGGGGGCGGTCACGCGGTGATTCCCTTCGTCTTCGCTGCCTTGCGCACCCGGCGCGCGGCCTCGGGGGCGTTGCGCAGCTTCGGGTTGATGATCTCGTCGATGGCGAAGTTGATGAGTGACAGACCGCATCCGAGGAGGGCGATCATGATGCCCGGCGGGATGAACCACCACCAGGCGCCCGTGCCCAGTGCCTGGCCGGATTGCGCGTCGTTGAGGATCGTGCCCCAGGTGATGGAGTCCGTGGCGCCGAGGCCGAGATACGACAGGCCGGCCTCGCCGAGGATGGCGAAGATGATCGCGAAGAGGAACTGCGCGGCCAGCAGCGGCAGGAGGTTCGGCATGATCTCGACGAGGATGACCCGCAGGGAGCGCTCCCCCGCCACCTTCGCCGCATAGACGTAGTCGCGGCTGCGAAGCGACCGCGCCTGGGTGCGCAGCACCACGGCGGAGCCCGCCCACGACGTGATTCCGAGCACGAAGGCGACGAGCAGCCAGCTGCGCGATGAGAAGTAGGTGGCGATCACCATCACGAGCGGAAGCCCCGGGATGACCAGCATGATGTTCGTGACGAGCGAGAGCACCTCGTCCTTCCAGCCACCCAGGTACCCCGCGAGGATGCCGAAGAAGATCGACAGCACGACGGCGATACCGCCGGCCACGAGGCCGATGAGGAGCGAACCCTGCGTGCCGTGCGCAAGCTGGGCGAGCACGTCGTAGCCGAGCTTGGTCGTGCCGAGGAGGTGATCGGCGCTCGGCGGCTGCAGCGCCGGGTTGCCGGAGTTGCGCGGGTTCTGCGTGAGCAGCGGGGCGAGGATGCCGAAGGCGATGATGCCGACGACGAGGACGATGCCGACGACGAGCTTGACCGACATGCTCGGCAGCATGGCGCGGAATCCGCCCCGGCGACGCTTCGGAGTGACGAGCGCCGCCGTGTCGGGGGCCGTCGGAACGCCCGTCGACGAGAGCTCCGCGGCGGTGTCCAGCGGGGATTCCGGGTGCGTGGTGGCGGTTTCAGACATTGTGACGAGCCCTCGGATCGATGAAGCCGTAGACGAGATCCATGACGAAGTTCGCCGCCAGGACAGCGATGGTGATCACCAGGAACACTCCCTGCATGAGCGCGTAGTCGCTGTTCTGCACGGCCTGGAACATCAGCTTGCCGATGCCGGGGTACGTGAACACCTGCTCCATGACGATCGAGCCTGCCACGACGAAGCCGAGCGTGATGGCGAACCCGGCGATCGACGGGATGGCGGCATTGCGGGCCGCATAGGTGGTGAGGATGCGACGAGGGCGCAGGCCCTTCGCCTCGGCGGTGGTGACGTAGTCCTCCGCCATCGTGGACACCATCATGTTGCGCATGCCGAAGAGCCAGCCTCCGACGGAGCTCAGCACGATGGTCAACGCCGGAAGGATGGCGTGGCCCACGGCATCCGAGATGAACGCCCAGCTCCACTCCGGGCCGTTCGGGAAGTCGAAGACGCTGTACCCGCCGAAGATCGGGAACACGCCGAGCCCGACGGCGAACACGGACACGAGCACCAGCGCGAGCCAGAAGTAGGGAATGGACTGCAGGATGGTCGTCGCCGGGATCAGGTGATCGACCCACGTGCCCCTTTTCCACCCGACCCACGCGCCGAGGCCGATCCCGAGGATGAACGAGATCACCGTCGCCACGCCGACCAGGACGATGGTCCATGGCAGCGCGCCGGCGATCAGCTCGGACACCGGGGCCGGGAACTTCGTCACGGACACTCCCAGGTCTCCCTGGAACATCCGTCCCCAGTAGCCGAGGTACTGCTCCCACATCGATGAGTCGTCCGAGCCCAGCAGCAGCTTGATGTTGCGGATCGTGGTCTCGGAGACCTCGCCGCCGGCACGCTGGATCTTGGCGATCATGATGTCGGCCGGGTCCCCCGGCATCAGCCGGGGAAGCAGGAAGTTGAGGGAGATCGTGGCCCACAGCGTGAACGCGTAGAACCCGATCCTTCTGGCATAGAACTTCATGTGCTCAACTTCCTGCTTCCCTGCATGAACCGAGGTCAGTCGACTGTCAGCCGACCGGCTTCAGGTGCTGGAGGACGTAACCGGCAGCGATCGATCCCCAGGACGGCGGGAACGCGTACAGGTCTTCCTCCGTGGGCCAACCCGTGAAGTCCTTCGCGTTGTAGAAGGTCTGCGTCGCGTTGATCACCAGCGGGATGTAGGGCAGGTCGCGAACGATCTCGCTCTGGATGGTGGCGTAGAGCTCCATCTTGGTTGCTTCGTCGTTCGTGCTGGTCGCAGCCGTGATGGCCTCGTCCACGACCGGGTTGTTGTAGCGGCTGAAGTTCCAGCGTCCCGTCGGCACCTCGGCGCCCACGGGCCCGGTCGAGCCGACGGCCGTTCCGCCCACCCAGTCGCGGTAGATCTGGTACGGGTCGGCCACCGAAGTGCCGATCATGCCGCCGACGATCAGCTGGAACTGACCGGTCTGACGGGAGTCGGAGAACTCCTGCCACTGCACGGTGGACGGCGTGATCTTGATGCCCGCCTCGGCCGCCTGCTCGGCGATCAGCTTCGCGGCGTCGTTGTAGTCCGTCCAGCCGTCGACCGAGGTCAGCGTCATCTCGACCGGAACGCCGTCCTTGGCATAGAAGCCGTCCGAACCCTTCACGTAGCCCGCGGCCTCGAGGATCGACCCTGCCGAGGCGGTGTCCGCCTCCTGCGGGCTGACCTCGTTGGCGCTGTCGGCGACCCACTTCTCATCGCGCGGCAGCAGCGCATAGGTCGGAGAGATGTCACCGGTGAGGCCCACGAAGGCCTTCTCCTTGATGGTGGCGCGATCGATGGCGACGTTCAGCGCCTGCCGGACGGCGACGTCGGTCTGCGGGCCGACACAGCCGAGCTCCGCGTTCGAGCAGGTGTACAGGACAGTCGGGTCCTGCGGGGTGTTGATCCACTCGATCTTGCCGTTGCCGGTGACCGACTCCGGATTCGGGATGAACATGCCGGTCCAGTCGAGTTCGCCGGCGGCGAGCAGGTCCTGCGCGGTCTGGTTGTTGTCGACCGCGATGTACTGCACCTTCTTGATCGCAGGCACGTCCGCATCGCGGAACTCCTCGTTCGCGACGAGGATGTACGACTCGCTGGTGACGCTGTCGACGACGTACGGTCCGGACCCGACGGGCTCCTCGTTCGCGAAGCTCGCGAAATCGTCGACCTCGCTCCAGATGTGCTGCGGCAGGATCCAGGTGCCGCCGAGGCGCTGGAACTCGGTGGTGTACTGGGCCGAGTCGTAGGTCAGCACGACGGTGGTCTCATCGGTGGCTTCCGCCGAGACCAGGCCGTTGCCCTCGGGGTTGTTGCCCTCGAAGTTGAACGTGAACGCGACGTCTTCGGCGGTCAGCGGCTCACCGTCGCTCCACTTGAGGCCTTCTTTGATCTTGACGGTGATGACGGTGCCGTCTTCGTTGTACTCGTAGGAGTCGCCGATCATGCCGGTGGGCTCTTCGTCTGCGGTCTTGTTGAAGAAGAAGAGCGGCTCGTAGATCGGGCCGAGGGCGCCGTGGAGGACGGTCGGAGCGAAGGGGTTGAAGTTCGCGGTGATCGGCGTCTGACTGCCGGCCCAGACGCGAAGAGGGCGGTCGGAGTCGCCGCCTCCCTCGTCTCCGCCGCCGCCGGTGCCACAGGCGGTGAGGCCCAGGGCGAGGACGGATGCCCCCGCCACAGCGGTGAGCGCGATCTTGCGCTTGCCGTTACGGATCATTGTCTTGTTTCCTCTCGGTGCTGCACTGCAGGAGGGATGCTCCACCATGGAGCCAACCCCGGGTTGAGGTCGGACAGACCGTCCGGATGCGCGGAATCGCCCCGGATAGGTTTGTTAGGACAGTAACCTAACAAACCCTGCGATCCCGGACAAGCCCTCCGCGCGCACAGAGATAACGTTTCGGACTCGACGTCGGAAAGCGACATCGAGATGCACTTCGGGTCTTCATGACACTAAGATCGTCTCGGAGGTTAAGGTACTTATGACTCGAAGCTCGGGCATCCGCGTCGCCGTCTCGACGGTGATCCTGACGCTGCGCCGTCCGCCGGACGGCGAGCCCGTGCTGGCGCTGCCTCTCGTCCTTCGCACCAGAGAGCCGTTCGCCGATCAGTGGGCGCTCCCCGGCGGGTGGCTCACCGAATCCGAGTCCCCGGTGGACGCGGCCGCGCGCACCCTCGCCGAGACCACCGGTCTCGCGCCCAGCTACCTCGAGCAGCTCTACGCCTTCGGGGCCGTCAACCGCTCCCCCACGCGCGTGGTGTCGATCGTGTACTGGGCTCTGTTGCGATCCGATGACGTCGACGCGCAGAGCGCGGCACACCTCGCCTCGGGGCGCGCCCCCGAGAACGTGCGCTGGTTCGACGTCGACGCGCTTCCCGCCCTCGCCTTCGACCACAACCAGATCGTGGAATACGCGCTGTGGCGTCTGCGCAACAAGGCCGGCTACAGCCGCGTGGCGCACGGCTTCCTGCCCTCCGAGTTCACGCTCGCCGACCTGCGCGAGGCGTACGAAGCCATCCTCGGACGCCACCTGGATCCCGCGAACTTCCGCCGTCAGGTGGAAGCCGCGGGAAACCTCCTGCCCACCGACCGTTTCCGCACCGGCAGTCACCGTCCCGCCCGCCTCTACCGCTACAACACCGACGTCGAGCTCGCCGATCGCGGCCCGCTCGGCTCCGAAGAAACGAGCATCAGATGAGCATCACCGTCGTCCCGGCGCCGACCTTCTCCGATCCGTCCGTCGATCACGCGATCCAGGCCATCGTCAGCGGGGCGTCGACCGACGCGACCTGCAGCACGGACCTCGCCGCAGGTCCCTGGGACTTCGACTCCCGTCCCGGCTACGGCCCCGGATCGTCGATGGGCGATGTGATCCCGACCGGCGCCCCGCGCCAGGGCGAGCTGCCGATCGAGTACCGCGATGCCACCGAGGACGAGCTCGATGCGCGGATCCGCGCGGCGAAGGAGGCCCTCGGCGATCGCGTCGTCATCCTCGGCCACTTCTATCAGCGCGAGGAGGTCGTCCGTCACGCCGACTATGTCGGCGACTCGTTCCAGCTCGCCACGGCGGCGAAGGGCAGGCCCGATGCCGAAGCGATCGTCTTCTGCGGCGTGCACTTCATGGCGGAGACCGCCGACCTCCTCTCGCGTCCCGATCAGGCCGTGATCCTGCCGAACCTGGCGGCCGGCTGCTCGATGGCCGACATGGCCGACATCGACCAGGTCGAGGACTGCTGGGAGCAGCTCGAAGATGTGCTCGGTGCGCTGGATCAGGTCGACGCCGACGGCCGGGTGCCCGTGATCCCGGTGACGTACATGAACTCATCCGCAGCCATCAAGGGCTTCGTCGGCCGTCACGGCGGAATCGTGTGCACCTCGTCGAACGCGCAGACGGTGCTCGAGTGGGCATTCGAGCGGGGGCGGCGGGTCCTGTTCTTCCCCGACCAGCACCTCGGTCGAAACACCGCCAAGGCGATGGGAGTGCCGCTCGAGCAGATGCCGATGTGGAATCCGCGCAGGGCGCTCGGTGGCTCGACCGCCGAAGAGATCGCCGATTCGCGCGTGATCCTCTGGCACGGATTCTGCTCGGTGCATCGCCGTTTCACCGTGGCGCAGATCGATCAGGCGCGGGCGCAGAATCCGGCGGTGCGCGTGATCATGCATCCCGAGTGCCCGATGGAGGTCGTGGATGCCGCCGACGAAGCCGGCTCGACCGAGTACATCCGCCGGGCGATCGATGCCGCCACGCAACCCACGTCCTTCGCGATCGGAACCGAGATCAACCTCGTGCGGCGGCTCGCGGCCCAGTACCCGCAGCACGACATCTCGTGCCTGGACCCTGTGGTCTGCCCCTGTTCGACGATGTACCGCATCCATCCCGGGTATCTCGCCTGGGTGCTGGAGGAACTGGTCGCTGGGCGCGGCCCCAACCGCATCACCGTGGCGGATGACGTGGCGGAGCCGGCACGGCTGGCGCTGGAGCGGATGCTGGCGGCGAAGCCGCCCGTGTCGGGCGCCCGATGAATGTCATCGTCGTCGGTACCGGCATCGCCGGTCTGACCGCCGCACTGCGCGCGGACGAGGCCGGACATGACGTGATGATCGTCACCAAGGGCCTCCTGGGCGGCGGCTGCACGCCGTTGGCGCAGGGGGGCATCGCCGGCGTCTACGGTGAGGGTGACTCGCCCGCATCGCATGCGGAGGACACCATCATCGCGGGCGCCGGGCTCAGCGACCCGGCCGCTGTCGAGGTGCTGGTCCGCGAGGGAGGCGCACGCATCGCCGAACTCGTCGCGCGCGGTGTCGTCTTCGATCGGGGGCCCGACGGCCGGCTGCTGCTCGGGCGAGAGGCCGCGCACAGCCATGCGCGGGTCGTGCACGCGGGTGGCGATGCGACCGGCGCCGCCGTCTCCGATGCGCTCGTCGCCGCTGTCCGGGCTTCGGCCATCCAGGTGCGGGAGCACGCATTCCTTCTCGATCTGATCGTTCTCGACGGCGCCGTGCGCGGCATCCGGCTCCTCGAAGGCACAGCCGCGGTCGACCTGAGCGCCGACGCCGTCATCCTCGCCACCGGCGGCGCCGGCCGGCTCTACGCCCACACCACCAATCCCGAGGGGGCGACCGGCGACGGCATCGCCGCAGCGCTCCGGGCCGGCGCCGACGTCGCCGACCTCGAGTTCGTGCAATTCCATCCGACGGTCCTCGCCGAGGGGCCCGGCTTCCTCATCTCGGAGGCCGTGCGCGGTGAAGGTGCGACTCTCCTCGACGACGACGACCGCCGGTTCGCGTTCGACGCCCATCCCGACGGAGAACTCGCCCCGCGAGATGTCGTCTCTCGGGCGATCGCCCGTCGGACCGCAGCACAGGGCGGGCCGGTGCGGCTCGACGCCACCGCCCTCGGCGCATCGACGCTCGCCCGTCGCTTTCCCACGATCGATCGGGTCACGCGCGAACGCGGTTTCGACTGGGCGCGGCAGCCCATCCCAGTCACGCCCGCCGCGCACTACCTGATGGGCGGGATCGTCACCGACCTCGATGGCCGCACGACACTGCCCGGCCTCTTCGCCGTCGGCGAAGCCGCCCGCTCCGGCGTGCACGGGGCGAACCGTCTCGCGTCGAACTCCCTACTCGAAGGTGCCGTGTTCGGAGCCCGCGCCGCGGTGGCGCTGGGAGTGGCGTCCGGCGCTGATCCCGCCCTCGGCCTTCCTCCCCGCCAGCGGAAGCGGCCACTCCGGCGAGACGAGTCACCCCGCCCGGCCCGGGACTTCAGCCGCGCCGCACTCCAGATGCTGATGTGGGACGAGGTCGGGCTCCTTCGCACCGACGACGGCCTGACCCGCGCCCTCGACCTGATTCAAAGCTGGCGCACCGATCTCCCGGCGCCTCGCTCGGTCGCCCAGCACGAGGACGCGAATCTGCTGCTGCTCGCCGAGGCGGCCGCATCCGCCGCACTCGCCCGCACCGAGTCCGTCGGTGCGCACTTCCGCGAACCCGCCCTGATCGGAGTCTGATGCTCACCCCCGCCATCCTCAACCGCGTCGTGGGCGCCGCTCTCGAGGAGGACGCCCCCTGGGGCGACCTGACCAGCACCGCTGTCATCCCCGCCGACGCCACAGCCACTGCCGACCTCGTCGCCCGCGAATCCGGGGTGTTCAGCGGCGGCGACGTGTTCGCCGCCGCCTTCGGGCTCATCGATCCGGGCGTCACCGTCGACGTGCACGTGGGCGATGGTGACGCGTTCACCGACGGCGACGTCCTCGCGTCAGTGACGGGCTCCGCACGCAGCATCCTCACCGCGGAGCGCGTCGCACTCAATTTCACCCAGCGCATGTCGGGGATCGCCTCGCTCACCGCCGCCTACGTCCGTGCGGTGGAGGGAACGGGGACGCGCATCGTCGACACCCGCAAGACGACTCCGGGGCTGCGCGCCTTCGAGCGCCACGCCGTGCTCAGCGGCGGCGGCAGCAACCACCGGAACTCGCTGTCGGATGCCGTGATGGTCAAGGACAACCATCTCGCCGTCCTGCAGCAGCACGGTGCCGACCTCGCGACTGCTCTCTGCGAGTCGCTCTCGCGGCTTCCCCACACCACGCACGTCGTCGTCGAGGTGGACCGGCTCGATCAGATTGCGGCGGTCCTCGCCGGCGGCGCGCACACCGTGCTGCTCGACAACTTCTCTCTCGAGGATCTCCGTGCGGGCGTCGCGCTGATCGCCGGCCGAGCGACCGTCGAAGCCTCGGGAGGCGTCGATCTCAACACGGTCTCGGCGATCGCCGAGACCGGTGTCGACGTCATCTCCGTCGGTGCCCTGACGCACTCGGCACGGGCGCTCGATCTGGGTCTGGACATACGGATCGCCGCCTGATGACCGGTGCCGCCCCGCTGTATCTCGACCACGCCGCCACCTCACCGGCGCGCCCGGAGGTGCGAGAGGCCATGGAGCCGTACCTCGCGGGAGTGTACGGCAATCCCTCCAGTCATCACACGGTCGGCGAGGCGGCGGCGAGCGCGCTGGAAGAGTCGCGGGCGCGGGTGGCGCGGGTGCTGGGGATGCGGGCCGGAGACATCGTCTTCACCGCCGGCGGCACCGAGGCCAACAACCTCGCCATCAAAGGCATCGTGCTGGCGGGACTCGAGCGCGGACGGCGGCATGTGGTCACCAGCCCGATCGAACACGAGTCGGTGCTCGAGTCAGCGGAATACCTGCGCCGATTCCACGGCGTCAGGGTGACGCATCTCGCGGTGGACTCCGCAGGGCGGGTGGATGCCGCCACGCTTCGAGCCGCCATCGCGGACGACACCGCTCTGGTGACGCTCGGCCACGCCAACAACGAGATCGGGACGGTGCAGGACGCCGCGAGCCTGGCGGCCGTCGCGCACGATGCCGGAGTGCCCCTCCATCTCGACGCCGTCCAATCCGCGGGCTGGCTCTCACTCGCCGGGCTCGGCGCCGACGCGATCTCCATCGCCGGCCACAAGCTCGGCGCACCGAAGGGCATCGGCGCCCTCGCCGTCCGCGGCCGGGTGCCGTTGGAGCCCCTTCTGCACGGCGGCGGCCAAGAGCGCGGCCGACGCTCCGGCACCGAGAACGTCGCGGGGGCGGTCGGGCTGGCCACTGCGCTGGAGCTGGCGGAGAGCGAGCGCGACAGCGTCGCCGCACGCGTCGGCGCCGCCTGCTCTCGGTTCATCGCCGGCGTGCTGTGGGCGATTCCGCAAACCGCCCTGACCGGCGAGCCGGTGAACCGTCTGCCGGCGACGGCGAGCTTCACGTTCGCCGGGACGAGCGGTGAGGCCGTACTGCTGGAACTCGAGCGTCGCGGGGTCATCTCATCCAGCGGCTCCGCGTGCGCCGCCGGTAGCGATGAGCCGTCGCACGTGCTGCTCGCCTGCGGCATCCCTGCCGAGGTCGCGCAGACCTCGGTGCGGTTCACGTTCGGTCGGGACCCGCTGCCGGATGACGCTCCCGAGCGGCTCGCGGCGCTGGTCGCCGACGCCGTGCGGGCGGTCTCCCGTCCATGACTCAGGAGAAGGGACCGTCGGCCGACAACCGGTGCCCGTCTTTGCGCGAACGGTTCCGCCCTCCGGCACGGTTGTTCCTGAATCATGAACGCCCTGCCGTTCGCGCGACGACCGTCGCCCGGTCATAGACTCGGCGGGTGACTGCATCCGATCCGATCGTGACGATGATCGTCCCCGGACGCGACATCGCCGCGTTCGCGCCGGCGGCTCTCGACTCGTTGCGCGCCCAGACCGAACAGCGTTGGCTGGCGATCCTCATCGATGACGGCTCGCTGGATGCCACCGGCGAGATCTTCGCGGATGCCGCGGCATCCGACCCGCGCTTCCGCATGATCCGCCACGAAGCGTCCCGCGGTCTGGGAGCTGCGCGCAACATCGGGATCGATCTCGTCGACACCCCCCTGCTCGGGTTCCTCGACGGCGACGACGAGCTGACGCCGACCGCACTCGCGCGGCTCACCGACACTCTCGCCCGAACGGGCAGCGACTTCGCGGCGGGCGCCTACGTGCGCTCGCGGCTCCAGGGAGACGCATACGTCCCCGGTCGCGTTCAGCCTTGGATCGAAGCGGCGACGAGTCCGGAGCGGCTGGCGACGACCCTCTCCGCGCATCCGCGCGCCTCGGCGAACATCGTCGCCTGGTCGAAGGTCAGCCGCACCGAGTTCTGGAGCGACCTGCGTTTCCCCGAAGACGTCTCGTATGAAGACCAGATCGTCGCCCAGCGGATGTACACCCGCGCCCGCGCGTTCGACGTCATACCGGACACGGTCGTCTGCTGGCGGATCCGTGCCGACGGCACCTCGATCACTCAGAGCAGAGCAGAGCGTCCGGTGCTTCGCGACTATCTCGCGGCTCTCCGCGGCGGCATCCGGGTGCTGCATGAGGCAGGAGCGCGCGACGCCGTCACCGCGCGCATCGAGCTCATCCTCGCCATGGATGTGCCGCCCCTGGTGGCGATCGCGGCGAACCACCCCGACCCGCAGTACGCGGCCGAGGTCGACGCGTTCGTCGACGAGGTGCGCGCGCTCCCCGAGTTCGCCGCCGCCACCCCTGACCCCGACCTCGCCGCCGCCCTCGCGTGGTGACGGCATCCCACCACGCAGGAGCATCGTGAACGCATACCTCGCCGACCTGTTCGGCCTCCACGGCCGCACCGCCGTCGTCACCGGCGGAAGCTCCGGCATCGGCCGCGGCATCGCGACGGCACTCGCGTCGGCGGGAGCCGCGACGGTGATCGTGGCGCGCGGCGCCGATCGGATCGAGGAGACCGTGAGCACCCTCAAAGCCGGCGGGTGCCGGGTGGCAGGCGTCGTCGGCGACCTCAGCACCCGAGACGGGATCCGTGCCGCTGCCGAGGACGCCGCCGGGCCGTTCGGCGAGCCCGACATCCTGGTGAACTCTGCGGGGATCAACATCCGTCCCCCTTTCGCCGAGATCACGGAGGCCGACTGGGATGCGACGATGACGGTGAACGCGCTGGCACCGTTCCTGCTCGGGCAGCGCTTCGCGCCCGGCATGGCCGAGCGCGGATACGGCCGCCTCATCCACATCAGCTCCCAGCAGGCCCACCGCGCGTTCGTCGGCAGCGGAGTCTACGGCGCATCCAAAGGCGCGGTCGAGTCGCTCATGCGTTCCGAGGCGGAGGCCTGGGGCGGCACCGGGGTCACCAGCAACAGCCTCGTGCCCGGATTCGTCCTCACTCCGCTGAACGCCCGACTGCAGCAGGACACCGCGAAGGTCGAAGCCCTCGCCGCCCGCACGATGATCGGTCGCAACGGGCTCCCGGAGGACTTCGCCGCCGCGGCGGTGTTCCTCGCCGGTGCGGGCTCCGGCTACGTCACGGGTCACTCACTGTTCATCGACGGCGGGCTCTCGGTGCACTGACGCACGTCGCCGTCCGCGGCAGGGCCCGGCACGATGGCGGCCTCACTCCGCGGCCGGGTACACCCGCTCATCGGGCTTGGGAACATCGAGCAGCGGAACGGGAGCGGTGAGCGCGGCGACGGCATCCGCTCCCGCGGAATCCTCCGGCGCCCGATCGGCGCGCCTGCCCGTGAACGCCGCCATGGCGCCGCCGGTCACCTCGGTCTCGATGGCCTGTTCGGTGTGGAGCACACGAGAAGCCGCGACCTGCTGCGCCGCGAGCTCAGCGTACAGTCCGCCGAGGGCCAGCAGTTCACCATGCGTACCGGACTCGACGATCTGCCCCGCCTCCAGCACATGGATCACGTCGGCACCCATCACGGTCGACAGCCTGTGCGCGATCGACAGCGTCGTCCGGCCCCGAGCGGCCTCGTCGAGAGCCTCCTGCACGACGCGCTCCGATACCGTGTCGAGTGCCGAGGTCGCCTCGTCCAGAAGCAGCACGGGCGGGTCTTTCAGCAGCACCCTCGCGATCGCGATGCGCTGCTTCTCGCCCCCGGACAGACGGTATCCGCGCTCGCCGACGACGGTGTCGTAGCCGTGCTCGAAGCCCGCGATGATGTGGTGGATGTTCGCGGCCGTGCACGCCGCCACGAGCTCGTCCTCGGTGGCGTCCGGCTTGGCGTAGAGAAGGTTCTCGCGGATCGTGGCGTGGAAGAGATACGTCTCCTGCGACACGATCCCGACATCGTCGATGATCGACTCCTGGGTCAATGTGCGCACGTCCGCTCCCGCGAACAGCACGGCGCCGCCATGGGCCTCGTACAGCCGAGGCGCCAGGTACAGCACGGTCGTCTTTCCGGCGCCCGAGGGGCCGACGAACGCGACGTGCTGACCGGGTTCCGCGACGAACGAGACGCCCTGCAGCGTGGGACGTGCTTCGGCGGCGGCATCCGGATAGCGGAACAGGACATCGGCGAACTCGACCCGGCCGCGGGGCCCGGGAGCATCGGAGACGGCGATCGCATCGGGGGCGTCCTGAATCTCCGGCACCAGGTCCAGGTACTCGAAGATGCGCGCGAACAGTGCCGACGAGGTCTGCAGATCCAGCGACACGCGCATCAGGCCCATCAGCGGCTGCAAGAGCCGCGCCTGGACCGTGGTGAAGGCGACGACGGTGCCCGCGGTGATGGCCCCGGTCCCCCCGGCGATCAGGTAACCGGAGACGAGATAGATGACCGCCGGGACGGATGCCATCAGCACCTGGACCACGGCGAAGAACCCCTGCCCGCTCATCGCACGGCGCACCTGCAGCGTGACCTGGTTGCGGTTCTCTGCCTGGTACCTGGCAGACTCCGTGCGCTGCCGGTTGAACGCCTTCGAGAGCAGCATCCCGGACACGCTCAGCGTCTCCTGCGTGATGGAGGTGAGCTCCGACAGCGACTCCTGCGTCTCGCCCGCGATGCGCGCCCTCACCTGACCGACGCGGCGCTGGACCACGATGAGGAAGGGCATCATCACCACGGCGATGAGCGTGAGGCGCCAGTCGATGAGGATCATCGCCACCAGCGAGGCGATCACCGTGACGATGTTGCCGAGGATGCTGGTGACGGTGTTGGTCAGGACGCCGGAGACGCCGCCGACGTCGTTCTGCAGTCGGGACTGGATGACTCCCGTCTTCGTCCGGGTGAAGAAGCCGAGCTCCATCGCCTGCAGATGCTCGAACAGCCGCACCCGCAGGTCGCCGGTGACGCTGTTGCCCACGGTCGAGGTGAGCCACGTCTGGCCGACGCCCAGCACGGCGGAGAGCAGGAACAGGCCGATCATCGTCAGGACGAGCCGGAAGAGCAGGGCGATGTCGGGCTCTCCGCCGGCGACGGGGAAGAGAGCATCGTCGAAGATCCGCTGCACGATGAGCGGCGGAATGACGGCGATCCCGGCTCCGATGACGACGAGCAGTCCCGTGATGACGATGCGCCAGCGATAGGGCCGGAAGAGCGCGACGACTCGAGACCCGAGCCCCCTGATCCGCGGAGCCTGCGCGTTGAGACGCCGCTGCGCGGTCTCGTCCACGCCGTGAAATCCTCCGCGGCCACCCATACTCATCACGTCAGCGTATCCACGACCGGCGACGCCGGGATCGGTCGCGACTGCTGTGGGCGGATTTCGCGCGAATTCGGAATGGAATGTCGGAACCTGTGGTTACGCTGGATGGTTCCGGTGCATTCGCGCCCATTTTTCATTCTTTCTCAGCCCAGGAGGCCGCATGTCTGCCGTCGACACCGGTTCGATCACGACGACCCCCGCTCCCACCCGCGAATTGATCCCCCGCCGCGATATGAGGGTGATCTGGGTTCTGCTCACCGCCGCGTTCGTCGCCATCCTCAACGAGACCACGATGGGCATGGCGATCCCGCACCTCATCCAGGATCTCAGCATCTCGCCGCTGGCCGCGCAGTGGGTCACGAGTGCGTTCATGCTGACCATGGCGGTCGTGATCCCCACGACCGGATTCCTGCTGCGTCGGTTCACGACGAGGCAGGTCTTCCTCGCCGCCCTGACCCTGTTCTCTGCGGGCACCCTGCTCGCCGCCGTCGCCTTCGGGTTCGAGATGCTGCTGGCGGCGCGTGTCGTCCAGGCCAGCGGCACCGCTCTGATGATGCCGCTGCTGATGACGACGATGATGAACCTCGTGCCGCCGTCGGCACGAGGCCGGATGATGGGGCGCGTCAGCATCGTCATCTCGCTCGCCCCGGCGCTGGGGCCCACGATGTCGGGCTTCCTGCTCGACCACTTCGGCTGGCGCGCGATCTTCGTCGTCGTCCTCCCCATCGCGCTGGTTGCGATGTTCGTCGGGTGGCGCTGGCTGACCGACGTCGGTGAGACCACGCAGGCGCCGCTCGACGTCCTGTCGATCGTGCTCTCCGCCTTCGGATTCGGTGGTCTCGTCTATGGACTCAGCCAGATCGGCGCACTCGCCGGCGGCGAGACGTCGGCCGCTCCCCTGGTCATCGCGCTGACGGTCGGCGTCGTCGGGCTCGGCCTCTTCCTGTGGCGCCAGGTCATCCTGCAACGCGCCGACGACGCGCTGCTGGATCTGCGTGTGTTCCGATCGCTGCCGTTCTCGCTGGCGATGGCCCAGATGTTCCTGCTCTCGCTGGCGTTCTTCGGCACCATCACCGTGGTGCCGCTGTTCCTGCAGGACGCTCTGGGTCTGCCGGCCGTCGACGCGGGTCTCGCGGTCCTTCCCGGGGCGCTCGCGATGGGTCTGCTGGGCCCCACGATCGGGCGGATCTACGATGCGCGGGGAACCCGGATCCTGCTGATTCCCGGCTCGATCCTGGCCGCCGGAACCCTGTGGTTCTACACGACGTTGACCACGGAGACACCCCTCTGGGTCGTGATCGCGGCGCAGACCGTGCTTTCGGTCGGCCTGGCGTTGTCGTTCACGCCGCTGTTCACGGCATCCCTCGCATCGCTGACGCCGAAGTTCTACTCGTACGGCAGCGCCGTGATCGGCACCGTGCAGCAGGTCGCAGGAGCCGCCGGCATCGCGGTCATGGTCGCCATGTTCACGCTGGTCGTGAACATGAACGGCGGCACGGAGGTGCCGGGGGCCGTCGCATCGGGATCACAGGTCGCGTTCCTCATCGGCGCGGTGATCTCGTCCGTCACGGTCGTCGGGGCGTTCTTCATCCGCAAGCCCGTCGACCACGACGAAGCACCCCAGCACGCAGCGCACTGAGCTCTGACGGCGTCTGCCGCTACGCGTCCTTCTGAGCCGGAACGCTCGAGGACGAGATGTGGCAGACGCCGTCTGCGCAGTAACCGGCGTCCGTCCCGCTCTGCGGAAGGTCGAGCACACCCGGAAGCGGCTGCAGTCCGGGCTGCAGCGCTCCCCTCGGCGAATTCGTCATGCATCGATGCTACGCCTGTGGGGCGGAGGAAGGGCCGCGCTCTTGCGCTCTCGCCAGGGGCACTGCCCTGCTCCGAAGCACGGGACGACTGCCGGCCGCGCAGCTCAGTCGCCCGGTTCCAGGTGCGTGCGGGCGTACTCGACATCCTCGGCGCTGAGCTCTTCCTGCATTCCGACGACTGCGCCGGTGATCGTCCTGATCTCCTCTCGCACCGCTTCGCCGAGGTGCGGCGAGCCGGTCTCGACCAGCTCGTCGCGCGCTTCGTCGGACAGGTGCGGCCACCATTCCCGGATCGGGGGAAGCGTCATCGGAATTCCTCTCTGCGGGGCGCGGCAAGCCCCTGGACAGCGCCGGAGATCCGGAAGGAGACTGAGACCATGACCTCTGATCGAACAGCTCCGCCGGACCCGTGGCGGGACGATCGCCCGGACGGGCGCGACGAGACGCCCAATGAGCGCGCCGACCGCAATTGGGAGGAGCTGCTGCAAGAGCTCCGCGTGATGCAGACCGGCACCCAGATCCTCACCGGTTTCCTGCTCGCCGTCGCGTTCCAGCCGAGGTTCACGGACATGGACGAACTGCAGCGCGATCTGTACATCGTGCTGGTCGGTCTCGCCGCGGTGGCGACCATCCTGGCGCTCGCTCCGGTAGGACTGCACCGTGCCCTGTTCGGCCGGCGGCGCAAGCCCGAGCTCGTCCGAGTCGCCGCACGGATCGTCGAGATCGACCTCGTCGTGATCGGCGCGCTGACGGTGGGCGTCACCACGCTCATCGTCGATTTCACCGTAAGCCGCACGGCCGGCGTGGTCGCGCTGGTCGCCGCCGGGGTCTTCGTCGGCGCCCTGTGGATCGTCCTGCCGCGCTTGCTGCGACGGGCATTTCGCGCGCGCCGCGCAGCAGAGCCCGGCAGTCCCCTGACGTCATGACGTCGCAGGTGACCGCCGGGCAGCCACCCCGGCGACGCAGGTGAGGTCAACTCTTCGACGGCGTCCGGTTCTCGGCGCTCACCATCCAGGCGAACTGTTCGAGACGCTCGATGATCGCGTGGAGGATGTCCGCCGAGGTCGGATCGGCCTCGTCGACCTCGTCATGAACCCGTCGCATGGTGTTCACGACGGCATCCAGGCGCTCGGTGATGAGATCCACCGTGTCGGACGTCGACACTTCGCCGGCCGGGAACTCCGGGAGCGAGGTCGTCGAGGCGATCGTGTCGCTTCGACCATCCGGGACGGCATGAAGAGCGCGCATCCGCTCGGCGACCGTGTCACTGAACGCGCGCGCATCGTCGATGATCTCGTCGAGTTGGCGGTGCGTGTCACGGAAGTTGCGACCCACGACATTCCAATGCGCCTGCTTTCCCTGAAGCGCGAGCTCGAGCAGATCCACGAGGACGATCTGCAGATTCGCGGCGAGCTCCGCCGAGGCGGTGAAGCCCTTCTCGGCGTTCTGCCTGCGGGTGGTCTTCGCACCCTTCGATCCGCTCTTGGTCTTCGTGCTCGTGCTCTTCGTGGTCTCAGCCATGTTGTTTACCTCCTGTCGCGAAGCTAGCGGCGGCGGCGGCGCCGAGCCGAGGGGCTTGACATGACGGCGGTCAGACCCGGAAGGTGACCTGCGGAAGGGAGTCTGAGATGGACCACGACTCGACGCATGACACGATCGATATCGCTCCGATCGATGTGGCGGATGCCGGAGAGGTTCTCACCCTGCAGCGGGCGGCATTCGTCTCCGAGGCGATCATCTACGGCAGCGCCGACATGCCACCGCTCACCCAGACACTCGAGGAGGTCGAGGCCGAACTCCGCGCCGGCGCCGGGCTGACCGCACGCATCGGCGGACGCCTCGTCGGCGCGATCCGCTTCCAGCAGGACGGCGATGTGCTCCTCATCGGCCGGATCGCGATCGCGCCCGACATGCAGGGCGCCGGCATCGGTCGCGCACTGCTGGAAGCCGCCGAACAGTCGTCGTCCGCCGCGGTGTCCGAACTGTTCACCGGGAGTCTCAGCGAGGCCAACATCCGCCTCTACGAACGCTGCGGGTACGAGGAGAGTGAACGAGTACCGGACGGTGCTGGCTTCGAGCAGGTGTTCATGCGGAAACGTCTGCGTCACATGTGAGCTCCCTCCGAATCACCCGAGTCCGGTTGCCATCCGCCGACGAGGTGGGGAATCGTGGCCCGGACATGTCGCGACCGCGGCATGTCCGCTACCGGAAGGAGAGTCTCGTGCTCACCCTCACCGACAACGCAACCGCGATCGTGACCACCCTCGTCAGCCGTCAGAGTGACGCCGACGACGCAGGGCTTCGTATCCACTCGACCGCTTCCCAGGGACCAGACGGCGGCGCTCGCCTCGCGGTGCTGGTCACTCCCCACCCCGAGCCCGAGGACCAGGTCATCGAGGTCTCCGGCACTCGGCTGTTCCTTGAGGAGACTGCCGCTGCAGCATTGGATGACAAGGTGCTCGACGCCGGCGTCGATGACGAAGGGGCCGTGTCGTTCGCCGTTCTCCCGCAAGCGGTCTGAACCGAGTCTCCCGGATGCCGCGGTCTCTCGAGACCGCGGCATCCGTCATGTCCGGCGCCGACCATCGGGCTGCTTGCAGGTATCGGCGTCGGCGTCAACCCTCACGCGGGAATCGCCGAGCGACTGTATGGTCCGAGCGTGGGCAGTTGTTCTGCCTGCGACCCGAGAGGACGTTTCGATGCGTGCGGTTGAGGAAACCCCCACCGCCGCGCTGCTCGGTGGCCGGTATCAGTTGGGTGAATGCATCGGCCAGGGCGGGGCGGCTCGCGTCTACCGTGCCGACGACGTGCTGCTCGGGCGCACCGTCGCCGTGAAGCTGATCCAGGCGGGAACCGAGGCGCTGACCGCACCCACGCGCGTCCGCAATGAGGTCGCCGTGCTGGCTTCGCTCACTCATCCCTCCCTCGTCGAGCTCTACGACGCCAGCATCGAACCGGGCAGCCCCTGTTATCTGGTCATGGAGTGCATCGACGGGCCGACGCTCGCCGAGCGGCTGCGCGAGGGCGCCCCCACTCCGGCAGAGGTGAAAGCCCTCGCGAGAGACCTCGCTTCGGCACTGCATGCAGTTCATGCCGCAGGAGTGGTGCACCGCGACGTGAAGCCGGCGAATGTGCTGCTCGCCCCGGCCGCCGTACCGGGAAGCGAGTTCCGGGCGAAGTTGGCGGATTTCGGTGTCGCCTTCCTCCTCGACACCACTCGTGTCACCAACCCGGGGACGATCGTCGGCACGGCTGCGTACCTTCCGCCGGAGCAGATCCGCGGTGAAGCGGCGACTCCTCCCGGCGACATCTACGGCCTCGGACTGGTGCTGCTCGAGGCTCTCACAGGCGAGCGGGCGTTCCCGCAGGCGACGGGCGTCGGCGCGGTCATGGCGCGTCTGTTCGACTCGCCCCACATCCCCGAGTGGGTCGATCCCGGGTGGTCCGACCTCCTGGCCCGCATGACCGCAGCAGAGCCGAAGGACCGCCCGACGGCGCTCGATGTCGCGACGTCCGTCGCCGCCCTCGCTCCGCCCGAGCGACCGGCCTCTGTCACGCCTGCTCCCTACCGTGAGACCGCGACTCAGGCCGAGATCGTACCGGCTCCCGCGCACCGGCCACCTCCGCCCCTTCCGCTCGCCGCGACCAAGACGCTGCCGATCGAAACGCCTCCCACGTCGGCGGCGGCGACCGAGCCCGTGCCGGAGCGTCGAGCGGGTTCGGGCCCTGCCGCGAGGGCGGTGATCGCTGCCGCAGCTGCTCTGCTCTGCATCGTGCTCGCATTCTGGACGTCCGGTGCGGATGCGGCGGGAGCGACGCCGTCGAAAAGCCTCGGCACTCCGTTCGAGCGGGTCGCGCCGACTGTGACGGATCCCGTCGTCGACACGCCCGCCGAACCGATCGCACCGGCCCCGGGGGACGACGACGCCGCAGATGACGGTGATGCCTCCGACGAGAAGGAACAGGAGAAGGCGTCCGAGCAGGCGCGGAAGGACGCGGAGGCCGCTCAGAAGGCCGAGGAGAAGGCCCGCGAGGAGGCGGAGAAAGCCGCCGAAAAGGCCAACGAGAACGATAAGGGCGGCAAAGACGACTGAACGAGGCCGCCGCCCGCTCACTCGCCCCGCCGGTTCAGGAGCGTTCCACCGGCAGCCAGAGCTCGCAGTTCGCCTGCGTCTCGGTGAGTTCGAGGTACCGGACGATCGAGGGTCCAGGACGCAGTCGCCACGGGTTGGAGGGGAACCACTCGGTCGCCGTCGCCGCCCACAGTCGCTGCAGCGTCTCGGGGAACGGGCCGCTCGATGAGAACACGGCCCAGGTGCCGGCAGCCAGACGCATCACATCGAGGTCGTCAGGTGGCTCAGTGGTCGCGTCGAGGGCGACGCCGTGGAGGTAGGTGAGCATCGACCCTTCGGCGGCGTCCGGCTCGACGTCCGCTGTGACCGCGAGGATGCCGGCAGGCTCCGTGTCGGCGAGTCTCTTGAGTCGCTGGTGCTCCTCCGGCGCGATGGATCCGATGTGTTCCTGGATGTGCGGGTTGACGCCCTCATGGATCAGCGGCACCTGGACCGCGAATCCCGCGAGCGTGAACTCGGGTCGTTCGGTGATGGTGACATCCATCGATGTGCTCCCTTCTACACTCAGGCGGAACCTGAGCGTGGGTTGTGTGCTGAGCGGACCACCGCGCCGGCGCACGTCGGCCGGGGTCGCACCGTGCACGGTGCGGAAAGCCCGCCCGAATGCTTCGACCGATCCGTAGCCGTAACGCACGGCGACCGCCAGCAGATCCGGGTCGCCGGCGGCGAGATCCGCCCCCGCGAGGGTCATGCGCCGACGGCGCACGTACTCCGAGAACGGCATCTGCGCGAGCGCCGAGAACATCCTCCGCAGGTGGTATTCGGTCGTCGCGTGTTCGCGCGCGAACGACGCCACGTCGAGCTCGTCACCCATGTCGCGTTCGACGAGATCGACCAGCGCGTTGAGCGTGCCGATCATGTGTTCCTCCTTGCACCGTCAAGCATCCGCCGCGGAACCGCGGCGCACCCGACAATTCTGGTCACATCCGATCGGAAGAAGTGGCCGGGTACGCTGAGGACGACCGCGATCCATGCGGGAAAGGAACGACGAACCGTGGACACCACCCAGCTTCGACGCTTCGTCGCCGTCGCGGAGCAGTTGCATTTTCCCCGCGCGGCCGCCTCGCTCGGCGTGCCTCTCGCCGCCCTCTATTCATCGATCGAGAAGCTCGAGCTCGAAGTCGGGCATCCGCTCGTCACGCGTGGCGGTGAGACCCGCCTGACCAAGGCCGGCATCCTCCTGCTCGCCGAAGCGCGAGAGAGGATCGCCTCGGCTCCGCCGCCGCCGGCGAAACCTTCGGGTCCGTCCGGAGGCAAGGCGAAGGCATCAAAGGGAAAGGGCCGGGCTCCGGTCGTGAAGGGGCAGCCGAAACCCTACAAGAAGCGCCAGGGGCGCTGAGGGCACATCGGGGGGCGTCAGTCCCAGTCGAGGTACTCCTCGATCGCGACCGCGGTCTCGATCGGGTGCGTCATGGGGAAGAGATGATCGCCGGCGATGCTCGTGATGCTCGCGCGCTCCGGAATCGTGGCCTGCAGCCGTTCGCCGTTCGCGGGCGGCGTGACGACGTCATCCGTTCCCTGGATGATGAGAACCGGGATCGCCGGCGCGACGGCCACATCGGCCTCCTCGACGCCCAGCAGCAGCAGGCCGTTGGCGCGGTCCGCATGCGCCGCGGCGAGCGCACGTGCGATCGTCCCGCCGAAACCGTGTCCTCCGATCCAGGTGTCCTGAAGTCCGACGTGGTCGATCACCGCGACCGCATCCTCGACCAGCTCTTCGAGCGATACCCCCTCGGAACCGCCCGCCCGATGGCCGATCCTCAGCACATGGAAGCCCGCTTCCTCCGCGAGGTAGTGCGCGACCACACCGAGAACATCCCCCGCCAGGTCGCGTTCCTGGATGAGCACGAGCTTGACCGGTCCGTCGCCTTCGTCGACGAAAGAGATGGCGCGGCCTTCCGGCTCGAAGATCTGGGTGTCGGTCATCAGCGGCGGTCTCCTCTGGTCGGCCTCACCGATTGTCGGACGGAACCCGACCACGTTCCGGTGGTTGGAGAACATTTTACTGGCGGCCCGAACGCGCACGATACCGCTCACCGCCGGCTGAGCGCGCTCCGCGTCCCGGTACGGGACACGGAGCGATCAGTTCGTCGTCCCGGTACGGGACACGGAGCGATCAGATCGTGCGATCGGCGGACCGTGCGGCAGATCCCCTCCTCCGCAGCGGCAGGAGCGCCGCCGTCAGCAGTGCCGGACCTCCGATGAGCGTCCAGGGTCCGGGTCCGGCAGGCGACAGGATGATCTCCGGATGCAGGCGGAAGACGTTTGCGGCCATCGCGCAGCAGAGTACGCCGGCGACGACGGTGACCACGCGCCCGAAGCGTCCGACTCCACGGCGCGAGTAGCGCCAGGCCACGACGGCGATCGCCACGATGGCGAGGCTGAGCCCGACGCCGAAGGCCAGGAACAACGGCCAGGAAGCGTCGTCGTCCGTTGCGAAGCCGCCCGCGTTGGTGGCCGTGTGTGCCACGGCCAAGCCAATCAGGGCGAGGGCCCCGATCCCGCCCGCCAGTCGGCGGGAGCGAACGAAGCGGGCCGCGGGCGGGTTCATGCGAGTGCGTGTATGTGTGACCATGCATCCAGGCTCACCTGGTCAGCGCACGTCGACCTCCCCCGCAGGTATCGCAGACCTCGCCCTCGCGGGTGAGATGTGACGCTTGCGCATGGCGCACATCCCGTTCGCGGCGCGAACGACACCGGCGTCGCTGGCGCGTTCGTGCTCTTCGTGTGTCACATTTCTCCTCGTCGGGTCGTCACCCTATTGACCGACCAGAACGCGGTGGAACAGCCGCCCCCCGACTCTCAGGAGATCACCATGACCGATGCAACCCAATCCGCACCTGCCTCTTCCGTTGACGGTGATGACATCGTGACTCTCAAAGCACGGATGCCGCATCCGGCATTCCTCCTGCAGGGCGGCCTGGATGCACTCAACGGACTGAGCGGTATTGCCCGTTCGGCCGGCGTCTCTGAGGCGCTGCTGCACATGCTGTGCCTGCGGGCGAGCCAGATCAACGGCTGCAGCTGGTGCGTGGTGGATCACGCCCGGGAGATGACCGAAGACGGAGCGAGCCCCGAGCGCATCCAGGCAGTCGCCGCGTGGCGCGATGCCCCGTACTTCACCGAGAAGGAACGGGTCGCCCTGGAGTTCACAGAGGAGATCACCCGGCTCGCGGATCGCCCGGATCCGATCTCGGACGAGCTGTGGTCACGGATGATCGCGGTGTTCGACCGACGCCAGATCGCCGCGCTGCTGTTCGAGATCGGCGTGATCAACGTCTGGAACCGGATCAACGCCGCCGTGAGGCAGCCCGCCGGGCAGCGCTGAACGCGCACTCGCGGGGTCGTACGGCGGGTCAGTTGTTGAAGCGGAACTCGACGACGTCGCCGTCCTGCATGACGTAGTCCTTGCCTTCGAGCCGGGCCTTGCCCTTGGCGCGGGCCTCGACCACGGAGCCGGTCTCGACGAGATCATCGAACGAGATGACCTCGGCCTTGATGAAGCCCTTCTCGAAATCGGTGTGGATGACGCCGGCGGCCTGCGGAGCCTTCCAGCCCTTGCCGATCGTCCACGCCCGAGCCTCTTTGGGCCCGGCCGTGAGGTACGTCTGCAGACCCAGAGTGTCGAATCCGATTCGGGCGAGCTGGTCGAGACCGGACTCGTCCTGCCCCGTCGAGGCGAGCAGCTCTGCTGCATCCTCGGGGTCGAGGTCGATGAGTTCCGACTCGATCTTCGCGTCGAGGAAGATGGCTTTCGCCGGTGCCACCAGTTCTGCGAGTTCAGCCTTGCGGGCAGCATCGGTCAGCACCGCCTCGTCGACGTTGAAGACGAAGATGACCGGCTTCGCCGTGAGCAGACCCAGCTCCCGGATCGGCGCGAGGTCGATGCCAGACACCGACAGCAGCACCCCGCGCTCGAGCGCGTCCTTCGCGGCGTTCGCCGTCTCCAGCACCACGGGCTCGATCTTCCGGCCGCGCGCTTCCTTCTCGTACCGCGAGATCGCCTTCTCGATGGTCTGCAGGTCGGCGAGCATCAGCTCGGCGTTGATGGTCTCGAGGTCGCCCTTCGGGTTGATCGCGCCTTCGACGTGCACGACATCATCGTCGGCGAAGCCGCGCACGACCTGGGCGATGGCATCCGCCTCTCGGATGTTCGCGAGGAACTGGTTGCCGAGCCCTTCACCCTCGCTGGCGCCGCGGACGATACCGGCGATGTCGACGAACGACACGGCCGCGGGGAGGATCCGCTCGCTGTGGAAGATCTCCGCGAGCGTGTCGAGGCGCGGATCGGGCAGGTTCACCACACCGACGTTCGGCTCGATCGTCGCGAACGGGTAGTTCGCCGCGAGCACGTCGTTCTTCGTCAGTGCGTTGAAAAGGGTGGACTTGCCGACGTTGGGCAGGCCGACGATGCCGATAGTGAGAGCCACGGGGTACGAGTCTACCCGTGCGCCACCCACCGGACACCGGGGTGGCCGACCTGCGCAGGTTCCGCGACGCCGGTGGGGTGGCGGTCCCTGTTCAGGAGAAGTGCGCGAAATCAGGAGGGAACTCGGCGTATCGTCCTGTTCGCGGGATTTCTCCTGAGCCGGAGACTGCGCTCACCTCAACACTTGCGGTGTCACGTGCGCACCGCGCGATACGCACGCGTCACGTAGGGCAACTCGATGGTGCCGCCATCAGCGAGCCCGAGCTCGTCGAACAGCGCGTCCATGCCGCGGCGCACCCGGAGCTTCTCCTCATCGGATGCGGTGATGATGTAGCTGCGCGACGCCGCCATGCTGTGCAGCAGCGAACGGGTCATGGGGCGGGTCCACTCCCAGGAGTGCGACTCGAGAGCGTCGAACGGCGCCTCGACGGTCGGCCCAACGCCTGCGAGCATCTCCTCGGCCGCACTGCCGTGCATGACATCGGTCAGGCGTCGGACCCAGTCCACCTGCTCGTCGCGGATGTTCCAGATGAGGCCGAGTACTCCCCCGGGTCGCACGACCCTTCCGATCTCGGCCGATGCCACCACGGGCTCCACCCAGTGCCAGGTCTGCCCGAGTACGACGGCGTCGACGCTGGCGTCGGGCAGGGGAAGGCGCTCAGCGGTCCCGACGAACGTGGGCACGCCCGGCGACTCTTCGCGCAGAGCGGCGAGCATGGCGGGGTCGGGGTCGACTGCGACGATCTCCGCGTCGGGGGCCGCGAGCAGGGTCCGGGTGAGCTTGCCGGTTCCCGCTCCGACATCGGCGATCCGCCGGGCGCCGGCAGGCAGGCTCTCCAGCATCCATGCCACCGCCTCGAACGGATAGTCGGGGCGGCCTGCTTGATAGTTGCCCGCCTCTGCGCCGAACGATGTCGCGTGCTCGCCTGCCATGTCGTCAGCCTACGGCGAGTCTGCGCCTCCGCGCCGAGGTCGACGACGAGAGTGGATGACGTGCCACTGGACTTCACCGCTATCGACTTCGAGACGGCGAACTCCAGCCCCGCCTCGGCCTGCTCCGTCGGTCTCGTCCGCGTGCGCGGAGGTGAGGTCGTGGCCACCGCCGGCTGGCTCATCCGGCCGCCCGCAGGGCATGACGACTTCCAGGAATGGAACGTGCGCATCCACGGGATCCGCTCGGAGGATGTGAGGACGGCTGCCAGCTGGTCGGAGCAGTTCGGCCGACTCTGCGCGTTCGCGGGCGCCGACGTTCTCGTCGCTCACAACGCGGGCTTCGACCTGAACGTGCTGCGCCGCGCCAGCGAGGTCACCGGCGACCTCTGCCCTCCGTATCGTTCGCTGTGCAGCCTGCAGGTCGCCCGGAAGACCTACGACCTCGACTCGTATCGCCTGCCCATGGCGGCCTCCGCCGCCGGGTTCGCGGAGTTCTCACACCATGACGCGCTGGCTGATGCACGTGCGTGCGCAGAGATCGTCATCGACGCCGCGCGACGGTGGGGGGCTGCGGACGTGGATGCGCTCGCACAGCTGCTCGGGCTGCGGGTGACGAACGCGCCGGTTCCCCGCGTTTCCACCCCCGCGGATACCGCCGTCGCCGTCGCCGCGGTCAGTCCCGTCTCCGTCGCCGTCGCCTGAGTCGGCGTGGGGCCGGGCCGGTGTCGGTGGCGCGGAGCACACTGAAGCAATGGATGCTTCGCTGATCGTCGTCCTCCTCGTCGCCGCTCTCGCCGTGGGTGCCGCACTGGGCTGGTTCGCCCGCGCGTCCCGCGGCGCGGCCGATCTCGTCCGCACGAAGGCAGAGCTGGCGGCGGCGAGAGACGACCGCGACCGCCAATACGACCTCTACCGTGACGCTGTCGAGCACGCGCGAGCCGAACAGCGTGCCGAAGCGCAGCGGGTGCAGCAGCAGAACGCCGTTCTCACCGCCCTCGCACCCGTGCGAGAGTCCCTTCAGCAGATGCAGTCGAAAGTCACCGCGCTCGAGCAGGAGCGGCACGCTCAGTTCGGCTCGCTGGCCGAGCAGCTGCGTCGCGCCCAGGAGTCCGACGAGGCGCTGCGGGCGACGACGGAATCGCTTGCCGGAGCGCTGCGCTCGACAGCGACGCGCGGGGTGTGGGGCGAGACTCAGCTGCGCCGAGTGGTCGAAGCGGCGGGGCTCACCCGGCACATCGACTTCGACCTGCAGTCCACGATCTCCTCCGATCGGGGTCAGGGGCGCCCCGACATGGTGATCCGTCTCGCGGGTGGCACGTCGATCGCCGTCGACGCGAAGGTGCCACTCGACGCTTATCTCGAGGCGTCCGCACTCCCGGGTGGTGACGCGCATGAGGCTCAGCGCCGTGCGCACATGCAGAAGCACGTCAAGGCGGTGCGCGCCCACATCGATGCGCTCGCGAAGAAGGCCTACTGGAGCGGGCTCGACGCGAGCCCCGAGTTCGTGATCTGCTTCCTTCCCAGCGAATCGCTGCTCGCCGCGGCGATCGATGAGGATCCGACGCTTCTGGACTACGCGTTCAGCCGTCGTGTGGCGCTCGCGTCGCCGGTGAATCTCTGGGCGGTGCTGAAGACCGTCGCCTACGCGTGGACGCAGCAGGAGGTGTCCGCCGAAGCCCGTGCGCTGCTCAACCTCGGCACGCAGCTGTACGACAGGCTCGGCACGCTCGCCGGTCACGCCGATGACCTACGCCGCGCTCTGGAGCGAACGGTCGACAGCTACAACCGCTTCGCCGGCTCACTCGAGAGCCGAGTGCTCGTCACCGCACGGCAGTTCCCCGGGATCGACGCATCCTCGTTGGAGGCCGCACCGCAGCCGATCGGCGGCGCCACGCGACGGTTCACGGCCGCCGAGCTCGTCGACACCCCGGATCCCGGAGCGACCCGCCATGGGGTCACGTCCGCTGAGGCCGGGGCGCTGCAGGCGGATGTCGGTGACGTCCGAGCGCGCGTGCAGGATGAGGCGGCTGCCGCCGTCGCAGCCCTTCGCGAGCGCGATCAGCATCCGCCATCGGAGTGAATCAGGCGATGCCGGGGACCCCGCTGAGAAGGGCGATCACCAGACCGCTGGTCACGAGGAAGGCGCCGATCATCCACCAGGGGCTGAGCTCGTGCCCCTCGTCCCGGCGCACGCGGAACAGGACGTCCGACCGGCGAGCGGGATCGATCGCTGCGGGATGAGCGGACTTGGCTGCGGCCTGCGCGGCAGCTCCCGCGGCATCCGCGGGGTTGATCCGGAGGATCCGACCGGTGTTGGTGGTCACGTGCGTCACCGGAGCGGCTTTTCCGCCTCGCTGCTGCTGCGTCGTCATCCGTTCGCCCTCCTCTGCCTGCGGTGCTCGATGGCCCCGTCGACGGCGACAAACCCAGTTTCAATTGTGACACGAGGGCACGGATATCGACGGACGCGCCGACGATCAGGCGGTTCCGGGTGGATAACGATCCCTCAGAGCCACTTCGACACGAGATGCTCGGAGGCGATGCGACGAAGCGTGCCAGACGCGCCTCGCAGCACGACGCTCTCGGTGTAGACGAAGCCGCCTTCCCGGCGGACTCCGTCGACGAGCTGGCCGTCGGTGACACCGGTTGCGACGAAGATCGTGTTCTTGCCCTGCACGAGGTCGTCCGCCTCGTAGACCTTGTCCATGTCGAGCCCTGCGTCGATTCCGCGCTGACGCTCGTCATCGTCACGCGGCCACAGCCGCCCCTGGATGTGACCGCCCAGAGCCTTGATGGCGCACGCCGTGACGATGCCCTCCGGGCTCCCGCCGATGCCGACGCACATGTCGGTGCGAGCACCGTGACGAGCGGCGTTGATTCCTCCGGCGACGTCACCGTCGCTCATCAGGCGGGTGCCGGCGCCTGCTTCACGGATCTCCTGGATCAGCCGCTCGTGTCGCGGGCGGTTCAGCACTGACACCACGATCTCCTCGACCGGCTTGCCCAGTGCCTCGGCGAGCCGGCGGATGTTCTCCCCGATCGGCAGCCGGATGTCGACGACCCCGACGCCGGCGGGTCCCGTGACGAGTTTGTCCATGTAGAACACGCTGGAGGCGTCGAGCATCGTGCCGCGATCCGACACGGCGAGCACGGACAGCGCGTTCTGCCGACCTGCCGCCGTGAGGCTCGTACCGTCGATCGGATCGACCGCGATGTCGCACTCCGGACCGCGGCCGGTGCCCACGACTTCCCCGTTGAAGAGCATCGGGGCGTTGTCCTTCTCGCCCTCGCCGATCACGACGAGTCCCTGAAAGTCGACCGTGCCGAGGAATGCGCGCATCGCATCGACCGCAGCGCCGTCCGCCGCCTCCTTGTCACCGCGGCCGATGAACGGCACGGCCCGGATCGCCGCCGCTTCCGTCGCCCTCACCAACTCGAGCGCCAGGTTGCGGTCGGGATGCAGGGGGCTCAGATCGGCCGTCAGACTCACCATGCGGTCAGCCTAACGACCGGACGTCCCGATTCGAGCGCTTTACGGACGACCGAGCGCGAAGGAATGACGATTCTTAACATGAGCGCAGGAGCGCCGGCCGGAGCCCGACATCCCGACAGTCGCCCACTTCACGCCCCGATAGAGTGACAACTGTCCCGGCTTCCCCTATCGCAGGAGTTCTCATGCCCGTCGCCACCCCGGATCAGTACGCCGAAATGCTCGACCGCGCGAAGGCCGGCGGCTTCGCGTATCCCGCCTTCAACGTCTCGAGCTCGCAGACGATCAACTCGGTCCTCCAGGGCCTGACCGAGGCCGGCTCCGACGGCATCATCCAGGTCACCACCGGTGGAGCCGACTACTTCGCCGGTCACACCGTCAAGGCCCGCGCCACCGGCGCACTCGCCTTCGCGCGTTACGCCACCGAGGTCGCCAAGAACTACCCCGTCACCGTCGCCCTTCACACCGACCACTGCCCGAAGGACGCCCTCGCCGGATTCGTCGAGCCGCTGATCAGCGCTTCCGAAGAAGAGGTGAAGGCCGGGCGCAACCCGATCTTCCAGTCGCACATGTGGGATGGCTCGGCCGTGCCGCTGACCGAGAACATCGAGATCGCCAAGGAGCTCCTCCCCCGCATGAAGGCGATCAACGCCATCCTCGAGGTCGAGATCGGCGTCGTCGGCGGCGAAGAGGACGGCGTCGCGCACGAGGGCTCCAACGAAGCGCTCTACACGACTTTCTCCGATGTCGACCAGGCCGTTCAGGCGCTGGGCCTCGGTGAGCAGGGCCGCTACATCGCCGCCCTCACCTTCGGCAACGTCCACGGCGTGTACAAGCCGGGCGGGGTGAAGCTGCGTCCCGAACTCCTCGGCGAGATCCAGGCCGAGGTCGCCGCGAAGTACAACACCGGCGCGAAGCCGCTCGACCTCGTGTTCCACGGCGGCTCCGGGTCCACCGACGAGGAGATCGCCCTGGCGGTCGCCAACGGCGTGATCAAGATGAACATCGACACCGACACGCAGTACGCGTACACCCGCGCGATCGCCGACTACATGTTCAAGAACTACGACGGCGTCCTCAAGGTCGACGGCGAGGTCGGCAACAAGAAGCAGTACGACCCCCGCGCCTGGGGCAAGATCGCCGAGTCGGCGATGGCGGCACGGGTCGTGGAGTCGACCCGTCAGCTCGGCTCCTACGGTCAGTCCAAGAGCTGAGACGCCCTGCCCGCGGCTGACCATCAGCCTGCAGGCACACGCATGACAGACGCCCCGGCCGATTCGGCCGGGGCGTCTGTCATGGCGCGCTCGGGGCAGCGAGCGGCCGGAAGCTTCAGCCGACCGGCGCGCTGACGCTCTGCATGAAGGCGGGATCTGCGAACATCGGCACCGAGATGCAGATCGACACCGCGAGAGTCGTGACGACGAAGCCGGCGAGGGGCGCCCACCACGCGTGCCGGCGTGCCTTGACCCGGCGAAGCGACAGCCATACCGTCACCGCATACCCGGCAAGCAGGACGACCGTCGCGATCGTGCCCCACGTGCGCGCGAGAGCGAACGCGGTGAATTCCCCCTCGATGCCGAGGATCTCCATCGTCCGGTTCATCGTCGACGCCAGATCGAGCAGGCCCGCGATCGACGACAGCACGTTGATCAACCCGAAGCCGAGCAGAGCGAACGTCGCGATCCGGTCCATACTCGATGCCTCACGGCGGGGATTCGCCGCCCCGACCGCGGGGTGCGCCGCCGAGGCGGCCTGCGGCCCCGCGACCCCGTCCGCCTTCGCATCGACGTGGTCGAGGGCCGGGAGCCCGGCCGCCCTACGCTGCTCCTCGGGGGTCGCGAGTTCGCCGTACTGGGGTCGCTGATCGGTCATCCCGCCATGCTAACCGCCGAGGCAGCATCCGCCGCTCAGGCAACGGTCACCGAGAGGTGCGACCGCCGAGCGCACGGCCGTCGCGCTGACCGGAAGCATCCTGGCGCAGCTCCTTGGGCAGCGAGAACATGAGATCCTCCTCCGCCGTGCGCACCTCTTCGACGTCGTTGTACCCGGCGTCCTGCAGCGCGTCGAGCACCTCGCGCACGAGCACCTCCGGCACCGATGCACCGCTGGTGACCCCGACGGTCGACACACCGTCGAGCCATTCCTGCTTGACCTCTTCGGCGTAGTCGACCCGATAGGCCGCCTTCGCGCCGTACTCCAGCGCCACCTCGACCAGCCGCACACTGTTCGACGAGTTCGCCGAGCCGACGACGATCACCAGCTCCGCCTCAGCCGCCACCTTCTTGATCGCGACCTGACGGTTCTGCGTGGCGTAGCAGATGTCGTCGGACGGCGGATTCTGCAGGTCCGGGAAACGCAGGCGCAGGCGGTTGACCGTCTCCATGGTCTCGTCGACCGAGAGCGTCGTCTGAGACAGCCACACGACCTTCGAGGGGTCCTTCACCTGAACGGTGTCGGCCTCGTCGGGCGAGTTCACGATCGTGACGTGCTCCGGCGCCTCGCCGGCAGTGCCCTCGACCTCCTCGTGCCCCTCGTGCCCGATGAGCAGGATCTCGAAGTCATCACGGGCGAACCGCACGGCCTCGCGGTGCACCTTGGTGACCAGCGGGCAGGTCGCGTCGATGGCGTGGAGGCCACGATCGGCTGCTGCGCCGACCACTGCCGGTGAGACGCCGTGCGCGCTGAAGACGACGTGCGAACCCTCCGGCACCTCATCGACCTCTTCGACGAAGACGGCGCCCTTGTCCTCGAGCTCGGTCACGACATGGATGTTATGGACGATCTGCTTTCGCACGTACACCGGGGCGCCGTACCGCTCGAGAGCCTTCTCGACGGCCACGACCGCACGGTCGACCCCTGCGCAGTAACCTCGCGGAGCAGCCAGCAGCACCCGCTTGTGGCCCGCGACCGGGTTATCCTGAAGCCGCCCGCTCGCCGCGCGCATGCGAGGGATGCGGGGGACGGGGAGATGCACAGCAGTCGAGGTCACCCCTTGATTCTACCGGCGCCCGCCGGGAGAAGGCCGGGAGCGCCACCCTCGTCAGAACCCGCAGGACGCCGCCCCCGACGATCCACCGACAGGACGTGATGACAGTCTTCGAAGCCGCCGCAGCCCCCGGCGAGACTCCCCCCGCCGACGCGGTGGCGCCCCGCGACTCCACGCCCGCCGCTCCGACGTCCGTCGCACGGCTGAACGCGACGATCCGCGACTTCATCGCGCGGTGGAACACGGTATGGGTGGAGGGCGAGATCACGTCGTGGAACCTTCGCTCCGGGAACATCTTCGCCCGCCTGAAGGACACCCAGTCCGACGCCCAGATCTCGATCCGAATCTGGTCGAGCGTGCGTCCGCGCATCCCGGCTGACATCTCCGTCGGCGATCACGTGGTGGTCGCCGTGAAGTCCGACTACTTCGTCAAGACCGGCGACTTCAGCTTCGCCGTGTCGGCCATGAAACACGTCGGGCTCGGCGACCAGCTCGAGCGCCTCGAGAAGCTGAGAGCACAGTTGCGCCAGGAGGGGCTGTTCGACCCGGCACGCAAAAAGCGGCTCCCCTTCCTTCCGCACGTGATCGGGCTGATCACCGGCGAGCGGTCGGATGCCGAGAAGGACGTTCATCGAAACGCCGAGCTGCGCTGGCCGCAGGTGCGCTTCCGAACCGAGTACGCCGCCGTGCAGGGCGACCGCTGCGTGCCGGAGACTCTTGCGGCCCTGAAGCGGCTCGACGCCGACCCCGAAGTCGATGTGATCATCATCGCGCGAGGCGGCGGCGACCCGCAGACGCTGCTCGGATTCAGCGATGAGCGCCTGGTGCGGGCGGTGGCGAACCTGGCCACGCCGGTCGTCAGCGCCATCGGCCATGAGAACGACCATCCTCTGCTCGACGACGTCTCCGACCTTCGCGCATCCACCCCGACAGACGCCGCCAAACGCGTCGTGCCGGATGTGGGCGAGCAGCGCGCCGTGATCGCGCAGCTGCGCTCGCGCGCGACGACCAGGGTGACCCAGCGCGTCTCCCACGAAATCGCCCAGCTCGACCAGCTGCGGTCTCGCCCGGTGCTGCGCTCGCCCGCGCCGATCATCGACGCCCGTTCGCAGGAGATCTGGCTCCTGCTGTCCCGCGGACGGGAGACCGTCACGCGGCAGCTCGACGCGGCGACCCGCACGACAAGCGAGCTGCGAGCATCGCTGCGGGCGCTGTCTCCCGCTGCGACCCTGGCCCGTGGTTACGCCATCGCCCACCTCGAGGGCGGGGTCATCCTCCGTGATGCCAAGGATGCACCCGCCGGCAGCACCCTCACGATCACCGTCGACCGCGGATCGGTGGCCGCTCGGTCCGAGGGCGAGATCCCCGAGACCACCTGAGGATCGCCGAGCCTGGGGCCTGTTCGGCACGACGTAGGATGGAACAGTGAGCGCGCTGAACGACATCCCGGTGGAGACGCTGTCGTTCGAGGCCGCTCGCGACGAGCTCGTCCGCGTCGTCGCCGAGCTCGAGCAGGGATCCCCGACACTCGAGCACTCATTGGCGCTGTGGGAGCGGGGGGAGGCGCTCGCCGCCCGCTGCGAGGAGTGGCTGCTCGGTGCCAAACGCCGCCTCGACGCGGCGCGAGCCAACGTCTCCGACGAGGCGGAATCGTGAACAAGCCGTCACCGATCGTCGCCGAGCTCGGCCGCCCCGAGACGCCGGAGGAAGCGGCCGCACGCAAGGCGGCGTCGACCAAGGCGTACCGGTCGAGTCAGACCTTGCGGAACCTCGTCGCAGCGCTCATCGTCACTCTGGCCGTCGTCGCCGTGATGGTCTTCGCGGTGCCCCGCGGTGAGCCGGCATCCGCTCGCAAGATCGACCTCGCCGGCATCGCCGCGAACGTCGAATCGACCATGGAGAGCCCGGCGATCGTGCCCGAGCTCGGCAGCTTCTGGCGCGTGAACGCCGCCGAGCTGCAGAGCGGAGCGACGGTCGTGTGGGACGTCACCCTCGCCCCCGCCGCGCAGGACGAGCGCGGCTTCATCCGCGTCGCGCAGGCGTTCGACGCCGACGCCTCCTGGGCCCCGCAACGCCTGAACGGCATCGCTCCCACCGACACCGTGTCGATCGGCGGGCTCGACTGGGATGTCTTCGGCATCGGCGAGTCCGCCAAGGGCAACGTGCGTTACGCGATCGGCACGCAGGCGGGAAGCGATTACGTCCTCCTCTACGGCTCACGATCCGCCGACTCCACCGCGGATCTGGCCGAATCCCTCGTCCCGCAGATCCGTGCTCTCTCGGAGGATTCATGACTCGCACGCTCACCCCGGCCGCCGCCTGGCAGGAGATGCTCGAGGGCAATCGACGCTTCGTCGCCGATGCGCCGCAGCATCCGAATCAGGACGTGGCCCGACGCAACGACCTCGTCTCGGCGCAGAATCCGATGGCGACGCTGTTCGGCTGCTCCGACTCGCGCCTGTCTGCCGAGATCATCTTCGACAAGGGTCTCGGCGACCTGTTCGTGGTGCGCAATGCCGGGCAGGTGGTGTCGGACTCGGTGATCGGCAGCCTCGAGTACGCCGTCGAGATCCTGAAGGTCCCGCTCATCGTGGTCCTCGCACATGATGCGTGCGGTGCGGTCAGGGCCGCCATCGACGGCACCGCCATCGACGCCGCCCCGCTGCCTCCGCACATCTGGCGGCTCATCGCCCCGATCGTGCCGGCGGCACGACGCGTTCTGGCCGAATCGGGCGGCGCCTCGGTGGCCGACATCGACGCCGAGCTCGTCGGGCGCGAGCACCTGCGCAACACCGTCGCCGGCATCCTGCAGTCGTCCGAGCTCATCAGCGAGGCCGTCGCCGACGGGCGCCTCGGCATCGTCGGCGCCAACTACCGACTCAGCGAGGGCACCGCGGTGCCCATCGTCTCCGTGGGGCTCGCGATCGACGCGAGCGCCGAGATCCCGGCCTGAGGGCCACAACGTCACATCCGGAGGAACAGCAGTGACCGACAACGAGTACCGCATCGAGCACGACACGATGGGCGAGGTGCGGGTTCCCCTGAACGCGCTCTACGGAGCGCAGACGCAGCGTGCGGTGGAGAACTTCCCCATCTCGGGCAAGGGACTGGAATCAGCGCAGATCGCCGCCCTCGCCCGCATCAAGAAGGCTGCGGCGCTGGCGAACAAGGAGCTCGGCACGCTCGACGGTGCCATCGCCGATGCCATCGCGCAGGCTGCCGACCAGGTCGCGTCGGGCGCCCATGACGGCGAGTTCCCGGTCGACACCTATCAGACCGGATCCGGCACGTCGTCGAACATGAACATGAACGAGGTGCTGGCGACGCTCGCCAGCGGCATCCTCGGCTCGGCCGTCCACCCCAACGACCACGTGAACGCGTCGCAGTCGTCGAACGACGTCTTCCCGACCTCGGTGCACATCGCCGTCACGCAGGCGCTCATCGACACCCTGATCCCGTCGCTCGACCACCTCGCCGTCGCCCTCGAGGCCAAGGCCGAGCTGTGGAAGGACGCCGTGAAGTCCGGTCGCACCCACTTGATGGACGCGACCCCGGTGACGCTCGGGCAGGAGTTCGGCGGCTACGCCCGTCAGGTGCGCCTCGGCATCGAGCGCGTGCAGTCCGCGCTCCCCCGCGTCGCGGAGGTTCCGCTGGGCGGAACGGCGGTCGGCACGGGCATCAACACGCCGCTGGGCTTCCCGCAGAAGGTGATCGCGTTGCTCGCGGCCGAGACCGAGCTGCCGATCACGGAGGCGAAGGATCACTTCGAGGCGCAGGCGAACCGCGACGGCCTCGTCGAGACGTCGGGTGCACTCCGGACGATCGCCGTGTCGCTGACGAAGATCAACAACGACCTGCGGTGGATGGGTTCGGGCCCGAACACCGGCCTCGGCGAGCTGCACATCCCCGACCTGCAGCCGGGGTCCTCCATCATGCCCGGCAAGGTCAACCCGGTCGTTCCGGAGGCCGTGCTCATGGTGTGCGCACGCGTGATCGGCAACGATGCGACCGTGGCGTGGGCGGGCGCTTCGGGTTCCTTCGAGCTGAACGTCGCGATCCCCGTGATGGGCACGGCGCTGCTGGAGTCCATCCGCCTGCTCGCGAACGCCTCACGCGTGCTCGCGGACAAGACGATCGACGGCCTGCAGGCGAACGTCGAGCGGGCTGCGGCCTTCGCGGGCATGAGCCCTTCGATCGTGACCCCGCTGAACAAGCTCATCGGCTACGAGGCCGCCGCCAAGATCGCCAAGCACTCCGTGGCCAAGGGCATCACCGTCCGAGACGCCGTGATCGACCTCGGATATGTGGAGCGCGGCGAGCTGACGCTCGAGCAGCTCGACGAGAAGCTCGACCTGCTGTCGATGACCCACCCGGGTTGACACCCGACGGATGCCGCGAGGACGCGTTCCTCGCGGCATCCGGCGCCCGCGCCCGGCCTCCACGGCCAGTTCACCTGCACGACCGAAGCGCGGATGCACGACCGCAACGCCTCTGCGGTCGTGCAGGCGTTCCGGCGTCGTGCAGCCGTTCCGACCGGTCTCTCCTGCACATTCCAGGCACGCCGTCGTTTCTGCACCATCACCGGGGACTGACACGCGATTGGTGGCCGTATGGGAACAGAATGACCGGATGCTGGATCCGACGACGACGCTTCACCGTCTGGGCGGGATCGCCCGGGGCACCCACCTGCAACGACACGGGATATCGCGTAAGGCACTCGCTGTTGCGGCGGCTTCGGGACGAATTCTGCGCGTTCGTGCCGGCGTCTTCGCCGCCCCGCAGACGCGCCCGGACGTGGTGGCGGCCGCAGCACAC
Organism: Microbacterium sp.; assembly: GCF_031179285.1. Classification (GTDB taxonomy): domain Bacteria; phylum Actinomycetota; class Actinomycetes; order Actinomycetales; family Microbacteriaceae; genus Microbacterium. Next base: position 163,598 of record NZ_JAPSHY010000002.1, on the reverse strand, counting down.
GGCGGCGCTCTGACGTGCAGCTCGGCGCTTCGTCAGCACGGCGTGTGGGTGCTTGCGGATGCATCACGACCACACGTCTGGATGGGGCGCAACGGGCGCACCCATCCGCATCTCGGATGCCGTTGCGTCGGGCATTTCTACGCTGGGGCCACCCGTCTCGGAATCGTCGACGTCGAGCAGGCCCTCGTCCATCTCTTCCGCTGCGCCGGCGACGAGGCGTTCTTCGCGTCCCTCGAATCCGCGCTGCAGCAGCGGCTTCTCAACGTCGCGGGGCGTCAGCGGATCAGGGATCGTCTACCGGAGAACGCCCGCTGGCTCGTGGATCTCGCGCGATCGGACGCCGACAGCGGTCTGGAGTCGCTCCTCCGGTTGCGTCTGCACGTGCTCGGCATTCGACTGGACTGCCAGGTGGTCATCACCGGTGTCGGCCGGGTGGATTTCGTCGTCGGTGGTCGCCTCATCATCGAGGTCGACGGCAGAGAGAACCATGCCTCGCCCGCGCACCGGCACAAGGACCTCGTACGCGACGCTGCGACGTCAGCTATGGGCTATGAGTCGCTTCGCTTCGACTATGCCCAGATCGTTCACGACTGGCCGACCGTACAGGCGGCGATCGTTGCAGCGCTGGTGCGACTCGGGGCTGTGGCCTGAGGGGTACATTCGCGTTCAGCGTGCGCCGGCCGATGCCCGCTCGCCGCCGGGTGGGAACAGTTGCACGACGCGGGCGCACCTGCACGACGAAACCGACCGTTTCGTCGTGCAGGTGTTCCTCGATCGTGCAGCTGTCCCACACGCGAGCCGACCGACGGGTCCCGCTCAGCAGCAGCGCGCGCCGGGGTCGGCGTCCTGCCCGGCGTAGTGCTGGCGCCAGAACTCCCGTTCCGTGAGCGGTTCGCGGTCGGGATGCTGTGAACGCTCGTGCTCGAGGTAGCAGGTGTACTTCGACTGCCCGGTGACGCCGTTGACGTACCACGCGAGTGCGCGCCATGCCCGAACGAGCCCGCGCGGGCCCGACTCAGCAGCCACGACCGCCATCAGTGACCCCCACGCGGGCCAGAGGATGCCGGAAGCGCGTCCCACTGCTTCTGCACGGCGCGCTCCTCCGGTGAGGCGAGGAGTCCGGCCGGCGCGTACCGTCGCGACGGAACCTCAGGGTCCTCCTGATCCGCGACCGCACCGGGGCGGCGGAGGGTCTGGACGACCTTCGTGACCGAGATGGCGATCACGATGACCGACAGCACGAGGAAGATCACCGACAGCGTGCCCTGGATCATCGTGTTGCGCACCACGGCCTCCATCGCGGCCACCGACGTGGCCGTGCCGAACGAGGTCTCCCCCGCCGCAAGCGCCTCACGGAAGGCGACGTGGTTGGCGAAGTAGCCCACCTGCGGCACCGGCGAGAAGATCTTCTGCAGGGATGCCGTCACGGTGATCACCGTCACGAAGGCCAGCGGCAGCGCCACGACCCAGAGCACCCGGAAGGTGCGACGGCGAGCGACGATGGTGAGCACCACAGCGAGCGCGATCGCCGCCAGCAGCTGGTTGGCGATGCCGAACAGCGGGAACAGCGTGTTGATGCCGCCGAGCGGGTCGGTGACTCCCATGATCAGCACGGCGCCCCAACCGGCGACCATCACCGCCGTGCAGATCCACGCCCCCACCCGCCACGAGGTGTCCTTGAAGCGCGGGATCACATTGCCGACCGAATCCTGCAGCATGAAGCGCGCGACGCGCGTACCGGCATCCACAGCCGTCAGGATGAACAGCGCCTCGAACATGATCGCGAAGTGGTACCAGAACGCCATCATGCCGGGTCCGCCGATCCACTGCTGCATGATGTGCGCGAGCCCGAGGGCGAGGGTGGGAGCACCGCCCGTCCGCGAGACGATGGACTCTTCGCCGACCGCACCAGCGGTGCTGGTGAGCAGCTCCGGGGTGAGGTTCACACCCGTCAGGCCGAGACTGTTGACGAAGGCGACAGCTCCCTCGACGGTGCCCAATGTCGCTGCGGGCGATGAGTTCATCGCGAAGTACAGCCCGCGGTCGATCGAGATCGCGGCGACGAGCGCCATGATCGCCACGAACGACTCCATCAGCATCCCGCCGTAGCCGATGAAGCGCGTCTGCTTCTCCTTCTCGACCATCTTCGGAGTGGTGCCCGAGGCGATGAGGGCGTGGAATCCGCTGAGCGCTCCGCAGGCGATCGTCACGAACAAGAACGGGAACAGGGCCCCCGCCCAGACCGGACCGGTCTCACCCCCGGCGAACTCGCTGAACGCCGGGACGGTGATCTCGGGCCGGACGAAGAGGATCGCGACCGCCAACGCCACGATCACGCCGATCTTCATGAAGGTCGAGAGGTAGTCGCGCGGTGCCAGCAGCATCCACACCGGCAGCACCGCGGCGATGAAGCCGTAGATGATGATGCCCCAGGCGATGGTCGTCCGGTCGAGCGTGAAGATCGCCTGACCCCAGTCGGTCTCGGCCACCATGCCACCGCCGATGATCGCCGCCATCAGCAGCACGAAGCCGATGAGCGACACCTCGGTGATCTTGCCGGGGCGGATCCAGCGGAGATAGGCGCCCATGAACAGCGCGATCGGGATGGTCATCGCCACCGAGAAGACACCCCAGGGGCTCTCGCCGAGGGCGTTCACCACGACCAGAGCGAGGATCGCGGTGATGATGATCATGATGAGCAGTGTCGCGATGATCGCCGCCGTGCCGCCGAAGCGCCCGAGTTCATCGCGGGCCATCTGACCGAGCGACCTGCCGCCGCGACGCATCGAGAAGAACATCACCAGGTAGTCCTGGACGGCTCCTGCCAGCACCACGCCGACGATGATCCACAGCGTGCCCGGCAGGTAGCCCATCTGGGCCGCGAGCACGGGACCTACCAGCGGACCGGCACCGGCGATCGCGGCGAAATGGTGACCGAACAGCACACGACGGTCGGTGGGCACGTAGTCCTTGCCGTCGGCCTTGTACTCCGCAGGCGTCGCCCGGCGGTCATTCGGCTTGACGAGGTTGCGCTCGATGTACTTCGAATAGAAGCGGTAGAAGACCAGGTAGGTGCAGACGGCCGCGAACACGAACCAGATCGCGTTGACGGTCTCGCCGCGGACGATCGCGAGCATCGTCCAGGCGACGCCGCCGAGCAGCCCGATGGCCACCCACAGCGCGATCTTCAGCGGCGTCCAGCGGGGCTTCTCATCGACCGCCACCGGTGGCAGGTCACGTTCATCGACGGTCTTGGTGGCATCGGCCATGGCGCATCACTCCATCGTCTGCATTCGATGCCACCGAGCATAGACCCGCTCCGACCACCTGGGCGCGCACGCGCAGGACGCGCCATCGGAACAGATGCACGACACCGGAACGGATGCCGGTCCTCACGCTCGGTTCGGTCGTGCATCCGTTCCCGGATCGTGCAGGTGCCCGGTGGGATGGCGCTCGTCCGGCGGGCAGGCGACCCGCCTGACACACGACAGCGGAACCCGCCGGACACACGACAGCGGATGCCGTGAGTGCACGGCATCCGCTGTCGCGTTCAGCTGAGCTCTGCGCTCTCGAGCAGTTCGGTGACGAGCGCGGCGATCGCGGAACGCTCCGAGCGCATCAGGGTGACATGACCGAACAGGTCGTGTCCCTTCAGCGTCTCGATCACGCTCGCGATGCCGTCGTGGCGCCCGACGCGCAGGTTGTCGCGCTGACCCACGTCGTGCGTGAGGATCACCCGCGAGTTCTGCCCCATCCGGCTCAGGACCGTCAGCAGCACGTTGCGTTCCAGTGACTGCGCCTCGTCGACGATCACGAAGGCGTCGTGCAGGGAGCGGCCACGGATGTGCGTCAGCGGCAGCACCTCGAGGATGCCGCGCTCCACCACCTCTTCGACCACATTCCCGGAGACGACCGAACCGAGGGTGTCGAAGACCGCCTGGCCCCACGGCCCCATCTTCTCGTTCTGATCGCCGGGCAGGTAGCCGAGCTCCTGCCCGCCGACGGCGAAGAGCGGCCGGAAGACGATGATCTTCTTCTGCTGCTGACGCTCGAGCACCGCCTCGAGGCCCGCGCAAAGCGCCAGTGCCGACTTGCCGGTGCCCGCGCGACCGCCGAGCGAGACGATGCCGACCTCCTGATCGAGAAGCAGGTCGATCGCGATGCGCTGCTCCGCGGAGCGCCCGTGCATCCCGAAGATGTCGCGGTCGCCGCGCACCAGCCGGTACTCGCCGTCACCGGTGACGCGCCCGAGCGCCGAGCCTCGCTCGGAGTGGATGATCAGCCCGGTGTTCACCGGGAGCCCGCGGGCACTCTCACTGATCCCGACCTCGCTCTCGTAGAGGTCGCTGATGTCATCGCCGGAGAGGTCGAGGCTCGCGATCCCGGTCCAGCCCGAGTCGACCGCCTGCTCGGCGAGGTACTCCTCGGCGCGCAGTCCCAGCGACGCGGCCTTCACACGCATCGGCAGATCCTTCGAGACGATGGTCACTTCCTGCCCGTCCTGAGCGAGGTGCATGGCCACCGAGAGGATCCGGCTGTCGTTGTCGCTGAGGCGGATGCCGACGGGAAGCACCGACATGTCGGTGTTGCCGAGTTCGACACGCAGCGTGCCGCCCTCGCCGACCTCGACGGGGAAGTCGAGCCGGCCGTGCTCGATGCGCAGATCGTCGAGGTGGCGCAGCGCCTGCCGCGCGAAGTATCCGATCTCGGGATCGTGCCGTTTTCCCTCGAGCTCGGAGATGACCACCACCGGAAGCACGACCGAGTGCTCGGCGAACCGGAAGAACGCCTGCGGATCGCTCAGCAGCACGGACGTGTCGAGCACGTACGTGCGAAGATCCTGATCCGGATCCGCTGAGGACGCTCGCGGCGTCGACTTTCGGGTGGCCTGCTGCGCGGTGCTGGTGGACTGCTGCGCTGAACGTGTGGTCACGACCCACTCCCGACCCGGGAGAATTCCCGGCTATGAGAACGAGTCGACCAGGGGCCACGAGTCGCGATCCTGACGGCCGACTCGACCGGGCACCGTGCCCGATGCCTTGAAGGTACGACGAGCCGACGACATCTGCCGGTGACGACACGCCGCCGATTTCTACGCGCTGGTGAACGTCTCGTTACCAGCGGCCGCGATCGCGTCGTCGAGCATGCGCAGGGTCTCGTCATCGGTGCCCGCGTGGGGCGCGATCCGCAGGGTCTCACCCCGCGCCGTCACTACGATCCCGGCGTTCGCCAGGGCAGCCGCGAGGCGCGCCGGGTCGGCGGGCGCGAGCGCGACGATACCGGCGCGCGATTCGCGTTCGCGGGGCGAATGGACCGCGATGCCGTGACGATCGGCGATCTCGATCACCGTATCGACGCGCTCGGCGAGTCGAGCCTCGATGAGCGACACTTCCGCGCCCTGCACATCGCCGAGACCCACGGCCAGACGTGCCGCGGCGAGGTGATCGGGATAGCTCACCGTGTACGCCTGGGCGGATGCCGCCGGCACCGGCAGCGCGTCCACGAAGAGTCCCTCCGCCACGGTGCCGGTGATCCCGCTCAGTACCGGGGCGATCCGCTCGCGCGCACGAGAGGAGAACCACGCGAAACCGGTGCCCCGGCCCGTGCGGAGCCACTTGTAGCCGTGACCGACCACCACGTCCGCCGCGGAATAATCGTCTTCGATGACTCCGAAGGACTGCACCGCGTCGACGATCAACAGGCGATCGGGCCCCAGAACGTCGCGCAGGGCCGCGAGATCGGCGCGGTACCCGGTGCGGAAGTCGACATGGCTGACGGCGAGCGCGGTGACGTCGTCGTCGAGCGCCTCGGCCACCGCTTCCGGCGTCACCCGCAGATCGACGGGCGTGATCCAGCGTGGCGTGAGCGCCCCGGCCGATGCCTGGGCGGCACGCTCGAGGGTGAGGCTGACGCTGGGGAACTCGCCGGTCGACGCGATCACGTGACCGCCGAGCCCGTACAGCGCATGCATGAGCCCCTGCGTCGACGACGGCTGCAGCGCAACCTCCGCGGCATCCGCCCCGATGAGTCCGGCCACCAGCTCCTGCGCCTGGCCGATCCGCTCCGCCACGAGGGCGACCGATGACGGCCGGCCACTGCCGAGCAGGTCGGCGTCGGCGAACACCTCCTCGCGTACCGACGGCGCGAGCGGTCCGAACGCCGCCCAGTTCAGATAGCCGGGCTCACCGACGAAGGTCGCAAGGTATTCGTCGAAGGTACTCACTCAGCCATTGTGTCACGTGACCTTCGTCACCACCGGGGGCCCGCAGCGCGAAGAAAGCTCGATTCACCGGCCGAAACGACGGTCCCGGTCGGCGTAGTCCCTGATGGCGCGCAGGAAGTCCACTTCTCGCAGGTCAGGGCCGAGCGCCTCGACGAAATAGAACTCGCTGTGGGCGCTCTGCCAGAGGAGGAAGTCGCTGAGCCGCTGCTCGCCGCTGGTGCGGATGACGAGGTCGGGATCGGGCTGGCCGCCGGTGTACAGGTGCTCGCCGATCATCTCCGGTGTGAGGTGGGCGGCAAGATCCTCCAGCGTGCCGCCGGACGCCTCGTGCGCGGCGATGATGCTGCGTACCGCGTCGACGATCTCGTTGCGTCCGCCGTAGCCGACGGCGAGGTTCACATGCAGACCGGTGTGCGTGCGTGTGCGCTCCTCGGCGTCGGCGAGAACCCGTGCCAGCTCTGTCGGCAGGAGGTCTGCGCGCCCGACATGCTTGACGCGCCAGTTCTCCTCCTGCGAGAGCGCCTCGGCGAGCTCGGCGATGATCTCGATGAGGTCGGCCAGCTCGGCCGAGTCGCGCTTTCGCAGGTTGTCGCTCGAGAGGAGGTAGAGCGACACCACCCGCACCCCCAGTTCATCGCACCAGCCGAGGAACTCCCGCATCTTCGCAGCCCCCGCACGGTGCCCCTCTGCGGCGGTGTCATATCCGAGCTGCCGAGCCCAGCGACGATTGCCGTCGATCATCATCGCGACGTGATGCGGCACGGATGCCGGATCCAGATGGCGACGCAGCCGGCTGCTGTAGAGCCGGTAGAGCGGTCCTCGCCCCTGCCCGTCGCGTGAGATCACCTCACTACGGTATCGCGCCGCGCTGCGCGCATGCGGCACGGATGCTGGGGATAAGTGCGGTCAGGATCACGCCGCCCCACTTAGAGTGGGCACGTGAGCACTCCGTCGCCTTCGACCCCCGATCTGCCAGAACTGCCGCTCATGGCCGAGGCGCAGCACGACGCCTCCGTCGAGTTGAAACCGACGTGGCGCGGATGGATCCACGCCGGCGTGTTCCCGATCGCCCTCATCGCCGGTGTCGTGCTGATCCTGGTGGCAGACGGCGGCGCGGCGAAATGGTCGGCTGCGGTGTTCATGGCCACCTCCCTGCTCCTCTTCGGCAACTCGGCTCTCTACCACCGCTTCGACTGGGGGCCCAGGACGAGGATTGTGCTCAAGCGCATCGACCATGCGAACATCCTGCTGCTCATCGCCGGCACCTACACGCCGATCGCCACCCTGGCTCTGCCGCCGGGAAAAGGCACACTGCTGCTGACCGTGGTGTGGGCGGGAACGCTCGTGGGCATCCTGTTCCGCGTCTTCTGGATCAACGCGCCGCGCTGGCTCTACGTGGCGCTGTATCTGGCGCTGGGCTGGGCCGCCGTGATGTACATGGCCGACCTGCTCGCCGCCAACGTCGCGATGATGATGCTCGTCGTCGTCGGCGGGCTGCTGTACACCGGCGGCGCGATCGTCTACGCGATGAAGAAGCCCAACCCGTGGCCGGGCCGTTTCGGCTTCCATGAGATCTTCCACGTGTGCACGGTGCTGGCTTTCCTGTGCCATTGGTTCGCATGCCTGCTCATCGCGCTGGACCCGCTGTCGCCCTCGCTCGGGTTCCCCGGAGCCTGACGGCGTCAGGTGGTGCGGCTGTCGTCGCCCTCTGGCTTCGTCCGCGTCCCGGCATCCGGTGCGTCGTGGTCTGCGATCCCGGTCGTCGCGTCCTTCGGCGACGCCCCGCCCTCGGAACGCGCCGCCTGCTCGGCGTCTAGTTCGGCGCGCACCTCTTCGCGGTAGCGAACGCGACGGATGCGGCGATTCATGTCCCAGATGAGCAGGATCACAGCGATCAGCACGATCACGATCGCCGCGAAACCGACGAAACCGGGGGTGACGGCCTCCGGCGCGACCGTCATCGTCGGCGTCGGAATCGGAGTCTCCGTGCCTGTCAGAACGAGCATGAGTCCGCCTTTCCTGCGCAGGTCGCATAACCTGGAACCACAAGCCTAACGACCGGAAGCCCCAGCCTGTGACGACCCGAGAAGAGCTCGACGAACGCTACGGCCGAACGCGCCGGCGGCGAGCGCCGTGGATCATCGGGGGCGTCGTGGTCGTTCTCGCGGTCGCCGCCCTCGGGTGGTCGACCGTCAGCCAGTCGATGAACTCGGTCGATGCGGACGACCTCGGATTCGAGGTCATCGATGAGCACACGGTGAGCGTCGACTTCCAGGTGAGCGGTGTGCAGGGCAAGAGCGTCTTCTGTGCGGTCGAGGCCCTGGACGAGGAGTTCGGAGTGGTGGGCTGGAAGATCGTCGAGGTCCCTGTCGGTGACACTCACTCGCGCAGCATCTCCGAGACGGTTCCGACGGTCGCCGAAGCGACGACAGGTTTGGTGAACAGCTGCTGGGTCGCATAGGATCGGAGCAGACAAGACGACGCCCTGGCACCGTGCCAGGGCGTCTTGGCATATCCCCCCGCGAACGTCGGCGGGATTCCGAACGAAGGAGCTTCGTCATGTCCACCGACGCTCAGGTTCCCTTCCTCACGCAGGAAGCCTACGACCGACTGGTCGCCGAGCTGGAGCACCTCTCCACCGTCGGGCGCGATGAGATCGCCAAGCGCATCGAAGCGGCTCGCGAAGAGGGAGACCTCAAGGAGAACGGCGGCTACCATGCCGCGAAGGACGAGCAGGGCAAGCAGGAGGCCCGAATCCGCACCCTGCAGGAGCTGCTGAAGACCGCCAAGGTCGGCGAGGCGCCCGCCAGCCGCGGCATCGTCGAGCCGGGCACCGTCGTCACCGCCAACGTGGCGGGAGGCGAAGAGGTGTTCCTGCTCGGCAGCCGCGAGATCGCCGCAGGCAGCGATCTGGACGTGTACAGCGAGGCCAGCCCGCTCGGACAGGCGATCCTCGGACTCAAGGTCGGCGAGAAGTCGTCCTACGAAGCGCCCAACGGCCGCTCGATCGAGGTCGAGGTCGTCAAGGTCGAGACCTACACCGGCTGAGCCGCACCCGCATCCGCAGAACGCCCCCCAGCGTGGTGACACCGGGGGCGTTCTCGCGTCGGCGGCTTCTCGGAGAGGCAGAGCGTCAGTCGGGGACGATCATCGGCTCGAACCCGGCAGCCCGCAGCGTGTCGAGAGTGAACTCCGAGTGCTCAGGTCCTCGCGTCTCGACGCTGAGCTCGAGGATGACGTCGCTGATCTGCAGGCCGTGTCCGTGGCGGGTGTGCATGGCTTCCATGACGTTCGCTCCGGCGGCGGCGACGAGCTCCGACACCCGTGCGAGCTGACCGGGACGGTCGGGAAGGGGCACCCGGATCGTCAGGTAGCGACCGGATGCCGCAAGGCCATGCGACACCACGCGCTGCAGCAGCAGCGGATCGATGTTGCCCCCGGAGAGAACCGCCATCGTCGTCCCGCTCGCGGTGACCTTGCCTGCGAGGATCGCCGCGACGCCGGCTGCGCCGGCAGGCTCGGCGACGACCTTCGACTGCTCGAGCAGAATGAGGATGGCGCGGGCGAGATCGTCGTCGGAGACCGTCACCACCTCGTCGACGAGCTCCTTGATGATGTCGAACGGGATCAGTCCAGGTCTGGCGACCAGGATGCCGTCGGCGATCGTCGGCCGCGTCTCGATGTCGACCGGATATCCGGCCTCGAGCGACGGCGGCATCGCGGCGGCGTTCTCGGCCTGAACGCCGATGATCCGCACCGTGCGACCGAGCTCCGCCGCGCGAGCCTTGACGGCGGCGGCGACCCCGGCGATGAGCCCGCCCCCTCCGATGCCGAGCACGATCGTGTCGACGTCCGGAGCGTCTTCGAGCAGCTCGAGTCCGAGCGTCCCCTGTCCGATGACCACGTCGCGGTGGTCGAAAGGCGGGATGAGAACCGCCCCGGTGCGATCAGCGAACTCCGCCGCGAGACGCAGCGAGGTCGCGACGGTCTCCCCCTCCAGCACCACTTCCGCTCCGTACCCGCGCGTGGCCAGGAGCTTGGGGACGGGAACGCCCAGCGGCATGAAGATCGTCGCCGAGATGCCCAGCGCCTGGGCCGCCAACGCGACGCCCTGAGCGTGGTTTCCCGCGGAGGCGGCGACGACGCCGCGGCGGCGCTCGTCGGCGCTCAGGCGGGACAACCGGTAGGCCGCTCCGCGGATCTTGAAGGAGCCGGTGCGCTGGAGGTTCTCCATCTTCAGCAGCACCGGAGATCCGAGGATGTCCGACAGCGCCCTGGAGGGCAGGGTCGGCGTGTGCGAGATCACCCCAGCCAGACTCCGAGCAGCGTTCTCGAACTCCGCAAGGCTCGGGACTGCGCTCATCGATGCCTCCGTTGCCGCGGCCGCGGCACTGTACTCCAGATCAGATCGCCGTGCGGGACGGCGCCGGTGCGCCAGGACCCCGAGCTCAACGTCACGGCCGCGACGTTGACGAATGCTGCCAGCGGCACCGCGAACAGCGCACCGGGGATCCCGCCGATCATCGCGCCACCGGCGACGACGAGGACGACGGCGAGCGGGTGCACCTTGACGGCGGATCCCATCAGGATCGGCTGCAGGATGTGGCCCTCGAGCTGTTGCACACCGAGGACGACGACGAGCATCCACAGCGCGATCCACGGGCCGTTGTAGACGAGCGCGAGGAAGACCGCGATGGCGCCGGTGGCCACGGCTCCGACGATCGGGATGAACGAGCCGAGGAACACCAGTACTGCGACCGGCAGCGCCAGCGGCACCTGGAGCAGGAAGGCTCCGAGTCCGATGCCGATGGCGTCGATCGTGGCGACGAACAGCTGGGTCCTGGCGTAGTTGACGATCGTCTTCCAGCCGTTGCGCGCAGCGGCGTCGACGGCAGGGCGAGCGTTGCGGGGGAAGATCTTGACGGTCCACCGCCAGATTCCCGCGCCGTCGGCGAGCAGGCAGATGAGGATGAAGAGCGACAGCAGCGCGCCGGTGACCACGTGTCCGAGTGTCGAGCCCACCGCGAGCGCTCCGGACCACAGTGCCTGCCCCTGCTCCTGCAGGAGGTTCTGGGCCTGGACGATGTAGTCCGCGATCTGGTCCGCCGAGAGATGAAGGGGCCCCTCCCTCAGCCACGCCTGGAAGTCTGCGATCGCCTCGGTGGTGCTCGCCTGGACGTCGGGGAGCTCCATCCGGATCTGCCACACGACCAGCCACATGAGGCCGGTGACGATGGCCAGCGTGCCGATGATCGAGAGCGCGACGGCCAGCCAGCGCGGGAAGCCGGTGCGGAGCATCCATTCGAACGCCGGCCACAGCAGCGCGGTGATGAGGATGCCCACCATCAGCGGGATCACGAGGAGCTTGAGCAGGATCACCAGCCAGATGAACACTCCGACGGCGGCGGCCAGGAGCAGCAGTCGCCATGCGTAGCCGGCGCCGACGCGGAGTCCGAACGGGACGGCTTCGTCGACCTCGGTCGTCACCGTTCGCTCCGTCGACACCGGGCGCTGGCGAAAGATGTCTCTCAATCTCGGTCGCAGCTCGTCGCTCATCCGGTCAGTCTACGGCGGACGCGCGGCCCGGTTCGACGCGCGCGGCGGTCTCCACAGGGGATGTCGGCGACCGGCGATACGCTGACCATGTGACCGAGACCCTCAGCCCTGCTCAGGCGCGTCGCATCGCGCTGGCCGCCCAGGGGTTCACGAGATCGCGCCCGGCGTCCGTCACCGCGCGCCACGTGCACCGGGTGATGGAGCGCATGGGCGTCCTGCAGATCGACTCGGTCAACGTCTTCGCCCGCTCGCACTACCTTCCGCTGTTCTCGCGACTCGGCTCGTACGACCCGGCGCTGCTCGATCGCATCTTCCTCGCGCGCACGACGCACTACGTCGAGTATCTCGCTCATGAGGCGACGTTCATCCCGATCACCGACTGGCCGCTGTGGCGGTTCCGGATGGAGGACTTCCGCCGCCGCTGGTCGGCCGAGGATTCGTGGATGAGCAGCAACGAACGCACGCTGCGATGGGTGCACGACGAACTCCGTGCCCGCGGCCCCCTGCGACCGGCAGACATTCGGGCGGATGCGCCGCGCGAGCGCGGTACCTGGTGGGACTGGGACGAGGTCAAGCTCGCACTCGAGCACATGTGGCGCACCGGCGACGTCGCCGTCAGCGGGCGCCGCGGGTTCGAGCGCACATACGCCCTCGCCGAGCACGTCATCCCGGACGGCATCCGCTCGCGTGAGATCCCGCGCGACGAAGCGATCCACGAGCTCGTGCGCCGAGCGGCCCGCTCGTCCGGAGTCGCGACGCAGGCCGACCTCGCCGACTACTACCGGCTGCGCGACCGCCGAGCGGTGACCGCGGCGATCGCGGATCTCGTCGACGCAGGCGAACTGGTGCCGGTGAGCGTGCGCGGCTGGGAGAGGGCAGGCCGGCCCCTTCCCGCCTGGCGGCATCGCGAGGCGGTGCTCCCCCGCCGGGTGGATGCCGCGGCGGTGCTCACGCCTTTCGATCCGGTGGTGTGGTTCCGCGACCGGGCACTGCGCATCTTCGAGCTGGACTACCGGATCGAGATCTACGTGCCGGCGGCCAGGCGCCGTTACGGGTACTACTCGCTGCCGGTGCTCGTCGGCGATCGGATCGTGGCGCGCGTCGACCTCAAGGCCGATCGCGCCGCGTCGACTCTGCGCGTGCAATCGGCATGGTGGGAGCCACAGGCGCGCGTCGGCGACGCCGACGCCGTCGCCGTCGAGCTCGCCCTTGCTGCGAGCTGGCAGGGTCTCGCCGGCGTGTCGGTCTCCGGCTGGGGCGACGCCGCCGACGCCCTGCACGCCGCGTTGAACGCTCTCGGCGGAGCCGTGGTCGGCAGGCATGTTCATCCGCGCGAGAGCATCGGCACATGACGGTACGGCGCGCCTGGATCCTCGGTGGTGCGGTCGCACTCGTCCTGCTCCTCGCCGCGGGCGTGTGGACATGGCTCGCCGCAAGCAGACCGTCCACACCGGAACAGAGCGCCACCTCATTTCTTCGCGCTCTGGAATCGGGCGAGATCGGGGCGGTGGAGGCGACCGGGATCGCGGCACCGCAGAGCACCCTCGACGCCTTCGCCGGCGCCTCGGGCCTCATTGAGCAGGCAGAGGTCCAACGCATCGACGAGGACGGCGATCGCGCCACCGCGACCGTGTCGTTCCAGCTCGCCGGCGACGCGCACACCGCCTCGATCCTGCTTTCGCAGGCGGACGGTCGATGGGTCGTCGATGATTCGACGCTCGGGTCGGTGACCGCCACAACGACCATCGGCTCGTTCATCACCATCGGTGAAGCGGTCGTCGGGTCAGGCGAGGAGATCGCCCTGCTTCCCGCGACTTACGCCGTCGCGGCGGCGCCGACAGAGCTTCTCGCGGGAGAGGCGACGATCGTCGTGCTTCCCGGGGAGGCGACGCAGGCGGCGGTCGAAGCCCACGTGCGCGAGGAGGCGACCGCCGCAGCACAGGCCGAGCTCGACCGACACCTCGAGGCCTGCACCGCCCCGGTCACGGGTGAGAGCGCACCGGACGGTTGTGGGATCCGGATCCCCTGGGGTGCGGATCTCGCCTCGATCACCGGAATCCGATTCCGTATCGAGCAGCTGCCCGCGCTCGCGCTGGAAGGCGCGGGTTTCCATGCCGATGGCGGCATCCTCGTCGCGACCGTCAGCGGCACCGCTCGCGACGGAAGCGAGGAATCGTTCACCTACCGGACCGACACCTGGTCGGTGCGGGGGGATCTGGCGTTCACCGCCGACGGGCTGCAGCTGTCCGTCTGGTGACGCATCCACCGATGCGTCAGCGAGCGACCGGAACGGGTCGGGTCAGAACTGCACGCGGGGCGGCTCGGAGATGGCGCCGGCGTCGGCGACCTCGAAGAACTCCCGCTCGGTGAACCCGAGACCACGTGCGAAGAGATTGTTCGGGAAGACCTTGATCTTGGTGTTCAGCTCGCGAACGCCGCCGTTGTAGAACCGGCGGGCGGCCTGGACCTTGTCCTCGGTGTCGACCAGCGCCTGCTGCACCTGGAGGAAGTTCTGGCTCGCCTGCAGCTGGGGGTAGGCCTCCGCCACCGCGAACAGGCTGCGCAACGCCTGCTGCAGGTGCCCCTCGGCGACTCCCGCGGCTCCCGGTCCGTCGGCTGCCAGGGTTTCCGCGCGCGCGCGTGTGACGCTCTCGAACACGGCCTTCTCGTGCGACGCGTATCCCTTGACCGTCTCTATGAGGTTCGGGATGAGATCGGCTCTGCGCTTGAGCTGAACGGTGATGCCGCTCCAGGCCTCATCGACACGGACCTTCAGCTGCACCAGCGAGTTGTACGTCGCCCAGAGATAGATTCCGACGAGCAGAATCACTCCGACCACGATCAGTACCGGTACGAGCCACTCCATGCGGAGGCCACCCTTCCTCGAATTTCTCTCATCCTAGTCGCGCAGTCTGCGCGTCGACTGGGTAATGCGGGCGGCGCGGACGACGTGGATCTCAGACGCCGAGGACGCGCTCGAGATAACGGTTGCTGAACCGTCGTTCGGGGTCGAGGCGGTCCCGGAGTGCGACGAAGTCGTCGAAACGGGGATAGCGTTCGCGCAACTGCTGGGCTGTGAGGGTATGGAGTTTCCCCCAGTGCGGCCGGCCACCGTGCTCGAGCATGATGCGCTCGACGGCTTCGAAGTACTCCGTCGGGTCTGCGCGCCAGTATCGATGCACGGCGATGTACCCGGTCGGGCGTCCGTGTGCGGTGGAAAGCCACAGGTCATCCTGCGCGACGAAACGCACCTCGACAGGGAACTCGATGCGCCAGCCGCGCCGGGCGATCGACGCCTTCACCTCGCGGAACGCGACGACGACGTTCTCGGCAGGCAGGGCGTACTCCATCTCGCGAAAACGCACGGTGCGACTCTGCGTCAGCACACGATGCGAAAGATCGGTGTACTCGCGGTCGCCGGTGAGCCTCACCGCCAGCCGGTTGAACGGCGCGGTGATCGCGGGTGCCACGCGACCGGCTGCGCAGGCGATGCGGTAGACCCCGTTGGCGAGCAGCGTCTCATCGACCCATCGGCCGACGACGGGCAAGGGATGCCGAACCGCGGATTCCGGCAGCCGGCTCTGACGCTTCGTCAACGCGACGTCGGTGTGGGGGAACCAGTAGAACTCGAAATGATCGGATGCCGCCACGCGGTCGTCGAGGCTCGCCAGAACGTCCTCCAGCGGCGCCGGCTCGTCGACGGCGTGCATGACGAACGAGGGAACGCACTGAAGCGTCACATCGACGATGACGCCCAATGCACCGAGGCCGAGGGCCACCGCGGGCAGCAGTTCGGCGTTCTCCTGCTCGTCGACGCGCAGGAACTCCCCCGCGGCGGTGATGAGGGTGACGCCGACGACCTGTGTCGCGAGCCCGCCGAACCGTGATCCCGTCCCATGCGTGCCCGTCGAGACGGCGCCGGAGATCGACTGCCGGTCGATGTCGCCCAGGTTCTCCATGGCGAGACCATGGCGGGCGAGAAGTCGGGGGATGCGGTGAAGTCGGGTGCCGGCGAGGAAGGTGACCCGTCCAGTGTCCGAATCGGCCTTCACGACGCCCTGCAGGTCGTCGAGTTCGAGGAGCACACCGGGAGCGACGGCGATCCCGGTGAAGCTGTGTCCGGAGCCGACGGCCTTCACGCTCAGCCCCTGGGCCGCTGCCGCCTGCACGGCCCGCTGCACCCCCTCCGGCGTGCGAGGACGTTCGACGCGGATGGGTCTGACCTCGGCCGTCCGCGCCCAGTTCTGCCAGGTTCCGCCGATCCGCGTCATAGGAAGGCCTTCCCTTCGCCACGGTACGTCGGCAGTTCGTCGACGACGTCACCGCCCGAGACGAGGTGGTAGGCATCGATCCGTTCCGCCGGTTCCCCGCTCTTGGCATGCCGGAACCAGACGCGATCACCGACAGCGAGGTGCTCGGCCGCCCGCCCGCGCAGCGGAGTCTGCACTTCGCCGGCGGCCTCGCGCGGCAGCGTGCCCAGGCCCTGCGGCCACACCGGAAGCGGTTGACGCGAGGCCGCAGCGGGACCTGAGGCGATCCATCCCCCTCCGAGCACCGTGACGATGTCGCGGGCCGGGCGACGAACCACATCGAACGCGAAAGCCGAGGCCGGCGCCGGCTGAAAAGAGCGGTAGCCGTCGAACAGGTGCCCGCCCAGCAGGCCGCTGCCGGCCGTCGCCTCGGTGAGCGACTCATCGCTTCCGGTGAACTCCAGCGACCCGGTCCCTCCGCCGTTGAGGAACTCCAGCGGGGTGATGTCCGTGAGCGCTGCGGCGATCGCCGCTCGCCGCTCTCTCAGCTCATTCCTCGAACGCGACTGCACCAGCCGGATCAGCGCCGCGTCTCTGCCGGCATCGTCCGGCTGGCCGGCGAGCTGCGCCTCGTACAGCTGCAGACCGACGAGCCGGAATCCGGGCCGCCGGACGATCTCGCGCGCGAATCCGGCGACCTCGCCGGCGGAGTACAGCGCCGATCGACGAACGCCGACATGGCCGAGTGCCGCCGAACGCCATGACGCGTCGACATCGATCGCGACCCTGACCTCGTGCCGCCGATGAGCGGCCGCCACACTGTCCACCAGGTCGAGCTGGCTGACGTCATCGATCATCAGTGTGATGCGCCGTGCTGCTGTCTCGGAATCGAGCAGCCGCGCGATCCCCGCCCGGTCCGCGGTCGGATAGCCGAGGACGATGTCGTCGTGCGTCTCGGCGAGCCAGAGCGCTTCTGCGAGCGTGAATGCGAGGATTCCTCGGAACCCGGGCAGTTTGAGCACGGCATCCAGGACCGCACGCACGCGCACCGACTTGGAGGCGACGCGTATCGGGAGCCCGCCGGAGCGCACCAGCAGGTCCATCGCGTTGTATCGCAGCGCCTCACGATCGATCACGGCGACGGGAGCCGTCAGATGAGCCGTGGCCTCGGTGAGCCGCGGCCAGTACCTCGCCGGGTCCTGCCAGGCAGGAGCGATCGAGCTGTCCACGCGGGCAGACCTGCTCGTGGCTTTCGATGAGCCCAGTTCAGCGGTGAGGTCGAGCACTCCCCCACCCTACGACCTGGCCCGGGTGGAGGTCGGCTCGCACCACGCCGCCGCGACGCCGCCGCTAGGCTGACGAGCAGATGCCCCCGTAGCCCAATGGCAGAGGCAGGCGACTTAAAATCGCTTCAGTCTGGGTTCGAGTCCCAGCGGGGGCACCCTCACGTCTAATAGCAGATCGGGAGCGGCGCGCGCAAGACCCCCTCCGCGGATTTGAACCGGTTACTCAGTCGCTGTCAGAGTGTTGATCAGGCAGCAATGCCGGGAGCGGAAAGGAAAGACTATGACACTCATCAGCCCTACTCAGACGCTCACCCCCACCGAGGCGGTTCGGCCGGTCTGGACAGAGGCGGACACCGATCTCTGGGTCGCGGACGCCGGCGGAATCTTCGGCGGCTCCGTCGATCTCGACGCTGACGGCTATGTCGCACGCGATCCGTTCGGCCGGGAGCGGGGTACCTTCGCCACCCTCGCCGACGCGAAGCGCACCCTGGAGGCGTTCCTCGCGCACCCCGCGATGTCGCGGTATCTGCGCGGATCGGCGCCGTCCGCCGTGTGACGCTCGCTCATCGATGCCTCACAGCATCCGGGCGGCGTGAAACGCAGAACGCCCCGGCCTCATCGCAGAGGACCGGGGCGTTCTTGTGCGTGCGACTACTTGGCGGCGGCCGTCTCGGGCTTCTTCTCGGCAGCCGGCGTGTTCTCGTCGGCCCGCTTGCCTGCGTCGCGTGGCTTGGCCGGTGGCGTGATCGCGGGTGCCGTCTCGGCCGCCGCACGCGGACGAGCGGCGAACTCCTCGAACACGTAGCGCGGGTTCTGCACCGCTTCGAGGTTCACGAGGTCGCGACCGAGCCACAGGTTGTGCCACCAGCCCCAGAGCACACGCCACTTGCGCTCCCACGTCGGCATCGCGAGACCGTGATATCCGCGGTGCGCCACCCAGGCGACGAAGCCCTTGAGCGCGATCTTGCCGGACTGGAACACACCGTTGTAGAGGCCGAGACCCGCCACGGCGCCGAGGTTTTTGTGGAAGTACTCCCGGGGCTGTTCACCGCGCAGAACTGCGACGAGGTTCTTCGCGAGGAGCTTGGCCTGCCGCACCGCGTGCTGCGCGTTGGGCACGCAGTATCCGCCGACGCCGCCGCCGGAGAGGTCGGGAACGGCGGAGACATCGCCGGCCGCCCAGGCGCCTTCGACGAACTCCTCGGCGGTGCCGACGCGCAGATCAGCGCGTGTCTGGATGCGACCGCGCTCCTCGATGGGAAGATCTCCGCCGCGGACGACGGTCGGGTTCGCCATGACACCGGCGGTCCAGATGATCAGATCCGTCGGGATGACCTCACCCGTGGAGAGCTCGACATTGCCGTCGGTGGCGCCGGTGACCTGCGTGTCGAGGTGCACGTACGCGCCCCGCTTCGCGAGGTCCTTCAGCACCCACTCGCTGGTCTTCAGCGAAACCTCGGGCATGATGCGACCCATCGCCTCGATGAGGTGGAAATGCGTGTCGTCGAAGGTCAGCTGCGGGTACTTCGACACCAGCGACGAGGCGAGCGAGCGCAGCTCGGCGAAGACCTCGATACCGGCGAAGCCACCGCCGACGACGACGACGGAGAGGAGCCGGTCCCGCTCGGGGCCGGCCGGCAGCGACGCCGCTTTGTCGAAGTTCGACATCAGGCGATCGCGGATCGCGACGGCCTCCTCGATGGTCTTCAGACCGATGGCGTTGTCGGCGATGCCCGGGATCGGGAAGGTGCGCGAGACGGCACCCGCGGTCACGACGATCTGGTCGTACGCGAACTCATACGGCTCCCCCACGGGCGGGGTGATCGTGGCCACGCGGTTCGCGTGGTCGATGTTCGTGACCTTCGCCGTCACGACATGCGTCCGCTTGAGGTGGCGCCGATGCGCCACGACCGAGTGACGCGCCTCGATGGAGCCTGCCGCGACCTCGGGAAGGAAGGGCTGATACGTCATATAGGGCAGCGGGTCGACCATGGTCACGTCGGCTTCGCCCTTGCGCAGGTGCTTCTCGAGCTTCCACGCCGAGTAGAAACCCGCGTAGCCTCCACCGACGATCAGAATCTTGGGCACAGTGCTGTTCTGAGGCACAGGGGGACAACTCCTCGGAGTCAGGATTTTGGCGTACGAATGACGCGCGCCGATCGGATGCGCCGGGCAGCTGCGGTGACGCCAAGCCCCACCAGGATACCAGGGACTGTGACCGCGATGAGCGGGAGGGTACCGTAACGCAGTGACTCGGCGCTGGGAAGCAGCGGAGAACCGGGCTCGGTCGGCCCTTCCGCGGCCGGCAGCGGGGGAACGCTCACCGGCGTGATCTCGGGCACCGGCTGCGGGACGGTTTCAGCGCGCCGATGAAGGCGGATCCACTCGGCGAGGTCGCCCATCGGGTTCTCGTCGACGGTGGGGACGTTCGCCGTGACGGCCGAGGCGGCGTCCAGCAGCCCGAATCCGTAGAGCGGATCACGCGGCTTCGTCGCCCCATCCACGGGGATCGCGGTCTTGATGATGCGATTGATGACGTTCGCGGCATCGAGGTCGGGGTGGGCCGATCGCACCAGCGCGGCGACGCCCGCGACGATGGGAGCGGCGCCGCTGGTGCCGCGCCACGAGGCGATCTTGCCGTCCGCCGAGACGCCGAGCAGACCTTCGCTCGGCGCGGATATGCCGATGGTGATGCCCTGCGTCGAGGCCTCGACGCTCGCCGTCCCGGTCTGGTCGACACCGCCGACGGTGAGTACTCCGGGGATCGTCGCGGGTGCACCGATGATGCTTGTGCCGCTGCCCCGATTGCCGGCGGCCACCACGACCACCACGTCCCGCTCGAAGGCATAGAGGAACGCGTCGTCCCAGCTCCTGTCCCAGTCGAGCGTGTTCGTCGTGAACGACAGGTTGATGACGTCAGCGCCGTTGTCGACGGCCCACTTCATCGCCTTGGCCACCTGCTCGGTGAACGGAACCGCGGCGGCCGCGCCGAAGCCCACCGAGATCGACAGCAGGTTCGCTTCGGGCGCCACGCCGATCATCCCGGTGCCGTCCGGGGCTCCCCGACCCGCCGCGAGCGAGGCGACCCATGATCCGTGATCCCCGTCGACGGCACCGAGCGGCGTACGGCCGTCGGGGGTGCCGCTGCCGGAGACATCCGTGCCGCCGATGACGGCCTCGCCGAAGGTCTGCGGCACCTTGCCGATCCCGGTGTCGATCACGGCGATGGTCACTCCCTCGCCCCGCGTCGTCTGCCACGCTTCGCGGATGCGCGCACCGTCGAGCCAGTACTCGGCAGCCCGCACCGGGTCTGCGGGGTCGTCGGCGACCGGAGGCGGAGTGGCCGCCACGCCCAGAAGCAGGGCGGATGCCGCGACGGTCGCCAGGGCGACGGTCGCGCGGAGCAGCTGCGCGCCTCTCGTCATGCGGTGCTGTCTTCGGCAGGGCGAATCGCGGCGCCGGGGTCGTCGCATCGGCAGAGCTGAGGTGACCACGCCGAGCGGGAGAGCGCCTCATCGCCGATCGGATTGACGCCGGGGCCCGCGGCGAGCGCATGCCCCGCGAGAGCATGCAGGCACTTCACGCGCGTCGGCATCCCCCCGGCGGAGATGCCGTCGATCTCGGAGACGTCGCCGAACTGCGCCCGGTCGGCGAGGTATGCCCGGTGCGCCGCCTCGTAGGCTGCCGCCGTCTCCTCATCCTCGAGGAGGCCGGTGAGCTCTGGCATGACCTGCGTCGCCTCGAGGGTCGACATCGCGGCCGTCGCCGCCGGGTGCGTCAGGTAGTAGAACGTCGGGAACGGGGTTCCGTCCGGCAGACGAGGCGTGGTGGCGACGACCGTGGGATTGCCGCAGACGCATCGCGCGGCGATGCCGACCACTCCGCGGGCCTCTCGCCCGAGCTGCGACGACACCACGGCGAGATCGGCAGGCGTGGGGAGGGGGAATGGCGGCGTGGTCACCGTTCCAGCGTACGGGAGGCCGCCGGGAGGATGCTCGGAGCGGTCGCGCGGCTGTCGGTCAGGGCGCGACCGCGGCCGTCTCGGCGAGTCCGGCCGAGGTGAGTGTGCGAAGGAGCTGTGGCATCCAGTCAGCCGGCTTCTCCTCGAGGGTGTCGCTGACGGGAGCCTGCTCCTGCGGAAGGGCGGCCGGATCGAGGTCATTGTCGATCAGGTAGACCACTTCCCCGGGTTTGACATAGTAGAGCCGCTCTCGCGCCTGGGTGGTGATGTAGGCCGGGTCCTGCCACCGTTCCCGCTCCTGCTTCAGGGAGGCGATCTCTTCCTCACTCACCCGGATGGAAGCTTCGAGGGCGGCGATCTTCTGCCGCTGGTCGATGAACGTGCCGAGCGTCGGCACCAGGACCCACGCGCCGAGCACGACGAGCGACAGCATGATCACGGAGAATGCGGACAGGCGGATGCCGGAAGCCCACTCCCTGACGTCGACGGTCGGTGCTTTCGCTCCGCGTGATGCTCCGCCGGGAGCGGCGCCGGCCTTGCGACGGGAGCCGCCTTTCGAGCCTCGACTCGCGACGACGCTCGATGCGGGCGGCACCTTCGAGGACGACGAAGGAGGAGCCGGTCGACGTGCCACGACTCCTCCTTCGTTCGGCCGCTTTCGGTGGCGGCGAGCTTCATCCGTTCTCGTCGGCGTCGTTCAGTCGCCGACGCTCGGGTGCCGGTTGTCCTCAGCCCTGGTAGCGGGGGAACGCCGAACGGCCGGCGAAGACCGCTGCGTCTCCCAGCTCCTCCTCGATGCGAAGCAGCTGGTTGTACTTCGCGACGCGCTCGCTGCGGGCGGGAGCGCCGGCCTTGATCTGGCCGGAGTTGGTGGCGACCACCAGGTCGGCGATGGTGGTGTCCTCGGTCTCACCCGAACGGTGCGAGAGCATGGCCGTGTATCCGGAGCGCTGCGCGAGGCTGACGGCGTCGAGCGTCTCGGACAGGGTCCCGATCTGATTGACCTTCACCAGGAGCGAGTTGGCGACGCCGCGCTTGATGCCATCGGCCAGACGCTCCGGGTTGGTGACGAACAGGTCGTCGCCGACGAGCTGGACCTTCGACCCGAGGGCGTCCGTCAGCAGCTTCCAGTTGTCCCAGTCGTCTTCGGCGAGCGCGTCCTCGATCGTGACGATCGGGAAGTCGTTGACGAGGCCGACGTAGTACTCGGTGAGAGCTGCCGCGTCGAAGTCCTTGTTGTCGAGGCGGTAGACGCCGTCCTTGAAGAACTCGGTCGCCGCGACGTCGAGGCCCAGCGCGATATCGGTGCCCGGCGTGAACCCGGCCTTCTCGATCGCACGCACCAGGAACTCCAGGCCCTCTCGGTTGCTGGGCAGGTCAGGGGCGAAGCCGCCCTCATCACCCAGACCGGTGGCGTAGCCGGCCGCCTTCAGTTCGGCTTTGAGCACGTGGTAGGTCTCCACACCCCAGCGCAGTGCCTCGGAGTAGGTCTCGGCGCCGATCGGCGCGAGGAAGAACTCCTGCATGTCGATGCCGTTGTCGGCGTGCTCGCCGCCGTTGATGACGTTGAACAGCGGAACGGGCAGGAGGTGCGCGTTCGGGCCCCCGAGGTAGCGGAACAGCGGCAGATCCGCGGAGTCGGCCGCGGCCTTCGCCACGGCCAAGCTCACGCCGAGGATGGCGTTGGCGCCGACGCGCTTCTTGTTCTCGGTGCCGTCGACCTCGATGAGGATCTCGTCGATGACGCGCTGCTCGCTCGCGTCGACGCCCTCGATCGCGGGGCCGAGCTCGTCGATGACCGCTTCCACGGCCTTGAGGACGCCCTTGCCGCCGTAGCGGCTCTTGTCGCCGTCGCGCAGCTCGTACGCCTCGAAGGCGCCGGTGGATGCACCGGAGGGAACGGCGGCGCGCTGCACGATGCCGTCATCGAGGAGCACTTCCACCTCCACGGTCGGGTTACCGCGCGAGTCCAGAATCTCGCGTGCGCCTACAGCCTCGATCAGTGCCACGAATGTGCTCCTTGCTCAGGGAAAAGGTGTGGTGGAGCGACGTCGATCCGCGCTCAGTCTAGCCGGGGCGCCGCCCGTCCTCGGGGGCGACCTGCGCCGTGCCCCGGACGCGGATCGTCACACCACGACGGCGAGTGCGATGCCGTCCCATCCCTTCACGCCGACCGTCTGCAGCGCTGTCGCGTCGAAACGGGGGTCATGCCCCAGCATCCGAAGCCCCTCGCGCGTGCCGATGACCTTCGAATCGGTCGTCGCCTCGTTCACGATCTCGCCGTCCCGGCCGATGTTGTCGAGGACGACGACGGTGCCCGGGCGTCCGAGCCGGGCCGCCCAGTCGAGGTAGATGGTGTTCGACTCCTTGTCGGCGTCGATGAAGACCAGGTCGTACGGCTCTGAGCCCTCGAGGGTCGGAAGGACGTCGGCACCGCGTCCGACGCGGATGTCGACACGACCGCCGACGCCCGACGCGTCGATGCTCGCCCGCGCGATGGCCGCGATGTCGGGCTCCGCCTCGATGGTCGTCACGATCCCGCCGTCGCCGATCGCTCGCGCCAGCCAGATCGTGGAGTACCCGCCGAGGGTGCCGATCTCGAGCACCCTGCGCGCCCCGCTGATCCGTGCGAGGAGGTGCAGGAATTTGCCGCCGACAGGCGCGACCTCGATCTCCGGCAGGTCGGCCTTTCGCTGTGCGCTGAGTGCCGCTTCCAGCGCGGGGTCGGATCCTACGAGCGTCGCCGCGAGGAATTCGTCAGCAGCGGACCATGCCGCGGGTGTGGGTTCCATGTCGCCCAGCCAATCCCGGATGGGAAGGGGCCGTCAAGAGCGCGGCGCAGAGATCAGGCGACCGGGTGCATCGGCGAGTTCCGGCTGGTGTCGGAACTGACCGATCGCGATGAGGACGACGGTGACCACGGCGATCACGATCCAGCCGGAGACACCCAGGGGACCCGCGAGGGCGAGATCGGGCTGTGCCGCGGCGACGATGACGATCAGTCCGCCCGCGGCGTTGAGGGATCCGTGCGCGATCACGGCGGGCCAGACGGATGCCGAGCGCAGCCGCAGCCAGCCGAGCAGGATCCCCCACGCGACGCAGCCGCCGATCATGAACAGCACGCCCGTGACGTCGGTGCGCCCGAAGTTGTACCCGAGCAGGATGATCGGGCTGTGCCAGAAGCCCCAGATCGCTCCGCTGAGCAGGAGCGCAGGCCAGGTGCCGAGCGGGCGCAGTGCAGGAAGGAGCCAGCCGCGCCATCCCAGCTCCTCGCCGAATGCGAAGAACGCGTTGACGAGCGCCGCCAGCGGGATCCCGGCGACCTGCGCGGCCACCACCACCCCGATGGGCGGAGTCGGCGAGCCCGCAGGAAGCACCTTCTCGATCTCGGCGGCGAACGCGGAGAACGTGAGGTCGAGTTGCACGAACCCGCACGCGGCCGCGAGCGCGATGCTGGCCATCACCAGCACCGGCGGCGCGAGCCACCCCAGCACGATGAGCCACACGACGCGCTTCGCCGGTCGCAGCGGCCACAGTCCGAGGAAGCGAAGCCGCTCCCCGCGGCCCGGCACGCGCATGGCGAACGTGACGATGATCGCCGCGACGGCAGGGGTCGCCATCATCATCGGCAGCAGCAGCGCGGAGATGGGTTCGGCAAGCCCGTCGCCGAACCACAGCGGCAGGCTGACGACCCACGCCAGGGCGCAGCAGAGCAGGGTGAACGCCACGACGGCACCCCAGCGGACCCCGGGGACGGCGGCTCGGTCTGTCATGTCAGTCCCTTCGACGATCGGGGGCCGGATGCAGAGCCGACGGTTGTCGTGACCCTCCGAATGAATCGGACAGACTCTACCGCGACGCAAGACTGGTGCGATGCGCATCACTCCTCGCCGTCTCGCCGTCGGGATGAGCCTGTGGATCCCGAACCTGTTCAGCGGCATCAGGGTCCGACGCTTCAGCGACGACTGGACCCACGCGACCGTCGAACTGCACGTCAACGTGTTCACCCGCAACTACGTCAGAACCGCGTTCGGCGGGTCGATGTCGGCGATGACCGACCCCTACTTCTTCATGCTGATCATGCATCAGCTCGGCCGCGACTACGTCGTCTGGGACACCCGGGGCGAGATCGAGTTCGTCAAGCCCGGGCGTGGCGTGCTGACGGCCGAGTTCGAGGTCTCGAAGGCGAAGGCGGCCGAGCTCAGGGATCGGGCCCAGGGAGGCGCGAAGGTGCTGGAGTGGTTCGAGACCGAGATCGTCGACCGCGAGGGGGATGTCGTCGCCCGAGTGAAGCGCCAGGTCTACATCCGCGAGAAGAAGCGCGTCTCGGCGGCTCGCCACTGAGGGCGACTCGCCTGGCCGCTCCGGCCGGATGCGGCACCGGATGTTCACCGGGTCGTGTCACCATGAACGAATGCCGCTCGCTCGCCGACTGACCCTCGCCGACGCCGTCGCGATCGGCCTCGGCTCGATGATCGGGGCCGGGGTGTTCTCGGTGTGGGGCCCCGCCATGGGCGTCGCCGGATCCGGCATCCTCATCGCGCTGGGGGTCGCCGCAGTCGTGGCGTACTGCAACGCGACGGCGTCGGCGCAGCTCGCCGTCGCACATCCGGTCGCCGGTGGCACCTATGCCTATGCCCGCGCCGAGATCGGGCCGTGGTGGGGCTTCATCGCCGGATGGTGTTTCGTGATCGGCAAGATCGCCAGTTGCGCGGCGATGGCGATGACCTTCGCGGCCTACGCCGCACCGGCGGGCTGGAGGATACCCGTCGCGGTCGCCGCGGTCGCCGCGCTCGCCGTCGTGAACTGCTTCGGGGTCACCCGGACGGCGATGCTCACCCGCGTCCTCGTCGTCTGCTCGTTGCTCGGTCTCGCCGTCGTGGTCGCATCCGGCGTCGCCGGTTCGCCGGAGTCGACCGCCGCCGTGCTGCCCGACGCCACGGCGTACGGCGTCCTCCAGGGCGCGGGGCTGCTGTTCTTCGCATTCGCCGGTTACGCGCGCATCGCCACCATGGGCGAGGAGGTGATCGACCCGGCACGCACCATCCCGCGCGCCATCGTGCTCGCGCTCGGAGGCGCCGTGGGCGTGTATGCGCTCGTCGCGCTCACCGTGATGGCGGTCCTCGGGTCGGATGCCGCCGGCAGCACCGCTCCGCTCGCCGACGTCGTCACCGCGGCCGGATGGCCGGCGCTGGCTCCCCCCGTGCGGGTGTCGGCGGCGGCCGCATCGCTCGGCGCGTTGCTCGCGCTCCTCACCGGAATCGGACGCACCACGCTCGCCATGGCCCGTGAGAGCGACCTGCCTCGATTCCTCTCTCGCGTCGACGAGCGATGGCAGGTGCCGCGCCGCGCCGAGATCGCCATC
Organism: Microbacterium sp.; assembly: GCF_031179285.1. Classification (GTDB taxonomy): domain Bacteria; phylum Actinomycetota; class Actinomycetes; order Actinomycetales; family Microbacteriaceae; genus Microbacterium. The sequence goes on along the minus strand of NZ_JAPSHY010000002.1, from coordinate 136,957 downwards.
GCAGTGATCGTGATCGGGATCGTGCTCGTCGCCGATCTGCGCGGGGCGATCGGATTCTCCTCGTTCGGGGTGCTGTTGTACTACCTGATCGCGAACGCCGCCGCGTTCCGCCAGGGCGCTTCGGAGCGGCGATACCCGCGAGCGCTGCAGGTCATCGGAGCACTGGGATGCCTTCTCCTGGTGAACACCCTCCCGGTGGAGGCGTCACTCATCGGCACCGGAGTGGTCATGGTCGGCGTGGGGTACCGTGCGCTACGTCTGCGTGTGATCCATCGTCGAGCCGGTGGCGCTCAGGCGCGAGCGTCGGATCGGTAGCTGCGCGGAGTGATCCCGAGAACCGCGCGGAAGTCGTTGCTGAGATGCGAGTGATCGGCGTAGCCCAGTTCGGCTGCGACGAGGGCGAGTTCCACACCCGGCTCGTCGCGGAGGCGCTGAGCCGCTTCTTGGAGCCGGCGACGACGGATCATGGCCGCCGGCGGGAGTCCGACGTAGCGATGCGCCAGCCGCTGCACCGTCCGCACCGAGGTATGGAGGCGGGCGGCGACATCCTCCGGCCGAAGGATCGTGGCGTCGCCCATCAGGAGCTCGGACATCTCGTTCGCCAGCGCATCCGTCGGCGTGCCCTCGCCCACGCGTCGAGCCAGCCACCGCGCGAACACGGCGACGGCGTCGGCCCGCCGATCATCGCCGCCCGCCGCCATGGCGCGGCTCACACCCTCGAGCAGCTCCGGAGCATCGAATCCGACCGCTGAGTCACAGAGCGCGGCCGGGTTCTCGACGAGCGCCGCGACGGATGCCGGACGCAGCAGCGCACCCACCGCCCATCCTGTTCCCTGCAGATCGCGATGACTGGCGGCTGTCGACGCTCCGACGAGCTGGACGCGGGCCGCGGCGCTGTCGGTCTTCTCCACGACGAGGTTCAGAGCGGGGTAGGCGACGAGGTGCTGTCGCGATGTGCGCCCCGGCTCGATGTCCCACTCCGGGATCCAGAACCACGCGACCAGGTGCAGGGCAGCACTGGGCGGCGGCAGTCGGTGGAAGTCCGGCATGCGTGCCGGATAGAGCACTCCCCTGCGCGCATCGATCACGCTTCCGACGATAGGCCGCCAGGCAGGCAGCGTGTCGCGAATCTTCAAGCGCCACATCTGGCCGCCTGTCTACCGTGGGGGCATGGAAGAAACCACGACTGCCGGAGTGACCGGCGAGCACACCACCGACGGCCGCCCGAACAACGCCACCTCGCTCACCCCCTTCCTCGCCATCCCCGGGGCCGCCGGGGCGATCGCGTTCTATCGCGATGTCTTCGGGGCGACCGTGATCGACGTCACTGAGATGGGCGGGGTGGTCGTGCATGCCGACCTCGACTTCGGACTCGGGATGCTTCAGATCGGCGAGCCGACAGCCGAGTATCACCTGGTCGCTCCTCCTGCCGGCGAAGACGACTGCTATTCGCTCGGTCTCTACGTGCCCGATGTCGACGCCGTGCTGCAGAAGGCCGTGGCTGCCGGAGCCGTCGTTCGCGAACCGGCCTCGACATTCGTCTCGGGCGATCGCTTCGCCAGCATCCGCGATCCCTTCGGGGTGCGCTGGTCGATCATGAGCCGCGTCGAGGATCTGTCTGTGGAGGAAAGCGCCCGGCGCGTGCAGGAGTGGGCTGCCTCGGTCAGCGTCGACGGCGCATAGCATCCACGACAGCCGGCAGCAGAGCCTCGGCGGTGCGCCGATAGCCCAGGGCACTGGGATGGAATCGGTCGAGGCTGAACATGCTGTCCGGGTCGTCGAGGAACATGGCCCCGACCGCTCGTCGCAGATCGACGCTCACCGCCCCGGCGCGCGCCGCCGCGCTCGCCTGCGCGGCGGCCAGCTGCCTAGACATCCGGGAGCCGAGCGCTCGCAGCGGCTGCGGCACCGCCCGCAACGCCCCGAGGTCAGGGCACGTGCCGACCACGACCTCCGCTCCTCTCGCACGCAACCGGGTGATCGCCGACTCCAGATGGGCTGCGGATTCAGAGACGGGCACACGATGCGTCACGTCGTTGCCTCCCACGACGATGACCGCGACATCGGGGCGGAGGTCGGCGGGAACTGAGTCCAGCTGGCGGGCGAGCGCCGACGACTCCGATCCGACCACCGCTGCCGTGTGCAGTCGAACGGGTCGATGCAGTTGCCGTGCCAGTCCCTTCGCGAGCCGCCCGCCGAGGGTGTCCTTGCGACGTTCGGCGCCGAGTCCGGCGGCGAGCGAGTCGCCCAGCAGCAAGAGCTCGGCGGGCTGCCCCGCAAGGCCCGGCCGCCACACGCGATCGGCGACGATCGACACCTCGCCGTGAGGCTTCCCGATGCGGCGACGGGCTATCGCCGCCTGTCGGGCGAGCACTGCGCGGCCACCCAGGGAGAGCGTCGCCGCGACGGCGATGCCGAGACCTGAGGCGAGCACGATGCGGGAGCGCGACATGCCCTGATTCGACCTCGCCGATGTGAACGCCGTGTGAACGGCCGAAAGGCGGTCAGGAGAGCGGCTTGAGCTCCAACTCTCCCGTCGCCGCCCCGGCCGAAACCGTCGCGAACGATGTGTAGCCGTCTGCCGCCGAGCGCTCGAGCAGCGCCTTGAGGTTCTTCGTGCGGCGCTCGAGCCGCACACGTGCGCCGGTGCCGATCAGGGCGGACTTGTGCCCGACGAGTTCCGCCAAGGGCACATCGGCGTCGTGGACGAGCACGATCGACGACGTCCCGGCGCCGGCATCCGCCGTCACCAGGTCGACGAGGCGCTCGAACCCGAGCGAGAAGCCGACGGCCGGCACCTGCTGCCCGAGGAAGCGGCCGATCATCCCGTCGTACCGGCCGCCACCGCCGAGCGAGTACCCGACGGATGGGTGCGCCAGCTCGAAGATCGTCCCGGTGTAATAGCCCATGCCGCGCACGAGGAACGGATCGAACACGAGCGGCACCTCGGCCTCCGCTGCACCGGCTGTGCCGCGCCCGGCCGCCACCGCCTCGCCGATGCCGACCAGATGCGCCACGATCTCATCGGGCGCGCCGTCCGGCAGCGCCTTGCGGATCTGCCCCTCGCCGAAGGGGTGATACTCCATGGTCTGCGGACGACGCAGGAACGACTCGAAGGCGTCGACCGCCGAGGCTGTGGCTGCGCGGTCTCGCAGCTCGGCGACGACGCCGTCGGGCCCGAGCTTGTCGAGCTTGTCGATGGTGATCAGCACGCCAGGACGCTCCTCGACGCCGAATCCGAACGACTCGAGCATCCAGTCGAGCACGCGACGGTCGTTGATGCGAACCGTCGCCCTCTCGAGGCCGAGCGCATCGACGGCATCGAGGGACGCGACCATGAGCTCTGCCTCGGCCCGCGACGAGTCGTCGCCGATGATGTCGATGTCGCACTGCACGAACTGTCGGTAGCGCCCCTTCTGCGGCCGCTCGGCGCGCCAGACGGGGCCGATCTGGATCGCACGGAACACGCCGGGAAGCTGCCCACGATTGCTCGCATAGAAGCGGGCGAGCGGCACCGTGAGGTCGTACCGCAGACCGAGATCCGAGAGTTCCGCCGGGTCGTCCGCGGCCGCGCGGATCGCGTCGGCATCCAGCCCTCGCCGCAGGATGTTGTAGGAGAGCTTCTCGTTGTCGCCTCCGATCCCGGCATGAAGTCGCGAGTACTCCTCCACCACCGGGGTCTCGATCTCGTCGAAACCGTGCGCCAGGTACCGCTCGCGGATGACGGCGAGCACGCCCTCACGACGGGACTTGTCAGCGGGGAGGATGTCGCGCATGCCGCGCGGCGGATTCACGGTGGCCACGCTTCCATCCTCTCAGGTCGGCGAAGGGCGTCCGTGCGGCCACCGGCTCAGGCGCCGCCCTCCGCGATGCGCACCTCGTGCTCCAGCATCCGCAGCCGCTCGCGGAGAGCACGCTCGGCATCCCACCCGTTGCTGCGGGCCTGAGTGACGAGGGCGAGCAGCGCCTCGCCCAGTTCCGCCTCGGACGTCGGCGCACCCGGGCGCGGCTTCTCGCCTTCCTCAGGCGACGGGCCGGCAGGAAGGACCCCGACAGTAGCCGCCCGGCCTGCGAGCTTCTGAGCGAGCGCGAGCGCAGGCATGGCGCGAGGCACGCCATCGAGGACGCTGGTCCTCGCCCGCTTCTCCGCGGCCTTCGCCGCGTTCCAGTGCACGAGCACCTCCTCGGGTGTGCGCGCCACCTCGCCGGCGAACACATGCGGATGCCGGCGCACCATCTTGGCGGTCAGGGTGCGTGCGACGTCGTCGATGTCGAAGGGATCATCCGGGTCCTGTGCCGCGATGGCCGCATGGAACAGCACCTGCCAGAGCAGGTCTCCCAGCTCCTCCTGCAGGTCAGCGCGGGTCCCGCTCTCGACCGCCTCGATGAGCTCGTGCGACTCCTCGACGAGGTACGGAACGAGATCGCGATGGGTGATGCGCTGCGACCACACGCATCGGTCACGCACCTCGTGCATCGTCTCGGCAGCCACCCGCAGCGGATCGGCACCTGGGACGCCGTCTCGGCGATCGGAATGCGGGGACACGCTACCTCCTTCGTTCGGCGCGACGCGTCATCGCGTCACGATGTCGCCGCGGCGACCTGTCGGTACCACCGGGCACGCAGCGACACGATCACCCCCGACAGCGCGAGGGCGACGAGCGAGCCGACCAGGACCCCGAGGATCGCCTGGTCGCGGACGGAGTCGTCCGACGCGAAGGCGAGATTCGCCAGCAGCAACGACACCGTGAAGCCGATGCCGCCGAGGGCACCGGCCGACAGCAGGTCCGCGAACGGCAGCGCCGGCTCTGACCCCTTCGGCCGGATGCGCATCGCCACCCAGCCGAACAGGCTGATCCCGACAATCTTGCCCACCGGCAGCGCGACGGCGATGCCCCAGAAGGCGGGCGACAGCTCGCTGGGAGAGAGCGACGGAATCACGACGAACGCCGCGACGAAGGCGAACAGGGGCAAAATCGCGCCGTTCACCGTCGGCTCGAGCGCGTGACGCGCGCGGCCGGCGGGCACCGGCGACATCACCAGGCCCAGCATCACGCCGGCGATCGTGGCGTGGATGCCGGACGCCGCGACCAGACCCCAGGTGATGATGCCGACGACGCCCATCGCGATGGCGATGGCGACGTGTCCGTTCTCGTGCAGCAGCCGGCTCAGCAGCGCGAAGGCGACGACCGCGACGACGGCCAGCGCCAGCAGCAGCCACTGCACGTCACGGGCGAACAGCACCGCGATGAAGATGATGCCGATGATGTCATCGAGGATGGCGAGCGCCAGCAGGAAGACACGTACGCCTGACGGCAGTCCGCGGCCGAACATCGCCAGCACTCCGAGCGCGAAGGCGATGTCGGTCGCCGTCGGGATCGGCCATCCCGTGGCCGTCGCCGATTCGCCGGCGATGAGCAGGTAGGCCGCGATCGGGACGACGATCCCGCCGGCGGCGGCGATCGCGGGCTGCAGGGCCTTGCGCGGCGAATCGAGCTCGCCGTGGGTGAGTTCGTGCCGCAACTCGACGGCGACGACGAGGAAGAAGATCGCGAGCAGTCCGTCGGATACCCAGTGTGCGACCGACAGATCGATGCCGGTGCCCGGGACCGGGATGTGGAAGTCCAGCACCGCCGCGAGCGGGCCGTGCGTGGGCAGGTTCGCCAGCAGCAGTCCCAGGCCTGCTGCAACGAGCAGGAGGATGGCCGGGAACTGCTGCCCGCGGAGCGGGTTCGCCGAGATGCGCATCCCGCCCATCGTAGGCGAGACGCCCCGGCGCGCAGGCCCCGCCACACGACGTCATGCGTGCAAAGCACGCCCACGCCCCGGGCTACGCTCGAACGGTGACCTCCGAACGCACTTACCTCGAGCCCACGAACACCGAGGCGATCCGTGTCATCGGACGCTTCGAAGCGGGTCGCGGCATCCCGGAATCGATGCGCTCCGACGTCCGGATGCTCGGCGGCCTCCTCGGCCAGATCCTCCGCGAGTCCGGCGAGGACGGCCTCTTCGAGGACGTCGAGCGACTGCGCCTGGCCACCATCCAAGCGTTCGACGAGGAGACGTCGGAGGCGTTCGACCGCGCCGCGGCCATCGCGGAGTCGTTCTCGATCGCCCGCGCCGACCAGGTCGCCCGGGCCTTCACGTGCTACTTCCACCTGGTCAACCTCGCCGAGGAGCATCAGCGGGTGCGGGTGCTACGTGAGCGCGCCGGCCAGCCGGGTCGCGAGGATGCGGCAGACACCGTCGCGAGCGCTTACGCGCGCCTGAAGACCGAGGTGGGCGACGACGAGGCCCGCCGCCGCCTCGAAGAACTGCGCTTTCACCCCGTCTTCACGGCACATCCGACGGAGGCACGCCGCCGGGCGGTCTCTTCCAGCATCCGGCGGCTCTCGGAGCTGCTCACCCAGCATGATGCGGCGAGCACGGGCGGTGCCGAAGCCCAGCGAGCACAACGACGGATGCTGGAGGAGATCGGCACTCTGTGGCGCACGGCGCCGCTGCGCGCCCAGAAGCCGTCACCCACCGACGAGGTGCGCACCGTGATGGGCGTCTTCGACGAGACGCTCTTCACGACCGTCCCGCACGTGTATCGCCGGATCGACGACGCCCTGCGCGGTGATGAGTCCGGCGCCAGTGCCCCCGTGGTTCCCGCCTTCGTGCGCGTGGGCTCCTGGGTGGGCGGAGACCGGGACGGCAACCCGTTCGTGACCGCCTCCGTCACCAGGGAGGCCGCGCAGATCGCATCCGACCACGTGCTCCGGGGACTTGAGAGGGCGCTCGACCGGATCGGCCGCACGCTCACGCTCGACGCGGAGGACACCCCGCCCAGTGCTGCCGTCCTCGCCCTGTGGGAGGCGTTCGCCGAGGCGGAGCCGTCCATCGCCTCCGACCTGGCCGCCCGCTCCCCCGGCGAACCGCACCGCCGGGTGCTCCTCGCCTTCGCACGGCGCGTGGCGGCGACACGTACTCGCACCGACGGCGCTTACGGGGGCCCCGAAGAGCTGCTCGACGACCTGCGCACCGTCCAGCGGTCGCTGGTCGAGGCCGGAGCGAATCGCCACGCGTTCGGCGGCGTTCAGCATCTCATCTGGCAGGTGGAGTCCTACGGCTTCCACCTCACGGAGCTCGAAGTCCGCCAGCATTCGCAGGTGCACGCGAAGGCTCTCGCCGAGCTGGAGAGCGGCGAACCCGTCAGCACTCAGACCGAAGAGGTGCTCGAGGTGTTCCGCGCGATCGCGGACATCCAGCGGGAGCACGGCCCTCGAGCCGCCGGACGCTACGTGGTGTCGTTCACCCAGGCGGCATCCGATCTCGCCGCCGTCCACCGCCTCGCGCGCCACGCGCTCGGCGACGATGTGCCGGTGCTCGACGTCGTCCCGCTGTTCGAGACCTTCGCCGATCTGCAGGCTGCTCCCGGCATCCTGGCCGAGGTGGTCGCATTCCCCGAGTTCCGGGCACGGATGGCCGAAACCGGCAACCGTCTCGAGGTCATGCTGGGGTACTCCGACTCCTCGAAGGACGTCGGCCCGGTCGCGGCGAATCTCGCACTGTACGAGGCTCAGGAGAAGATCGCGCAGTGGGCTCGCGAGTCCGGGATCGCACTGACGCTCTTCCACGGTCGAGGCGGTGCGCTCGGACGTGGCGGCGGGCCCGCGAACTCCGCGATCCTCGCGCAGCCGCCCCACTCCGTCGACGGACGCTTCAAGCTCACCGAGCAGGGCGAGGTGATCTTCGCGCGCTACGGTGAGCCCGCGATCGCGATGCGGCACATCGATCAGGTCGCCGCCGCCACCCTGCTGGCCTCATCCCCCACCGTCGAGGAGCGCACCAGCAGCGCCGCCGCCCGGTACGCCGAGGTCGCCGCCGTCATGGATGTCGCCTCGCGCGAGCGCTTCTTCTCGCTCGTGAAGGCCGACGGGTTCGCACCCTGGTTCGCCACCGTCACGCCGATGGAGGAGATCGGACTGCTCGCCCTCGGCTCGCGGCCGGCACGCCGCGGGCTCTCGGTGGAGTCGCTCGAGGACCTCAGAGCCATCCCATGGGTGTTCGCCTGGACTCAGGCGCGCATCAACCTCGCCGGCTGGTTCGGTCTCGGCACCGCCCTTCAGGCCGTCGGCGACGAAGAGCTGCTCGCCGAGGCGTACCGCGAGTGGCCGCTGCTTCGGACGATGATCGACAACGTCGCGATGAGCCTTGCCAAGACGGACGAGCGCATCGCGCGCCAGTACCTCGCCCTCGGCGACCGCGATGATCTCGCCGCCCTCGTGCTCGACGAGCTCTCGCTGACCCGCGAGTGGGTGATCCGCCTCACCGGCGGAGAGCGGCTTCTCGAGAACAAGCCGATCCTGCAGCGCGCCGTGCAGCTGCGGACGCCCTACGTCGACGCGCTGTCACTCCTGCAGCTGCGAGCGCTGCGGGCGTTGCGCTCCTCGGCGGCAGAGTCGCCCGAGGGATCCGGCGCCGACGAGGAGCAGCGCCGACTGCTGCTGCTCTCTGTCAGCGGCGTGGCCGCCGGCCTGCAGAACACCGGGTGACCGGCATCCGATCGTGCCCGGCGAAGCTCTCACATTCAGCTGCCCGCTAGAGTGAAATCTCTCGCCTGATCCGGCGGCGCTTCACGCGACACGATCGCCTCGCACCGACATCCCCCATTCAGAAAGCCGTTCCCGCGTGACCGAAACCATCGACTTCCACCCTCTCGCCGCCTCCGTGCAGCCGGTCTTCACCACGGTGCTCGACCGCAGCCCGCATGAGCCGGAATTCCATCAGGCCGTGCACGAGGTGCTGCACTCGATCGCCCCGGTACTGGAGGAGCACCCCGAGTACGTCGAGGGCGGGATCCTCGAGCGCCTGGTCGAACCGGAACGTCAGATCATGTTCCGCGTGCCGTGGGTCGACGACGCCGGGCGCCTGCAGGTGAACCGCGGCTACCGCATCCAGTTCTCGTCGGTGCTCGGCCCGTATAAGGGCGGTCTGCGCTTTCACCCGTCGGTGAACCTGTCGATCATCAAGTTCCTCGGCTTCGAGCAGATCTTCAAGAACGCTCTCACCGGCCAGGGCATCGGCGGCGGCAAGGGCGGGTCGGACTTCGATCCCCACGGCCGGTCCGACGCCGAGGTCATGCGGTTCTGCCAGTCCTTCATGAACGAGCTCTACCGCCACCTCGGCGAGCATACCGACGTCCCCGCCGGCGACATCGGCGTCGGCGGCCGCGAGATCGGCTACCTGTTCGGGCAGTACCGCAAGGTCACCAACCGCCACGAGTCCGGCATGTTCACCGGCAAGGGAACCGGTTGGGGCGGCGCCGAGGTGCGCACCGAGGCCACCGGGTACGGCGCCGTGTTCTTCGCGCAGGAGATGCTCGCGGTGCACAACGAGTCCTTCGAGGGCAAGCGTGTGGGGATCTCCGGCTCGGGCAACGTCGCGATCTACGCGATCGAGAAGGCCACGCAACTCGGTGCCACCGCCGTGACGGCATCCGATTCCTCCGGCTATGTCGTCGACGACGCCGGGATCGACCTCGCGCTGCTGCGTCAGCTCAAGGAGGTCGAGCGCGCCAGGATCGTGGAGTATGCGAACCGCCGCCCGAGCGCCCGCTTCGTCGAGAACGGCAGCGTGTGGGACGTCCCGGTCGACATCGCGATCCCGTCGGCCACCCAGAACGAAGTCAGTGCCGCAGAGGCCCAGACGCTCATCGCGAACGGTGTGCGCGCCGTCTCCGAGGGCGCGAACATGCCGTGCGTGCCCGAGGCCGTCGACGCCTTCCAGAAGGCCGGTGTGCTGTTCGCCCCCGGCAAGGCCGCCAACGCCGGCGGCGTCGCCACCTCGGCCCTGGAGATGAGCCAGAACGCGTCCCGTCAGCGCTGGAGTTTTGCCGACAGTGAGAACAAGCTGCGCGAGATCATGGGCGACATCCATGACGCGGCGTTCCGCGCGGCGGAGCGATACGGAACGCCGGGCGACTACGTCGCTGGCGCCAACATCGCCGGCTTCGAGCGCGTGGCGAACGCGATGCTCGCACAGGGCGTCATCTGAGCGCTGTCATCGTCCGGCGTCGCGTCGCCGTCGCCGTCGCCGCGGCACGTCGTACCCGAATCAACGCATCCAGCCCGAGACACCACTCCTCGCACGAGACACCACGCCACGCATGGTTTCTCACGACGGAGGTGGTGTCTCACAGCGGCACCGGATGCCGCCACGGCCGCGACGGAGGGATGCCGCTACGGCCGGATCTCGCAATCGTCGGCGTGCCGCGCGAGCGAGCGGCCGTAGCGCTCGGTCAACTGCACCATCACGTCGGGAGTGTCTCGGTCGACTCCGAACACGTAGCCGGGGAAGTCGAGCTCGCGCTGAGCGGCCGCGATCTCGTCGTGCCGGTCGGGTGACAGCACCTGCACCGGGTCACCCACCGCGACCCAGCCGATCGGCACGACGGCATCCTCGGGCAGCACCGTGCGCAGATGGACGACGCCGTTGATCCGCACCTCCGCCCGGTCCTTGATGCGGGCACCGTTGAACACCCGCGTGCCCGTGGCGAGGAACACCTCATCGCCGATGATCGCGCCCGATACCGAGGCGCCGGGCCCGATGAGCACGTGATCGCCGATATGCACCGGGTTCGCAGAACTCGCCCGCACGATCGCGTTCTCCATCACGATCACGTTCTCGCCGAGCGTGATCGGGCCGCCCTCGGCGGTGATCACGGCGCCGTGCAGCACCTGACAGTCCGCCCCGATCTCGACATCGCCGGAGATCACGGCGGTGGGGGCGATGACAGCGGTCCGGTGGATCCGGGGCCGAGCCCCGAGGTGCTCGTACAGCATGACGTCAGACTAGTCCCGGCGGCGCATCGAAACCGATACACCACGAGCAGAAGCGCCGCGGCCGCCCCGACGACGATGACACCGTTGGACAGTACCGGCCCGCCGACACCCCTCGTCAGGCGTCGATGGTGGTCTGCTGGTAGAGCGCGAGACGCAACTGCCCATCGACGGACGTACACGCTCGACATCAGCGCGACGAAGGGCGCCTCGCCGGCGCGCTCGGCTCGCGCCCGATAGACCAGCGCTGCGGCATCCGCCCCGACGGGAACGACCTGCGCATCATCGATCTCGTACCGATCCCATGCCGGCGACCCATCGAGGGACGATCGGATGGTTTCGCGGTCGAGGACCATCCCGTTGACGAGCACCATCACCGCACCCGCCGTCATCAATTCGCCGTAGAATCGCCCGCCCCGCGACGCGCAGAGCGAGTCCCAGCCACGCCGTTCCACATCGAGGAGTGCTTCGAGGTCCAGATCGTGCATGTCGACATCGTCTCGGATCGAACGGCGGGCAGCCGCGGGCGTTGACCGCGCGGAGCCTTCATCGTACGGTGCCGCCATGAGCGTGACGCGCCTCTTCCCGATCCTTCGCTCCGTCGACCTCGCCGCGTCGATCGCGTTCTACGAACAGGCCTTCGCCGCCGAGGTCACCTACCGGTTCGCTCCCGAGGGCGGCGACGTCGTGTACGTGGCACTCGCCGTCGGGGGCGGCACCATCGGCATCGGGTTCGAGCCGGAGGTCGCCACGGGCGACGCCATCGCGCTCTGGATCTACACCGACGACATCGAGGCGGACTTCGCCGCCGCCGTCGCTGCGGGCGCCGAGGCGCTGAGCGGCCCCGCCGACATGCCGTGGGGCGAGCGCGTCGCAGAGCTTCGCGACCCCGACGGCAACCACATCTATCTCGGGCTCGACACCGTCTGATCGTCCGCGGCCGCGACCGATTCCGGGAACATCGCGGTGAACAGCTGCTCCACCCACTCCAACAGTCCTGCGTCCGTCGGGGCTTCCCCGCCCGGGCGCGGCATCGGCACGACGAGCGCCTCTCCGCCCGCGAGCAGCTTCGCGTTCGGATACAACCGCTGCAGCCTGACCCTCATGGAGTCCTCGAAGCGCGCCGGTGCGATCCGCAGGTTCGATCCCATCGCGACGACATCCGTCAACCCGGCACGTGCCGCGCGACGACGCAGCCTCGCGATGGAGATCAGACCGGACACCTCTGCCGGCGGCGCACCGTAGCGGTCGGTCAGCTCCTCGATCACCAGATCGATCGCGTCATCCTTCGCCGTCGCCGCGGACGCCGCCGAGAGCTTCTGGTACGCCTCGAGACGAAGCCGCTCACTGTCGATGTAGTCCTCAGGAATCCGGGCGTCGAGCGGGAGCTCGAGGCGAAGCTCTGTCCCGGTCTCGACCTCCTCGCCGCGGAACGTCGCCACAGCCTCGCCGATCATGCGCAGATACAGATCGAATCCGACGCCGGCGATGTGCCCAGCCTGCTCCGCGCCCAGGAGGTTCCCCGCTCCCCTGAGTTCCAGATCCTTGAGCGCGACCTGCATTCCGGAACCGAGATCATTGTTCACGGCGATCGTCTGCAGCCGGTCGGCGGCGGTCTCCGACAGCGGTTTCATCTCGTCGTAGAGGAAGTACGCGTACGCGCGTTCGCGGGCACGGCCGACACGGCCGCGCAGCTGGTGCAGCTGCGACAGGCCGTACTTGTCGGCGCGATCGATGATGATCGTGTTCGCGTTCGAGATGTCGAGCCCCGTCTCGACGATCGTGGTGCAGACGAGCACATCGAACTTGCGCTCCCAGAAGTCGTCGACGACCTGCTCCAGCTGGTGCTCACCCAGCTGTCCGTGCGCGACCGCGATGCGTGCTTCCGGGACGAGCTCCGCGAGCTGCGACGCGACGCGCTGGATCGACTGCACCCGGTTGTGGACGAAGAACACCTGCCCCTCGCGCAGGATCTCGCGCCGGATCGCGGCCGCGATCTGCTTGTCGCTGCGGGGACCCACGAACGAGAGGATCGGATGCCGGTCCTCCGGCGGGGTCTGCAGCGTCGACATCTCGCGGATGCCGGTCACCGCCATCTCGAGCGTGCGGGGAATCGGGGTCGCACTCATCGCGAGGATGTCGACGTTCGTCTTCATCTTCTTCAGCGCATCCTTGTGCTCCACCCCGAAGCGCTGCTCCTCGTCGATGATCATCAGGCCGAGGTCCTTGAACATGATCTGATCGGTGAGGATCCGGTGGGTGCCGATGACCATGTCGACCGTGCCGTCGAGGAGTCCCTGCAGCGTGAGCTTCGCCTCCTTGTCGCTCTGGAAGCGCGACAGCGGACGCACCTTCACCGGAAAGCCCGCGAACCTCTCGGTGAACGTTTCGAGGTGCTGTTTGACAAGCAGGGTCGTCGGCACCAGCATCGCGACCTGCTTGCCGTCCTGGATCGCCTTGAAGGCCGCGCGCACCGCGACCTCGGTCTTGCCGAATCCGACGTCGCCCGAGAGCAGCCGGTCCATCGGGATCGGCCGCTCCATGTCGGCCTTGATCTCGTCGATCGTCTGCAGCTGATCGGGCGTCTCGGCGAAGGGGAACGCCTCTTCGAGCTCGCGCTGCCACGGGGTGTCCGGCCCGAACGCATGACCCTTCGCGCTCATCCTGGCCGAATACAGCTTGACCAACTCGACCGCGATGTCTCTGACGGCCTTGCGCGCCTTGCCCTTGGCCTGCGCCCAGTCGCTTCCGCCCATCTTCGACAGGGTCGGCGCCTCGCCTCCGACGTACTTCGACAGCAGGTCGAGCTGATCGGTCGGCACGAAGAGCTTGTCGCCGGGGTAGCCGCGCTTGGAGGGCGCGTACTCCAGCACGAGGTAGTCGCGAAGGGACTTGGTCGCATTGCGCCCGCCCGTCGACACCTCGCGCTGCGTCATCTCGACGAAGCGGCCGATGCCGTGGGTGGCGTGCACGACGTAGTCGCCCTGCTTCAGCTGCAGGGGGTCGACGACGTTCTTGCGGCGCGAGGCGAGCTTCTTGACGACCCGCTGGTCTCCGCCGATCGTGCGCCCGTAGAACTCATTGTCGGTGAGGACGGCGAGCTTCGCCTGAGCGATCTGGAAGCCGGCCTCGACCGAACCGGTCACCAGGGTTGCCACTGCCGGGTCAGGCGCGTCGGTGAGGCTGTCGACGATGCGCGCGGCGATGCCCCGATCTGCCAGCACGTCCCTTGCCCGCTCGACGAGCCCGTGACCGGCGGCGATGACCACGACCCGCCAGCCGTCGGCGACACGAGCGTCGACGAACTCGATCGCCCCGTCGACGTTGCCGTGGAACGACGGGATGACGGCGGCATCGAGGTTCGCGTCGTCGACGTCGCCCTCGCCGAGCCCGGCACCGAACGGGCTCAGTCGCCACCAGACGCCGCCGCGTTCGCGGACCACCTCACGAAGCTGCGCCACGGTGAGGAAGTCTCCGGCACCGAGATCGATGGGCGCGGACGCGCCGGAGGTCGCAGCGCTCCATGCCGCGTCCAGGAACTCGCGGTTGGTGTCGCCCAGAGTGATCGCTCGCGCGGTGGAGCGTTCGGGATCGACGAGTGCGGTCGCGCTTCCTGCCGGCAGATACTCCACGAGCGACTTCAGAGGACCGGAGACGGCGGGCAGGAGCGACTCCATCCCCTCGACCGGGATACCCTCCGCCATCTTCTCGAGCATCCCGGCGATGGCGGGGAATCCGTCGATGAGCGCGCGTGCTCGTTCGCGAACGTCTGCGGTGAGCAGCAGCTCACGGCTGGGCGGCAGGTCGACGTGGTCGATGTCACCGGGAAGCGAGCGCTGATCGGCGACCGAGAACGCCCGTATCTGGTCGATCTCGTCGCCGAAGAACTCGACGCGCAGTGGATGCTCGGATGTGGGCGGGAAGACGTCGAGGATTCCGCCTCGGACCGCGAACTCGCCGCGACGGGACACCATGTCGACCCGGGAGTACGCGCGTTCGACGAGTTGCTCGGCGACGCGGTCGAGCTCGTTGCCGCGGCTCCCGAGTGCGAGTTCGAGCGGGGCGAGCTCGCCGAGGTTGCCGGCGATCGGCTGCAGGGCGGCGCGCACCGAAGCGACGACGATCAGCGGAGCATCGCCCGACCACTGCGCGATGCGGCGCAGCGTCTGCAGGCGATGACCCACCGTGTCGGGGCTCGGGCTCAGCCGCTCGTGCGGCAGCGTCTCCCACGCGGGGAAGGTGAGCACCTGGGCATCGGGAGCGTACGCCTCGAGCGCTGCGGCGAGGGTCTCCACCCGCCTGCCGGTCGGGGCGACGGCCAGGAGAGCCGCGGGGTGACCTGCCTCGTGGCGACGACGGAGCAGCCCGGCGAGTGCCGGCGCGTCCAGCCCGTCCACGAGGCCGAGATCGGCATCCGTCTGCGCCCAGGTGAGGGCATCGCGGTAAAGGGTCGCCTCTTCCAAGGCGCGCAGAATCCCCGGAACAGTCACCGGATAAGCCTAGTCGCGGCATCCGACATCGGGCTGTGCGCGGACGGAGCTTCGCCGCGCCCCGTCGGACTGCAGGTTCGGACGCTCACACATGGGCGGTCAGGGCATCCGCCGGCGCGCCAATAGGATGCCGGGATGGAGTTCCTCCTCCTGGATTCAGGCACGAGGGTCTGCAGCGCAGGCCCCTGTCAGCCCGCGCGGGCGCGTCGACGGGTGGGTCGCCGGGCTGCTCGCGACGGATGACCGCTTCCCCGTGGCGTCGCCGGTCCGCGACGAGGCGGTCGGCGACCGCGTCTGACCGCCCCCGCTCCGATCGGAATCGAGGCGCCAGGAATCCGGGAACCCCCGTGACGATGTCGGATGCGGATGGCAGGATGAGTTCATGCCGGAGATGCCGGAGGTCCAGGGGCTCGCAGCCTTCCTCGGCGAGCGCGCCGTCGGCCGCACACTCACGCGCGTCAGCGTGTCAGCGATCGCCGCACTGAAGACGTACGATCCCCCGGTCACGGCCCTGCAGGGAGCGGTGGTGTCGGCATCGACCCGCCGCGGCAAGTTCATCGTCCTCTCGTTCGGCGAGGAGCTGCACCTGGTGTTCCACCTCGCGAAGGCCGGGTGGCTGCGCTGGTACGACGCGCTTCCCACCACCCTGATCAAGCCCGGCAAGACGCCGATCGCTCTGCGCGTCGCGCTCGGCGACGGCAGCGGATTCGATCTGACGGAGGCCGGGACGAAGAAGTCGCTCGCGGTCTACGTCGTGCGAGACCTCGAGGACGTCCCAGGGATCGCGAGGCTCGGGCCCGACCCGCTCGAGCCCGAGTTCACCCTGGAGGTGTTCGCCGGCCTCCTGGCGGGCAAGCGGATGCAGATCAAGGGGCTCCTTCGGGATCAGGCGGTGATCGCGGGTATCGGCAACGCCTATTCCGACGAGATCCTGCATGCGGCGCGCATGTCTCCGTACGCGATCGCCGCCACGCTCGATACCGAGGACGTCGAGCGGCTGTTCGAGGCGACGCAGAGCACGCTGAGGGACGCCGTCGCCGAAGCCTCCGGCAAACCGCCCGCCGACCTCAAGGACGCCAAGCGCCGCGGCATGCAGGTGCACGCGCGACGCGGCGAGGCATGCCCGGTCTGCGGTGACACGGTTCGCAGCGTCTTCTTCGCCGACCGCTCACTGGAGTACTGCCCGACGTGCCAGACCGGCGGCAAGCCGCTCGCCGACCGCCGCCTGTCGCGCCTTCTGAAGTAGCTCCGCCAGCGGCAGCGGTGCCCGATCACGTGAGAATCGCGCACGGAATGAAATCCATTCAGATGCGTTGAGTACACTCAGAGCATCAACGTGCTCCGGGGTCGGTGAGAATCCGAACCGGCGGTGACAGTCCGCGAGCGCCGAGGGAGACCTCGGTGCCGATCCGGTGGAATTCCGGAACCGACGGTGATGCGAAGGAGACTTCGCTAGTCCGGATGGGAGGCAGCACGATGCGCCGACGCGCGCGTTCTGCCGACCCCGGAGCCTCACCGAAGGACGACGGATGGCAGTGAACGAGGCAGAGCGCGATGCGATGGCCCGCGCACTGGAGCTCGCCGTCCGTGGCCCCCGCGGCGTGAATCCGCAGGTCGGAGCGGTCATCCTGTCACCTGCGGGCGAGGTGGTCG
This sequence comes from Microbacterium sp., assembly GCF_031179285.1. Taxonomy (GTDB): domain Bacteria; phylum Actinomycetota; class Actinomycetes; order Actinomycetales; family Microbacteriaceae; genus Microbacterium. The sequence goes on along the minus strand of NZ_JAPSHY010000002.1, from coordinate 119,991 downwards.
CCGAGGGATGGCATCGCGGTGCCGGTACCGCTCACGCCGAGGTCGACGCGCTCTCGAAACTCGCACCCGGTGCCGCGCACGGCGCGACCGCCGTCGTCACCCTCGAGCCCTGCAACCACACCGGACGCACGGGCCCCTGCGCGCTCGCTCTCATCGATGCCGGAATCTCGCGCGTCGTTTACGCGCTCGACGACCCTGGCAGGCAGTCCGGCGGCGGAGCACAGCGGCTTCGCGACGCGGGCGTCGCCGTCGTCGCCGGCGAGCAGGCGGATGCCGCCGGCCGCGTCATCGCGGACTGGCTGACCGCCGCGCGGCTCGGCCGGCCGCACATCACCGTGAAATGGGCGCAGAGTCTCGATGGCCGCGCGGCGGCTGATGACGGCACCAGCCAGTGGATCACCGGCGCCGCCGCGCGCGCAGACGTGCACCGGAGGCGCTCAGCGGCGGATGCCATCGTGGTCGGGACCGGCACGGTGCTCGCCGACGACCCTGCCCTCACCGCTCGCGACGGCGACCGCCTCCACGACCACCAGCCGATTCCCGTGGTGATCGGCTCTCGGGCGATTCCGGCGGATGCGGCCCTCCGGCGCCATCCGCGCGACCCTCTCCTGTACGACACGAGAGACCTGCGCGCTGTCGTCGCGGACCTTCACGCACGCGGCATCCAGACGGCCTTCATCGAGGGCGGCCCGACACTCGCGAGCGCGTTCATCGCGGAAGGCCTCGCGGACCGCGTGCTGGCATACGTCGCGCCGGTGCTCCTCGGCGGCGGACGACTCGCCCTCACCGACATCGGCGTCGCATCCATCGACGGCGCACGACGCCTGACCGTCGATGAGTGGATCCCCCTCGGCGCAGACCTGCTCGTCGTCGCGCGTCCGGCCGAGAACCACCCGACCCGAACCCACCCGACCGAAGACGACGCCGCGAACGACTCGCGTGTCACGAACGAAGGAGCCGCCTGATGTTCACCGGAATCATCGAGGAGATCGGCGAGATCACCGCCATCGCACCCGCCGGAGACGGCTGGCGGCTCACCGTGCGTGCGCCCCGGGCAGCGGCCGATGCCGTGCACGGCGAATCGATCGCCGTCTCGGGCGTGTGCCTGACCGTGGTCGGTTCGACGGCTGACACCTTCGACGCCGACGTGATGAAGCAGACCCTGGATGTCGCCGCGCTCAGCGGCGCTTCGGTCGGCAGCCGCGTCAACATCGAGAAGGCGATGCCCGTCGGCGCCCGGCTCGGCGGCCATATCGTGCAGGGTCACGTCGACGGCACAGGCGACGTGCTGGAGGTGCGCCCCGGCGCCGAGTGGAGTGTTCTTCGGATCAGCCTCCCCGCAGACCTGGCGCCGCTCGTCGTCGACAAGGGATCGATCTCGGTCGACGGCACCTCGCTCACCGTCAGCGCTGTCAGCGACCCCGGCGAGACGGCGGCCTGGTTCGAGGTCTCCCTCATCCCCGAGACTCTCGTCGCCACCACGCTCGGCTCTCGCGCGGTCGGCGATCGCGTCAGCCTCGAGACCGACATCCTCGCCCGGCACGTCGAGCGTCTGCTCGCCTTCCGGGCCGTCACGGAAGGAGGCTCGCGATGAGCCTTGCCACCATCCCGCAGGCGCTCGAAGCGCTGCGCGCCGGGCGTCCGGTCATCGTCGCCGACGATGAGAACCGCGAGAACGAGGGGGACGTCATCCTCTCGGCCGAGCTCGCCACGCCGGAGTGGGTGGCGTGGACGGTTCGCTGGTCATCGGGCTTCATCTGCGCGCCCATGCCCGCCGATCTCGCCGACAGCCTGAACTTGCAGCCGATGGTCGAGTCCAATGAGGACGCCCGGTCCACCGCGTACACCGTCAGCGTCGATGCAGCCGAGGGCGTGACCACCGGTATCAGCGCGTTCGATCGCGCCCACACCCTCAACGTGCTCGCGAACCCGGCCTCGACGGCGTCGAGTCTGATCCGCCCCGGTCACGTGCTCCCACTGCGTGCCGTCGACGGCGGCGTGCGAGAGCGCAGCGGGCACACTGAGGCAGCGGTCGAACTCATGCGGCTGGCCGGCCTGCGTCCGGTGGGCGCGATCGCCGAGGTGGTCGCCGAAGACGGCAGCATGATGCGCCTGCCGGGGCTCATCGAGCTCGGCGAGCGCGACGGCGTCCCCGTCATCACGATCGAACAGCTCATCGCGCACCTCGACGAGGTCGATCCCCGGGACGAGGCGGCGAGCGCCCCCAAGAGTCGTCGGGTCAGCCTGCGCGCCGACTCCACCGTCCCCACCACGCACGGCACCTTCCGCTTCCTCGCGTACAAGGACCGCGTCACCGGCACCGACCATATCGCCGTCGTGTCGGGAGAACTCTCCGAGACGGCACTGGTCAGAGTGCACTCGGAATGCCTGACCGGTGAGGCGTTCGGATCGCTGAAATGCGAGTGCGGACCGCAGCTGGAGGCCGCACTCGACGCGATCGAGCGAGAGAGCGGCGTCGTCATCTACATGCGCGGTCACGAGGGCCGAGGAATCGGACTGATCAACAAACTCCGCGCATACAGCCTGCAGGAGGAGGGGTTGGACACCGTCGACGCGAACCTCGCACTCGGGCTGCCGGCGGATGCTCGGGAGTACGCCGCCGCCGCCGGCATCCTCGGTGACCTCGGCGTCTCCAGGGTGCGGCTGCTGACCAACAACACCGACAAGGTCAACCAGCTGCGCGAGCTCGGCCTCGACGTCATCGAGCAGGTGCCGCTCATCGTCGGCGTCGGCCCGAACAACCACCAGTACCTCGAGACCAAGCGGGACCGCATGGGACACATCATCGGCGAGGCGGAGCTGGCAGAGGCTCTCGCCAACGGAAGGAGCAACGCATGAGCGGCGCAGGAGCACCGACCACGGGCGACATCGACGGACGAGGACTGAACGTCGTCGTCATCGCAGGCACCTGGCACGAGATCATCAGCAACGGTCTCATCGCGGGCGCGCAGCGGGTCCTCGATGCCGCCGGTGCCAGCCACCGGCTGGTGCGGGTTCCCGGCTCGTTCGAGCTGGCCGTGGCAGCGCAGGCGGCCTTCGCGGGCGGCGCGGACGCCGTCGTCGCGCTCGGCGTGATCATCCGCGGCGGTACACCCCACTTCGAGTACGTGTCCGCGGCGACCACCGACGGGCTGACCCGGGTGTCGCTGGATGCCGGCAAGCCGGTGGGTTTCGGTCTGCTCACTCTCGACGACGAGAAGCAGGGGCTGGATCGTGCCGGTCTCGAGGGGTCCAAGGAGGACAAGGGCGCCGAGGCGGCGGATGCCGCGCTGCGTACGGCGCTGGTCATCAAGGACCTCCTCGGCTGACCCGGCGCAGTCGGGACACCACCCGCAGACGCTGAGGCTCACCTACCTGGCGGATGCGGTCACCTGATGGCTACGGTAAAGGCATGGAGACTCTGCGTCTGATCGTCGTCCTCATCCACCTCGTCGGCTTCGCCGTCCTGTTCGGCGCGTGGGCCGCGCAGGCGTTCGGCGGCGGGCGTCAGATCACCAGGATCATGGACTACGGCCTGCTGATCGCCGGTCTCGCCGGTCTCGCGCTCGCAGCGCCGTGGGGCATCGACGGCGAGCTCAACTACGTCAAGATCGGCGTCAAGTTGGTCGTTCTGATCGTCATCGGCGCCCTGCTCGGTATCGGCACCGCCCGCCAGAAGCGCGACGAGGGGGTGCCTCCGGTGATGTTCTGGCTCATCGGCGTGCTGACCCTCGTCAACGCCGGTCTCGGGGTGCTCTGGCGCTGACCGACTCGCACGCCCGGCGTGGTGCTCCCCGACGGAGCACCACCGGTGGCCGTGGGCAGCAGGTCAGCGGGTCGCGGCGCGCGGCGCTGCCGTGCTCCCCCGCACGATGAGCTCAGTGCCCACCAGCGGCGTCTGAACCGGACCGCGACCGTCGAGTTGCACCGGCAGCGCATCGACGGCGAGCGCACCGCTGGCCATTCGGCGTGGGCGGGCGAGCTCTCCCTGCCCGAGGCTTCGGACCTGTTCCTCGACACGTCGAATGAGACCGGCCGCGCTCGCACAGCGAACGCTCAACACCGCGTAAACTCCCACGTGCTCCGCACGGAGCGAGGAACGAAGGAGAATCTTGAGCACTGCAACCGCGCCCGCGAACCCCCGTTCGCGAGTCATCACGGCGAGCCTGGTCGGCACCACGATCGAGTTCTACGATTTCTACGCCTACGCGACAGCTGCCGTGCTCGTGTTCCCGGTGCTGTTCTTCCCGACCGGCAACGACACCACGTCGCTGCTGTCGTCGTTCGCGGTGTTCGGCGCGGCGATGGTCGCACGCCCGATCGGCGCTGTCGTGTTCGGTCACTTCGGCGACAAGTTCGGCCGCAAGGCGACGCTGGTGGCCTCTCTTCTCACGATGGGCATCGCGACGTTCATCATCGGACTGCTGCCGACGTTCCAGCAGATCGGCTGGTGGGCAGCGCTCCTGCTGCTGATCCTCCGCCTCGCCCAGGGCTTCGCACTCGGCGGTGAATGGTCGGGAGCAGCGCTCGTCGCGACGGAGAACGCGCCCAAGGGCAAGCGCGCCTGGTACGGCACCTTCCCGCAGCTGGGAGCCCCTCTCGGATTCATCATCGCGAACTTCCTGTTCCTGGCCATCAACTGGATGCTGCCGCACTCCGAGAACCCGGCGCTGAAGTCCGAGGCCTTCCTGTCATGGGGCTGGCGCATCCCGTTCCTCTTCTCCGCCGTCATGGTCATCATCGGCCTGTGGGTGCGGCTGAAGCTCGTGGAATCCGAGACCTTCACGAAGGCGTCGAAGAAGGGCGCCCTGCGCAAGCTGCCGCTGGCGACGGTGTTCCGTCATCACTGGAAGAAGCTGATTCTCGGCACGTTCATCATGCTGGCCACCTACGTGCTGTTCTATCTGATGACGAACTTCACCCTCGCCTACGGCACGAAGGCCGCCTCTCTCGAGACCGCGTCCGCCGCGGCGAAGGCGGCTGCCGAAGCCACCGGCAAGGACTTCGACGCCGCCGCCTTCGCGGATCAGTTCTACCCGGGGCTCGGCTTCGGCTACACCGACTTCGTGCTGATGCAGATCATCGGGGTGGTCTTCTTCGGGATCTTCACGCTCCTCTCCGGCCCGATCGCCGACGCCGTAGGCCGGCGCAAGCTCCTGCTGTGGGTGACGGGTGCGATCGTCGTGTTCGGGCTGTCGTTCAACGCCTTCCTCCTGCCGGCCTCCGACCCGAAGTTCACCGGAGCCCTGGTACAGGCGTTCCTCGTGTTCGGCTTCCTGCTCATGGGCGCGACGTTCGGCCCGATGGGCGCCCTCTTGCCGGAGCTCTTCCCGACGAACGTGCGGTATACGGGCTCGGCGATCTCGTACAACGTCTCGTCGATCCTCGGTGCGGCCGTCGCTCCCCTCATCGCCATCGAACTGTGGCGAATGGGTGGCGGAGAGCCTTGGCTCGTGGGTCTGTACCTGTCCGCCATGGGCGTGTTGACCTTCGTCGCCCTGATCCTCACGCCCGAGACGAAGGACAGCGACTACGAGGAGGATCTCGGACTCGCGGCATCCGCTGAGCTCTGATCTTCCCTCCGTCGTGAATGGCTGCACCCGAGTCGGGTGCAGCCATTCTGCACGTGGGTCAGAATCCTACGTCAATGCATGTTGACATTTCACCAGGCGTCAACGACGATTGACGCACGGAGGTCGAGATGACGATACGCACGGCATTGGCACAGGATGAGGGCGGCGAACCCCTGGCGGAGTTGACCCGCCTCGCCGGGATTCGCCAGGAGATCTCGCGCGCCGAGGAGGTCCAGGTGCGACGCGCCCGCAACTCCGGATACTCGTGGCAGGCGATCGCCAGCGCGCTGGGAGTCTCCAAGCAGGCAGTCCACCGCAAGTACGGCCGCCGGTGACGTCGGCCCCACAGCCCACCCACAGGATTCGCGACCGCACGAAGTACTGTCGTAGCAAGCCCTTTCAGAACGAGGTCCGCATGTCCAGCACGGCGACGCGCCGACGCGGAAGGGGTGCGCAGCAGGAAGGTCCGCGCGCCACATTCCGCCAGCTTCTCCCCTTCCTCTTCGAGCACAAGCGCACGCTGATCGTCGTCGCCGTGCTCAGCGTCATCGGCGCAGCGACCTCGCTCGTGCAGCCACTGCTTGTCGGGCAGGTCATCGAGGCGGTGCAGTCCGATCGTGGAATCGGCATCCTGGTGTGGCTGCTCGTCGGATTCGTGATCGTGTCGTCGATCATCTCCGGTTATCAGCACTACCTGCTGCAGCGAACAGGTACCGCCGTCGTGCACTCGAGCCGCCGGAAACTGATCGCCCGCATCCTGCACCTGCCGATCAGCGAGTTCGACGCCCGCCGCACCGGCGACCTCGTCTCCCGGGTGGGTACGGACACGACGCTGCTGTACGCCGTGCTCACGCAGGGCTTGGCGGATGCCGTCGGCAGCGCGATCCTGTTCCTCGGTGCCCTGATCGCGATGCTGCTCATCGACCCGATCCTGCTGCTCTTGATCGTCGTCGTGATCGGCGTGTCCGTGGCGATCGTGGTGGCCCTCAGCGACCGCATCCGCACGGCATCCACCGCCCAACAGGAGACGGTCGGCCAGCTCGCATCGGGCGTCGAGCGCGCGGTCGGGTCGATCCGGACTGTCCGCGCATCCGGTGCGACAGACCGAGAGACGGCGGCGGTGTCGGAGCTGGCTGCTGATGCGTACGTCATCGGCGTGCGGATCGCGAAGATCTCGTCCCTCGTGGTCCCCATCGCCGGCATCGCTCTGCAGCTGTCGCTGCTGGTCGTGCTCGGCGTGGGCGGGTTCCGCGTCGCCGCCGGGGCGATCACGATCGGGCAGCTGATCTCGTTCATCATGTTCCTGTTCCTGCTGGTGATGCCGCTGGCCTCGACCTTCGGCGCCATCACCTCGGTGAACCAGGCGCTCGGCGCGCTGGGTCGCATCCAGGAGGTGCTCGACCTCCCCACCGAGACGGAGGGCGACGCCCCGCTCACGGAGAGGTCTCTCCGGGACGAGCCCGATGCTCTCGCGCCCGCGATCGAGTTCCGCGACGTGCACTTCCACTATCCGGCGAATGTGGTCGCCGCTCGCGCAGCCGCCGCCAGGGAGGCTCAGAACGTGCTGGCCGACGCGCATCTCGAGCGTGTCGAGGACGAGCCCGGCCCGCGAACCGACCGTGAGGTGCTCCGAGGCGTCTCCTTCGCCGTGCCGCGGGGCGCCCGCGTCGCGCTGGTGGGGCCGAGCGGGGCCGGAAAGAGCACGATCCTCTCACTCCTGGAGCGCTTTTACGACTCGACGGGTGGGTCGATCCGCCTGTACGGCCATGATGTTCGCACCTATCCCCGCGACGAGCTGCGCCGCCAGTTCGGTTACGTCGAGCAGGACGCGCCGACGCTCGCCGGCACCCTGGCGGACAACCTGCGACTGGCAGCACCCGACGCCTCCGACGCCGCGTGCGCGCAGGTTCTGCGCGCGGTGAATCTGGGTGACGTGCTCGAGCGCGACCCGCTCGGCCTGGAGGCGCCCGTCGGAGAGGACGGCGTCATGCTGTCCGGAGGCGAGCGCCAGCGTCTCGCGATCGCGCGGGCTCTGCTGACCGATGCGCCGATCCTGCTGCTGGACGAGTCGACATCATCCCTCGACGGGGTGAACGAGCAGCGGATGCGGGAAGCCATCGACGCCGTCTCCGCCGATCGCACGCTCGTCGTCATCGCGCACCGGCTCTCGACCGTGGTCGACAGCGACCTGATCGTCGTGCTCGAGGACGGCGTCGTGGTGGGTCAGGGCACGCACGCCGAGCTGATCGAGTCGACGCCGCTGTACCGCGACCTCGCCCGCCACCAGCTCCTGGCCTGAGATCTCTCCCTCCTCCGCGAGACTGCATCTTCACGCCGAGACAGTGGCGCAAAGTCAGCCTCCCGGCGCGCACGTGCACTCTCGCGGATCAACAAGGGGAAGGGGGCGCGAAGGCGGGATGCCGGAACCACTCAGCCATGGGTTCGTCCGCGGCATCCCGCCTTCGCGGGCATGGGCACCGAGCGGTGCAGAGGTGCCGGCTCCCCGAACCGGCACCGGTCTGTCAGCGCGCCTGCGCGAGTCGGTAGCGGAGCGCGGCCAGCTCGGCGCGCAGGGCAGCCGGGAGCTTGTCACCGAAGGTGTCGTAGAACTCCTCGGTCAGGTCGGCTTCCGTCGACCAGGCCGCCGGATCGATGGAGAACAGCTCCTCGAGGTCGGCCTCAGGCAGGTCGAGACCGTCGAGGTTCAGATCCCTCACGCGCGGCAGCCGGCCGATCGGGCTGTCGACGGCGGGAACCTCTCCGGCGATGCGGCGGATGATCCAGTCCACGACGCGCGAGTTGTCACCGAAGCCCGGCCACAGGAACCGGCCGTCGTCACCGCGGCGGAACCAGTTCACCTGGAAGATGCGCGGCGCACGGTCGAAGCGCAGAGAGCGTCCGACCTTCAGCCAGTGAGCGAAGTAGTCGCCCATGTTGTAGCCGCAGAAGGGCAGCATCGCGAAGGGGTCGCGGCGCAGCTCTCCGACGGTGCCCTCGGCTGCTGCCGTGCGCTCGGAGGAGATGTTGGAGCCGAGGAAGACACCGTGCGTCCAGTCGGTCGCCTCGACGACGAGCGGAACGTTGGTGGCACGACGGCCCCCGAAGAGGATCACATCGAGCGGCACGGCCTGCTCCCAGTCCTCGGATATCTGCGGGCACTGCGCAGCAGAGACAGTGAAGCGCGAGTTCGGGTGCGCCGCCGGCCGTCCGCAGTCACGAGTCCAGTCGTTGCCCTCCCAGTCGATGAGCTCGGCGGGCGCCTCCTCGGTCAGGCCCTCCCACCAGACGTCCCCGTCGGGGCGGAGTGCGACGTTCGTGAAGATGGTGTTGCCCCAGAGCGTCTCGACCGCCGTGACGTTCGTCGACTCACCGGTGCCCGGGGCGACGCCGAAGAACCCCGCCTCGGGGTTGATCGCCCACAGTCGCCCGTCCTCGCCGGGGCGGATCCAGGCGATGTCGTCGCCGAGGGTTTCGACCCGCCAGCCCGGAATCGTGGGACGCAGCATCGCCAGGTTCGTCTTTCCGCAGGCGGAGGGGAACGCTGCGGCCACGTGGTACTGCTTGCCGTTCGGGTCGATCACCCGGATGAGCAGCATGTGCTCGGCGAGCCAGCCTTCGTCTCGGGCGATGACCGACGCGATGCGCAGCGCGAAGCACTTCTTCGCGAGAATCGCATTCCCGCCGTAGCCAGAGCCGTATGAGTACACCTCGAGGGTGTCGGGGAAGTGCACGATGTACTTCTCGTCGTTGCACGGCCACTCGACGTCAGGCTCCCCCTGCGCCAGCGGAGCACCGACCGAGTGCACCGTCTTGACCCACGGGGCGCCGTCTGCGATCCGACGCGTCACGGCGTCGCCCACCCTGGTCATGATGCCGATGGATGCCACCGCGTACGCACTGTCGGTGATCTGCACCCCGATGTGAGAGAAGGGCCCGCCCACCGGCCCCATCGAGAACGGCACGACGTACATCGTGCGTCCCCGCATCGATCCCTCGAAGAGTCCGTTCATCTTCTGGCGCATCTCGGCGGGATCCGCCCAGTTGTTGGTCGGGCCCGCGTCCTCCTCCCGCTCGGACGAGATGAAAGTGCGGCCTTCGGTCCGGGCGACGTCGCTCGGGTGGGAGCGTGCGAGGTACGACCCCGGCCGCCATTCCGGATTGAGCTTGATGAGCTTGCCCTCGTCGACGAGACCGCGCAGCAGCCAGTCGTTCTCGGCTCGCGAGCCGTCCACCCAGTGCACGTCGGCCGGCTGGGTGAGGCTGCGGATCTCCGCCACCCACGCCACGAGCTCTGCCATCGCGGGAGTGTCGTAGCTCGGGGCCGTTCCGAAAGTGCGCGCGGGGGCGACGGCGGACGTGCGCGGGGTGAAGACTTCGGCGATGGCCATGGCTCTGCTCCTTTGAAGTGTGCGGCTGTGCATCCATCTTCTTCGCGAATCACAGGATTTTCCGGCTTGATGCCTCGTAAAAAGTTCAGATCTTTCGCTATGCTCAAGGAATGGCGTCCTCCGGCATCCACCTCACCACCCTCGGCCACCGCATCCGCCACCACCGGCTCGACAACGGCTTCACACTCGACGAACTCGGTGCCCTCGTGGGTGTCGCCGGCTCACAGCTGAGCCTGATCGAGAACGGCAAGCGCGAGCCCAAACTGTCGCTCCTCCAGGCCATCGCTCACGCCACGGGCACGGAGGTCGCGGACCTCATCTCCGGGGAGCCGCCGAACCGGCGAGCGGCGCTGGAGATCGAGCTCGAGCGCGCGCAGGAGAGCCCGGTCTTCCGTCAACTGGGAATCGCACCGGTGCGGGTCACCAAGGCGATGAGTGACGAGACCCTCGAGTCGCTCCTCGGTCTTCACCGCGAGCTGCAGCGCCGAGAGCGGGAGGCGATCGCCACACCGGAGGAGGCGAGGCGCGCGAACACCGAACTGCGCCTGCGCATGCGCGCCCAGCACAACTACCTTCCCGAGATCGAGAAGCTCGCCGAGAAGCAGCTGCGCTCCGCCGGTCACACGCAGGGCGCCCTCACGCACCGCACGGTGAACATCATGGCCGAGAAGCTGGGCTTCGAGCTGATCTACGTCAACGACCTGCCGCACTCCACGCGATCGGTGACCGACCTCGAGAACGGACGGATCTATCTGCCCCCGGCATCCATCCCGGGAGGACACGGCCTGCGGTCCATGGCCCTCCAGGCGATGGCGCACCGCCTTCTCGGTCACACTCCCCCGACCGACTACGCCGACTTCCTGCAGCAGCGCCTCGAGATCAACTACTTCGCCGCCTGCTGCCTCATGCCGGAGACGGCATCCGTCGCGTTCCTGCAGCAGGCGAAGAAGGACCGCAACCTCGCCGTCGAGGACTTCCGAGACGCATTCGGCGTCACCCATGAGGCCGCCGGAATGCGGATGACGAATCTGCTCACCCAGCATCTCGGGATGCGTCTGCACTTCCTCCGCGTCGACGCCACCGGGGCGATCGCCCGCGTCTACGAGAACGACGATCTGCCACTGCCGATGGACGTCACCGGGGCCGTCGAGGGTCAGCGCGTGTGCCGCAAGTTCCAGGCCAGGGCCGCGTTCACGCAGCAGAACCGCACGACAGAGCACCACCAGTACACCGACACCCCGTCTGGCACCTTCTGGTGCTCGACGCAGACGGGTGCGTCCAGCGACGGGGAGTTCTCGGTGACGGTCGGCGTTCCGTTCGACGACGCGCGCTGGTGGCGCGGACGCGAGACGACGGATCGGGCGACATCGACCTGCCCCGACGAGGCGTGCTGCCGACGTCCGCCGTCAGAGCTCGCCGACCGCTGGAACGGCAAGGCCTGGCCCAGCGCGCGTGTGCACACACACATGTTCTCGCCGCTCCCCCGTGGCGCCTTCCCCGGGGTCGACGACAACGAGGTCTACGCCTTCCTCGGGCGGCACGCGAGCGAGTAGGCGCTCACGCTCCGATGAATCGCGTGAACCGGACGAGCGCATCGGCGACGGCATCCGTGTCGGCCGCTGCCTCGAAGAACTCGGCCGGGGCTCCGAGCGACGCGCTCGCATGGGTCCAGCATCCGATGACCCGCCCCTTCTCGACGAGCGTGGCGCGCACCATTCCGTTCTTGCCGGGGCCGACGGCGGCGAGGTGCTCGGGCGCGCAGACCGTGGCGCGGTCCGCATACGAGATGTAGTACTCGTCGAAGGCGCCGAGGGCATGGACGGATGCCGCCTTCGGCGAGCGGCGCGGGCGGCTCTTCGCGGCGAACACGCCCTCGGCGACTTCCTCGACGCGAGCGGCGGCACGCTCGGCGGCCTCCCTCGACACACCGAGCGTGAGTCCGGACCACCATGCGAAGTCGGTGACCTTCGCCGGCCCGTGCCCGTCGAGGTACCGCACGAACAGCTCCGCGAGCGGATCGTCGGGCGTCGCGTGCTCGCGGATGTGGTCTTCCACGAGCACGAAGCGCTGCTCGCGTGTCACCCCGTCGCGGGAGACGACGGGGCCCTGGCAGATCAGCCCGTCGATGGTGAGGGCGAACAACAGGTGGAGTCCGCGTTGCCCTGTCGGATCGATCCCCACCCCGTCGAGCAGTTCGAACGCCTCGGTGCGCGTCCGCCCGCCGTCACGCAGCGCGGGTGTCAGCGCGCGCGCCGCCACGGCGATCATCTCGCCGTCGATTCCGAGGTCACGATTTCGGGATGCGCCCTGCTGGCGCTGCCGCGCCGCAGTCACCGAAAGCACCCAGCCGAGGTCGCGCGCCGGGATCGTGTGCAGGGTTCCGCGCATCGTCCATGCCCGCACGAGGTCGCCGCGGTCGAACGCCCTGTCGACGTCGCGCAGTGTCGGCGAACCGCTCGTCCGCACCGCCAAAGCCCACCGCCCGGCCGTGAAGTCCTGACTCTGCACGGCGAGCATGTGGCCTGCCGCATCAGCCACCGTGCGCGTCGGAGCGGTGAGCCGGTGGGATCGGAGACGCTCGGCGAGCAGGGTGTCGGTCTTCATGAGTTCATCATGCCGCGGACGACCGACGGGGTGGGATGGGACGCGGTGGCCTCGTCGCGTTGGCCCCTCGTCGGGACAGTGCCGCTTCTCAGTATCGCGCGGAGAACGCCCCGTCGCTCTTGAGCAACTGCCCCGAGATCCAGCGCCCTTCCTCCGACACGAGGAACTCCACCACGGCGGCGACGTCGGCCGGACGCCCGAGCCGGCCCAGCGGCGTCATGGCTCCGAGACTGCTGCGGGTGTCGTCATCCATCCAGCCGGTGTCGATCGGGCCGGGGTTGAGCACGTTCGCTGAGATTCCGCGCGGCCCGAGTTCGCGCGCCGCCGAGATCACCAGGCGATCGAGGGCGCCCTTCGACGCGCCGTACGGCAGATTGCCCGTGACGTGGTCGCTCGTGAGTGCGACGATGACGCCGCCATCATCGCCTGCCTGACGGGCGAAGGCGGCGATCAGGAGCAGGCTCGCCCTGGCGTTCACGGCGACATGCAGATCGAAGCTGGCGGCGGTCGTGTCGAGGATGCCGGACTGAACGTCGTGGGCGTGACTGAGGATGAGGGCGGTTATCGTGCCGTGCTCGCGGTTCACCTGGGCGATGAGTTCGTCGGGTCCGTCCGCCGTCGAGAGGTCGGCGTCAAGGTCGGCGTCAGAGAGATCGCTGGTGACGACCGTCCAGCCGGCGGCACGCAGGCGAGGAACGATGCCGGCGGCGATGCTGTCGGCGCGCGCGGCACCGGTGATCAAAGCGAGGGGCATCCGGACACGCTACCGGACGCCTAGCGACAAGGATGTTCTGGAGGGCGAAATGGTCTTAGGTGGGAGTATGCGAGAGCAGGCGAGGATCGGCTTCTAAAGATCTCCTGATCTGGGGAAAGCACCGCTGTCAATGTCGGTGGCCCAGTGTTGAATGGTGGGTATGAACAGCACCGCGGAGCTCCTCGATCGGGTCGTTTCCGACCTGGGTCGGCTGGCCGCTGCGGATGCTGGCGCGACGCTGTCTGAGACCGAGAAGATGGAGCTGTTGCAGGCGGCCGGGCATGCGCAACGGCTGTTGGATGCCCTGATCCTGGAGACGGTGGCGTCGATAGACGGCGGCCCGGGTGTCTCAGGAGTCGATACTTTTCCGCGGCGGTTCGGATGCCGGAACATAAACGAACTGCTGCAGCGGGTACTGCGTACGGATTCGCACGAGGCGGGTCGGGTGCTGAAGACGGCGAACCTGATGCATCGTGAGGTCGAGCTCACCACCGGGGCGCCGTTGCCGGCGCGGTGGCCAGCGTTGCGGGAAGCGCTGCTGGACGGGACGGTCGGCGTTTCGGGGTTGCTGGCGGCGACCGGGCCGATCGAGCAGGCCGGGCCGCGCGTGGGTGCGGCGGACCGATTGCGGGCGGATGCGGAGCTTGCGGCTTTCGCCCGCGGACACGGTGCCACCGACCCAGACGACGCGGCTCCTCCTGCGATCCCAGACGATCTGCGAGTGCTCGCCCAGGTGATCGTCACCTATCTTGATGAAGACGGTGCGGAGCCGGCGGATGAGCGGGCGCTGCGGGAGAGGTTTCTCACCCTCGGGCGGGAGAAGAACGGCGTGGTCTCCCTCCGCGGTGCGCTTCTTCCGGATGCAGCGGGACAGTTGCAGCGCCTCCTCGACGCGTACTGCTCTCCGAAGGTCGACGGGCCACCGCACCCGGGTGAGTCGGGTGTGATGTTCCACCCGTGACACCAGCGACGACGACACCGCTCCCCTCGAGTTCGTCGACTCTCGCACCGCGCCGCAGAAACGCCATGACGCCTTGGCTGCGGTACTCACGGTCGCTGCCCGTCACGACGACGTCCCCACCCTCGGTGGCGCCGCCCCCACCCTTGTCGTTTCTGTAACGGCGGAGGACCTCGCGTCCGGGTCCGGGTGGTCGCACGTCGACGGGATCGACACTCCCGTCCCGGTCTCGGTCGCCGCTCACACTGCGTGTGCGGGCGGCATCCAACGCGTCCTGTTCGACAAGAACGGGCGGATCGTGAGCATCGGCACCACCGACCGGATCTTCACCCACCACCAACGACGCGCCATCACCCTCCGCGACAGGGAGTGCGTCATCCCCGGCTGCCACGTCCGCGCCACCTGGTGCGAGATCCACCACGTTCAAGACCACGCCAAGAGCGGGCCCACCCACACCGACAACGGCGTCGCGCTGTGCTGGTTCCACCACCGCACACTCCACACCAGCGGATGGGACATCCGCATGAATCACGGCACACCCGAAATCCGCGGACCCGCCTGGTGGGACCCCGCGCGACAATGGCGCACGCACCACCCCACCCGAGAACCCGCGCTGGTCAGACGCATCTGATCTTCGAAGGCTACTCATCGGTGATGGGAGCCCGGGCGCCGCGCCCCTTCCTTTACCGCGATGTCGACGAGCGGGATAGCTGCGACGTCACGGCGCGGGTGCAACCTCCACGATCGAAACATCGACCTTCCACGAGACCCAAGGCATGCCACGGGGAAGAAGCTTCGTGGACCTATGCGGGTATATCTCGCGACTGCCGACGATTCGACCGGTACTCGTGTCGATGTCGAGTTCCGACACGAGCAGGTCTCCGAACTCGTTGCCTTCGCTGAGCGCCGCGGACATTCGCAAGGTGGTCACGGAGCCAGTCGAGCCGGCCACGTCGACACCTGGGATGAGGCCAAGCGCCCGTAGCGACGCCGCACGTAGATCACTCGGCATCACATCGGTGCTGAGATAGCGACCGATCGTGTGAAACAGGTACCAGTCGTCCGGAGACGACAGGTGCTGTCGGTACCAGTTCAACAACTCCTGAGGGTCACGCGGCATGTCGGCATAGTCCTCGCGGAAAGGATCCCAGTATTGATCATCTTCCGTAACGTCGGTCTCCCAGGTCTGAAGCCCTCCGGGCAAGGACTCGATGCCGGCAGGGTCGGCGTCACGTTCAGGCGTCGCCGCCAGCATCCGCTCGTACGCGGGCAGCACCTGCTGGTCGCCGAAGACATTGAGAATCTCGTTGGTCAGTCGGTCATCGAGTATCCAGTCGTCTGACCGGTCGCTCGGGACGTAGAGGTCGCGGACACCCCGGGCGTGCACTGCACCCTCGGATTCTGTAAGTATCGAGGCATTGAACCCGGCGTACTCGCAGATACTGACCGGGCCCGACGACGGGTTCTGTCTCGCGGATCACGAGGCTCGCCGCGCGATCGAGCACGGCGACCGCGGCGGCTGACGCCGGCTGAGCTGCCAGGGGCGCGACCGCCCCGGCGATGACGACGGTCGCGACTATCGCTCCCGCGGTGACCGTTCCTGCCGCGACCGTCCCGCCCCACACCCATCGGGACGGCACCCGCCGCCCGCGCGGTGTAGTGATCGACGTCATCACACGTGCGCGCGATCGTTCGATGCGTGCGGTGACGGCGGGATCGGGTGCACTCTCGATCTCACGCACGAGCTCTGACAGTTCCATCATCGATCTCCCTTCCGATCCAGTTGAGTCGTGTTGTCGGTGCTCCGGGTGGCGCAAGCTTGCGCCGGACGCGATGAAGCCGGGATCCGACGGTACCGACCGGGATTCCCAGCGCCTCCGCGATTTCTTCATGCGAGAGCTCGCCCCAGGCATGAAGCAGGAACGTGTCACGATCCCTCTTGGACAGGGCCGCGATCCGGGGCGAGGATTCGGATGGCGGAGGCAGCATCCACTCGCCCGTCCGCCTCGGCGATGCCGCCCCCGCTCGTGTGCTCACCTCGTGCAGCCGATGCGTCCACTGCACGCCAATGCTTGGCTTCCGTCGCACGGTGTCTACCGGCGACTCGAACAGCGATCCCAAGCAACCACGGTCGAGCCGATGCCCACTCACGATCGAATGAGCCGCGACGCCGAAAAGCGATCAGGAACGTCTCGCTCAGACAGTCCTCCGCGGCATCGGCGCCGAGCCGTCGCCGAAGAAAGGACTCCACGACCCTCGCGTGGCGGTCGAAGACCTCACCGAACGCCTGCGGTTCTCGGTGAGAGCGTTCGATGATGTCGCTGTCGGTGCTCACACTAGGTATTCCCCGTTCGCGGCACGTGCTTTCACAAATGCATCTCTCATGCATCGCACGTCACCCGGTTCGCAATCCGCTCACGCACTGTGACGCAGGTCGGGCTTCCCGTGATCTGCCGTCAGGAGAGCGCGGCGATCGCGTCGCGCAGAATTCCCTTCGCCTGCTCCAGAGCGTCGGAGGCGACCGGCGCCGTGGCACCTGTCGCCAGCATCAGGAGGGCGAGCTTTACCGAGCCGCCGGCCGCGGCGAGCGCACGCGCGGCATCGTCGACGTCGACACCCGCAAGCTGCGACACGGTGCGGATGGATCGCGCGTGCAGCTTCTCGTTCGTGGCGAGCAGATCGACCATGACCCCGCGATACGTCTTGCCGAGCTTGATCATCGACAGCGTCGTCAGCATGTTCACGACGAGCTTCTGCGCCGTCCCCGACTTCAGCCGCGTCGATCCTGAGATGAACTCCGGACCCGTCACCACTTCGATCGCGATGTCGGCCGCGGCTCCGATCTCAGACCCTGCATTCGAGGCGATCGCGACCGTCAGCGCTCCAACACTGCGCGCGTACGTCAGACCCCCGACGACATACGGCGTGCGACCGGACGCCGAGATGCCGACGACCGTGTCGCGTTCGCCGATACCGAGCTCGCGCAGCGAAACACCCGCGGCCTCCTCGTCATCTTCGGCGTTCTCGACGGCCGACCGTATCGCGGTCTCTCCGCCTGCGATGACACCGACGACCATCGATGGATCGGTGCCGAACGTCGGCGGGCATTCGCTGGCGTCGAGCACGCCGATGCGTCCAGCGGTTCCGGCTCCGATGTAGATGAGTCGTCCGCCCCGCCGAAATCGCTCCGTGATCCGGTCGACCGCCGCAGCGATCTCGTGCGAGCACTCCGCGACGGCAGCGGGCACGAGGCGATCCTCCGCGTTCATCCGGCGAACCAGTTCTGCCGTGCTCAGCAGATCGAGATCACCTCGCTCCGTTGTCGAGGCTTCAGTGTCGAGCTGGGAGAGAACGTCCAGCAAGGCAGTCAGTCGAGAGTCGTCATTCGGCACGGTGAACGAACCTTTCATGGGGAAGATCGAAGCGACGGGCGATCAGAGCGGCGCCGTCGAGAGCGTCGCCGATTGAGCGGGTGACACCGCGCCCTGCGGCATCCAGCGACGATGTGAGTCGTCCTCGGAACCACTCGTGCGCGACAAGCCCGCCATGCAGAGCGACCTGCGTCGTGCGGGAAGATGCGGCCACGGCCGTGGCGGTGAGCAGTCGGACGGCTTCTGCGGCGATGCCCGTCGCAACCGGATCGCCGGATGCTGCGGCATCGAGGACGAGCGGCGCCAGCGTGGCAAGGTGGCGCGGGAGCGGTTGGCTCTGGGCCGCCCATGTCACGATGTCGCCCGGAGCGCCGACAGGACCAGCGATCGCTTCTCGCAGCACGGTACCCGGGCCGAGGCCGGCATCCGCCCGCAGCACAGCGCGAAGCGCCTCTCGTCCCAACCACGATCCACTTCCGAAGTCGCCGACGTCCGGACCCCAGCCGTCGATGAGGCGTGCACCGTCGGTCTCGATGCCCAGTGCCGCTGATCCGGTTCCGGCGATGAGCAGCACGCCCTCCGCGCCGGCCAGGGCTCCAGCGTGCGCGGTGACCACATCCGACGCCACGGCGACGGGCGCTCGCGTCGAGTCCGCGAGGCGGCGCGCCAGGTCGGATGCCGCGTCGGGAGCCGTCCAGGCTCCGGCTGCGCCGACACCGAGTGCCCCCATGGGCAGCTCGATGTCTCCGAGCACCGAAGAGATCGCCTGATATGCCGCGGCGGCCCCCTCGAACTCAGCCAGACCGGGAGAACCGAGACCTTCCCAAAGACCCGGCCGGTCGCTCACAGCAACCCGGCAACGCGACTTCCCGAGGTCGACGGCGATCACGGGGGGCGATGAAGACATGAAAATAGTCTACGCAAAGGGTTGCTGAGCTGAAACAATTATTCAGGCTGTAGCCGCAGTCGTGAGGAGTCACATGAGCATCCAGACGACGATCGCGGGGGCGGTCACCGCCCTGCCCCCGTCGCTCGCCCGTATCGCACGCCTGGTCGGCGACGACCCGTCCGCGGCGGTCGAGAGCACGATCAACGAACTCGCGGCACGGTGCGGCACGTCTGTCGCGTCGGTCGTGCGTTTCTGCCGGGCGATCGGCTTCGACGGCTACGCGGCGCTGCGGCGCGCACTGGCTTCCGAGCTCGGCAGGGAGTCCGCGTTCAGCGTCCATGCGGGTTTCGGATCAGAGATCGCCGTCGGGGATTCGCTGCGCGAAGCGACCGCGAAGGTCGCAGGACTCGAAGCCCTCGCGATCGAGGAGACCGTGAGCAGCCTCGACTACGACGTGCTCGAAGCCGTCGTCGACGCGCTGGACGGTGCACAGCGCATCCTTCTCTTCGGCGTCGGCGCCAGCCGGCTGGTCGCGGATGACCTCGGACACAAGCTCCTCCGGGTCGGACGCAACGCGATCGTGCTCTCCGACGCGCACGAGGCGACAGCCTCTGCCGTGGTGCGCGCGGCACCGACGACCGCCGTCGGCTTCTCACAATCGGGATCGACGGTCGAGACGGTGCGCTTCCTCGAGGCCGCCCGTTCGGCCGGAGCGGCCACGATCGGCATCACGGGCTCAAGCGGCTCACCGCTCACCCGCGTATCCGATCACACGCTCTTCACCCTCGCTCGAGAACCCCGATTCCGAGCCGGGGCGATGGTGAGCCGCATCGCTCAACTGGCACTGGTGGACTGCATCTTCCTCGGCGTCGCCCAACGCCGCTTCGATGACACGGTCGACGCGCTGCAGCGCACGGCCGACGCCGCCCGCAGCTTCCGTTCCGTCTGATCCCACGCACAGCATCGAATCGAGGCACTTCTGCACAATCGGGAATACCCCCCGGGGGTATTGGCTTCTCCTCATGGAGCGATGCCGATCGGCGGCATCCGACCGAAGGGATTCCCGTGTCCGCGACAGAGAACGATGTCGGAACCTCCGCATCCGCCCGTATAGCCCGCCCCCGCCTCGCCCTCACGCTGATCGCCGCCGCGCAGTTCGTGGTCATCATGGACACCTCGATCATCGGAGTCGCGCTCAGCGACATCCGGCGCGACGTCGGATTCACCCCGGACGGGCTCTCCTGGATCTTCAACGCGTACGTCATCGCGTTCGGCGGGCTGCTGCTGCTGGGCGGGCGACTCTCCGACCTGTTCGGCGCGCGGAGGATCTTCACGATCGGGTGGGTGACGATACTCGCCGGGTCCGTCGGAGCGGGTCTTGCCACCATGCCGTGGATCGAGATCGCCTCCCGGACCGTGCAGGGTGCGGGTGCTGCCCTCATCGCACCCGCAGCCCTCAGCCTGCTGATGGCAACTTTCGGTGGCACGCCACTCCTGCCCCGAGCTTTCGCGGTGTACGGTGCATCAGCGCCGATCGGCGGCACCGCCGGCGTGTTCCTCGGCGGCGTGCTGACGGAGTATTTCGGCTGGCCATGGGTGTTCTACATCACCGTTCCCATCGCCGTCGTGATCCTCGCCCTGACCCCGCGCGCATTCTCGGCTGGCGCACGGACGACGGGACGTGTCGACCTCGTCGGAGCCGTCACCGGCACGGCCGGACTCGCGCTCACGGTGTTCGCCATCGTGCGGGTACCCGAGGCCGGCTGGGCGACCCTCGAGACCGCCGGGACGTTGGCCGCCGGTATCGTGCTCCTCGTCGGCTTCGGGATCCGTCAGGCCCGCGCGACGCACCCCCTGCTGCGGCTCGGGATGCTGCGGATGCCACTGCTCGCCGGATCGAACCTCGCGCAATTGCTGCTCGGTGCCGCCTGGATCCCGATGTGGTTCTTCCTCAACCTGTACCTGCAGAACGTCCTCGGCGCGTCGGCGTTCGCTGCCGGCGCCGCACTGGTGCCCATGACCCTGCTGATCGTCATCGGGATGACCGTCATCGCGCCCCGGCTGGCTGCGCGCTTCGGCACGAGGGCGATGGTGGTCGGCGGCTTCGCGCTGCTCGGTGCGGGTGTGGGCTGGCTCGCATTCGCGCCTGCGGACGGCAGCTACCTGGCGCACGTGCTTCCGGCGTCGCTGGTGGCGGCATCCGGCATGGCTCTGGCGTTCGTGCCATCGTTGAGCACTGCGATCGCCAGCGCGGCCCCAGCCGAGGCCGGCGTCGCCTCCGGACTGGTGAACACCAGCTATCAGATCGGCTCGGCCGTCGGCTTGGCCATCCTGTCGGCGGTTTCGGCCGGCGTCGCCACCACCGCGGCGTCAGGCGCGGCCGGCTACAGCGCCGCCTTCGCCGGTGCGGCAGTGATAGCCGCATTCGGACTGGTGGCGGCAGCCGTCATGCTCCGGTCGACGCGAGACTGACGAGGGCGTGCCGGCTCCGTCGCACCTCGGCGCGGCGGGGTCGGCCGTCCGTGGCATCGGCCGTGGCATCGGCCGGTGTGGCCGCAGCGATACTCTGTGACGGTGACCGAGACCATCCATGCCCGCGCCGTCCTGCTCGACATGGACGGCACCCTCGTCGACTCGACAGCCGTGGTGGAACGCCTCTGGCTCGCCTGGGCCGAACCGCACGGTCTCGACCCCGCCACCGTGCTCGGCGTCATCCACGGCCGTCAGGGACACCAGAGCATGGCGATCCTCCTTCCCGAGCGCGACCACGAGGTCAACATCCATGAGAACGCCGTGATGCTCGCCAACGAGAGCAGCGACGTCGACGGAGTGGTCACCATCTCCGGCGCCGACGAGTTACTGACGGCTCTCCTGCCTCACCCGCACGCCATCGTCACCTCCGCCGATCTCACCCTCATGAACGCCCGCATGACAGCGGCCGGACTCACTGTCCCCGCGATCGCGGTGACGGCGGAGAACGTGTCCGCATCCAAGCCGGATCCGGAGGGCTTCCTTCGAGCAGCCGAGCTACTCGGCGTGGACCCGGCCGACTGCGTCGTCTTCGAAGACTCGAGTGCCGGCATCCAGGCGGGCCTCGCCGCCGGGATGCGGGTGATCGGCGTGGGAAAGCACGCTGTCACGCACGGTCCGACCCACCACGTCGACGATCTCACCCAGGTGACCGTCGTCGATACGGATGACGGGTTCACGCTGAACCTGCGCTGAGGCGGATGCCGGAGTTCAGCGGGTGCGCAGCCCGTCCAGCGCGACGGTGAGCACGTCGCGCGCGAGCGCTTCTGCCCCTTCCGGTCCGCTGGGGCGGTACCACTCGACGAGCGAGTTCACCATGCCGAACAGCAGTCGCGTCGCGATCGCCGCGTCGACATCGGCCCGGATCGCCCCCTCGTCCTGAGCCGCCTGCACGATCGCTGCGACCTCCTGGTCGAACGCGCGTCTGCGCTCCAGTGCTCGCCGCTCGACCTCACTGTTCCCCCGCACCCGCAGCAGCAGCGTCACCGACGGCAGGTTCTCCACCAGCACGCGCACCGCGCCCTGCAGCACCTCGGCGAGCCGGTCGCCCGAGCTCGCCGCTCCCGCGCCCGCGCCGGCGAGCGCACCCTCGAGGCCGTCGAGCGCCTCGCCCACCGCCGTCTCGAGGATCTCCTCTTTCGACGAGAAATGGTGATACAGCGCCGCCTTCGAAAGGCCCAGCCGGGCGGCCAGGGCGGCGACGGAGGTCGCGTCGTAGCCGGACTCGTTGAACACCGAGACCGCGGCATCGAGCAGCCCGCGCCGGTCGTAGCCGGGGCGGCCGCGCTTCGCCGTCGCTGCGTCCGTCACGCCGTCCAGTGTGTCACGGTGATCGGCGCTCAGCTCTTCGTGAAGTCCTCGAAGATCAGGGTCGTCCGGGTGGAACGCACTGACGGAATCGCCTGGATGTCCTCCAGCACGATCCGCCGGAGGTCTCTCGCATCCCGCGCGCGCACGAGCAGGATGACGTCGAAGTCTCCCCCGACGAGCGCCATGTGCTCGACCTCGGGGATCGCCTGCAGCTGGTCGCGGACGCTCTGCCAGGTCGCCTGCTCGATCGACAGCGTGATGTACGCCGAAGCGTGATGGCCGAGCAGCACGGGATCCGTCCTGACGGTGTAGCCCGTGATGACGCCGACATCGGTCATGCGCTTGATACGGGCGTGGACGCCGGCACGTGACACGTGCACGGCGTCGGCCATCGCCGTCATGGATGCACGGGCATCGCGTTCCAGCATCCGCAGGATCGCCTGATCGATGTCATCCAACTCCGCCATGGGCTCCGCCTCGATTCGTCAGTGATGCTGACAGTCTGCACCGCAACCCACCTCGTGGCGAGCAATCGTCCACGTTTCGATGCAATGCATTGGACGCCTGCGGAATCTGGCTCATGCTGGGCGTATCACGTTCGGCAAGGAAGGCGAACCGATGGACGACGACGCCCTGCTCCCCCGGCACACCCCGGTGCAGCTCATCGATCCCGCAGGCCAGGCCATCGCGGACGATCAGTATCCGCTCCCCGATGTCGATCTGCTGCTGCGCGCATACCGCGGCCTCGTCGAAGGCCGCCGCATCAACGAGCAGTGCACGGCGCTCGTGCGCCAGGGCCGCCTCGCGGTGTATCCCTCGTCGCACGGCCAGGAGGCATGCCAGGTGGCGGCGGCGATGCTCCTGGGAGATCACGACTGGCTGTTTCCGACGTACCGCGATGCCGTCGCCGTGATCGCGCGCGGCGTGGAACCGGCGCAGGCCATGGTGTTGTTGAAGGGCGATTGGCATTCGGGTTACGACCCCCGGCACCGTCGCGTCGCCCCGCAGGCGACGCCGCTCGCGACACAGCTGCTGCACGCGGTCGGCTTCGCGCATGCGGCGAAGATGCGCGGCGAGGACACCGTCGTCATGGCGCTCTGCGGTGACGGCGCCACCAGCGAGGGAGACTTCCACGAGGCGCTGAACTTCGCAGCGGTCTTCCGGGTGCCCGTCGTGTTCTTCGTGCAGAACAACGAGTTCGCGATCTCCGTGCCGCTGTCGCGCCAGAGCGCTGCACCATCGCTCGCGCACAAGGCGATCGGTTACGGCATGCCGGGGCAGCGCGTCGACGGCAACGACGCGGCCGGCATCCTCGCGGTGCTGCGCGAGGCGATCGAGCGTGCACGATCCGGCGGCGGACCGTCGCTCGTCGAGGCGCACACGTATCGCATGCAGGCGCACACCAACGCCGACGACGACACCCGATACCGTGAGCGCGCCGAGGTGCAGGCCTGGGTCGCGCGCGATCCCCTGCTGCGGCTGCAGACCTTCCTGCGCGGCCTCGGAGTCCTCGACGACGAGACCGAATCGGCCCTCGCTGCCGGCGCCGCGGAGATCGCCGCCGACCTCCGCCTGGCGCTGAACACCGACGTCGAGCACGACCCGGAAGACCTGTTCCGCTTCGTCAGGGCCAATCGTTCGGCGCAGCTCGACGAGCAGTGGGCGATGCTCCGCGGCGAGATCGAACGCGAGCAGATGAGCAACGCCGGAGGTGTGCGATGACCATCGCCGATGACGCCGTGCGCGTCCAGGATGCCGCTTCCACGACGACCCGGATGACGATGGCGGCGGCCCTCAACCGCGCGCTGGCGGATGCGCTCGAGGAGGACCAGTCCGTCGTGGTCTTCGGCGAGGATGTCGGAGCCCTCGGCGGGGTCTTCCGCATCACCGACGGCCTCACCGCGCGGTTCGGAGAGGAACGCTGCTTCGACACGCCGCTGGCCGAATCCGGCATCGTCGGAGCGGCCGTGGGCATGGCCATGAACGGAATGCGTCCGGTCGTCGAGATGCAGTTCGACGCGTTCGCATATCCGGCTTTCGAGCAGATCGTCAGCCATGTCGCCAAGCTCGGCAACCGCACCCGAGGCGCTGTCCGGGCGCCGATGGTGATCCGCATCCCGTTCGGTGGCGGTATCGGAGGCGTCGAACACCACTGCGATTCGTCGGAGTCGTACTACGCGCATACGCCGGGACTCACGGTGGTCGCACCGTCCACTCCGCAGGACGCGTACTCGCTGCTGCGCGCCGCGATCGCCTCCCCTGATCCCGTCGTCTTCCTCGAGCACAAGAAGCTCTACTGGGCCAAGGGGGACGTCGACACCAGCATCCGCACCGAGCTGACGTCGGCCCGCATCGTGCGCGACGGCACCGATGTGACGCTTCTCGCCTACGGCGCCGCGGTGCCGCTGGCGCTGGAGGCGGCGACGGCGGCCTCGACGGAGGGGCGGAGTGTGCAGGTCGTGGATGTACGCTCGCTCGCTCCGTTCGACGACGTGACCGTCACCGCCGCGGTGCGATCGACCGGGCGCGCCGTGGTCATCGCCGAAGCCCCCGGCCACGTCTCGGTGGCCTCCGAGATCCAGGCGCGGGTCTTCGAACGTTGCTTCGAGTTCCTCGCTGCCCCCGTGCGCAAGGTCACCGGGTTCGACGTGCCGTTCGCGCCGCCGAAGCTGGAGCACTGGTATCTACCGGACGTCGACCGCGTTCTCGACGCCATCGACACGCTGCACTGGGATGAGGACGCATGAGCACCGAGCTCTCCGGCACGACGCAGGTGTTCCGTCTGCCCGATCTGGGCGAAGGCCTCACCGAGGCGGGCCTCGTGCAGTGGCTCGTCGCGGTCGGCGACACGGTCGCCACCGACCAGCCGATCGCCGAGGTGGAGACGGCGAAGAGCGTCGTGGAACTGCCCTCACCGTTCGCGGGTGTCGTGGTGGCGCTGCACGGCTCACCCGGAGACACGATCGACGTCGGTGCCCCGGTGCTCGAGGTCTCCGACGCCCCCGCGACGGACACGACAGTGACGACGAAGACGACGAGGGAGGCGGCGACGGAGACGACGACGGAGAAGGACGCCTACCGCGAGGAGGAGCGCGCGGGCTCGGGGAACGTGCTGATCGGCTATGGCACCGCGTCGCCCGCGACGAGCGGCCGACGGCGTCGGCCCGCCGCGGCCGGGGCAGGGCCACGTTCCGGATCGAACGCGCCGGATGAAACGGACGAGCCGATGCCGGCACCGGCGACCGAACCGGCCCGGGGTGAGCTCTCACGCGATCGCCGTCCGGTCGCCGTGCGCTCCCCGCTCGTTCGACGCCTCGCGCGGGATCTCGGCCTCGACGTCCACACCATCGTGGCCACCGGACACGATGGTGCCATCACCCGCGCGGATGTGCTGCGCGCCGCCGTCGACAGCGCCGTCGACGGAGCCGCCGCTCATCACCGCGATACCGCGGCCGCCTCTGCAGGACACGAGGACGCCGGCGTCGACGGCCTTCCGGCGCGCTCGCGCGTGCGCCTGTCACCGCTGCGGAAGGCGGTCAGCGCCAAGCTGAGCCGCAGCCGCGCCGAGATTCCCGAGGCGACGGTCTGGGTCGACGTCGATGCGACCGCCCTCTGGGAGCTGCGGGCGCAGATGACTCCGGACGGGGTACAGGCACCGTCGGTGACGGCGCTCATCGCGCGGTTCGTGCTGCTGGCCCTCGAGGACTATCCGGTGCTGGCATCACGCCTCAGCGACGACGGCGAAGAGCTGATCGGCTTCGACGGCGTCAACCTCGGCGTCGCCGCCGACACCGAACGCGGTCTCATGGTGCCGGTGATCCCGCGGGCGCATGCCCTCAGCGTCGAGGAGCTGGATGCGGCACTGCGCGAACTCGGGCAGACGGCTCGCGCCGGCTCCATGCCGCCGGAGCGCCTGCGGGGGTCGACCTTCACACTGAACAACTACGGCGGTCTCGGCGTCGACGGGTCCGCTGCGATCATCAACCACCCCGATGTCGCGATCCTCGGCATCGGGCGGATCATCGAGCGGCCGTGGGTGGTCGACGGCGAGATCGTCGCGCGTCGCATCGCCCAGCTGTCACTGGTGTTCGATCACCGGGTGTGCGACGGCGGTTATGCCGCGGGCTTCCTCCGCCGGGTCACCGAGCTGATCGAGCACCCGCTGCGTGCCTTCGGGAGGGTGTGATGCAGGACGTCTTCC
Source organism: Microbacterium sp. (assembly GCF_031179285.1). Lineage (GTDB taxonomy): Bacteria > Actinomycetota > Actinomycetes > Actinomycetales > Microbacteriaceae > Microbacterium. Next base: position 93,413 of record NZ_JAPSHY010000002.1, on the reverse strand, counting down.
TCATCGGTGGAGTGCGCACCCCGGTCGGTCGATACGGCGGAGCGCTGTCGGGTGTGCGAGCGGACGATCTGGCCGCACTCGTCGTACGTGAAGCGGTGACGCGCGCCGCTGTCTCGGACGACGCCATCGACGAGGTCATCCTGGGAGCGGCGAACCAGGCGGGCGAGGACAACCGCAATGTCGCGCGAATGGCGGTGCTGCTGGCAGGACTGCCCGACACCGTTCCCGGTATCACGGTCAACCGCCTCTGCGCATCGGGCATGTCGGCCATCGCGATGGCTGCCCAGGCCATCCGTGCCGGCGACGCCGACATCATGGTCGCGGGTGGCGTCGAATCGATGACGCGCGCACCGTGGGTGCAGGCGAAGCCCGAACGCGCATGGGCGAAGCCGGGCGAGACGTTCGACACGTCGATCGGCTGGCGGTTCACGAACCCCCGCCTCGCCGCCAGGGGCGACACCACCTTTTCGATGCCGGAGACGGCTGAGGAGGTCGCCCGTCGCGACGGGATCAGCCGCGAGGATGCGGACGCATTCGCGCTGCAGAGCCAGCAGCGCGCTGTCGCCGCGATCGATGCGGGTCGCTTCGCGGCGGAGATCCTCGGCGTGCCCACACGCGCGGGTGAGGTCACAGTCGACGAGGGGCCGCGCCGCGATACGGGTCTCGATGCGCTGGCGGCGCTTCGGCCCGTCGTACCGGGAGGCACGGTCGTCACGGCCGGCAACTCCAGCGCGCTCAACGACGGCGCGTCGGCGATCGTCGTCGCCGGCGCCGACGCCGTGCGCCGACACGGCCTCGTGCCCCGAGCGCGCATCGTGACCGCTACCTCGGCTGCGCTCGCCCCCGAGATCATGGGGCTGGGTCCGGTACCGGCGACCGAGAAGGCCCTGCAGCGCGCCGCGCTCGAGATCGACGACCTCGGCGCGATCGAGATCAACGAGGCGTTCGCCACCCAGTCGATCGCCACGATCCGCCGGCTCGGGATGAATCCTGCCCTCGTCAACCGCGACGGGGGTGCGATCGCGCTGGGTCATCCCCTGGGATCGAGCGGATGCCGGATCGTGGTGACGCTGCTGGGCCGGATGGAGCGTGAAGGCGCCTCACACGGACTTGCCACCATGTGCGTCGGCGTCGGCCAGGGCACGGCCATGATCGTGGAGCGGATGTCGTGACGTTGCGCGTCGAGAAGCAGAGCGACCGGATCGTCGCGACCCTGGACCGCCCCGAGAAGCGCAACGCGATCGACGCGCACACCATCGACGCGCTGCACGCACTGTGCGCTGAGCTCGAAGAGGCGCCGCGCACACTCATCGTGACGGGCGGGGGCGGCGTCTTCGCGGCAGGCGCCGACATCGCCGAGTTGCGAGACAGATACGCGGCGGACGCGCGCCGTGGCATCAACGCCACCGCCTTCATCCGCGTCCGCGAACTGCCGATGCCCGTCATCGCGGCCATCGACGGATATGCGCTCGGGGGCGGGGCGGAGCTGGCGTATGCCGCCGATATCCGCATCGGAAGCCAGGGACTCCGGATCGGCAACCCCGAGCCGGGACTGGGCATCATGGCGGCAGCCGGCGCGACCTGGCGCCTTCCCCAGATCGTGGGAGACGCGCGGGCCTGTGAACTGCTTCTCACCGGCAGGATCCTCGATGCCGAGGAGGCACTGGCCTGGGGACTGGTCTCTTCACTCCATCCCGCGGATGAGCTGCTGGCGGCGGCGCACTCCATCGCCGATCGGATCGCGGCCAGCGACCCGCTCGCCGTGCAGCACACCAAGCGCGCGCTGCGAGCGCGGCCGGAAGACCATCCGGCCATCGAGTTCGAGCTGCAGGCCGAACTGTTCGAGTCTCCGGAGAAACTCCGTCGGATGACCGACTTCCTCGAACGGCGTGCACACCGATGATCCACAGCTCCTCCGGGTCGGCTCACGGCCGCCCCGACACCTCCGCCACCGCGATGACGAACGCCGGGCGCCCAGCGCCGGCACGCGTCGGCGTGCTCGGCGGCGGACGCATGGGCGCCGGGATCGCGCACGCCTTCCTCCTCGCCGGATCCCGCGTCGCGGTCGTCGAGCGCGATTCCGGCGCGGCGGAGGCCGCGTCGGGGCGCATCGCGGAGACCGTCGGGCGCTCGGTGGAGCGTGACGCGGCACTCGACGCCTCCGAGATCATCGGACGCCTGTCGTGCGGGGTGGACTTCGCGTCGTTCGAGGCATGCGACCTGGTGATCGAGGCCGTGCCCGAGGATCGCACGCTGAAGACGTCGGCGCTGCAGTCGGCCGAGGCCGCGATGACCGAGACCGCCGTTCTCGCCTCCAACACCTCGTCCATCTCGATCGACGACCTCGCATCCGTCCTCACCCGGCCGGATCGTTTCCTCGGCCTGCACTTCTTCAATCCGGTTCCGGCATCGCTCCTCGTCGAGATCGTTCGGGGAACCGCCACGGATGCAGCCGTCGTCGACGATGCTCAGGGCCATGTTCGAGCACTCGGCAAGGCACCGATCGTGGTCAAGGACTCCCCTGGCTTCGCCTCCTCGCGCCTGGGCGTGATGCTGGGCCTCGAAGCGATCCGAATGCTGGAGGAGGGCGTCGCCAGCGCAGAGGACATCGATGCCGCGATGACCCTCGGGTACCGGCATCCCCTCGGCCCGCTGCGTACCACCGACATCGTCGGGCTCGACGTGCGGCTGGGGATCGCGGAGGAGCTCGCCTCGGCTCTGGGGCCGCGGTTCGAGGCGCCCGCCCTGCTGCGCACGATGGTCGCCGAGGGCAGACTCGGCCGCAAGAGCGGCGAAGGTTTCTACAACTGGAGCTCCGCCCCGGCGGAGAACGGAGGACGATCATGACCGGCATCCTGCCCAGCTATGTCGAGGGCGAGTGGTGGACGCCCGCTGCGACCGTGTCGCAGGACCCGGCGTCCGGCACCGAGGTACGAGATGCATCGACCGGTGAGGTCGTCGCGCGGGTGAGCACCGACGGCCTCGATCTCGCAGGCGCGCTGGAATACGGGCGCACCGTGGGGCAGGAGAGCCTCGGGCGCCTGAGCTTCCACCAACGCGCGGTGCTGCTGAAGAAGCTCGCCCTGGCACTGACCGCGCGCAAGAGCGAGCTCTACGAGGTCTCCGCTCGCACCGGTGCGACCAGGACGGACTCGTGGGTCGACATCGATGGCGGCATCGGCGTGCTCTTCTCCTACTCGAGCAAGGGCAGGCGCGAGCTGCCCGACGGCCAGATCTACGTGGACGGCCCGGTCGAGCCGCTGTCCAAGGACGGCTCATTCCTCGGCCGGCACGTGTACTCCCGCCTTCCCGGTGTCGCCGTCCAGATCAACGCGTTCAACTTCCCGGTCTGGGGGTCGCTGGAGAAGTTCGCCCCCGCCTTCCTCGCCGGCGTCCCCACCGTGGTCAAGCCCGCCACCCCGACCGGCTATCTCGCCGAGGCGTTCGTGCGCATCCTGGTGGAATCGGACCTGCTGCCTGCCGGTTCGCTGCAACTCATCAGCGGTAGCGTGTCCGACCTGTTCGATCACCTCCGGCTGGGCGACATCGTCGGCTTCACCGGCAGTGCGTCCACCGCCGAGTCATTGCGAGCGCACTCGGCCGTGCAGACCGGCGGTGTGCGCTTCACGGCAGAGACCGACTCGATCAACGCCTCGGTGCTCGGCACCGATGCGACGGCCGGCACTCCCGAGTTCGACGCCTACGTGCGTCAGCTCGTCACCGAGATGACGTCGAAGGCGGGTCAGAAGTGCACGGCGATCCGGCGTGCGATCGTGCCGGCGGTGTCGGCGGATGCCGTCGTCGAGGCCGTTCGCGCCCGGATCGCCGACAAGGTCGTGCTGGGCGACCCCCGCGCTGAGGGCACGACCATGGGGCCGCTCGCCTCACCCGCGCAACGCGATGAGGTGCTCCGACAGGTGGGCAGGCTCACGGATGCCGGCGGGCGGATCGTCGTCGGCACGATGGACGCTCCCGACGTGCTCCATGACGACGGCAGCACGGCACCGGCGCCCGACGGTGCCTTCGTCTCGCCGATGCTGCTGCGCTTCGACGATTCCGCAGCAGACGCGGTGCACACCGTGGAGGCGTTCGGCCCGGTCGCATCCATGCTCACCTACGACACCACGGCGGAGGCGGGAGGGCTCGTGGCCCGCGGGGGCGGCTCGCTCGTGACGAGCATCGCCACTCACGACCCGGTGCAGGCGATGGAACTCGCCGCCCGCATCGCCCCGTTCAACGGGCGGATGCTGCTGCTCGACCGCGATGATGCCCGATCCTCCACCGGGCACGGCTCACCGCTTCCCAACCTCGTGCACGGCGGGCCCGGTCGTGCCGGCGGGGGCGAAGAGCTCGGCGGCATGCGAGCCGTGCTGCACCACATGCAGCGCACGGCGCTGCAGGGTTCGCCCGAGATGCTGACCGCGCTCACCGGGCAGTGGCACGCCGGTGCCGCCGCGAACAGCGACGGCCGGCATCCGTTTCGAAAGCCCCTAACCGAACTGCGCATCGGCGACCAGGTCGTCTCGGCATCGCGGAAGGTGACGCTCGACGACATCGAGACATTCGCGCACTTCACGGGCGACACGTTCTACGCGCATATGGACGAGGACGCCGCTGCCGCGAACCCGTTCTTCCCCGGGCGGGTGGCGCACGGGTACCTGCTGGTGTCGTGGGCGGCCGGTCTCTTCGTCGATCCCGAGCCCGGTCCGGTGCTGGCGAACTACGGCCTCGAGAACCTGCGGTTCCTCACACCCGTCTCACCCGGCGACACGATCCGCGTCGAGCTGACCGCGAAGCAGATCACACCACGTGAGACCGACGAGTACGGCGAGGTGCGGTGGGATGCCGTCATCCGCAATCAGGACGAGGAGACGGTCGCGACCTACGACGTCCTCACTCTCGTGTCGAAGGAGTAACCGCGCGCGCCCAACGAAGAAGACAGACGTCGATCGAGGGTCGCGAGAACCGACATCTGTCTTCTTCCATCGTCGACGCGCGGATGCCGCACGGCGCGCGGATGCCGCCGGGCGCGCGCACCCTACCCGGGGCGTGCTCACCGCCCGACGCTCGGGTTGTCTCAGCCGCGCAGCGCGAGCACGAACGGGAGCACCGCGGTCGCGCCCGCCTGCCGGAGCGCCCGAGCGGCGACGGTGAGCGTCCAGCGGCTGTCCGCCTGATCATCCACCAGCAGCACAGGTCCCACCGGGATGTCGAGCGCATCCGCGCTGAATCGCTCCCAGACGCCGGCGAGTCGGAACGCACTGTTACCGCCGGGCTGGCCCGCCGGTCCTCCGCCCGCCGGCTCGAGGGCCCCGAGGTACGGCAGCCGGCCGACCTCGGCGAGCCCGCGGGCGAGGGAGTCGACGAGAAGCGGGCGGGAGCGGGAAGGCATCGCGACGACAGCCACCGGCCGTTCGTCCCAGTCCCAGTCCGCGAGCACGCGCACACACGCCGCGAGGAGCTGAGGGGCGACGGGTGCGTCGACGGCGCCGGCGGCGAACAACTCGCGCAGGGCGCCGCCCCAGCCGAGGTCGGTCAGCCGCGCCAGCGCCCGGCCCTCACCGGCCTGCTCGCTCGCGGCGATCCGGCCCTTGACGGGAACGCCGAGACGGTCGGCACCCGTCGGCCACGCGCGCCGCGGCTCGATCGGGACGCCGACGCGATCCAGAGACTGCGCCGCCGCGGTGGTCGCCGCCGCGCCGATCTCACGAGGAAACCAGACGCCGGCGCAGTTGTCGCATCGGCCGCACGGCGCTGCCGTGTCGTCGTCGAGCGAGCGCTGCAGGAACTCCATCCGGCATCCGTCGGTGTGCTCGTAGTCGATCATGTGCTGCTGCTCGGCGACGCGTTCGGCCGCGATGCGCTCGTAGCGTGCGGCGTCGTACACCCACGGCTGGCCGGTCGCGACCCATCCGCCCTGCACCCGGCGCACCGCACCGTCGACGTCGAGCACCTTGAGCAGCAGCTCGAGCGGCGTCCGGCGGATGTCGACCATCGCCTCCAGTGCCGGCGTGGATACCGGCGCATCTCCGAGGGCCGCGATGACGCGTTCGGCACGTTCCTGATCCGGCATCGACGCCGTCGCGAAATAGTGCCAGATGTCGCGATCCTCGGTGCCAGGGAGCAGGAGCACGTCGGCGCTGTCGCTCGCCCGGCCGGCGCGACCGACCTGCTGGTAGTAGGCGACGGGCGAGGACGGCGCACCGAGGTGCAGCACGAAACCGAGGTCGGGCTTGTCGAAACCCATCCCGAGCGCGCTCGTCGCGACGAGCGCCTTCACCTCGTTGCGCTTGAGCATCGCTTCCGACTCCGTGCGTTCGTCGGTGTCGGTCTGGCCGGTGTACGCGCGCACGGCATGCCCGCGGTCGCTGAGAAGTCGCGCGGTGTCGACGGCGGCGGCCACCGTCAGGGTGTAGATGATCCCCGAGCCGGGCAGCTCGTCGAGGTGGCTGAGCAGCCATGCCAGTCGGCTCGCGGAATCGCGCAGCCGCAGCACCCCCAGGCGGAGCGACGCTCGCGCGAGAGGCCCGCGGATGGTCAGCACTCCCTCACCCGCCTCCTCCCCCGGACCGCTCGCGGTGGCGCCCAGCTGCTCGGCGACGTCCGCCACCACACGGCTGTTCGCCGTGGCCGTGGTGGCGAGCACCGGCACCTCGGCCGGCATCTGGGCGATGAGGTCGCGCAGCCGGCGGTAGTCCGGCCGGAAGTCGTGCCCCCAGTCGCTGATGCAGTGTGCCTCGTCGACGACGAGCATCCCGATGCGGCGGACGAGCGCTGGAAGCTGCTGCTCGCGGAACGCCGGGTTGTTCAGCCGTTCCGGTGACACCAGCAGGACGTCGACCTCGTCACGATCGAGCTGCGCGAGCACATCGCTCCACTCGTGCGCGTTCGTGGAGTTGATGGCCACCGCCCGCACGCCGGCGCGCTCGGCCGCCGAGATCTGATCCCGCATGAGCGCCAGCAGGGGTGAGACGAGGACGGTGGGTCCGGCGCCTTGCCGTCGCAGCAGCAGCGTCGCCACGAAGTAGACCGCCGACTTCCCCCAGCCGGTCCGCTGCACCACCAGGGCGCGGCGACGACCCTCCACGAGTGCCTGGATCGCCTCGTACTGCCCCTCGTGGAACTCCGCATCAGAGCGGCCGACCAGTTCGCGCAGCGCAGTGATCGCGGCGTCGCGGGTGTGTGTGGTCGAAGTCATGGGTCCCACTCTGCCTCACGCGACCGACACGACGACCGCCACCGAACCGTTCGACGTGCGCGAAGTGCTCGATCCGCGCGGATATGCAGCACTTTGCGCACTTCGAGCTTGAAAGGGGCGACCGGCCAGATCAGGGGCGACCCGTCTGGGTCAGGGGCGACCCGCCGAGGCCAGGGTCAGGGCCGGCGCGTCAGCACCGCGGATGCCGCCGCACGGGCTTCATCGGCCGACGGCGCTGCGAGAGCTGCGGATGCCGCCCGGCGGCAGTCGTCATCAGTCACGGTCGACAGCGCCGCCGCCACTCGGCCCAGCGCTCGCGACGTCATGGAGAGGCTCGTCGCACCGAGACCGACGAGCACCGGCGCCAGCGCGGGGTCTCCCCCGGCCTCGCCGCAGACGCCGACGCCTCTGCCGGCTGCCCGACCCGCATCTCCCACCGCGGCGATCAGGCGCAGCACCGCGGGTTGCCACGGGTCGTTGAGGTCGGCGAGATCGCTGAGCAGGCGATCGGCGGCCATCGTGTACTGCGCGAGGTCGTTGGTGCCGATGCTGGCGAAGTCGACCACTTCGAACAGCTCGGTGGCCAGGAGCGCGGCGGACGGTGTCTCGATCATCACCCCGACCCGCGCGAGGCCGTTGCTGCGGCAGCGCTCGGCGAAGTCCGCGGCCTCGTCGATCGTCGACACCATCGGAGCCATCACCTCGACGTCGGCGCCCTCAGCGGATGCCGCGAGGGAAAGAGCACGCAGCTGGTCATCGAGCAGCCCCGGCGCCCGGCGCGCGATGCGCAGACCCCTGACGCCCAGTGCGGGGTTGTCCTCGTGGTCGGCGTTCGCGAACGGCAGCGGCTTGTCGCTTCCGGCGTCGAGGGTGCGCACAACGACCTTCCGTCCACGGAACGGCGCCAGCACGCCGCGGTAGGCTGCGACCTGCTCATCGACGGTCGGCGCATCGGTCCTGTCGAGGAAGCAGAACTCGGTGCGGAACAGCCCCACGCCCTCGGCGTGTGCCGCCGCGGCGAACACGGCGTCGGCGTCACCGCCGACGTTGGCGAGGAGCGGGATCGAGCGTCCGTCCGCGAGCCGGCCGGCTCCGTCGAAGGCGACCACGATCGCGGCGGCTCGTGCATGCTGCACTGCCGACTCGGGCGGGTCGACCTCGACGATGCCGCGGTCTCCGTCAACGACGACCGTTGTTCCGCTGGGGATGGCGGTCGCCTGCGCGACCCCCACGACCGCCGGCAGGCCGAGCGAGCGAGCGATGATCGCAGTATGCGAGGTCGGCCCGCCGTGCTCTGTCACGAGAGCGACGCAGTTGCCTCCTTCGAGCGCGGCCGTGTCGGCGGGGGCGAGATCGCTCGCCACGAGCACGAACGGTTCGTCGCGCTTCGGGATGCCGGGCATCTGCAGGTCGAGGATCTCGGCGACGATGCGGTCGCGGACGTCGCGGATGTCGGCGACCCGCTCGGCCATCCGGCCGCCCAGGGATGCCAGCGCCCGCTCATGTGCCGCGGCGGTCTCCCACACCGCCCGTGCGGCGCTGCGCCCCCGGGTGCGTACAAGGGCGGTCGCCTCCGACACCAGTTCGGGATCGGACGCGAGCAGTCGCGACGCGTCGAGGATCGCCCGCGCCTCACCGGTCGCGGCGTCCGTGCGGGAGCGGAGGTCGTCGGCGACGGCGACGGCCGCCCACTCGATGCTCGCCGCCTCGTCAGCGCGCGCGGACGGTTCGATGATCACTCCGGCGGCAGGCTCCGGAACCGGTGGTGCGAGATGCACGACCTCGGCGGCCGCGAGACCGGCGCTGACGCCCCGCCCGCGCAGCGTCGTGCCGGAGGGCACCGCCATGCGGTTTTCCCGCTCCGCGGACGCTGCCTGGGCACGCTCCGAGGGAGTGGTCGCCGTGGCGGCGGATGCCGCGGTCGCCGGCGCCGTCCCCTCGCCGAACCCGTCATCGAACAGAGCGACGAGGCGCTCGAGTGCCGCCCTGCCGTGGGATCCGGCCGCTCGAAGCTCCAGTTCCTGACCTTGGCGGGCGCCGAGCATGAGGAGGCGGGAGAGGCTCCCGGCCGCCGCCTCCGGGCCGTCCGGCAGACGGCGCAGCCGCACATCCGAACCCGCCGACGCCTCCGCGATGAGAGCTGCGGGACGCGCATGGATGCCGAGCGGATTGCGCACCGTCACGATCCGCGTCTCGACGCCGCCGTCATCCGCCGCCGCCGCCGTCGCGGAATCGCCCTGCCCGTCCGGTTGCGTCCTGTCGCCGGCATCCGCCCGTTCCTCGCCGAGCTGCCCGGTCTTGGCGCCGAGAGCCGCCGTCGCCTCCGACGCCACGGTCCCAAGCGACGCCCCGGCCGCAGCCGAGACCACCGCCGCCAGCAGTCCCTCCACGAAGGGCGCCGGCACCAGCCGCACCGGCACATCGCTCGCGCGCAGCTCGAGCGCGAGTTCGGCGCTGAGCACGGCCGAGCCGAGATCCATGAGCACCACGACGCCGTCGCAGTCGGTCGCCAGCTCGTCGATCGCCGAGGCGACGGCGACGGCATCGGTGCCGAGCACGGCTCCGCCGTCGGCATCGGTTCCGGCGCCGGCGGCGACGAGCACGCGGGCACCCCCGCTCGGCACCATCTGCAGGGCAAGCTCGAGGGCCGCCTCCCCGAGACGAGCGCTGTGGGAGACGGCGACGATGCCGATCATCAGGTGCGTTCGGCGATCGTCGTGGCGAGGGTCTCGAACAGGATCGCCGTGGATGCCGCTCCCGGATCGAGGTGGCCGGTGCTGCGCTCGCCGAGGTAGCTGGCCCTGCCCTTGCGGGCGACGAGCGGGAGGGTGGCGTCGCGCCCGGCGGATGCGGCTTCGGCGGCGGTGCGCGCCGCATCGGCCATGCTCGCCCCGCCCGCGATCGCGGCATCGAGCGCGTCGACGGCGGGCGCCATCGCATCGAACATCGTCTTGTCGCCCGCCTCCGCCTTTCCACGAGCCACGATCCCGTCGAGTCCTGCCCGCAGCGCTGCGGCGAGCGCGGTGGCGTCGAGCTCTGTGACGGTGCCCGCCGTCATCCCCATGCGCAGGAAGAACGTCCCGTACAGGGGCCCGCTCGCCCCGCCGACCGAACTCACCAGCGTCATGCCGACCCCCTTGAGCAGCTCATCGACGGTGCCGGGTGCGACACCTCCGAGCTTGTCCGCCACCGCCGCCATCCCGCGCGCCATGTTGGCTCCGTGGTCGGCATCGCCGATGGCGGAGTCCAGTTCGGTGAGCCATTCGCGCTTCTCCGTCACCGCGTCACGGAAGCGGGTGATCCACGCGGTGAGGGTGCCGGTGTCGATGGTGTCTGTCATGGTGATCCTTCGCTGTTCGTCGTCGTCGGCGCGGGTCACGCGCCCCAGCGCAGCCCCGGCGTGTTGACCGGTGCGTCCCAGAGGCGCAGCAGCTCGTCGTCGGCCTTGAGGACCGTCACGGAGCATCCGGCCATGTCGAGGGAGGTGATGTAGTTGCCCACGAGGTTGCGGGCGATCTGCACTCCGCCCTTTTCGAGGAGCGCGGCGACCTCCGCGTACATGAGGTAGAGCTCGATGAGCGGGGTGGCGCCCATGCCGTTCAGCATCACGATGGCAGGGCCTGCCGCGTCGAGGTCGGCGAGGATCGGCTCGACGAGCTGTCGTGCGATCTCGGATGCCGGCGCGAGGGGTTCCCGGTGGCGCCCTGGCTCACCGTGGATGCCGATGCCGATCTCCATCTGATCGTCCGGCAGGTCGAAGGTGGGCTTGCCCGCGGCCGGCACCGTGCAGCTCGTGAGTGCCATCCCCATGGAACGGCCCTGACCGTTGATGCGCTTCGCGAGCTCGACGACCGACGCGAGGTCGCGCCCCTCCTCGGCGGCCGCTCCCACGAGCTTCTCGAGCAGCACCGTGAGGCCGACGCCCCGGCGCCCGGCGGTGTAGAGCGAATCCTGCACGGCGACATCGTCGTCGACGACGACGGTGCCGACCTCGATGCCCTCCATCGAGGCGAGCTCGGCGGCCATCTCGAAGTTCAGCACGTCACCGGTGTAGTTCTTCACGATGTGGAGCACGCCGGCACCGCGATCGACGGCCTTCGTCGCCACCTGCACCTTGTCGGGGGTCGGAGAGGTGAACACCTCGCCGGCGACGGCGGCATCCAGCATCCCGAGCCCGACGAAACCGCCGTGCAGGGGCTCATGCCCTGAGCCGCCTCCGGAGAGCACGGCGACCTTGCCCTGATCTTTGGGAGTCGCACGCGTGATGACGTGGTTCTCGAGGTCGACCGCGAGTTCGGGATGAGCGAGGCTCACTCCTCGCAGCGACTCGACGAGCACGTCTTCCGGTGCGTTGATGAGCTTCTTCATCGTGCGATCTCCTTTGATCTCAAATCCGAGGAATCGGAATACTTTTCGTTAATGTCGAATATGCTCGGGCTGTGCCGGGATGTCAAGAGCATCTCGGCGCGACGAGAACACCCGACTCGAAGGCGAGCCGGAGAAGGAGGGCAGGCCGTGATCCAGGCCATCGATCGCGCCGCGAAGGTGCTCGAACTGCTGCAGGGGGCCCGGCACCTCGGCATCAGCGATCTCGCGTCGGCTCTGAGCCTTCCCCCCTCGACGGTGCACGGCATCGTGAAGTCGCTGCGCGCGCACGGGCTGGTCGCCAAGGAGCGAGGGGGCCAGCGTTACATGCTCGGTCCGACGCTCCTGCGGCTCAGCAACGTGTACCTCGACACCCTGGACGTGCGGGCGCGCGCGATGCGCTGGACGCAGGAGCTCGCCAGGCGCACGCGCCTCTCCGTCCGGCTCGGAGCTCCCCACTTCACCGACGTGCTCGTCATCCACCACAACCTGCGACCCGACGACAGCCAGCAGATGCTGGAGACCGGTGTGGCGATCCCGGCGCACGCCTCCGCCATGGGCAAGGTGCTGCTCGCGTATGACCTGGGCTTCCAGCGGAGCGTCTTCGAGCAGCCGCTGCAGAGCCTCACCGGCGACACGATCACCGATGTCGCGCGCCTCACCCTGGACCTCCCGGCCATCGCCGATCGCGGCAGCGCGAGCGAGAACGATGAGGCGGTGCTGGGCGAGTCGTGGGTGGCGGCACCGATCGCCGACGCCGCGAACGACATCGTCGCCGCGGTCGCCGTGGTCCTGCCGTCGACGCAGCTTCCGGCGAGTGACGCCGTGCTCGACGCACTGCGCGAGACGGCCCGCAACATCTCGCGGGAGCTGGGTGCCACCGCCTGGCCGCCGCGGGTGGCACCTGCCGAGGAATGACGCCCGACCGGGCACCGCGGGTTAGCGTGGAGACGTGATCACCCGTGAACTCGCCATCGCGCTGCGCGAAGCCGGCCTCGTCTGGCATCCCGACAGCGGCGACCGGTTCCAGCTCGACCTTCCAGACGACGTCGAACTCGAAGCCGAAGCCGAGATCTTCACCGTCAGCGAGATGACGATCGAGGCACGGCGCACCCCGAGCGGTACCGACCTCGCCTTCAACGGGACCACCGAATGGGCGCTCGACGCGGTGACGCTCGAGGATGCCGTATGGCTGCCCCGCGAGGACCAGCTCCGCGAGTTGCTGCGCGGCACGTTCCGGCGGCTCGTACGTCTGGAGGACACCTTCCGCGTCGAGATCGAGATCGCCGGAGAGCCTGTGCAGTTCGAGCACCCCGATCCCGCGGAGGCATACGGGCGGGCCCTCCTCGAGCTCATCTCCCGCTCGCACTGACCCCCGGTGGCTCCCAGCCGCGGGACTCTCAGCGGTGCTGAGCGGCAAGCAGCGCCCCCTCACATCAGCTGGGCTCGGCCGGGCGCTGCGCGGAGAGCACAGTGTCGAGCTTGCTATCGAGCTGTTCGATCGCAAGCACCATGTTCACGATCGCGTCGGCGAGGTGCTCCTCGAATGCCGTCATGGCGCGGCGTTGCGCAGAACTCGCGGCATCGAAGGCCGCCTGGCGCGCGTCATAGGAGGGATCGACGTCCACGGAGGTTCCTTTCACGGCGTTCCGCCGGCTGCGGGGCCTGACCGGCACAGCGTAGCGGGCGCCCTTTGCTCGGAGCATCCTTGCGTGTCCGCATTCCTCCATGCGAGAATAACTTAACGATCGGTCAGTAAAGAGCCCCGAGCGCACAGGAGTCGACGATGACCAGCCCCGCAGACCTCTCTCTCGTCGCGGAAGACACATCCGAGCAACAGCGCCTCTTCGATGACCTCATCGCGCACGAGCAACGCATCGAACCCCGCGACTGGATGCCGGACGCGTATCGCAAGACGCTCATCCGGCAGATCTCGCAGCACGCGCACTCCGAGATCATCGGCATGCAGCCCGAGGGCAACTGGATCACCCGGGCGCCGAGCCTGAAACGCAAGGCCATCCTCCTCGCCAAAGTGCAGGATGAGGCGGGACACGGGCTCTACCTCTATTCCGCGGCGCAGACCCTCGGGATCACGCGCGACGAGATGATGGATCAACTCATCTCCGGCAAGGCGAAGTACTCGTCGATCTTCAACTATCCGACGCCCACCTGGGCCGACATGGGCGCCATCGGCTGGCTCGTCGACGGCGCTGCCATCTGCAACCAGGTGCCGCTGTGCCGGGCCTCGTACGGGCCGTACGGCCGAGCGATGGTGCGCGTCTGCAAAGAGGAGTCCTTCCATCAGCGTCAGGGGTTCGAGATCCTGCTCACCCTCATGCAGGGCACCGATGAGCAGCGCGCGATGGCGCAGGATGCCGTGAACCGCTGGTACTGGCCGAGCCTTGCGATGTTCGGCCCGCCGGATGATCAGTCGCCGAACTCGGCGCAGTCGATGGCATGGAAGATCAAGCGGTTCTCCAACGACGACCTCCGCCAGCGCTTCGTGAGCATGCTCGTGCCGCAGGCCGAGATCCTCGGCGTGACCCTCCCCGACCCCGAACTGCGTTTCGACGAGGAGACCGGCCGGTACGAGATGGGCGAGATCGACTGGGACGAGTTCTTCGAGGTGCTCCGCGGAAACGGGCCGTGCAACGCCGAGCGCCTGGAGCGTCGTCGCACCGCGCAGGAGGAAGGCGCGTGGGTGCGCGAGGCCGCTGCCGAGTATGCGCGCAAGAAGGCCGCCACGGCCCCGGCGGTGGCATGATGGCGACCCCCGGCACAGACGAATCCGAGCCGTGGCCCCTCTGGGAGGTCTTCGTCCGTGCCAATCGCGGTCTCAGCCACGTGCACGTCGGCTCGCTGCACGCGCCGGACGCCGACATGGCCATCCGCAACGCCCGCGACCTGTACACCCGCCGGGGCGAGGGCGTGTCGATCTGGGTGGCACCCGCCGAGGCGATCACGACCAGTGACCCCGACGCGAAGGGCGCCTACTTCGAGAGCCCCGCGGGCAAGAACTACCGGCATGCCGTCTACTACACCGCCTCCGAGGGGGTGCCCCACCTGTGAGCGAGCAGATCGATTCGCCGCACGGCGACGTGATGGTCGAGGAGCTCCGCCTCGCGCAGGAGCTGGCGGGAGCCGGCACGCGAGCGACGTCCCCCGACATCGCCGAGTATGCGTTGCGGCTGGGCGACGACGCGCTCATCCTGTCTCAGCAGCTCGGTGCCTGGATCTCTCGGGCGCCGGAGCTCGAAGAGGATGTCGCGCTCGGCAACATCGCCCTGGATCTGCTCGGACACGCCCGCTCGCTGCTGCACTTCGCCGGGTCGTTCGACGGGCGCAGCGAGGACGACCTGGCCTACTTCCGCGACGAGCCGGAGTTCCGCTGCGCGTGGATCGTGCAGCAGCCGAACGGCGACTTCGCGCAGACCATCGCCCGTCAGTTCGTCGTGGCGACCTACATGTTCGAGCTCTACTCGGCCCTTCGCTCCAGCAGTGACGCGACGATCGCCGCGATCGCCGAGAAGGCCATCAAAGAGGTCGACTACCACCGTGATCACAGCGTGCAGTGGATGCTGCGACTCGCGGGCGGCACCGACGAATCGCGCCGCCGAATCACGCGTGCCGTCGGCGATGTCTGGCCGTACGTCGACGAACTGTTCCGTGACGACGACCTGATCGAGCGTCTCGGCGACGCGGCCGTGCGGCCGTCGGCACTCCGAGCCGGCTTCGACGCCGTCGTCGAGACGGTGTTTACCGAGGCGGAACTCGCCATCCCGTCGGTGGCCGCCTCGTCGGCCGGCGGCCGGCACGGCTCGCACGCGTCCGCGCTCGGCCATATCCTCGCCGAGATGCAGGTGCTCGCCCGGCGGCATCCGGGAGCGACATGGTGACCCGCGAGCAGGAGCGCGCCTGGACGATCGCGGCGGCGGTCGCCGATCCCGAGGTGCCGGTTCTCACGATCGAGGATCTGGGAGTGCTGCGCCGCGTCGAGTTCACCGGCGATGCGGTGCACGTCGACATCACCCCCACCTACAGCGGCTGCCCGGCGATGGACGCGATCCGCGACGACGTGGTCCTCGCGCTGACCTCGGCAGGCTTCGACCACGTCGAGGTGCGACTGGTGCTGTCTCCGGCATGGACGACGGACTGGATGACGGATGCCGGCAAGCGCAAGCTCACCGAGTACGGCATCGCACCGCCATCCGGCCGGGCCGCGGTGCCGTCCGGCCCCATCCGGCTCGCGATCAGCGTCCGCTGCCCCCGCTGCGGCTCGCTCGACACGCGAGAGGTCTCCCGATTCGGTTCGACGTCCTGCAAGTCCCTCTTCGAGTGTCGTGCATGCCTCGAGCCGTTCGACCACTTCAAGGTGCACTGACATGTCGCTTTTCGCCGCTCCCCCGGCAACCGCGCCCGCCCCGCGTCGGCCCTTCGTCGTGCCGACGAAGAAGCGCGCCCGCTTTCACACCCTGACGGTGGAGAGCGTGCGACCGCTGACCGATGACGCTGTCGAGGTCACCTTCACCGTCCCCGCGGCGCTGGCCGAGGAATACGACTATCTGCCGGGGCAGTACGTGGCGTTGCGGACCACACTCGAGGGCACCGAGGTGCGCCGCTCGTACTCGCTCTGCCGCCCGCCGGAGCATCGCTCCGACGAAGGCGACACGCGGCTCAGCGTCGCGGTGAAGCGCGACGAGGGCGGACTGTTCTCGACCTGGGCGCAGACCGGATTGCATCCGGGATATCGGATCGACGTGATGAGCCCCCAGGGCACCTTCACGTCGGGGCTGGACGGCCTCGATGATCGGCACATCGTCGGCATCGCGGCCGGTTCCGGCATCACGCCGCTGATGGCACTCGCACACACCGTGCTGTCCCGATCGAACACGTCGCGCTTCACGCTGCTGTACACGAACCGTTCGACGCTCGACGTGATGTTCCTCGAGGACCTCGCCGACCTCAAGGACCGGTTCCCCTCCCGCCTCACCCTGCACCACGTGCTCTCACGCGAGCAGCGGACCGCTCCCGTGCTGTCGGGGCGGATCGATGAGGAGAAGCTGCGGACGATCCTCGGCGCACTGATCCCGCCGTCGAGCGTCGACGAATGGTTCCTCTGCGGTCCGCTCGCTCTCGTCGACATGTGCCGCCAAGTGCTCAGCGATGTGGGCGTCGACCGATCCCACGTCCGCTTCGAGCTCTTCACCACCGGCGACGAGCCGGCGCGGGCCGCCCGTCCGGTGCGGGTGCGCAGCGGAGACCGGACCGTGCAGATCGAGGTGACCCTCGACGGGGTCTCGTCGACGGTCGAGAGCCCGGTCGACGCGCACGAGTCGGTGCTGAACGCCGCACTTCGCGTGCGGCCGGACGCACCGTTCGCGTGTGCCGGCGGCGTGTGCGGCACCTGCCGAGCGCGAGTGGTGGAGGGAAGCGTCACGATGACCGAGAACTACGCCCTCGAGCCTGATGAGCTCGAGCGGGGTTTCGTGCTGACCTGCCAGTCGCACCCCACCAGCGACCGCGTCGTCGTCGACTACGACGTGTGACCCTGCGACCTTCTCGCACGAATGGAGCCTGCATGATCGATCTCACCGTCGCCGACGGGGTCGCCACCGTCGTGTTGAACGCTCCGGCGAAACTCAACGCGCTCGACGAGACCGCGCTGACAGACCTCGTCCGAGCGTATGACGATGCCGAGGCGGAAGGAGTGCGTGCGCTCGTGCTGCGCGGCGAGGGCCGTGCGTTCTGCGCGGGGCGCGACATCTCAGGCGTCGATCCCCGGGATGACGACGTGATCGGCTATCTCGGCGGTCTCGTCACTCCCCTGCTGCAGCGCATGTCTCGTTTTCCCGCGCCCACGTTCGCGATCGCCCACGGCCCCTGCCTCGGCGTCGGACTCGGTCTGCTGATCGCGACGGACGTCGTGTACGTCGGTGAGGGCGCGAAGATCGGGTCGCCGTTCGCCGCGCTCGGCGCGACGCTGGACTCGGGCGGACATGCCCTGTTCCTCGAGCGGCTGGGAGCCCACAAGGCGCTCGACCTCATCTACACGGGCCGTCTGATGAGCGGCAGCGAGGCGGTCGCTTCGGGGCTGTTCTCCCGCGTGTTCCCCGACGACGAGGTGGTCGCGGCGACCGAGACCGCCGCCGCGACCGTCGCGCGAGGTGCCACGGCGGCGTTCCTGGCGAGCAAACGCCTCATCGCCCGCATCCGCGATGAGCGTCTCGCGCTCTGGGAATCGATCGACATCGAGAACGCCGCCCAGGCCGCGCTCTGCGACACCGACGACTACCGCGAGGGGTTCGCCGCGTTCCAGGAGAAGCGCAAGCCGGAGTTCCGCGGGCATTGAATGGGCCGACTCTGTCCGGCGCTCAGACCTCGCGCCGATGATTCAGGAAGGATGCCGTCCGAGCCCGGTCCGATGCCCGGTTTTCCGCGGCTGCACCGCTCGGTGGTGCCGGCTTTTCCTGACTCGTGTGCGCCTCCGGCGCGGCGAGTCGGGCCGACAGGCCGTGTCGATCCCGGCATCCGCTTCTACACGCCACGGCCGGTACTGCACGCCACGGAAGAAGGCGAACGTCGGTCCTGACGCCCGACAACCGGCATCTTCCTTCTTCCATCGCTTGCCGGACCCGGGACCTCGGCGCAACCCCTTCGCCGATGTCGGTGGCCGATGCGAGACTTTCGGGATGATGCTCTCCGAGCTGGTCGCCACGGCCGACGAGGTCACGGCCACGTCGTCGCGGCTGGCGAAGATCGACGCGCTCGCCCGGCTGCTCGAGCGGGCCGAGACTGACGACATCCTTCCGCTGACCGGACTTCTGCTCGCGAGCCCGCGCCAAGGGCGACTCGGAGTCGGCTGGCGCGGCATCGCCGCCCTCGACGTCTCGCACGCGGTCGCGGCGACGCTGACGATCTCCGACGTGGATGCCGCTCTCACCGCACTCGCGGCGTCATCGGGCACTGGCTCGAATGCCGCCAGAAGCGCCCGGCTCGGCGACCTCGCATCGCGCGCCACCGCACCGGAATGGGACTTCCTCGCTCGTGCCATGCTCGGCGAGCTGCGCACCGGGGCTCTGGCCGGGGTCCTCGTCGACGCGATCGCCCGTGCGTCCGGGCGTGCACCGGCATCCGTCCGGCGGGCGGCGATGCTGTCCGGCGACCTCGGCGAGACAGCGCTGCTCGCGCTGACCGGAACGGAAGAAGATCTCAACGCCGTCGGTCTGGTGGTGGGCAGACCGGTGCTTCCCATGCTCGCCGCCACCGCCGCGACCCCGACGGCAGCGCTGGAGATCACCGGCGAGGCCTCGGTGGAGTACAAGCTCGACGGAGCCCGCATCCAGGTGCACCGCCGGGGCGATGAGGTCGGCGTCTACACCCGCAGTCTCGCCGATGTCACACACCGCGTCCCCGAGATCGTCGAGATCGTGCGGACCCTTCCCGCCCACGATCTCATCCTCGACGGCGAGACGCTGTCACTCGATGAGGACGGCGGGCCCCGCCCCTTCCAGGAGACGATGTCGCGCTTCGGTGCGGATGTCGCTCGCGAACTGGTGCTCCGCCCCTGGTTCTTCGACGTCCTGCACGTCGACGGGCGCGACCTCATCGACGAGCCGCTGTCGGTGCGCCTCGCAGAACTCGACCGCGTCGCACGAGACTGGCGGATGCCGGGCATCGTCACTGACGACGCCGAGGCAGCCGAGCAGCTCTCCCGCGAGGCTCTGGCCGCCGGGCACGAGGGCGTTGTCATCAAGGCCACCGGCTCGCCGTACACCGCCGGTCGCCGAGGCAAGTCGTGGGTCAAGGTCAAACCCGTGCACACCTACGACCTCGTCGTACTCGCCGCCGAGTGGGGCTCGGGCCGTCGTCGCGGGTGGCTGTCGAACATCCACCTGGGTGCTCTCGATCCGGAAGGCGAGTTCGGAGAACCGGGCGGGTTCGTCATGGTCGGAAAGACGTTCAAAGGGCTGACCGATGAACTGCTCCGCTGGCAGACCGAGACCTTCCCTGCGCTCGAGACACACCGCAGCGGTCCCGCCGTCTTCCTCCGCCCCGAGATCGTCGTCGAGATCGCGATCGACGGGGTCCAGCGTTCGCCGCGCTACCCCGGCGGTATCGCGCTGCGCTTCGCCCGCGTGAAGCAGTATCGGGCCGACAAGAGCGCGGCCGACGCCGACACCATCCTGACGCTTCGCGCGCTGCTCCGCGGCTGAGCGACGCCGCGGCTAGACTGGGAGTGTCCGGCGCAGCGACGCCGGTGCCCGAAAAAGGGGCACGAAGCGCCCAGCGATGATGCGGGGGCGAGACACATACGGATCCCATCGTTCTCCGTCCGTCTCGAAAGGCTTCTCCATGCCCTCCGTCTCCGCTCACGTCGCCCTCACCCTCGCTCAGCACATCGACGCCGTCTTCGGAGTGATGGGCAACGGCAACGCCTACTTCCTCGACGCGCTCGAGAAGCAGACGGATGCCGTCTTCACCGCGGTCCGCCACGAGGCAGGCGCCGTCGTCGCCGCCGACGCGCATTGCCGCGCCTCCGGCCGGATCGCGGCCGCGACGTCGACCTATGGCGCCGGCTTCACGAACACCGTCACGTCGCTCGCCGAGGCGGTGCAGGCGCATGTCCCGCTGGTCCTCGTCGTCGGTGACGAGCCCACGTCGGGTCCGCGCCCCTGGGACGTCGATCAGATCGCGCTCGCGTCGGCTGTGGGCGCCCGCACCTATACCGTGGGACGCGCGGATGCCGCCGCCACCACCGTGATCGCCGTCGAGCACGCCCTCACCTACCGGGTGCCCGTCGTGCTGGCCATCCCCTACGACGTCGCGGCCCTCGACGCCGGCGTGCTTCCCGCGGCTCCGGCACCACGGATCCCCGAACCGCTTGCGCCGAGGGGCGAGTTCGCCGAAGGGATGCTCGACGAGATCGCCGCGGCTCTGCGCGACGCCGAGCGTCCGTTCCTCCTGGCCGGCCGCGGGGCATGGCTGGCCGGCGCTTCCGAGGCGCTCGGAGCGCTCGCCGACGCAACCGGCGCCCTCACGGCATCGTCCGCTCTGGGTCGAGGCGTCTTCCCCGATCCGGACCACGACCTCGGCGTCACCGGAGGTTTCGGCGCGGACGGCGCGATGTCGCTCGTGCGCGAGGCCGACGTCGCCGTGGTCTTCGGCGCCTCGCTGAATCAGTTCACGATGCGTTTCGGTGAATTGTTCGCGCCGGGAACCCGCGTGTTCCAGGTCGACACCGCGCCCACGGCCACGCATCCCCACGTGGGCGGCTTCGTCCGCGCGGATGCGCGCCTCGCCGCCGAGGCGCTCGTCGCGCGGCTCCGCGACGGCGACGACAGCCCGCTCCCGGAAGTGTCTCTGGCGGCATCCACGCACACCCGGGACCTGCCTGCGTGGCGCGACCGCGTCGACGTGTCTGCCGCGCGCTCCTACGATCCGGGCGACGATCTCGCGCCCGACGGCCGACTCGACCCCCGCTCAGCTGCCCGCCGCATCGCGGAGCTGCTGCCCGAAGACCGGGTCGTCGTCTCGGATGGCGGACACTTCATCGGCTGGGCCAACATGTACTGGCCGGTGGCGGCACCCGACCGGATGATGATGGTCGGCACCGCGTTCCAGTCCATCGGACAGGGCTGGCCGAGCGTCGTGGGCGCGGCGCTCGCCCGGCGCGACTCGACGATCGTGTTGACCTCGGGTGACGGCGGCGGCCTGATGGCGATCGCCGATCTCGAATCCGCGGTCCGCGCCGCGGGAGGGCGAGGCATGGCCGTGATCTGGAACGATGCCGCCTATGGCGCCGAGGTGAACCTGTATGGGCTCAAGGGCCTCGCCGAGGGACCGATGCGTATTCCCGAGGTGGATTTCGCGGCATTCGGCGCCGCCGTCGGTGCCGAGGGGGTCGTGGTACGGACGCTGGCGGACCTTGACCGACTCCAGAGCTGGACGCGTGAGGATGCCGCCACCCGTCGGTTCCTGCTGCTGGATCTGCGCATCTCCGGCGACGTCATCGCGCCGTACCAGCAGGAGATCATTCGAGTGAATTCCTGACCATCCTGCTCTTCGCTGTCCGTGACGAGAGAGCATTTCGGGACGCGGGGAGCGCGAGACATCATCTCCCGCTCGAGACACCACGTCCCGCGCGAATCCACACATCCGACGTGAGAAACCACGCCTGGCGTGGTGTCTCACGCTCGAAATGAGGTCTCGCGAGGTTGCCCGCCTCAAGGCATCACGTCCGACGCGAGACACCACCTCTCTCTCGAAACGCAACTTCCCGCTCGAGACACCACTTTCCGCACTAATCCACACATCCGGCGTGAGGAACCACGCGTGGCATGGTGTCTCACGCTCGAAATGAGGTCTCACGGGGCGCCGCCGCGCAGCACCACGCTCAGCGCGAGCCACCATATCCCCGCGGAAGTCAGCCTTCGGCGCTGTCGTCGGGCAGCTGCTGCAGCGTCCAGGTGTTGCCGTCGGGATCGTCGAAGGTGACGAAGCGTCCCCAGGCTTGCTCGTCCACTCCTTCGGCCTCGACGCCCGGCCCGCGCAGCCGCGCGAGCGCCTCGTCGGCATCCGGAACCACGACCTGGATCGTGTTCTGCATCCCGGGCTCGAGATCGCCGCCGAGACCCGTGCCGAATGCGATGGAACAGGCGGAGCCCGGCGGCGTCATCTACACGAATCGCAGCCCGTCGACGGGTGTCTGGTCGTGGTGGGCGTTGAAGCCGACCCTCTCGTAGAACTCCTTCGAGCGATCCACGTCGCTCACCGGCACGAAGATGAGTTCGATCTTTCAGTCCAAGGTTTCACCTGTCTCGGCGGCAGCGCTGCGCTCCGCACGGGACCAAAGCTACGGCGAGCACGCGAAATGCGCCAGGGCCGGGATCAACGGCGGAGTACCCTCAGATCCAGCCCTTGTCGGATGCGATCCG
The DNA here is from genome assembly GCF_031179285.1 of Microbacterium sp. Taxonomy (GTDB): domain Bacteria; phylum Actinomycetota; class Actinomycetes; order Actinomycetales; family Microbacteriaceae; genus Microbacterium. Next base: position 70,916 of record NZ_JAPSHY010000002.1, on the reverse strand, counting down.
CACGGCCTGAGCGCGGTTCGCCGCTCCGGTCTTGCCGATCCCCGCCGACAGGTGGTTGCGAACCGTTCCGGCCGAGAGGAACACCGCTGAGGCGATCGCGGCAGCAGAGCGCCCGTCCGCTGCCAGGCGCAGAATCTGCTGTTCGCGGTCACTGAGCGGATTCGCGCCGTCGAACAGACTCTCCTCCGCGAGCACGGGATCCACCACGCGAAGCCCGGCGTGCACGCGGCGCACCGCCTCGGCGAGCGTTTCAGCCGGCGTGTCCTTCACGATGAACCCGCTCCCACCGGCATCCAACGCGGAACGCAAGTACCCCGGCCGGGAGAACGTCGTCACGATGAGGACGCGCGTGCTCGGGCTGGTCGCCCGGATCCTGCGCGTCGCCTCCACACCGTCCATTCCAGGCATCTGGATGTCCATCAGCACGACATCCGGCCGCAACTCACCGACCAGACGCACCGCTTCGACGCCGTCCGAGGCCATCCCCTGCACCTCGAGATCCTCCTCGAGGTCCAGCAGGGCGCCCAACGCGCCACGCACCAGGGCCTGGTCATCGGCGATCAGCAGCCGGATGCCGGCATCGCCCTCCGTCGACGTCACCACGACACCTCCACTCGCGTGCCCCGATCGGCGACCGAGGAGAGCGTGAGTGCCGCGCCGGCCGCGGCCGCGCGCTCCCGCATCCCGCGGATGCCGTTCCCGGTGCGGTCGTCCGCCCCGATGCCGTCGTCCTCCACGATGAGCGAACCCGGAGCGATGACCACCCGGACCGATCGCGCCTGCGAATGCCGGAGCGCATTGGTCGTCGCCTCGCGCAGGATCCAGCTCGCCGTCAGCGATTGCACCGGCGACAGCGCGTTCGCTGCGCCCTCGACGCGCATGCCGATCTCGGCCGCCTCCAGTGCAGCCCGACTGGAGGCGAGCTGTTCGAGCAGGGTGGCGCTGCGTGCCCCGGCCACCGAGGTGCGGATCCCGGCGATCGCCTCGGCGGTCAGCGTCTCGATGTCGGCGAGTTCCGCCTTCGCGCGCTTCGGGTCGGCGTCGATGAGCCGGCGCGCGAGCTGCGCCTTCAGTCCGACGACGGTCAGCGAGTGTCCGACGAGGTCGTGCACGTCACGGGCGACGGCCTCGCGCCCCTCGCTCGTCGCGAGCTCCAGCCCGAGTCGCTCCGCCTCGGCCGAGCGGATGATGAGGCCGGTCGAGACGGTGTTCACGACGCCGAGCAGCGTGACGATCGCGAGCACCGACAGATACTGCCCCCCGCCGGGCAGCACGAAGACGCAGAAGGCGGTGGCGGCGATGGCGATGCCGCTCGTGATCCAGTGCCAGGCTCTTGTGAGGCCGTACGACGCGAACGTCATGATGAACGGCAGGAAACTCATCGCGGAGCCACCCTCGGCCGGCACCGAGATCAGGGCACACGCGATGAGCGCCGCGAACGTGATCCACTGCGACGGCGTCGGCCCGCCGAGGACGCCGCCCTGTCGCATCCCGCGGACGAAGCCGGTGATGTACAGGGCGACGAACGTCACCAGCGCCACCCAGCCGATGACGATCCACGCCACGTCGGCATCCGAGCGCAGCAGCGCCAGGACCGGATACACGAGGAACACCAGCCAGATGACCGCCATCAGCCATCCGAACCGTGCCCACGGATCCTGAGAGGCGGAGGGCCGGTCCCGCGCCTGTTGACTCATCCTTTCAACCTACTTGCTCGACGGCGGCTACTGCCGCGCCCTCGACCGCTTCACGCCCACCGCCACCAGCAGTGCGAACACTGCGACCCAGACGGTGACGTTCACCAGCAGCAGCCACAGCTCATCCGTCTGCCCGGTGGTGAGTCGCCCTTCCGTCAGCGGCCACCGACTCAGCGCCACAAACCCATACAGCGGGGTGAAGCGCGCGATGTCGAGCATCACGCCACTCAATGGCATGAACACATTGCCGAAGAAGGCGAAGAACGTCATCGAGATGGATGCGAGAGCGGCCGCCGAGTCCGAGGTGAAGAACAGGCCGACTCCGAGACCGAACAGGCCGTAGATGAGACCGAGCCCCAGGATGATCCCCGCAGTCGCCACCCAGCGCCCGACGCCGTCCACATGGGCACCGGTCAGCAGCCCGGCTGTGAACACCGCGACCAGAGCCAGCGACGCGGCAGCCACCGCTGTCGCGAGCTTGGTCACCGCATACCCGGCGGCGGAGAGCGGTGTCATCGCCAGCTGACGTCCCCACCCCTGTTTCGCTTCGGTCGCAGCGAGGGAGGTGAGCGAGCTCATCGCCACGGCCGTGCCGTAGGCGGCCATCGAGGTCATGACGTAGAACGAGACATTGCCGTTGCCCACGGACTGACTGCCGTAGCCCGCGCTCGCGCCGAACAGCAGATACATTGCCACCGGCATGGCGAGCGTGAATGCGAGGGTGTAGGGGTTGCGCAACTGGCGGACGCCCTCGATGCGCAGCATCGTCGTCGAGATCAGCATGGTCAGTCCTCCGTGAGAGCGGTGAAGGCGGTTTCGAGAGTCGGTGCCGCGATCTCCAGATCAGTCGCCCCGGCGTCCAGGAGGGTTCGGGCGACGGCATCCGAATCGGATGCGCGGAGCGTGATGCGGTCTGCGTCCACCCGGACGTCGATCACGCCAGGGGTGTCGCTCAGCGAGGCGGCGAGCTCCGCCGCCCCACCGCGTGGGATCGTGGCCGAAACGGTCCGCTCGCCCAGACTGGCACGCAGCCGGGCCGTCGGCGCATCGGCGACGACGGTGCCCCGGTGCATCACCACGGTCCGGTGCGCGAAGTGCTCGGCCTCTTCGAGGTAGTGGGTCGCGAACACGATGGTGCGACCGGCGTCGGCGTCGGCTCTCATGACGTCCCAGAAGTTGCGGCGCGCGGTGACGTCCATCCCGGCGGTCGGCTCATCGAGCACGAGGATGTCGGGATCCGACACCATGGCGAGCGCGAACTTCACGCGCTGCTGTTCACCCCCTGAACACTTCGAGACCCGCCGCCGGGCGAGATGCGCGAGATCGGCGCGTGCCATCACCTCCCGAACGCGGGCGAGCGCGGCGGCGCCGTAGAGGGAGGCGATCACCTGCACGGTCTCGTGCACCGTCAGGTCCGAAAGCAGACCGCCGGTCTGCAGCACGGCACCGATCGAACCGCTCGCGGTGGCTGTGCTCGGCCGGCCGCCGAGCACTCTGACCGTTCCCGCGCTCGGATCGGTCAACCCCAACAGCATGTCGAGTGTGGTGGTCTTGCCTGCTCCGTTGGGTCCGAGCAGCGCGACGACCTCGCCGCGCCGGATGCGCAAGTCGACCCCGTCGACCGCCTGCGCCCGGCGCTCTCCGGTGCCGAAGTGACGGCGAACGCCCGTCAGTTCGATGACGACGGGGGCGGTGTTCCGGGTCTCGGATTGCGGCCCATCGGCGCTGGGCGCCGCGGATCCGTTCATGAGAGATGTCTTCATGTATCCAGCGTCGCCGGAAGCCGCTCACCGCACCGGAGGCCGGTGTCATCTCCTCGACATGACACGTGTCATGCCATCACCGCGCGGGCAGCAGCGCTCCCGCGAGGAAGCCCTCGAGCTCCGTCGGCGCGGTCAGCGGAAGCACCGCCGCCACATACTGGTCCGGCCGAACGATGACCACCACACCGTCCCGTGAGAGCTCGCGCTCGGCGAAGATATCTGCGCTCGTCCACACCGTCGGGCCCGCCGCGTAGACCTTCTCCCAGTCGGTGAGCCCGAGGGGGCCGCTCTTCGGCAGGAACAGCGGCGGGGCAGAAGTCACCTCGAACTCGTCGTGGCGCTGCTGGTAGACGGCCTTGACGTCGAACACCGCGTCGGGGTCGGCACCCGCCGGAGTGAACCGGGCCAGGATCGGTTCGGCGGCCTCGGCCCAGGAACGCAGCGCCTCAGCCTCGGTGTCGGCGAAGGCGTAGATCCGCCAGCGTCCGTCGGCCTTCGCGTGGTGACCGAGATGCACGGCGTTGCCATCGCACACTCGCGTCACCTCGACGGACTTGAAGCGCTTGCCGAGGGGGAAGCCTGCGGCGAGCCCCTGATGCTCATCCGTGCCGACGATCGCGGATCGCTCGTACTGCGTCATGAATCCAGAGGGGAACTCGGCCGTCGCGAGATAGTAGGTCGCGAGATCCTGCGGGTCGGAGATCTCCTCCGGCTTCCGCGCCATGAGCGCGGACCATTCGCGGTCGAAGTCGATGAGCTGCTGAGCGACGGGCATGCGCTCGGCGGAATAGGTCGCGAGCAGCGACTCGGGGCTCCGCCCGGTGAGCACGGATCCCAGCTTCCAGCCGAGGTTGAACCCGTCCTGCATCGAGACGTTCATGCCCTGACCCGCCTTCGCGCTGTGCGTGTGACATGCGTCGCCGGTCAGGAACACGCGAGGAGTGCGGCCGGAGCCGTCGATCACGTCGTCGAAGCCATCGGTCACACGGTGCCCGACCTCGTACACGCTGTGCCAGGCGACCTGCTTCACATCCAGCGAGTAAGGATGCAGGATCGCGTTGGCCTTGCGGATGATCTCTTCGATGGGTGTCTGCCGCACCTGATGGTTGTCGTTCTCGGCCACTTCACCGAGATCGATGTACATGCGAGACAGGTAGCCGCCCTCGCGGGGGATGTGCAGGATGTTCCCCGCCGCCGAGTTGATCGCGCATTTGGTGCGCCAGTCCGGGAAGTCGGTGTTGACCACCACGTCCATCACGCCCCACGCGTGAGCGGAGAACGCTCCGACGTGCTGACGTCCGATCGCGTGGCGGACGCCGCTTCGCGCCCCGTCGCAGCCGGCGACGTACTTGGCCCGGATCATGCGCTCCTCGCCGGCGCGCTCCCCCGTGGCGTATCGCAGCCGCGCCTCCACCGGATGCTCGCCGGAGTCGTGCACCGTGAGACCGGCGAACTCCACCCCGTAGTCGGGAACGATGCGGCCGGGTCCGTTCGCTGCGGCTTCCGCGAAGTAGTCCAGCACGCGCGCCTGATTCACGATCAGGTGCGGGAACTCGCTGATCTTCAGCGCGTAGTCCTCGGTGCGCGAGGTGCGGATGATGTTCTCGCGGTTCGCCGGATCCGGACCCCAGAAGTTCATCCACCCGATGTTGTAGGCCTCGGCGACGATCCGCTCGGCGAATCCGAAGGCCTGGAAGGTCTCGACGCTGCGCGGCTGGATGCCGTCGGCCTGGCCGAGCACGAGACGTCCTTCACGGCGTTCGATGATGCGGGTCGAGATGTCGGGATACTGCGACAGCTGTGCGGCGAGAAGCATGCCGGCGGGGCCGGATCCGACGATGAGGACGTCGATCTCGTCGGGGATGTCTGCCGGACGATCGACTCCGATCCCGGCGGCATCCTGCACGCGCGGATCTCCGGAGACGTAACCGTGGTGGTGGAACTGCATCGTCGTCGATTCCTTCCGGACTGCATCGTTCGGGTGTTGCACTCGTCCCGATCCTGTTCTATATTCGAACAGACCGTTCTACTATTGAACACCAGAGTACGCGCGCCCCGTCGCGCGCACAAGCCCGCCGAGGGAGGCGACATGGACGCGCCGTCGACGCCCGCATCGCAGACGCTGAGCCGCGGAATCCGCATCCTCGAGATCCTCGCCGACGCGCGCACACCTCTCGCGATCGACGAGATCGCTTCGCTGCTCGGCGTGCACCGATCGATCGCATACCGGCTGCTGCGCACCCTCGAAGACCACGGACTCATCGGGCGAGACGCCGCGGGCGCCGTCAGTCTCGGCGCTCGCATGGCGGCGCTCGCCGCGGGCGTCGCCCATGACCTGCAGGCCGAGGCGTTTCCCGAACTGACGGCCGTCGCGAATGAGCTCGGTATGACGTGCTTCCTCGCCGTCCTCGACGGCAGCGAGTGCATCACTCTCGCGAGCATCGAGCCACGACACGCCGTCGCCACGGTGGCGCAGCGGCCCGGCGCCCGGCACCCGGTGACCGTCGGTGCTCCGGGAAAGGCGATCCTCGCCCAGCTTCCGGCGAGCGAATGGCAGCCGGATGCGCCGGCGCAGCTGCGCACCGAGGTCGCGGCCACACTGGCCCGCGGCTACGCCACCAGTCACGACGAGGTCATCCCCACCGTGCAGTCAGTGGCGGTCCCGCTCGCGTTGCGTGGACAGCGTCCCGCCGCGATCGCCGTCGTGCACGTGGCGACCGAACTCGACGACGCGGCGATCGCCGCTCGGCTCCAGCGCTCGGCAGCCGTGATCCGCGACGCGCTCGACGGCTGAAGAGAACCGATAGCCGGCGAGACGGAGCACACGGGCGGGGTGGTCGGCGCTGGCGGCGAACCTCGCGGGACGAAGCGGATGCGGCGATGAATGACGACCCTCACCCGGCGCTCGGTCGCGCCGGGTGAGGGTCGTCGTGGCTAGCTCAGCTTCGCGGGCTACTCAGCAGCGACGCTACCGGTGCGGCGGCGGAGCATCACGAGGATCGCGCCCCCGACCAGCAGCCCGACGCCCGTCATCAGCACCCAAGCAGCGATCTCACCGCCGGTTGCGGGCAGCGGTGCCGCTCCCGCGGACGGTGCCACGGCATCGACGACCGCGGTGGAAGAACTCGACGTGATGGAGTCACCCGTCGGCGTGGTGCCGCTGACGGTAGCCGTGTTCGACAGGGTGCCACCACCGGCAAGGTCGGCTTCCACCACGGTGTACGTGGCTGTGCAGGCAGCAGCCTCACCGGGATCGAGAGTCGCTGATCCTTCCGGGCAGCTGATCGACGACAGATCACCCTTGCCGTTGAAGTCGCCCTCGTTGACCGCCGGATCAGTGATCGTCACGTTCCCCGTGTTCGTCACGATGAACGTGTAGGTCACGACCTGTCCTACCGCCACGATCCGCTCGACGTCCGCCGTCTTCACGACCGACATCGCAGGGAGGGGGTCAGTCGTGACGATCGACGTCGACGGCGTGGAGGGCTCGGTGGGCTCGCCGCTCGGCGTCGTACCTGTCGCTGTGGCGGTGTTCGTCAGCTCACCGGAATCGACATCCGCCTGCGTCACCTCGTAGGTGGCCGTGCAGGTGATCTCATCCCCGGGTGCCAGCGTGTCCCCCTCCGGACAGGTGACCGCGGAGAGCTCGCCCGTACCGGAGAAGTCGATCTCGTTGACCGTCGGGTCGGTGATGGTCACATTCCCCGTGTTCGAGACCACGAACGAGTAGGTCACCGTCTGTCCGACGGCGGCGGCGACGACGTCCGAGGTCTTGACGACGGTCAGGCCCGCCGCCTGGTCGATCGGAATCACTGACGTCGACGGTGCCGACGAGACCGCATCGCCCGCAGGATCGACGGCGCCGGCTGTCGCCGTGTTGCTCAGCTCGCCGCCTTCGTCGATGTCAGCCTGAGCCGCACTGTAGGTCGTCGTGCAGACGGTGAACTGTCCGGGAAGGAGCGTGTCCGTCGGGCAGACCACTGCAGCCAGATCACCCGCACCCGTGAAGTCCGTCTCGTTCACCGCGACGTCATTCAGAGTGACGTTTCCCGTGTTCGTGACGAGAAACGAGTACGTCACATCCTGACCGGCGGCGACGAGGGAATCCGTGTCAGCGGTCTTCACCACAGTCATCGCCGGCGCTGCGATGCTCGGAACCGTAACCGCTGACGGCGGCGACACCAGCGGCGGCCCCGACGGCGGCGTGGCGGTCGCCGAGGCGGAGTTCGTCAGGCTTCCCGCATCGACATCTGCCTGCGTGAGCGTGTACTCGGCGGTGCAGACCACCTGCGCACCGGGGGCGAGCGAAGCAGCGCCTACCGGGCACGAGACCACCGGCGCATCACCGGTGCCGGTGAAGGACACCTCGTCGACCGCGACGTTCGACAGCGTCGTGTTGCCGGTGTTCGTCACGACGAACGAGTAGTCGATCTCCTGCCCGGCAAGGAATTCACCGGCTTCCGAGGGCGTAGCGGACTTCACGACCGAGAGCCCCGGGGCGGGCGGGATCTGAACGACCGTCGTCGAGGACGGAGAGACGGGCGTCGGACCACTCGGAGGCGTCGCCGTGGCAGTCGCGGTGTTCGAGATCGAGCCCGCGTCGACGTCTGTCTGCGTCAACTCGTACGTCGCCGTGCACGTGACGCTCGCTCCCGGTGCGAGCGAGGCCGCCCCCGCCGCGCAATCGACGTCGGAAAGTTCGCCGGCTCCGGTGAAGTCTCCTTCCACGACCGTGACGTCGGCCAGAGTTACGTTGCCGGTGTTGGTCACGAGGAACGAGTAGGTGATGTCATCGCCGACGGACGAAGCAGCGGCAGGGGTCGCGCTCTTCGCGACGGTGAGGCTGGACAGCACGGGTACCGCGACGAGGTGATCCTCCACCTCGCCGTCGGTGGCCGAGCCGAGTGCGCGCTCATCTCCGGGCGTGGCACCGTCATCGACGAGCAGATCGGTGGTCAGTCGCAGACGCATCATGTAGTCGGCGTCGCCCGTGAACCTCGGCTGGCCGGCGAAGGTGAGTTCTGCACTCGTCGAACCAGGGGCGACGAGCGCGGAGACGAACTCGGTCGCGTCGAAGCGGCCGTTGGCGTCTGCATCGATCCACCCGTAAAGCGTCGCAGTCTCGCTGGTGGGATTGGCCACCGTCACGGGCACGGTGACGGTCGCGGCGCCTGGGCTGAACGAGAGAGCACCGAGAGAATCTTCGTCGTTCGGAGCGCCCGCGGTGTCGTCGCCGGTCGCGGTCGCATTCGGCGCCCCGTCCCACTCCGCGTCGCGGTCCAGACCCAGCACCGGACCGACGGCCAGATGCGCCGGGCCGTTCGCCGCGAATGAGGTCCCATACGACTCCGGGGCGTCTCCGTAGTCCTCGCAGGGCAGTCCGCCGGTGAAGGAGAAGTTGTCGACGAAGAGTCCGGTGTTGAATGCCGATGGGGCGACCTGGTTCTGGATGCGCACCGTGGCGGACGTGCCCGTCGCCGTGAACGTGTGCTCGAAAGTCGACCAGGCGACGGTGAAGGCCGGGGCCTGGGGTGTGCCGTACGCCCCGTTGCGGACGGCGTTGGAAGACGGTGCGAGGGTGGTCACCGTCGAGAACGCGCCGCCTTGACTGAGCTGAACCGTGCCGCTCGAGCTTCCCGTCTCCATACCGCTGTAGTCAAGCGAGAAGGTGTACTCCGCACCTGGGGTCAGGTCCGTGAACGTCTGCTGGATGGTGCTGGGAGCGGTGCCCCAGAGGTCGAGGCTCTGCGCCCCGTCGCTGGCGTTGCTGTAGTAGCGCAGGAGGTCGATCGTTCCCGCAACCGTCTGCCAGCCGCTGATCGTCGCCTGACTGGTGCGGTACTGGTTGTAGCCGCCGACGTAAGCGTCACCGGGCTGCGGGTTGGCCGGGTCTTGGATGTTCGGGCTTTCGAACGATCCGTTCGTGGCGATGCTGCAGTCGCTCGGAGCCGCGAACGCCGCTTCGGGCGCGATGGCGGACTGCAGCGCAGTGATCCCGAACGCTGTAGACGTCACCAGCAGAGCGCTGGAAACGCCTGCGAGCAACCGGCGAAGCGTGGGCCGCTCCCGTCGCTTCACTCCCGACAAACGAACAGCTTCGCCTCGATAGGTACGCAAGCCTCATCCTCACTCTGTGATTGACGTCGATTCCAGGACGCCCCCGCTCCCCCACAGAGCATGAACGAACTCAGTCTGGCGGCAAGCAAGTCCCCCGCGCAACATTGCTTCGCTCGTGCCGTCGTAGCGAGGAGGCGGCTGCGATCGCCCCGCGGCTCCAACACTCGGCGACCGCCGTCTGCGGGACGCCCGATGGCCGACGCGTACGGATGGTCCCGCGATGGTCGATCCGCATCTGGAGATGCCGCGGCTCCCGCGGTTACCCTCTTCGTCTATGGGCGATGAGGCATCTTCGGGCGATGGGGCGACGTCAGGTCTGGCGCTCGCGAGAGAGTTCTACAGGCGAGTGGTTGCTGCGCTGGTCCAGGTGCCGCACGCCGCTTGCCTTCTCGGGGAGGGGTCGGAGGTTCTCGGATTCGACACGCGGCGTTCGCGTGATCATGAGTGGGGTCCCCGCGTGCAGATCCTGGTGGCTGCGGAGCATGTCGGCATGGTGCGCCAACGCGTCGCCATCGGACTCCCTTCCCTTTTCGACGGATTCGAGACCGAATGGTTCTCGCTCTCCGCGGGCGCAGTGACGCATCACGTGCAGGTGTCGACGGTAGACGACTGGATCGTCCGGACACTCGGACGAGACCCTCGCCCGCAGATGGATGCCGCGGAGTGGCTGGGTCTGCCGCAACAGCGGCTTCTGAACGTCACCGCCGGCGAAGTCTTCCGCGACGACATGGGCGAGCTGACACGCATTCGGCAGCTCCTGACGTGGTACCCGCGCGATGTGTGGACATGGATGATGCTTTCGAACTGGCACTTGGTCGGTGAGATCGAGCCGATGCGGGGCCGATGCATCGAGACCGGCGATGCAATCGGCGAACGGCTGCTCACGGCCAGACTGTGCCGCCTGCTCATGGAACTGGCTTTCCTGCAGGAGCGCCGGTACTGGCCGTACGGCAAATGGTTCGGTGCTGCCTTCCAACGACTCGATGTCGCTGCCGCCCTGTCCGAGCCGCTGCAGCGAGCGCTCACGGAACGAGAGTCCGAGGCGACGCGGTCTCTTAGGAAGGCCGTCGCCGTTCTCGGACATCGCCAGAGCGAGTTGGGTGTCGGCGGGTCCGTCACCCCTCGATACGGGCCGTTCGACGTCGGCATCAACGGCGCCGTTCGCCCCTACGAGGTTTCCAACGCCGGTGAGTATGTCGCCGCGCTCCGAGAGGCGATCAGCGATCCCCGCCTACGAGATCTCGTGCAGGTCGGCGCCATCGATCAGCTGACTCATGCCCACGACGCCGTCGTCACCCACACCGACTGGCCGGCTCGACTCACCGACCAGTATCGAGAGGCCATGCGACGAGGAGCTCCATCCGGCGAGTGAACGCCGGATGGAGCTCCTCGCTCTTTCGGAGCCTTCGAGCGGAGGAGGATCAGACCTTGGCGAGCCCGTAGACGGGGCTGACGGTCTGCTCCTCCTCGTGGTCCGGGCCGAGCGGGATGCCGGAGCGATCGCGCAGCAGCATCGTCGCGACGAGCCCGAGCAGCGTCATGCCCGCCAGGTACCACGTGACGGCATCCGTCGACCCCGTCGCCTTCACGATCGCGGTCGCGATGGTGGGCGCGAACGCGCCTCCGGCGATGGCGCCGATCGCGTACGAGATCGATACGCCGGAGAAGCGGATGCTGGCGGGGAACAGCTCGGTGTAGAGCGCCGCCTGCGGGCCGTACGTGAAGCCCAGACCGATCGTGAGGATGGCGAGCCCGGCGAACAGCAGCCCGATGTCACCCGTGTTCACCAGCGGGAACAGGGCGAAGACGCCGACGAGCTGCAGCACCCAGCCGATGATGTACGTGGTGCGGCGGCCGATCCGGTCGCACACCCATCCGGCCAGCAGCGTGGAGACGAGCCAGGTGACGGCCGAGCCTGCGACCGCCCAGAGCACCGGTCCGCGCTCGAGGCCGATCGGGCCCTCGGGGTTCGTGGCGTATCCCTGGATGTATCCGCCGGTGGTCATGTAACCCACAGCGTTGTTTCCGGCGAAGACGAAAGCGGCGATGATCACGAGGAGTGCGTGCTTCTGGAACAGCTGCACGATCGGCATCCGCGCCTTCTCCTTGCGCTCGGCGAGCTCGGTGAAGACCGGGCTCTCCTCCACCTTGCGGCGCACGTAATAGCCGACGAGGATCAGCACGACGCTGAGCAGGAACGGGATGCGCCACCCCCATGCGAGGAACTGGTCACCGGGAGCGATGACGGTCATGAGCGCCATGACGCCCGACGCCAGCAGCAGTCCCAGTGGCACGCCGATCTGGGGCGAGGCTCCGAAGATGCCGCGCTTGGCCTTGGGCGCGTGCTCGACCGCCATGAGCACGGCGCCGCCCCACTCACCACCGGCCGAGATGCCCTGGAGGATCCGCAGCAGCACCAGCAGGATGGGAGCCGCGACTCCGATGGCCTCATATGTCGGCAGGACGCCGATGAGCGCGGTCGCCACGCCCATCAGGATCAGCGTCCACATCAGCACGGTCTTGCGCCCGAGCTTGTCGCCGAAGTGCCCGGCGAGGAAGGCGCCGAGCGGGCGGAACAGGAAGCTGACGCCGACGGTCGCGAATCCGATCAGCGCGCTGTTCTCGCCCAGCGGCGCGAAGAAGAGCTGACCGAAGACGAGGCCGACGGCTGTGGCGTAGATGAAGAAGTCGTACCACTCCACCGTGGTGCCGACCACGGTGGCGAAGACGACGCGGCGACGGTCTGCTGCCGTCGCGATGGTGCCGGTGGGCGTGAACCCACCGTGTGACTGCCCGCTCATGGGGTGTCTCCTTTGGTTGTGACCGCATTGTCACGGCTTGCACTGTCGAGGTGTCCGAGTTGCTTGCCGAGGGGTGAACCGATGATATATGATTTCGAATACGACGCACAAGGCGTCAATAACGAGCGCGAGGAGGCGCCTCCGTGACGGAACCCATCCCCCGGCCCGGCAAGATCATCGCGATCCACCTCAGTTACGCTTCTCGCGCCGATCAGCGCGGTCGGCGCCCGGCGGCCCCGTCCTACTTCTTCAAGCCTGCGAGCTCGGTCGGCGTCTCGGGCGGCACTGTCGAACGTCCTGCAGGCACGGAACTGCTCGCCTTCGAGGGAGAGATCGCGCTCATCATCGGCACCCCCGCGCGGCGCGTGCCGCTGGCGGACGCCTGGTCCTACGTCCGCTGGGTCACCGCGTCGAACGACCTCGGCCTCTACGACCTCCGCGCGAACGACAAGGGCTCGAACGTCCGCTCTAAAGGGGGCGACGGCTATACCCCGCTCGGCCCCGACCTCATCGACGCCCGCAACGTCGACCCCGCAGCCATTCGCGTCCGCTCCTGGGTCAACGGCGAGCTCCGCCAGGACGACACGACCGGAGGACTCATCTTCCCCCTCGCACAGCTGGTGGCCGACCTCTCGCAGCACTTCACCCTGGAGCCGGGAGATGTGATCCTCACCGGTACGCCTGCGGGGTCGTCCGTGATCGTCCCCGGAGACGTCGTCGAGATCGAGGTGGACGCGCCCGCTGCTGCGGGTGCCCCGTCCTCCGGGCGGCTCGTGACCACCGTCACGCAGGGCGACGTCCCCTTCGACGGAGAGCTCGGATCACTGCCGGCTGTCGACGACCTGCAGCGTGCCGAGGCCTGGGGGTCGCGCGAAGCGGCGGGCCTCCCCGAACCGGCAGAGAGCTCACGCGAGGCCGCCGGGCTTCCTGCGAACACGAGTGCCGCCGGCCTCTCCCCCGAATTGCGCGCGAAGCTCCTCGAGGCGCCGACCGCAGGCCTCTCCGCGCAGCTGCGCAAGCGCGGGCATCTCGCCTGCTTCATCGACGGTGTCTCGGCGAACATCCCGGGGACGAAGATCGTCGGCACGGCAAAGACGCTGCGGTTCGTGCCCTTCCGCGAAGACCTCTTTCGGAGCCATGGCGGCGGATACAACGCACAGAAGCGCGCGTTCGATGCCGTGAACGAAGGCGAGGTCATCGTGATCGAGGCGCGCGGAGACGACACGACCGGCACTCTGGGTGACATCCTGGCGCTTCGCGCCAAGACGCGGGGAGCAGCGGGGGTCGTCACCGACGGAGGCGTGCGCGACTACGACGCCGTCGCCGAGATCGGGCTTCCTGTCTTCTCCCGCGGCGCTCATCCCTCTGTCCTCGGTCGCAAGCACGTGCCGTGGGACGTCGACGTGACGATCGCCTGCGGCGGAGCGACGGTGCAGCCCGGCGACATCATCGTCGGCGACGGCGACGGCATCGTCGTCATCCCCCCGTCGCTCGCCGAAGCGGTCGCCGACGACGCGCTCGCTCAGGAGGTCGAGGACGCCTGGATCGCCGAGCAGGTCGCCGCCGGGAACGCCGTCGACGGCCTGTTCCCGATGAACGCCGAGTGGCGTTCCCGATTCGAGGCCGAGACGGGCCGATGACCGCCGTCGCCGCTCTCAGCAAGTCCGAGCAGGCCTACGCCTGGATCGGCTCACGCATCGCGGCGCACACGTTCGGTCCCGGCTACCGACTGGTGCTCGGTCCGATCGCCGAGGAGCTCGGCATGAGCGTCGTGCCGGTGCGCGAGGCCATCCGCCGCCTGGAGGCCGAGGGGCTGGTGACCTTCGAGCGCAACGTCGGCGCGCGCGTCACCCTGGTCGACGAGAGCGAGTACGCGCACACCATGGAGACTCTCGGCCTCGTCGAGGGCGCAGCCACCGCGCTGTCCGCTCCGCTGCTCGATGAGGAGGCGCTCGCAGCGGCCGAAGAGGTCAACGACCGGATGGCGCGCCTGCTCGACCACTTCGACGCCCACACGTTCACCACGCTCAACCGGCAGTTCCACTCCGTGCTCTTCGAGCCCTGCCCGAACCCGCATCTGCTGGAGCTCGTGCACCGCGGGTGGTCGCGCCTGTCCGGTATCCGCGACTCGACGTTCGCGTATGTGCCCGGTCGAGCGACGCACTCCGTCGAAGAGCACGCCCAGATCCTCGACCTCATCCGATCAGGCGCGGAACCGCTCGAGATCGAGCTCGCCGCCCGCAACCACCGCTGGCGCACGAAGGACGCGTTCCTCGATGCGCTGCACAACCGTCCCCGCCACGCTCCAGGAGGAGAATCATGACCGATTCCCGCATCCCCGCCGATCTTCCCGATCACATTCAGCACTACATCGACGGCGCCGTCGTCGACTCGGTCGACGGCGACACCTTCGACGTGCTCGACCCCGTGACCAACCAGACGTACACGACCGCCGCGGCCGGCAAGAAGGCCGACGTCGACCGCGCGGTCGCGGCGGCGAAGCGGGCGTTCGATGAGGGCCCGTGGCCGCGGATGCTGCCGCGCGAGCGCAGCCGGGTGCTTCACCGCATCGCCGACATCGTCGAATCTCGCGATGCGAGACTCGCCGAGCTCGAGAGCTTCGACTCCGGCCTGCCGATCACGCAGGCTCTCGGACAGGCCCGACGGGCCGCCGAGAACTTCCGCTTCTTCGCCGACCTGATCGTCGCGCAGGCGGACGACGCGTTCAAGGTGCCCGGCCGCCAGATGAACTACGTCAACCGCAAGCCGATCGGCGTCGCGGGCCTCATCACCCCCTGGAACACGCCCTTCATGCTCGAATCGTGGAAGCTCGGCCCCGCGCTCGCCACCGGCAACACCGTCGTGCTGAAGCCGGCCGAGTTCACCCCGCTCTCGGCATCGCTGTGGGCAGGGATCTTCGAGGAGGCAGGACTCCCCCAGGGTGTGTTCAACCTCGTCAACGGCCTCGGGGAAGACGCCGGCGACGCCCTCGTCAAGCATCCGGACGTCCCGCTCATCTCCTTCACCGGAGAGAGCCGCACCGGCCAGATCATCTTCGGCAATGCCGCTCCGTTCCTGAAGGGACTCTCGATGGAACTCGGCGGCAAGTCGCCCGCCGTCGTCTTCGCGGATGCCGACATCGAAGCCGCCGTGGACGCGACGATCTTCGGCGTCTTCTCGCTGAACGGCGAGCGCTGCACCGCGGGAAGCCGCATCATCGTCGAGCGCTCGATCTACGAGGAGTTCGTCGAGCGCTACGCGGCGCAGGCGAAGCGCGTGAAGGTCGGCTACCCGCACGATCCCGACACTGAGGTCGGTGCGCTCGTTCACCCGGAGCACTACGACAAGGTGATGAGCTACGTCGAGATCGGCAAGACCGAAGGCCGCCTCGTCGCCGGCGGCGGGCGCCCCGAGGGCTTCGAAGAGGGAAACTTCGTCGCCCCGACCGTCTTCGCCGACGTCTCGCCCGACGCCCGCATCTTCCAAGAGGAGATCTTCGGTCCCGTCGTCGCGATCACACCCTTCGACTCGGACGACGAGGCCCTGGCGCTGGCGAACAACACCAAGTACGGCCTCGCCGCCTATATCTGGACGAACGACCTGAAGCGCGCCCACAACTTCGCGCAGTCCGTCGAGGCCGGCATGGTGTGGCTGAACAGCAACAACGTGCGCGACCTGCGCACCCCCTTCGGCGGCGTCAAGGCTTCCGGCCTCGGGCACGAGGGCGGCTACCGCTCGATCGACTTCTACACCGATCAGCAGAGCGTGCACATCACGCTGGGCGGCGCCCACAACCCCACCTTCGGCAAGACGTCGACGCACGACGACGTCGCCGAGGCGGCGGAAGACGCCGAGAGCTGATCGCACACGAACCCGAGCAAGGACGCTGACATGACGAACCGCCAGGACATGACCCTCACCTCTTCGGGCTTCTACGTGAGCCAGGAGGCGCCCATCCGCCCCGATAATCCCACGGCGACGCCGACGAGCACACCGCCCGACATCCTGCGCTGCGCCTACATGGAGCTCGTGGTCACCGACCTCGCGGCATCCCGCGTGTTCTATGTCGACGTGCTCGGGCTGTACGTCACCGAAGAGGACGACGAGGCGATCTACCTCCGCTCCACGGAGGAGTTCATCCACCACAACCTGGTCCTGCGCAAGGGACCTGTCGCCGCAGTCGCTGCGTTCTCGTATCGGGTGCGGACCCCCGAAGACCTCGATCGCGCCGTCGAGTTCTACACCGAGCTCGGCTGCGACGTGCGCCGCAACGAGAACGGCTTCGTCAAGGGCATCGGCGACTCCGTGCGCGTGGTCGATCCGCTCGGATTCCCGTACGAGTTCTTCCACCAGACCGATCATGTCGAGCGGATGTCGTGGCGTTATGACCTGCACATCCCGGGCGAGCTCGTGCGGCTCGATCACTTCAACCAGGTGACTCCCGACGTTCCGCGTGCGGTGAAGTTCATGCAGGACCTCGGCTTCCGTGTCACGGAGGACATCCAGGACGAGGAGGGAACGGTGTACGCGGCGTGGATGCGGCGAAAGCCCACCGTGCACGACACCGCCATGACCGGCGGCGACGGGCCCCGGATGCACCACGTGTGCTTCGCCACGCACGAGAAGCACAACATTCTCGCGATCTGCGACAAGCTCGGCGCGCTTCGGCGTTCCGACGCCATCGAGCGCGGCCCGGGCAGGCATGGGGTCTCGAACGCGTTCTACCTCTACCTGCGCGACCCCGACGGCCACCGGGTCGAGGTGTACACGCAGGACTACTACACCGGCGACCCCGACAACCCGGTCATCACCTGGGACGTGCACGACAACCAGCGCCGCGACTGGTGGGGTAATCCCGTCGTCCCGTCCTGGTACACCGACGCCTCGCTCGTGCTGGATCTCGACGGCAACCCGCAGCCGGTCGTCGCGCGCACCGACAGCTCGGAGATGGCCGTGACGATCGGCGCCGACGGCTTCTCGTACACGCGCCCGGACGAGGGCGAGCAGTCCATGCCGGAGTGGAAGCAGGGCGAGTACAAGCTGGGCCACCAGCTGTGACTCTCTCCGCCGAGGTCATCGACCGCATCGCTGCGGAGCTCGCCGAGGCCGACCGCGCCCACAGCGTGATCCCGCGCATCACCGCGCGGTACCCGGACGCCACGGTGGAGGATTCGTACGCGATTCAGGGTGTCTGGCGCGATTCGCAGATCGCCTCGGGACGGCGCCTCATCGGGCGCAAGATCGGACTCACGTCGAAGGCGATGCAGCAGGCGACGGGCATCACCGAGCCCGACTACGGCGTGATGTTCGACGACACCGTGTACGAGTCCGGGGCCGACATACCGGTCGATCACTTCTCGAACGTGCGCATCGAGGTCGAGCTCGCCTTCGTGCTGAAGTCTGCTCTCGAGGGCCCGGACTGCACGCTCGATGACGCCCTGGCCGCCATCGACCACGCCGTTCCGGGCCTCGAAATCCTCAACTCGCACATCGAGTTGGAGGGCCGCACGATCGTCGACACGATCAGCGACAACGCCGCCTACGGCGCGATGGTGCTCGGCGGTGTGCGCAAGCGCCCCGACGAGATCGATCTGCGCTGGGTGCCGGGACTGCTGTTCAAGAACGGCGAGATCGAGGAGACGGGTGTCGCCGCCGGAGTTCTCAATCATCCGGCCACCGGCGTCGCATGGCTCGCGAACAAGTTCCACCAGCACGGCGCGCGGCTCGAGGCCGGCGAGATCATCCTGGCAGGATCGTTCACACGCCCGATGTGGGTGGCGCGCGGCGACGAGGTGCTGTGCGACTACGGACCGATGGGAACGATCGAATGCCGCTTCGTCTAGCGCCGTCCTTCCGCGAACAGCTCGCGGAAACCGAGCGTCCTGTCATCGGGATGTGGGTGTGCTCGGGCAGTCCCCTCCTCGCCGAGGTGGCCGCCGGTTCCGGGCTCGACTGGCTGCTGATCGACATGGAGCACTCCGCGAACACGCTCGAGTCGGTGCAACTGCAGCTTCAGGCGGTCGCGGCCTATCCGGTCACTCCCCTCGTGCGGGCACCCTCGAACGATGCCGTCGCGATCAAGCAGATCCTCGACCTCGGTGCCCAGAACCTCATCGTGCCGATGGTGTCCTCGGCCGCCGAGGCACGCGACGCCGTCGCGGCGACGCGCTACCCGCCGCTCGGCGTGCGCGGGGTCGGCAGCGCCCTGGCCCGAAGCGCCCGCTGGAATCGGGTGGACAGGTACCTGCTGGAGTCGGCGGCCCACACCTCGCTCACGGTGCAGATCGAGACGGCCGCAGGG
This sequence comes from Microbacterium sp., assembly GCF_031179285.1. Lineage (GTDB taxonomy): Bacteria > Actinomycetota > Actinomycetes > Actinomycetales > Microbacteriaceae > Microbacterium. The sequence continues at coordinate 52,237 of NZ_JAPSHY010000002.1, read as the reverse complement.
GTGGATGCCGCTACCGAGATCGCCGCGATCGACGGCGTTGACGCGGTGTTCGTAGGTCCCGCTGATCTGTCCGCATCGATGGGGCTTCTCGGGCAGCAGACCCATCCGGAGGTCGTCGCGGCCGTCGAGCGGGTGTTCGAGGCGGTGAAGTCGGCGGGCAAGCCCGTGGGTGTCAACGCCTTCGACCCCTCCGCGGCAGACGCGTACCTCGCCGCTGGCGCCGATTTCGTGGCGGTGGGCGCCGACGTCGCTCTCCTCGCCCGCGCGTCGGAGGCGCTGGCGGCACGCTTCATCCCGGCATCCGACGCGTCGGATCGCGAGAGCTACTGACAGGAACCCGCATTCGCCCGTGCGGCCCGGGAGCGTGCGAGGATGGCGGGATGCTGGATTCCCGACGCCCGTCGATGATGCGCAGTCTCGGGGCGATGCAGGATCGGAACTTCCGCTGGTTCTTCCTGGCCCGCGCGATCACACTGATCGCAGGCTCCATGTCATCGATCGCTCTCGCGTTCGCGGTGCTCGAGATCGACAATGACGCCCGATCGCTCTCGCTCGTGCTCGCCGCCTTCACCGTCAGCAACATCGTGTTCATCCTGTTCGGCGGCGTCGTCGCCGACCGTCTGCCCCGCGCACTGATCATCCAGTGCTGCTATGTGATCGACATCCTCTCCATCGGCGCGATCGCCGCTCTCCTTTTCACCGGAACGGCCACGGTCCCTTTGATCGCCCTGCTCGCGGCGGTCAACGGCGCCTCCAGCGCGTTCGTCCTCCCGGCGATGCAGGGCATCATCCCGCAGCTGACCTCGCCGGAACACCTGCAGCAAGCGAACGCCATGCTGTCGTTCGTGCGCTCAGCGGTGACGATCGGCGGTCCGGTCATCGCCGGCATACTCGTCGCGACGGCGGGACCGGCATGGGCGATGGTGGCGCAGGCGGCCGGCTGGATCCTCGCGATCCCGATCCTCGCGCTCGTGAAGCTGCCGCCGCCCGCCCACGCCGGCGGCACGACGATGTTCCACGACCTACGCGTGGGCTGGCAGGAGTTCTGGAGTCGCTCCTGGCTCTGGGCGATCGTGCTCGCCTTCATGATCATGAACGCGATCCACGCGGGGGCGTGGGGCGTCGCAGGGCCCTACATCGCCAAGAACAACGATCTGCTCGGCATCGCCGGCTGGGGCTGGGTGGTCAGCGCCGAAGGCGTCGGGGTGCTGCTGATGACGTTGATCCTGATGTGGTACCCGCTGAAGAAGCCGCTGCGCTACGGCATGATCGGAATGGCGGCGTTCGCGATCCCGCTCACGGTGCTCGGCGTGCACCCCGCGATCGTGCTGCTCGCGATCGCCGCGTTCATCGCCGGAGCCGGTGCCGAGGTCTTCAGCACGGGCTGGAACCTCGCGATGATGGAGAACATCCCGGGCGAGAAGCTCTCGCGCGTGTCGAGCTACGACATGCTCGGCAGCTTCGTGGTCATACCGATCGGCACCCTCGTCTACGGCTGGCTCATCACGCAGGCCGACGCCGCGACCGTGCTGCTCGTGTCGGGCATCGTGTACGCCGTCGTCGCGGTTGCCACGCTCTTCGTGCCGAGCGTCTGGCGCATGGGGCGACCCTCCGGTGCGCCCCTCTGATCGCGCCCGACCTGACCACGCAGCCCGGCCGGCGCTACGCCGTCCGCACGAGCATCTTGCCCAGGTTCGCGCCGTTCAGCACGCCGACCAGAGCAGCCGTAGCGCTCTCGATGCCCTCGACCACCGTCTCACGCGAGCGGAGCGACCCGTCGGCCAACCATGGGATGGCCGTGCCGAGGTACTCCGGCATCAGGTCGAAGTGCGACGTCACGAGCATGCCCCGCAGCGTCAGCTCTTTCGTCGCCGCCTGATAGAGGTTGCGCGGGCCGGTCGGCCGTTCGATGAGGTTGTACTGGCTCACCGCGCCCACCATCGCGATCCGGCCATGCTGACGCATGCGGTCGATTCCGGCCTCCAGCTGGTCGCCGCCGACATTGTCGATGAACACGTCGACGCCGTCCGGGGCGAGCTCGGCCAGTCGCTCCGAGATCCCCTCCGTCCGGTAGTCGATGGCATCGTCGTATCCGAAGTCCTCTCGTAGCGCGCGCACCTTCGCCGCTCCCCCTGCCGATCCGATGACCCGAGAGGCGCCGAGCCGCCGTGCCAGCTGCCCGGCGATGCTTCCCACCGCGCCCGCCGCTCCCGAGACGAAGACGACGTCACCCTTTCGGACCGGGGCGATGCGCGTGACTGCCGCATAGGCGGTGAGCCCGGTCGTGCCGAGGGGTCCGAGGTATGCCGTCTCGGGTACGACACCGACGTCGATGGGCGTCACCTCGTCGCCGGAGATCACCGAGTGCTCGCGGAGACCGGCGAAGTGGCTCACGACAGCCCCCACGGGTACGGAGTCGTGACGAGACTTGATCACTTCACCGACAGCACTGCCCTCGAGCGGTGCATTCAGCTCGAAGGGCGCGATGTAGGAAGGCGCATCGTTCATCCGCCCGCGCATGTAGGGGTCGACGGAGACGTGGGTGTTGCGCACCAGCACCTCACCGTGCGCCAGATCCGGGATCGGCACTGTCGCGAGGGCGAAATCGCTCTCCTGGGGCTCTCCCGTCGGGCGGTTGAGAAGGTGGAGCTGTCGAGTGCGAGTGATGAGCGGCATCCTGTGTCCAAACTATTTTATTTGATCAAGTAGTTCTCAGCAAAGCACATCTGCTTGAGTCGATCAAGTTGTTGCTAGACTCGGGGGATGACGGTCACCTCCGCAGCGGCGACACATGCCGACACGCTTCCGCGCGCGCTTTACGACTTCGTCGATGCCTACGATCGCGCCTATGAGGCCGCCGCGACGAGCCAGCAGCTGAGCGTCGCCCAGGTCTGCGTGCTGATCCGGCTGGATGAGAAGCGAGGCATGAGCTCGCTGGCCACCGAGCTCGGATGCGACGCATCCAACATCACGCAGATCGTCGCCCGTCTCGAGTCGCGAGGGCTCGTCAGGCGTGAACCGAGTCCCACCGACGGCAGAGCGCGGCTGATCGTCCGCACCGCGGACGGAGACCGGACGAAGGCTCGCTTCGACGCCGCGTTCGAGTTCGCCCGTGACGTCACCGCGCGATTGTCCGCGCAGGAGCGCGAACAGCTGACCTCTCTCCTGCACAAGGCGATGGGCGCCTGACTCCTCGGAGACGCGCTGGCGGATTCATAGCCGACCGCGCCAGACTGGGGACATGACCTTCGCCGCGCTCCAGCCCCTCGCCGACCGTGCTGCTCTGTTCACCGCCCTTCGCCAGGACGCTCTCAGCGCAGCCGCCGATGCCCTCGGCGAACACCGCTGGGACGCGGACATGCAGGAGGGCACGCTCAGTTTCACCGCGAACGCCGACCCGAGCCGCACGCTCGTCGCACGCGCACACCTCATCGCCACCATCGCCCCCGGTCCGCGGTCGCTGCTGTGGGCATGGGCTCATCCGCAGGGCGACGCGCAGGGCATCGCCGCGCAGCTGCGCGACTACGGTGCCCAGCACGGCATCCACGAGCTGACCTCGCCGGAGGTCGCGTTCCCTGCCGAGGTCAGCGACGACGTCGACGCGTGGATAGCGGCGACCGCCCACACCATCGGCGGCGTCGCCGTAGAGCTCACCGGCCGGTCGCCCTACTATTCCGCACCGGTCTCCGGCGGCACGCGCGCCGTGTTCCTCCTCGATGCGCCGCTGCCTTCCCTCACGGTCGGCGACGCCATGATCACCCTCCCCCGCATCCTCTCGGGTCTGGCGCTGACCGATGCACGCACCGCGGTCTGGGATCTCGCCCGGCTCGCCGGCTGGACGCTGACCTGGGCCGATGAGTCGTTCAGCGGCGCATCGGTGGCCGACGCGACCGGTTCGGCGACTTTCCGCTTCGACGAGCAGGCGCGTCTCACCGGCATCGAGAGCACCCTCGCGCCGCGGAGCTGACCACTCGGGCCCCCCGCGGCTCATGCGACGGCGGGGAGCTGCTCCGGCCCGGGTGTGGCAACCTGGAAGCATGAAGAACGCAATCGTCCGCTTCGCGTCGCTGTACGTCTTCAACGTCGCGGTGCTGCTGCTCATCGGCCTGCTCATGTCGAGTGTCAGAGTCGGATTGCACGCGCTCTGGGCGTCGGTGATCCTCACCCTCGCCGCGCTGTTCATCAAGCCGGCACTCGCCGCCGCCTTCCGCAGATCCGCCGCGAAGTCCGCCGGTGAGCGCACCAGGGTCGGCGAGAAGGCGGTGCAGTACGCGCTGGTCTATGCCGTCGAGCTCATCATCTGGGTGTTGACGGTGTGGCTGAGTGCTGTCACGGCCTCAGGGTTCGCCGGCTTCGCGCTGCCACCGCTCTTCCTACTTCTGGGCTGGGTGATCTACGACCAGGTCGATGACAGGCTTCAGCTCAAGGCCGAGCAGGTCTACGACGCCGTGCAGGCCAGGATGGGCCGTCGCGAGTCGGCCGACCGTTCCCCGGCCGGCAGCTCGGCCGACCGTTCCCCGGCGAGTGGCCCCTCTGGCTCGTCGGCGGCAGCGCAGGGACGAGCCGAGCTGAACGACGGACTCACACCGGAGCAGCGGCGGATGCTCGACGAGCTGGGCTGACGCCTCCCCGCCGGCATCCGCCACCGCTCGCGGTCAGCCGGCCAGACGCTCCGCCGCCTCGACGACGTTGGTCATCAACAGGGCCACCGTCATCGGGCCCACACCGCCGGGGTTGGGCGAGATGAAGCCCGCGACACGGGCGACGTCAGGATGCACGTCGCCGAAGACCTCACTCTTTCCGGTGGCGGCGTCGGTCTCCCGCGTCACGCCGACGTCGAGCACGGCGGCGCCGGGCTTCACGTCCTCGGCACGCACGAGGTGCTTGACGCCCGCCGCCGCGACGATGACATCGGCCTCGCGCAGGTACCGCGGCATGTCGACCGTGCCGGTGTGAGTGAGCGTCACCGTGGCGTTCAGGTCGCGGCGGGTCAGCAGCAACCCGATGGAGCGGCCGATGGTGACACCACGACCCACGACGACGACATGCTTTCCACTGAGGTCGTAGTCGTTGCGCAGCAGCAGCTCGATCACGCCGCGCGGCGTGCACGGCAGCGGGGTGTGGATCGGCGCGTTGACGTTGAGGACGAGCCGGCCGAGGTTGGTCGGATGCAGGCCGTCGGCGTCCTTGGCCGGGTCGATCCGCTCGAGGATGGCGTCGGTGTCGATGTGCTTCGGCAACGGCAGCTGCACGATGTAGCCGTGGCACGCGGGATCCGCGTTGAGTTCATCGATCAGCGCTTCGACGTCGGCCTGGCCGGCATCGGCCGGCAGTTCGCGCTGGATCGAGTTCATCCCCAGCGCCTCCGACTGCCGGTGCTTCATGCCGACGTAGAGCTGGGAGGCGGGGTCAGCCCCGACGAGCACCGTGGCGATGCCGGGCGTGACGCCCCTCTCCTTCAGCGCCGCGATGCGTTCGGCGAGCTCCGCCTTGATCGCGGCGGACGCCGCCTTGCCGTCGAGAATCTTCGCAGTCATGTTTTCTTCCTCCTTGCATCGCCACTCGCCGAGTGCACGGCTTCTCATCGAGTGCACGGCATCTTCGCGTCAATAAGCCGTGCCTTCGCCGGGACTCCGTGCACTCGCCGCGCCGGCGACGACGACGGGTCCGGATGAACTACTGCTGCAGGTCCGGGTAGAGCGGGAAGGCTGCCGTCAGTGCGTCGACGCGCGCCCGGAGAGACTCGACATCGGCACCCGGCAGCAGCGCGAGGGCGATGATGTCGGCGACCTCGGTGAACTCCGCGTCGCCGAAGCCGCGGGTGGCGAGTGCCGGCGTACCGATGCGCAGACCCGACGTCACCATCGGTGGACGCGGGTCGTTCGGGACGGCGTTGCGGTTCACGGTGATGTGGATCTCGTGCAGGAGGTCCTCGGCCTGCTTGCCGTCGATCTCGGCGTCGCGCAGGTCGACGAGCACGAGGTGCACGTCGGTCCCCCCGGAGCGCACAGCGATGCCGGCATCCTTCACGTCCTGCTGAGAGAGTCGCTCGGCGATGAGCGATGCCCCGCGCAGCACACGCTCCTGGCGCTCCTTGAACTCCGAGGTGCCCGCGAGCTTGAAGGCCGTGGCCTTGGCGGCGATGACGTGCATGAGAGGACCGCCCTGCTGCCCCGGGAAGACGGCCGAGTTGATCTTCTTGGCGATGTCGGCGTCGTTGGTGAGGATGAAGCCCGAACGCGGGCCGCCGATCGTCTTGTGCACCGTCGACGAGACCACGTGCGCGTGCGGCACGGGGTTCGGGTGCAGCCCCGCCGCCACGAGACCGGCGAAGTGCGCCATGTCGACCCAGAGGAGGGCCCCGACCTCGTCCGCGATCTCGCGGAAGGCTGCGAAGTCGAGCTGGCGAGGGTAGGCGGACCATCCCGCGATGATCACCTTCGGCCGGTGCTCGAGTGCGAGCCGACGCACCTCGTCCATGTCGACGAGCGAGGTGTCCGGATTCACGCCGTAGGCGACGATGTCGTACAGGCGGCCGGAGAAGTTGATCTTCATGCCGTGGGTCAGGTGGCCGCCCTGGTCGAGCGAGAGGCCGAGAAGCGTGTCGCCGGGGCGGGCGATCGCGTGCAGCACCGCGGCGTTCGCCGTCGCGCCGGAGTGCGGCTGCACGTTCGCGAACTCGGCACCGAACAGCGACTTGGCGCGGGCGATGGCGAGCTCTTCGGCGACGTCGACCTCTTCGCAGCCGCCGTAGTACCGCCGGCCCGGATAGCCCTCGGCGTACTTGTTGGTGAGCACCGAACCCTGCGACTGCAGCACCGACACCGGCACGAAGTTCTCGGAGGCGATCATCTCGAGGTAGCCGCGCTGGCGGTTCAGTTCGCGCTCGAGCACCTCGGCGATCTCGGGATCGACCTCGGAAAGCGGGGCGTTGAAGTAACGATCGGTCATGGCGTGCTCCTCTGACGACGGATTCGAAAGGTGTACCTATCGGCCCAGGCGCGCGGTCGAATTTCCGTGGTCGGTCGCTCCCCGGTGGTTGTCCACCCAGACGCCAGTCGCGACGGTTACGAGCATAGCGGATTCGTCCTTCGCACCAGGCCGGTTGCGCGGTAGGTTTTGTTCATGGTCCTAACTCACTCGCTGCCGGTCGTCCCCCTGCCCGCATCCGTCGTCGCCGGAGACGGACGGATGCCGCTGGCCGGCACGCCCCGCGTGCATGGCGACACCCCCTCCGCTGCTGCCCTCATCGAGGCGGTCCGTCGACGCTCCGGCATCGGCCTGGCCTCGGCATCGCCCGGCAGCGCCGTCGAAGCGGGAGATGTCGTGCTGCGTCTCGACGCGGGCACCGTGCCGTCGGAAGGGTACCGACTGCGCACCGCCGAGCATGCCGAGATCATAGGCGGCGATGAAGCCGGCGTCTTCTACGGAGTTCAGACACTCCTGCAGCTGCTGCGCGAAGACGACAGCGGCTGGGGTGTGCTCCGCGCCGAGATCGAGGACGCACCCCGCTTCGGGTACCGCGGAGTGATGCTCGACGTGACGCGCCACTTCTTCAATGTCGATGAGGTCATCGCGTTCATCGATCGCACGAGCGCGCTGAAGTTCAACCGCCTGCACCTGCACCTCAGTGACGACCAGGGATGGCGCATTCAGATCGACTCATGGCCGCTGCTGACCGAACGCTCCTCCGCCACGGCCGCGAACGGGGATCCGGGCGGTTTCTACACGAAGGACGACTACCGGCGCATCGTGGAGCACGCGGCATCCCGGCACATGATCGTCGTACCCGAGATCGATCTGCCCGGACACACGCACGCGATCGGCGTCGCCTATCCCGAGCTCGTCGAAGCGCCGGTGATGAACGATTCGCTCGTCGCGGAATCGGCGCGCCTCGGTCAGCCGCTTCCCGTCGCCGGCGAGACGTATCTCGGCTGGGGCGTCGGACACTCGAGCGTCCGGATCCGAGAGGAGCGCACCTACGACTTCGTCCGCGACGTGGTGAGCGAGCTCGCCGAGATGACGCCGGGACCGTACATCCACGTCGGCGGCGACGAGTCGCTCGGCACGACCCAGGAGGACTTCGACCATTTCGTCGAGCGTGCGACGGCGATCGTCACGGAGGCAGGAAAGATCCCTGTCGCCTGGCACGAGGTCGGGGCGGCGGCGGGCATCGCCGAGGGGACGATCGGTCAGTACTGGGGCATGACGGTGCCGTCGGGCTCGCATGCCGAGGAGGCCGCGCACTTCGTCGAGCGCGGCGGTGCCCTGATCATGTCGGCCGCGGATGCCACGTACCTCGACATGAAATACACCCCCGACTTCCCGCTCGGGCTCACCTGGGCGGCGATCATCGACGTCCGGTCGGCCTACGAGTGGGAGCCGACCGCGGTGCTCGACGTCCCGGACTCGGCCATCCTCGGCATCGAGACCCCGCTGTGGAGTGAGACGACCCGCACCATGGACGATGTCGAGCAACTGGTGTTCCCGCGCGCCGCGTGTCAGGCCGAAGTCGCATGGTCGCCGAAGGATGCCGCGGACCGCACCTGGGAGTCGTTCCGCGAGCGCCTGGGCAGCCTTGCGCCGTTGTGGAAGGCTGAGGGGGTGTCCTACCACCCCGCGCCCGAGATTCCGTGGACAGAGCGATGACAGAGGTCGGTCACGTCGAGAGCGGCTCGCTCGTCATCCACTCCGCCCGGATCATCGACCGCGGCGAGGTCACAGACGACGGCTGGATGCGCATCGAGGACGGCCGCATCGCCTCGCGCGGCACCGGCTCGGATTGGGGCACGGCCGACGAGATCGTCGACGCCAGCGCGGCGGCGGGCCCCGGAGCCGTGCTGACCCCCGGATTCGTGGACATCCACGGCCACGGCGGGGCCGGAGTCTCGTTCGACGACGGAGCGGAGGCCATCCGCACCGCTCGTGCGCTCCACCGCGCGCACGGGACCACCCGCGCGGTGGTCTCACTGGTCACGGCGTCGATCGACGACCTCGCGCGCCGTGTCGGCGAGATCGCCGATCTCATGGCCACCGACGCCGACATCCTCGGCTCGCATCTCGAGGGCCCCTTCCTCGATCCCGGCCATCACGGCGCCCATGAGCCCTCGCTGCTGCGTCCGCCGACGCCGGCGGATGTCTCGCGGCTGCTCGATGCCGGCCGCGGCACCGTGCGGCAGGTCACCGTCGCACCGGAGCTGCCGGGCGGTATCGAGGCCGTCCGGCTGATCGTGGCCACCGGCGCTGCTGCGGCGGTGGGCCACACCGATGCGGATGCCGCGACAGCCGCCGCCGCGTTCGACGCCGGCGCGACGATCCTCACCCACGCGTTCAACGCCATGCCCGGCATCCACCATCGGGCTCCCGGTCCGGTTCTCGCGGCAGCCGCCGACCGCCGCGTGGTGCTCGAGGCCATCGCCGACAACGTCCACCTCGATCCGCATGTCATCAAACTCGTGTTCGACGCGGCGCCCGATCGCGTCGCCCTCGTCACCGACGCGATGGCGGCCGCCGGCAGCGCCGACGGCCGCTATGACCTCGGTGCCGTCAGCGTGACGGTCACCGACGGCGTCGCGCGTGCGGATGAGACCGGGTCGATCGCGGGATCGACCCTCACGCAGGATGTGGCGCTGCTGCGCGCGGTCGAGGCGGGAGCCACGCTTCCCCAGGCGATCAGCGCTCTCACCGAGACACCGGCCAGGGCGATCGGATGCGATTCTCAGCTCGGCAGTCTGCGGCCGGGCTGGATCGGCGATGCGGTCCTCTTGAGTGCGGACCTGCGCGTCGCGCGCGTGTGGGTGGGAGGGCGGCCTTCACTGTAGGCCCCGCGCACCGCGCGCGACGCGCAGCGCTGCGCTCCGATCCTTCTTCACGGGTTCGAGAGGGACGCCGACCCCAGATCGGCGACCTCGAATCCCCCGAGCAGAGCGGGGGGCCCGGGAACTCCTCCCCCGAGGTTCCCGAGCCCGCCCAGCCGGTGCAGATCCCCCCGCACCAGCGCCACGACTCCGCCCCCCGGTGGAGTCGCGATGGCTGTCTCTATGGGATGAGACGACGGCATCCGCGATTCATTACGCGACTTCTGGATTTCCCTCGGCACCCGTGTCCGCGGGAGTTCTGCACAGGGGTGGCCAGGCTGCGAGATTCGAGGGAGAATGGGAAAGACGCGTGATGAGGATCCTGTTCACGCGTCTCTTCACGTGAGGGTGCACCCACCTTCGCGACAGATGGATGATTGTGCATATCGACAACACTTCTCACGACGAACCGATCGCCGATGCCGATCTGATCCTCCGGGCCCGCTCGGGCGACTCGGAGGCCTTCGGCGAACTCTGGCGGCGACATTATCCGGCGGGTCTCTCGGTCGCGCGGTCCGTCACGTCGTCCATCGACCCTGACGACCTGGTGCAGGAGGCGTACACGCGCATCTATCAGGCCATCCTCAAGGGCGCCGGCCCCAACGGCTCATTCCGTGCGTACCTGTTCACCAGCATCCGCAACACCGCTGCGGCCTGGGGTCGATCGCGACGCGAGACCGCCATCGACGAACTCGACAGCGTCGCCGACCCCGACAGCACCGAACAGGCCGCCAATGAGGCGCTGGATCGGAGCCTCACGGCCCAAGCGTTCCGCAGTCTGCCCTCGCGGTGGCAGGAAGTGCTGTGGTACACAGAGATCGAGCAGATGAAGCCGCAGGAAGTGGCGCCTCTGCTCGGCATGAAGGCCGGCGCGGTCTCGCAGCTCGCCTTCCGCGCCCGCGAGGGCCTGCGCGAGGCCTGGATCCAGGCGCACCTGCGCAGCGCCGAACCGGGCTCGGACTGCCAGTGGGCGATCGAGCACCTCGGCGCCTATGCGCGAGGCAACCTCGGCACCCGGGACCACAAGCGCCTCGAACAGCACCTCGATGAGTGCGCCCGGTGCATGATCGTCGCCGCCGAGGCGAAGGACGTCTCGACGCGTCTCGCCCTCGTGCTGCTTCCTCTGGTGCTCGGAGTCACCGGTGCTGCGGGTTACCTGGCCACGATCCAGGGCGGCGGGACGCCCATCGTCGCTCTTGCCGCTATGCCCTCGAGCGTTTGCGACGGCGCGGTCGTCATGGGCGACGGCGGGGCCTCGTCGGCCTCCAACGGCTCATCGGGCAGCGCAGGCTCGGCGGGCGGTGGCGGAGGTATCGGTTCCGGCGGCATCCTCAGCGGAGTGGGCGCCCTGGTGGGCGCCGGTTCCGCAGCTCTCGTCGTCGCCGGAGTCGTCGCCGCAGCAGCGATCGTCCCCAGCCTCGCCGGCACGGCCCCCGTCGCCTCCCTGCCCAGCGCCGGCGAGCAGGGCGCCGCTGCGATCACCTCCGAAGTCGGCCCCGACGAGGCGATGTCACTCGACGCGCCACTCGTCATCGAAGACCCCGCACCGATCCCGCAGCCCGTGCCCGAGGAGCCAGCACCGCCTGTCGACGTGCCGACAGTGCAGCAGACCGGCCCGACGGTCGCTGCGCCGACGATACCCGTGATCGCTCCGGTACTGCCGATGCTGCCCGTCGACCCGGTGCCGAAGCCGGAACCCGAGCCGGAGCCCGGCCTGCCTGAAGGCATCCCAGAGGTCGTCTCGGCCGAGGTCACCTGTGTCATGGAGGCCAACGACATCCTGATCGCCACCACCCACTACTGGGTGCAGGTGAAGGGCGCCCCGGGTGCCACCGTGCAAGCGCTGCTCGGAGGCACGACGGCCGGGACCACCGGAGCCGTCCTGGACGCGACCGGAACCGGCCTCGTCGATCTCCGACCCACCTTCCTGCAGCTGCTGCTGAACGTCCGGGTGTCGTTCCAATACACCCTGACGGCGGCCGACGGAACGCTCCTCACCGGACCCCCCACCGAACCTCGCGGGATCTGGGAGCTGGCCGATCCGACGGGCATCGCCTGCGGCGGACCCGAAGAGCCGCCCGCCGGCGAGGTGCCGGTCGAGCAACCCGGCGGCGAGCCCGCTGCCGAGCAGCCCGTCGATGCTGCTGTCGCAGAGGCTCCGACCGTCGACGAGGCGGCACTTCAGAGCCCACAGACAGCGTCGACCCCTTCCGCTCCCGCACCATCGGCACCGGCTCCCGCACCATCGGCACCGGCTCCCGCACCCCCGGCACCGGCTCCGCCGGTGGCTCCGGTTCAGCCGGAAGCCGCCGCCCCCGAGCCGAGCACCGCCGAGCCCGTCACAGATGCCGCGGCGAGTGACCCGCTCTCCGCGACAGAGGCGCCGGTCCCCGCCGAATAGACTGGGAGCATGCCCCAGGATTCCACACCAGTACCGGGCGTCGATCGCCCCGCAGTGGCCGCTCTCGACATCGTCCGCGTGATCGTCCTGGTCATCGCCATCGCGTCGCTCGCGCTGTGGGGTTTCGCCTCCTGGTCCCTGCCGTGGAACGTGATCCTCGGCATCGGGACACCGCTGATCGTGCTGCTGGTCTGGGCGCTCTTCCTGTCTCCACGCCCCGTTCTTCAACTGCATCCCTTCCTGCGGGCCGCGGTCGAACTGCTCATCTACGCCGGCGTCACCATCGCCTGGTGGTCGATGGATCAGGGCCTCATCGGCTCCGCGTTCGCTGTCGTGGCCATCGGCGCCGGCCTCGCGGCCGGCCGTCGCGCACTCGCATGAGCGCACTCGAAGAGCTCAGGGCCGCGCTCGGCGGGATCGTCGACACGAACGCGGGGTCGCTCGAATCCGCGCGCGCCGACCGCTCCGGCCACGCCGCCGCCGGCCACCCGATCGCCGTCGTGCACGCCGAGACCGTCGAGCATGTGCAGCAGACCATGCGCATCGCCACCGCCACGCGAACGCCCGTCGTGGTGCGCGGCGCGGGCACGGGACTCGCCGGTGCCGCGAACGCCGGCGCCGGCGAGGTCGTCCTGTCCACACTGCGCATGACAGCGGTGAGAGAGATCCGCCCGGACGACCTCCTCGCCGTCGTGGAACCCGGAATCCTCAACGCCGACCTCAATGACATCCTGCGCGAGCACGGCCTCTGGTGGGCACCCGACCCCGCCAGTCGCGCGATCTCGACGGTTGGCGGCAACATCGCCACCGGCGCCGGCGGGCTGCTCTGCGCCAAATACGGCGTCGTGCGAGACGCCGTCCTCGGCGTCGACCTGGTGCTCGCGGACGGGCGCCTTCTCCGACTCGGCCACCGAAGCGTCAAGGGCGTCACCGGGCTCGACCTCACCTCGCTCGTGATCGGGTCCGAGGGCACGCTCGGCGTCGTGGTCGGCGCGACGCTGAAGCTCCGGCGTCTCGTCGTGGGCACGACCTGCACGATCACGGCGTCCTTCCCCGGGGTCGGTGCCGCCGCAGCCGCGTCCGCCGCCGTCACGGCCGCAGGCATCCAGCCGGCGATCATGGAGCTGATGGATGCCGCCAGCCTCGCCGCGGTCCACGCCTTCCTCGCGCTGCCTGCGCCGCCGGAGGGCGCGGCTCAGCTCACCATCCAGACCGACGGGCCCGCCGCGGTCGTCGAAGCGGAGGCGATCGCCCAGATCCTTCGCGGCCTCGGCGGTCAGACAGCCCTGTCTGACGACCCGGAAGCGGGTGAGCGGCTGCTCGCCATCCGGCGCTCCATGCACCCCGCGATGGCCACCCTCGGGACCACGCTCATCGAAGACGTCTCGGTGCCCCGCAGCGCGATGCCGGCGATGTTCGACGAGATCGCCCGCATCGAGCAGGCCTATGGGATGAGCATCCCGACCGTCGCCCACGCCGGCGACGGCAATCTGCACCCGAACTTCATCTTCCAGGGCGCGGAGGCCCCCGCTCACGTCTGGGCGGCAGCCGACGAGCTGTTCCGCGCCGCCATCGCCCTCGGCGGCACCCTTACCGGCGAGCATGGCATCGGCACGCTCAAACAGCGATGGCTGGCGGACGAACTCGGTGAAGACCAGTGGGAGCTCCAGCGGCGGATCACCAGAGCGTTCGACCCGCTCGGCATCCTCAACCCGGGCAAGGTGTTCCCGGTCGATGCCTGACATCCACGTGAGCGCCGCCGTCATCGTCGACGAAGACCGGCGTGTGCTCGTCGTGCGCAAACACGACACGACCCGTTTCATGCAGCCGGGCGGCAAGCCCGAGCCCGGTGAGTCGGCCGCGCAGACCCTGGTGAGAGAGCTGGAGGAAGAGCTCGGCATCCGCCTCGACGAGCGCAAGCTGACGCCCCTCGGCACCTTCGTCTCGGCGGCGGCGAACGAACCGGGTCACCGTGTCGTCGCGGCCGCCTTCGCCGCCACGATCGACCCGGCCTCGGTGCGGGTGCAGGCCGAACTCGCCGAGCTGCGCTGGATCTCGCCCGCGGATGTGCCGACGCTGCCGCTGGCTCCGCTCAGCCTCGAGCACCTGCTGCCGCTCGCCTGGCCGGAGCTGCGCGCCCAGGGCACCTGAGCGCGTTCAGATCCCCTGCCACGACGGCTTGTTCGCGTACGTGTAGCGGTAATAGTCCGCGAGCTTCAGGCGGGAAGCCGCCGCCTCGTCGACGACCACCGTCGCGTGCGGGTGCAGCTGGATCGCCGAGCCCGGCAGGATCGCGGAGAGCGGCCCCTCGACCGCATCCGCGATCGCCTGCGCCTTACCCTCGCCGAAGGCGAGCAGCACCAGGTGGCGCGCGCGAAGGATCGTCCCCAGGCCCTGAGTGATGCAGTGTCTCGGAACGTCGTCGATGGAGTCGAAGAACCGCGCGTTGTCTTCGCGGGTCTGCTCGGTCAGCGTCTTCACCCGGGTCTGCGATGCGAAGGACGACCCCGGCTCGTTGAACCCGATGTGGCCGTCCGTGCCGATGCCGAGGATCTGCAGGTCCACGCCACCTGCCGCCTCGATCGCCGCTTCGTACTCGTCTCCGGCGCGCTGGATCGTCTCTGATCGGCCGTTGGGCACGTGGATGCGCTCAGGGTCCAGGCCGAGCGGCTCGACGACCTCCCGGGTGATGACGGACCGGTAGCTCTCGGGGTGGGCGGGGTCGAGGCCCACGTACTCGTCGAGGGCGAAGCCGCGCACCTGCGAGACATCGCGGCCCGCGAGCCGGGTGCGCAGTGCCTTGTAGACCGCGAGCGGCGTCGATCCGGTCGCAAGTCCGAGCACAGCGTCGGCTCGCGCGTCGAGGAGCTCGACGATCTCCTGGGCGACCAGTGCGCCCGCCGCCTCGGCGTTCTCGACGATGACGACTTCAGCCATGGGCCACGATCTCCTTCTCTGAGGCGGAAGCGCCGACCACAGCGGCACCGAATGCCGCCGCTGGGGACCCGACGGGGAGCAGTTCGATTCTGGCATCGAGTTGCAGTGAGCGCATGAACGGCGACGTGTCGGCATCCGCCAGGAGCGCTGCGCGGATGCCGTTCTCGAGCGACGCACCGAGCGCGGTGATCCCGCCGCCGATAATCACGGTCTCGACATCGGCGGAGAGCACGAGTATCCGCACGGCGGCGGCTGCGCCGTGGAACAGGTCGGCGCGCAGCGCCGAGGCCTGAAGGTCGCCCTCGTCGGCCGCCTCGAAGATGTCCAGAATCGGCAGCGCTCCCGGGCGGCCCCAGGCGCGCGCGAGTGCGCCTCCGCCGCAGAAGGTCTCGATGCAGCCGCGCTGCCCACAGCCGCAGAGTCGCCCGTTCGGGTCGACGGAGATGTGCCCGACCTCGCCGGCCGTGCCTCGGGAACCGCGCCAGATGGTGCCGTCGATGACGATTCCGGCGGCGACCCCGGTGCCGAGGTTGAGATACGCCATCGAGCCGGCGGCGCCGCTCAGCACGGCGGCGCCGAGGGCCGCGGCCTTGACGTCGTTCTCGACCCGGAACGGCACTCCGATGACGTCCTGGGCCCGGGCCGCCAGGTCGAGCGACTCGACCCCGAGGTTGACCGCATGCAGCACTCGTCCTGTCTCGGCATCCACCAGTCCCGGGATGCCCACGCCGACCGAGCGCACATCGCCCATCGGGTAGCCCACCTCGTCCGCCAGCGAGGTGACGGCGTCGACGATGCTCGTGACCACCGCATCCTCGCCCCAGCCGGTGGGCCGACGCAGGCGCCCGAGGATCTCCCCCGCCTCGGAGACGGCGACGGCATCGATCTTGGTGCCGCCGACATCCAGGCCGACTCGAACCTGCCGGCTGTCGAGGCCGGCGTTCTGGATCACGGTCATCGGACAGTGCCGATACGCGCGGTCCGGACGGTCGGGGTCTGATGTGTCATGACACTCCCAGCTGACCGGAGAGCACCATCACCGCAGCGCCGCGGAGCACGATGTCGTCCTGGTGCGTGCGGCGGACGAGGACGTCTTCGAAGACTCCCTCGAGCGTCCTGGCGTGGAGGGTCTCGATCGCCGCGTCGATGAGGATGCCGTCCAGCAGATCTGCGGGGCCCGACAGCACCACCTCTGACAGATCCAGCGCGGCGACGATCGGGGCGATCGCGATCGCCATGCGGGTGCCGGCATCGCGCAGGATCTCCGAGCGCTCCTCCGGTGCGGACTCGACGGCCGCGCGCAGCCGGCTCACGCTGAGCCATGCCTCGAGACAGCCTTCCTTCCCGCACGCGCAGCGGGGACCCCCGTCGGTGCCGACCACGACGTGACCGATCTCGCCCGCGGCGAACCGGCTGCCCAGCAGCGGCTGGCTGCTGGTGATGAGACCCGCGCCGACGCCCTTGCCGATCTTGATGAGCATGAAGTCGGCCTTCGCTTCGCCGAAGGTGTACTCCGCGAGGACGGCGGCGTTCGCGTCATTGCGAGCGAGGACCGGCAGGTCGAGGTCGACGCCGAGCTTCGCCTCGAGGGGGAAATTCGTCCACCCGAGGTTCGGCGAGCTCAGCACGACGCCGTCCGGCCGGACGACTCCCGGCGTGCCGATCCCTACTCCCAGCAGCGGCTGACTCGACGCGGCGACGAGGCTTCTGGCGAGCTCGAGCGTGGCGGCGTAGGCGGCGTCCGTGCCCGGCAGATCGGGACGTGAGACCTCTCGCCGCTCGAGCACATCGCCATCGAGGCTCAATACGGCACCGGAGAAGACGTTGGGTCCGGAGAGGTCGAGGCCGATGATCTGGTGCCCCACTCGATCGATGTCGATGAGGATGGGAGGCTTTCCCGGCCCGACGGTCTCGCGGATGCCCATCTCGATGACGATGCCGTCGGCGATGAACTCGGCGACGAGATCCGAGATCGTGACCCGGGTCAATCCCGTCTCCCGGGAAAGGTCCGCGCGGCTCATGGCTCCCGAGTGATAGAGCGTCTGCAGGACGAGAGCCCTGTTGTGCCCGCGAGCGTGCTCGGGGAGCACTTTGGCTCGGGACCGGAGATGGCGACCGGGCCCGAAGGCGTGCGTGTTCGCGCCGGCGTAATCTGACGACAGCGCGGGACGCGGCTCATCCAAAGCGGACATATTTGTTAGTAGACCTTACGAACAAAATTTATGCAACCCCGACCACGGTAGCGGCGAGGAGGGTTATCGAAACGTTACCTCACTGCGATCGGTGCTCATCATACGACTCCGCCCGCTTCACCAGCCGCTGAACGAGCCTCGCCACGATCTCTTCACGCGCCTCGAGTGTGAGGGGCTTGCCCGGCACACCCGGCCGACGCTGTGCGGGTGTCGGTCCGTCGAGCGGACGGTAGGCGACGCCGGCGACGGCGAGCCGACGCAGGTGCACGGGAAGACGGCGAGCGAATTGAGCGAAGGGCGGCGGTTCGCCGCCCTCCCAGAGCCGTTCGGCGATGGCGGCGAGGCGGGGGAACATCGCGAAGTCGACGCGATCCCGAGTGGGCAGATGCTCGGTCCACACGTTCGCCTGGCCGCCGACGGCGCCCGGCTCGACGCGCAGCGAGTAGGCGCGTTCGATCGGCAGAGGTGGACCCACGCGGATCGGCTCCTCTGCGGACTCCGACTGCGGATAGTCGAGGTAGGCCTCCATGTCCGGGCATGCGACGACCGGGATGCCGCGTCGCAGCGCCTCGCGCATCGCCACGGGTCCCCGCCAGGCCAGGATCTGCACCCCGTCGGGTACGTCCCCCTCGAGCACCTCGTCCCAGGCGAGGGCGGTGCGGCCTCGCCGACGAACGTGCTCGACGAAATGGGCGGTGAACCACGGCTGCACGTCGTGCGCGGTGGAAAGCCCCAGCTTCCCCATCCGCTCCGCCGCCGCGGCGCTCTGCTCCCACTCGGTGACCGGTACCTCGTCGCCTCCGATCCCGATCCACTGCGCCTCGAACAGGTCGCACAGCGCGTCGATCGCCGCGCGTCCGAACGCCAGCGATCCCTCGGTCGGAGCGAGCGTCCTCCGGTTCACTCCGAATCGCTCCCACGGGCTCATCACCGGCTCTGCGACGTCGGTGTTCCCGAGTTCGGGATAGGCGGCCAGAGCGGCCTGCACGTGACCGGGCAGTTCCACTTCGGGGACGATCGTCACGAAGCGTTCGGCCGCGTACGCCACGAGCTCACGCAACTCGGCTGAGGTGTAGTACCCCGCGTGCACGCCCGGTTCGACGGTGGCCGACGGCCCGTGCCCGAGCTGCGTGGCCTCGCGGCGGGCACCCACCTCGGTGAGCCTCGGGAAGCCGGGCACCTCGAACCGCCACCCCTGGTCGTCGCTGAGGTGCAGGTGCAGCACGTTCAGGTGGTGATCCGCGAGCAGGTCGACAAGGCGGCGTACGTCGTCCGCCGGCCGGAAGTGCCGTGCGACATCCAGCATCACACCGCGCCAGCCGTAGGCGGGCGCCCCGCTCCAGACTCCCGCGGGAATGCGTGCGACGTCGCTCTCGGGCGGGCGCAGCTGGCGCAGGACCGTGGCACCCCGGAACACCCCGGCCGCACTCGCCCCCCTCACCTCGACGCCGTCGGCAGCGACCTCGAGACGGAACGCCTCCTCTGCGACCCGACCGCTGGCGCGCGCCGGATCCCCCACTCGCTCGTCGATGACGAGCGTGATCGACGGCGTGCGCGCGGCGGATGCGGCAGCGTCGCCCGGGCCACCCAGCGCCGCGATCGACGCCGCCAGACCGGCATCCGTCGACGACGATACGACGGGGGTCTGCGCCGTCCACTCGAAGCCGGAGGCGGTCTCATCGATCACGGCGTCGATGCGGGGCACCGTCGCCCGATGCGCCGGAGGTGGCATCCGCAGGACCTCACCCGGAGTCGCGCCGGTGACGGCACCGTCGGCGACGACGGGCACTCCCCCGATCAGCACCTCCACGATTCCGACGGGCGCCTCACGCCGAGACTCGATCGTCGCGCCTGCGGTGATCGTCTCGGGATCGAAGAGCACGAGGTCGGCCGCCGCCCCGGCACGGATGACGCCACGTGGCCTGTCACCGCGGTGCAGCCCCAGCCGCTCTGCCGGGGTGCCGGAAAGAAGACGCACCGCCTCTTCGAGGGATGCGCGATCCTGGTCCGGTGCGACGTTCATCGTGGCGTGCGTGAGGTGCACGGGGCACCCGGTGCGGCGTCCGATCTCCAGCGCCTCCCGGCCGAGCGCGAGCGCCGCACCGCCCTCGCTGTGCGTGTGCGGCGCCCAGTACCCGCCGCGTTCGGCGACCACCGCGCACAGGGCTTCGAGCTCGGCGTCGCCGGCGTACATAGCCGGCGTCTCGGCGAGACCGCTCGACATGCCGAAGGCGCCGGCGTCCATCGCCTCGCCGAGCAGCTGCGTCATCGCCGCGATCTCGTCCCCGGTCGCCGGACGGTTCTCGTGCCCCACGACGATCGCGCGAAGGATTCCCTGCGGGACGAGGACCGCCGTGTTCGTCACCGTTGCCGCGGTGGCGTCATCGAGCGGTGCGAGGCCGAGTCCGTCCTGCGCGATGACCTCGGTCGTGACGCCCTGCAGGATCTTCGCGTCGTGCCGTGCACCCTCGAGCACGGCCAGGTCGCTGTGCGCGTGCATGTCGATGAAACCGGGAGCGAGCGCGAACCCGGTGGCGTCCACCTCGACGGCGCCAGCAGGCAACTCCAGGAGATCGACGGTGTCGCTGGATTCGGGAAGGACGGCGACGATCCTCGCGCCCTCAACGGCGACGTCGGCGACATACCGTGACGCCCCCGTGCCGTCGACCACTGTTGCTCCGCGATACACCCTCACCCGGCCCGCCCCTGCCTGCTCAGCACTCAGAAGCACGTCGCCACCGGATCCGGAATTTGTAGAGGCATCTAACAATGCTACTAGGCTGGGATCATGACTGCGAAGACCCGAGTTTCCACCGACGCCGCTCCCGCCCCCGCGCACACCTTCTCGCAGGGGATCCGCAAGGGCCCGATCGTGCAGGTCTCCGGCCAGGGTCCGGTCGACCCGCAGACGAACGAGTATCTGTACCCCGGCGATGTGGCCGCCCAGACTACGCGGACACTCGAGAACGTGAAGGCCATCGTCGAGGCATCCGGTGCCACCTTCGACGACGTCGTCATGCTGCGCGTCTACCTGACCAAGCGCGAGGACTTCGCCATCATGAACGAGGCCTACGGCGCTTTCGTGACGGCGCACACCACCAGCGGCGTGCTTCCGTCGCGGACCACGGTGTTCACGGGTCTTCCCCGCGAGGAGATGCTCGTCGAGATCGACGGCCTCGCCGTCATCGGCTGATCACCCAGCGGTGGTCTCCCCTTCAGACCGTTGCCTCCCCGTTACCTGCGATCCCGTACCATAGTGCAGAAGGACACGTTTCTTGTAACCGGGGGGTGATGTGCGTGACCGATCTGATCGCAACGCCGAAGACGACTGACTCGCTCGGCCAGACGGACGCGCGCACTGAGGTGATCCCGCCCGTCGACGGCGAGCCGCCCCAGAGCGGCGATCAGCCGCTGGCCTGGGCACCCATCGAGCCTGCGCCGAAGAAGAAGCGTCTCGGCCTGTGGATCAGCCTCGGTCTCGGCGTGGTGCTGCTGGGCGCAGGAGCCGCCTCAGCGATCCTCATCGCCCCGGGCACCACGGTCGCCGGGATCAACGTCGGCTGGCTCACCCCGGGCGCCGCCGCCGACGTCATCCGCACGCACGTCGCGAACACCGAGATCGCGCTCACCGGTGAAGGCGACGGGACCGTGCTCACCGGTGCCGACGTCGGTGCCAGCATCGACGCGACCGCGCTGGCCGACAAGGCCTTCGCCGAGCACCCGCTGTGGAACCTCGGTGCGTGGATGGGTGAGCCGGTCGCCGGTGAGATCATCCTCGATCCGGCCAAAGCCGAGAGCGCGCTGCGCGCGGCCGTGCCGACGAGCTTCGAAGACCCCGTCGATGCGGGCGTCGTGTTCGACGAGGCCACCGCGTCGTTCGTGATCACGCCGGGCCAGGCCGGTACCGCCATCGATGTCGACGAGCTGACCGGCGCCATCGCCGAAGCCGTCGCCGCGGGCGCGAGCAGCCTGGAGTTCTCCGGAGACCCCACCGAGGCGCTCCCCGCGGTATCGGACGACGACGCGACCACGACCGCGGGCACGCTGAACACGATGCTCGCGACGATCGGCTTCTATGTCGGCGAGGAGCGCACCGTCCCCGTCGCCCCCGCGGTCGCCGCCAGCTGGCTGACGGTCGTCAACGACGACGGGCAGCTTCGCATCGAGGCCGACCCGCAGGTGATCCAGGCGACGGTGGACACACTCCCCGGCCTCGTCGACCGTGCCCCTGTCAACGCGACCAACATCGTCGACTCGGCGGGCAACGTCCTCCGCTCGGAGACCGCCGGTGTCAGCGGCCGCACCCTCGGCGACACCTCCGCGGTCGCTGACGACTTCGCAGCTCAGCTCGAGGCGGGCGAGAGCGTGTTCGCGCTCTCCGTCACCGAGGTCCCGTTCGAGACCGTCAACATCGTGCGCCGCATCGAGATCGACATCAGCTCGCAGCGCGCGTATCTGATCGAGAACGGCAACGTCGTCCAGACCTACGCCGTGTCGACAGGACTCCCCGGGACCCCGACCCCCACCGGAAACTTCAAGGTGTTCGCGCACACGCGCATCCAGGACATGGGTTGCTTCGAGGGCGCTCCGTACTGCACCGAGGACGTGCCGTGGATCACATGGTTCGCCCCGAACATCGGCTTCCACGGAACCTACTGGCACAACAACTACGGCCGTCAGATGAGTCACGGCTGCGTCAACCTGCCGATCGATCTCGCCAAGTACGTCTACGACTGGTCCCCGGAGGGCCTCGAGATCCAGGTTCGCACGTGAGCTGAGCTCACCACGACAGACACGAAGAAGGGCGGATGCTGAAGCATCCGCCCTTCTTTCGCGCCGTGATCAGGCCAGCGCGTCGATGATCCCGTTCAGCGTGGCGGAGGGCCGCATCGCCGCGGTGACGAGTGCGGGATCGGGCCGGTAATAGCCGCCGATCTCGACCGGTGCGCCCTGCACCGCGTTCAGCTCGGAGACGATGGTCTCCTCGCGCTCAGCTAGCGCGGAAGCGACCGGCGCGAACGCGGCGGCCAGCTCGGCATCCTTCGTCTGCGCCGCGAGCTCCTGTGCCCAGTACAAGCCGAGGTAGAAGTGGCTGCCTCGGTTGTCGATCGTGCCGAGCGCGCGCCCCGGCGAGCGATCCTCCTCGAGGAAGGTGCCGGTCGCCGCATCCAGCGTCTCTGCGAGCACCCGCGCCTTCTCGTTACCGGTGCGATCGGCGAAGTGCTCCAGCGATGCCGCCAGCGCGAAGAACTCGCCCAGCGAATCCCACCGCAGGTAGTTCTGCTCCACGAGCTGCTGCACGTGCTTGGGCGCGGATCCGCCGGCTCCGGTCTCGAACAGGCCGCCGCCCGCGAGGAGTGGAACGATGGAGAGCATCTTGGCGCTGGTGCCGACTTCGAGGATCGGGAACAGGTCGGTGAGGTAGTCGCGCAGCACGTTGCCGGTGACCGAGATGGTGTCGAGGCCGTGACGCATACGCGCGAGCGTGTAGCGCGTGGCCTCCTCGGGGGCGAGGATCGTGATGGTGGTCCCGTGGGTGTCCAGCAGCGCCAGACCCTGATGCACCTTCGCGATGATCTGCGCGTCGTGCGAGCGGTTCGCGTCGAGCCAGAACACGGCAGGCGCCCCCGTCGCGCGGGCTCGCGAGACGGCGAGCTTGACCCAGTCCATCACCGCGATGTGCTTGGTCTGCGTGGCCCGCCAGATGTCGCCGGCTTCCACCTCGTGCTCGATGAGCACGACGTCCTCGCTGTCGACGATCTGGACGCGACCGGCGGTCGCGATCTCGAACGTCTTGTCATGGCTGCCGTACTCCTCGGCCGCCTGCGCCATCAATCCGACGTTCGGTACGGTGCCGATCGTCGCCGGGTCCAGCGGCCCGTTGGCGATCACATCGTCGAGCACGGCCTGGTAGACACCGGAGTACGACGAGTCCGGGATGACGGCCAGGGTGTCGTCCTCGCTGCCGTCGGCACCCCACAGCTTGCCGCCGTTGCGGATGAGCGCGGGCATCGAGGCGTCGACGATCACGTCGCTGGGCACATGGAGGTTGGTGATGCCTTTGTCCGAGTTCACGTACGACACACGAGGACCCTCGGCGAGCGCCCTGTCGAAAGCGGCGGCGATCTGGTCACCGTCTGCCACGTCGGCAAGACCTGTGAGGATGGAGCCGAGACCGTCGTTGGCGCTGAGGCCGGCCGCTGCGAGTTGCTCGCCGTACTGCGTGAAGACATCGGCGAAGAACGCCTTGACCACATGGCCGAAGATGATCGGGTCGCTGACCTTCATCATCGTCGCCTTGAGGTGCACGGAGTAGAGCAGGTCATCCGCTTTCGCCGTCTGCAGCGTCTCCGAGAGGAAGGTGTCCAGTGCCTTCGCCGACAGGAATGTGGCGTCGATGATCTCCCGCGGGAGCACCTTCAGCCCCTCCTTGAGGGTGCTGACGGTGCCGTCCGTCGCGATGTGGCGGATGGTGAGGACGTCGTCGTGCGCGGCCACCCAGGACTTCTCGTTCGACTTGAAGTCGTCGTGTCCCATCGTGGCGACGCGCGTCTTCGATCCCTCGGGGAACGCCTTGTTGCGGTGCGGGTGCTTGCGGGCGTAGTTCTTCACCGCGAGCGGAGCACGGCGATCGCTGTTGCCCTCGCGCAGCACCGGGTTGACGGCCGAGCCCTTGATGCGGTCGTAGCGCGCCCGGGTGTCCTTCTCCTCGAGGGTCGTCGGCTCGTCGGGGAAGTCGGGGATGTCGTATCCCTGCTTCTGCAGCTCGGCGATCGCGGCCTTCAGCTGCGGGATGGATGCCGAGATGTTCGGGAGCTTGATGATGTTGGCTTCGGGAAGCGTGGCGAGGCCGCCGAGCTCGGCGAGCGCATCGCTCACCTGCTGCTCGGGAGTGAGCTTCTGCGGGAATGCCGCGAGGATGCGTCCGCCCAGCGAGATGTCGCGGGTCTGGACCTCGATGCCGGCCTGGCCGGCGAACGCCTTGACGATCGGCAGCAGCGAGGCGGTGGCGAGAGCGGGGGCCTCGTCGGTGTACGTGTAGATGATGGCGTCTTCGGTCACCTGGAGGTTCTCCGTTCGCAGGGGCAATTTGTCTCGATACCAAGATACCTGAGGCGCTGTCCCGCAGTGTCCGCCGGGTGAGCGTCCGGGCCGCCCGGCTTGGGACGATGTCGCTGCCCGTCGTAATGTACGGCGTTTGGGTGTGCGCACCGCCGGTAGGGGTTAGCCTGGGAGCATGTCCGAACTGCGCGTGGTCGAACTCTCCGCTGCGACGATCGTCGCCGTGAACAACCTGTCGCTCAAGCCCGGACAGGAACAGTTCCTCGCGCCCGTGTCGTACGGCATCGCAGCGACTGTCATCAATCCCCAGACCTCGTGGCAGCGCGTGGTGCTCGACGGCGACGAGGTAGTCGGCTTCGTCAGCGCGAACTTCGATCCCGAGGCACCGGAGGAGCATTTCCGCTCCGTACTGTGGCGCATCAACGTCGACGCCGACGACCAGGGTCGCGGCGTCGGACGATTCGCCGTGGAGAGCCTCATCGACGAGGCGCGCACGCGCGGCGTAGATCACGTGAACGTGATCTATGAAGCCGGCGACGGCGGCCCGGAGGCCTTCTTCCACCGGGTCGGTTTCACTCCGGTCGGCGAGACCGAATACGGCGAGGTCATCGCCGAGATCCGCATCGCCTCATAGGCCGGCGGCGGGGTCTCGAATCCCCTCCCCCATCGAGACTCCGTCGCCTTTCTCCCGGCGCAGGCAGACCGCCCTGCGCCGCGCGTGCGCCCAATATGTTGCGAGCAACCACAAAAGGCTTGCGCTTGTCCGTCCAACGTGCCTATCATCGCTGCAGAAGCTGAAGCGAAACGCTTCGACAGTTCTCACAAGACGACGATGGGGTCACGATGACGACGATTCACGAGGTGGCGGAAGCCGCCGGTGTGTCGATCAGCACCGTCTCCTACGCGCTCAGCGGCAAGCGGCCGATCTCCGACAAGACCCGCACACGGATCGAGAAGGCCGCGCGTGATCTCGGCTATGAGCCCGACGCCGGGGCCCGGATGCTCGCCGGCCGCCGTACTCACATCTTCGCGCTGACCGAGCCGCTGCGTGCGGACACGCACGCCCCGACGCACATGGCGTTCGTGCTCGCGACGGCGGTGGCAGCACGTCGACGGGGATACGACATCCTGCTTCTGACAGACGAGCAGGCGTCGGACGGCATGAACCGCGTGGCCGCAAGCAACCTCGTCGACGCGATTCTCGTGCTGGACGTCGCGCCAGACGACGAGCGCGCGGCGATCGCGCGTGCCGTACGCACGCCGACGGTCTTCATCGGGATCCCCGACGACCCGGACGGGCTGACGTGCGTCGATCTCGACTTCGAGGCTGCCGGCCACCTCGCCGTGGATCGCCTCGCGGATGCCGGGCACACACGCGTCACGCTACTCGGGCAGACTGAAGTCTCGTACCGCAAGTCGAACTTCCCTCGCCGCCTGCTGCACGGCGTGCAGACCCGGGCGCTCGATCACGGCATCGCGCTCCGATCGGAGACCACAGGCGCATCCTCGACCGACACCGCAGCTGTGCGATCGGCTGCCGAGTCGGCACTTGCCCGAGGCGATCGAGCCTTCATCGTCCATGCCGCCAACGACGTGCATGAGACCCTGCTCACCGTTCTCGACGAGCACGGCCTTCGCGTCGGCACCGACGTCTCGGTCGTCTCCGCCGCCGCCTCATTCGACACGTCGACGCTGACGGTGCCGCTCGACACGATCCCCCTGGTGCCGCAGCAGTCCTGCGACCTCGCCGTCGACCTCGCCGTTCGCCATCTCGAAGGTCACAGGGTGCCGGCTCAGATCCACCTCATTCCACCCGAATACCACATCGCCGACTCGGTGTCGCCTCGTCGCTGATCCCGGACCGCGCCCCGCCCCCGCATCACTTTCGTCGAAACGCTTCGACGTACGCAGCCACAACTGAACACCTGACCCAGAGAAGTGTCCGGCCCAAGGGGCCACCCGAGAAAGGAGTGCCGACGATGGCACGCAACATCCGCAGGACAAAGGCGCTCACCGCGATCGCCGCGCTCTCAGCCGCCGGTATCGCTCTCAGCGGCTGCAGCGCCGGCTCCGCAGGCGAAGGCGGCGACGGCGACACGCTCAAGCTGTGGCACTACGAGGGTGCCGACAGCGCGATGGGCAAGGCGTGGGCCGAGGCCATCAAGATCTTCGAAGAGGAGACCGGCGCGACCGTGGAGTTCGAGGAGAAATCCTTCGAGCAGATCCAGAAGACCGCCAGCCAGGTGCTCGACACGGATGCCGCCCCCGATCTCATGGAGTTCAACAAGGGCAACGCCACCGCCGGGTTCCTCGCCTCGACCGGTTTGATCGCCGACATCTCCGACGCCGTCGAGGAATACGGGTGGGACGACAAGCTCGCGCCGTCGCTCCAGACGACCGCGAAGTACTCCGAGGACGGCGTCATGGGCGGCGACACCTGGTTCGGCGTGCCGAACTACGGCGAGTTCGTCGGCGTCTACTACAACGAGGACGCCTTCGCGGCCGCCGGGCTCGCGATCCCCACCACCTATGAGGAGTTCGTCGAAGTGCTCGATGCGTTCGTCGCGCAGGGTGTCACCCCGCTCGCTGAAGCCGGCGCCGAGTACCCGCTCGGCCAGCTCTGGTACCAGCTCGCGCTCCTCGAGGGCGACCGTGGCTTCGTCGACGACTACCAGCTCTACAAGGAGCCGGTGGACTGGCAGGGTGACGAGATCACCTCGGCGACCGAGACCCTCAAGGAATACGTCGACAAGGGGTACATCGCCTCGGATGTCTCGTCGGTCAAGGCGGAGGACGCCGGTGTCTCGTTCATCAACGGCACCTCCCCCATCTTCGTATCGGGCTCCTGGTGGTTCGGACGCTTCGTCGCCGAGGCCACGAGCTTCGAGTGGTCGATGACCGCCTTCCCGGGCGCTGACCTCTCGCTCGGTTCGTCCGGCAACCTCTGGGTGGTCCCGGAGAATGCGGCGAACAAGGAACTCGCCTACGAGTTCATCGACATCACGATGCGACCGGAGATCCAGGCGATCATCGGCAACAACGGCGGCCTTCCGGTCGCTGCCGACACCGCGGACATCACTGACGAGAAGAGTGCGGAACTCATCGAGACCTTCAACGGCGTCCTCGATGCCGACGGCCTCTCGTTCTACCCGGACTGGCCCGCACCCGGCTTCTACGACGTCATCGTCCAGGAGCTCCAGGGACTCGTCACCGGTGTGCAGGACGTGAAGACGACCAACACGAATCTCGGTGAGCAGTACGACGAGGGAACCTCCGAGTACCGCTGATCCACTGGCGGGGGCGGCGTCCGCGCCGCCCCCGCCCCCCCCCCCCCGGAGGGGGGGGGGGCCCCCCCGCCACGGCAGCGCCGCACAAAAAGGCCGCCCGCACAGCCCACCATCCCGCAGCGCCCCGGCGGGCCCGGCGCCAACAGGGTGTACCTGCTCCCCGGCTTCGCACTCCTGCTCGTGGTCGTGATCGTTCCGCTCGTCTGGAACGTGTACCTCACCTTCACCGAGTGGAAGGGTGTGCGCACACCCGAGTTCATCGGGCTCGGGAACTGGCAGGAGATCCTCACCGACACCGACTTCTGGACGTCCTTCACCAACTCGGTGTGGATGATCCTCGCCATGGTCGTCGTACCGACGATCGTCGGGCTGATCGTCGCCGCTCTCCTGTTCGACGTTGTCGGGCGCAAGTTCGGCGGCAAGGTCGGCAGCTTCCTGCGGGCCACCTACTATCTCCCGCAGATCCTGCCCATCGCGGTCGCCGGCATCGTGATCGGCTGGATCGTGCGTCCCGGCGGCGACGGAGCGCTCAACCAGATCCTCGGGGCGTTCGGCCTTGGAGCCTACGACTGGCTGGGGCAGATGCCTTCCGCGCTGATCGTGCTGATGGTCGTGATGGTCTGGGTGCAGCTGGGATACCCGGTCGTGGTCTTCATGGCCGCCCTGCAGCGCGTCGACCCCGAGCTGTACGAGGCGGCCGAGCTCGACGGCGCCAACTGGCTCCAGCGCTTCACCGCCATAACGATGAGCATCATCCGACCCGAGATCTTCGTCGTGACCCTCACCTGCACCATCGCGGCGCTCAAGGTCTTCGGTCCTGTGTACATCATCACTCGCGGCGGGCCCGCCGGTGCCACGCTCGTTCCCGCCTACTACGCGTACCAGGAGTTCTTCACGAAGCGGAACGTCGGCTACGGAGCGACCATCGCCACCGTGCTCACGATCGTCGTGGTCATCGTGTCGATCATCTTCATCCGGGTGCAGAACTCTCTCGAGCGCAAGGAAAGGGCGGGTCTGTGATGAACGCCACCACGGCAATCGTGACCGGAAAGCCGGCGAAGAGCCGGCCTCGCGGCGGCATGACGAAGAAGCGGCCCGTCGACTGGCTGTTGCTGGCCCTGGTGGTGGTGGGAGCGTTGCTGGTCATCGCGCCCTTCTACCTCGTGCTCGTGAACTCGTTCAAGTCGCCGGTCGACTATGCGACATCGGGGCCCCTGGCTGTTCCCGAGACGCTCGACTTCGGCGGAATCATCAAGTTCTGGGAGCGCGTGAACTTCCCGGAGAAGGTCTGGAACTCCATCTTCATCTCCGGCATCGTCGCCGTCCTCGCGGTGGTGATCTCGATGCTCAACGCCTTCGCCATCGGGATCGGCCGCATCCGCGGCCGCAGCTGGATCGTGTTGCTGTTTCTGATGGCCAACCTGCTGCCGCAGGAGGCGCTGCTCTACCCCCTGTACTACATGTTCAAGTCGGTCGGACTGTACGACAACGTGTGGTCGGTGATCATCGTGTTCACGGTGATCCAGGCGGCCTTCGGCACGTACCTGCTGTCCTCCGTGTACGGCACGTTCCCGAAGGAGGTGCTGGAGGCTGCGTCTCTCGACGGCGCGAGCCGATGGCAGATCCTCTGGCGGGTCATCTTCCCGATCAGCCGGCCGACGCTGTCAGTGCTGCTCATCTTCTTCTTCATCTGGACGTGGAACGAGTTCCTCATCCCGCTGACGTTCCTCGCCTCGAACGCCAACCAGACGGTACCGGTCGCGATCAGCGTGCTGCAGGGAGACCGCCTGATGGACGTCACCACCACCAGCGCGTCGGCACTGCTCGGCATCATCCCCACGCTCATCTTCTTCCTCATCTTCCAGCGCACGCTCACACGCGGCATCACGGCAGGAGCAGTCAAGTAATGAAGTTCACCGACGGGTTCTGGCAGCTGCGTCCCGGCGTCACCGCGCTCTACGCGCAGGAGGCGTACGACGTCAGCGAGACCGACACCCCCGACGGCCCCGGCCTCGTCATCACCGCCCCGACGATGGTGATCGCCAAGCGCGGCGACGTACTCAACCGCCCCGTGCTGACCACCACCCTCTCGTCGCCCGCCGAGGGCGTCATCCGCGTTCGCATCGCGCACCACACCGGATCCCGGTGGCACGGCGGCTTCGCCCTTCCCGGGGCCGGCCGCGGGGCAGCATCCGTCTCCGTCTCCGACGCCGGAGGGGTGCTGGATGCCGGAACCCTCGTCGCCCGGATCGCTCCGGGGTCCCCCTGGGATCTCTCGTTCGAGGTCGACGGCCGCCGGGTGACGGGCAGCGGCCACAAGGCACAGGGCTGGATCCGCCTCGCCGACGATGCGCAGGTGGATGCCGGCATCGTGAGCAACGCCCGTCAGGGCGGCGGAGCGCCTGCGGCATCCGTGTTCATCCACGAGCAGCTCGACCTCGGCGTCGGCGAGCACATCTACGGACTCGGTGAGCGCTTCGGGCCGCTGGTCAAGAACGGTCAGAGCGTCGAGGTCTGGAACGCCGACGGGGGGACCTCGAGTGAGCAGGCGTACAAGAACGTGCCGTTCCACGTGTCGGATCGCGGGTACGGCGTACTCGTGAACGACCCCGGGCATGTCTCCTACGAGATCGGATCGGAGTCCGTCGAGCGAGTGCAGTTCTCGGTGTCGGGCGAGGTGCTCGAGTACTTCGTGATCGCCGGCCCCACTCCGAAGGACGTGCTCGGCCGTTACACGGCGCTGACCGGCCGGCCGCCGGTGGTTCCCGCCTGGTCGTACGGCCTGTGGTTGTCGACGAGCTTCACGACCGACTACGACGAGCAGACCGTGAACTCCTTCATCGATGAGATGGCCGCCCGCGACCTGCCGATCTCGGTCTTCCACTTCGACTGCTTCTGGATGCGCGAGTTCAACTGGTGCGACTTCGAGTGGGACCCGCGAGTCTTCCCCGATCCCGAGGGGATGCTCAGTCGGCTGCACGACAAGGACATCCGCGTGTGCGTGTGGATCAACCCGTACATCGCGCAGCGTTCGCCGCTCTTCCGCGAGGCCGCCGATCAGGGGTTTCTCGTCACCCGCGCCGACGGGTCGGTGTGGCAGTGGGACCTGTGGCAGGCGGGCATGGGCCTGGTCGACTTCACGAACGCCGCCGCGACGGCGTGGTACCAGTCCAAGCTGCGCGCATTGATCGCCCAGGGCGTCGACTGCTTCAAGACCGACTTCGGCGAGCGCATCCCGACGGACGTGGTGTGGGCGGACGGGGCCGACCCGGAACGGATGCACAACCTCTACACCGACCTGTACAACCGGGCCGTGTTCGAGGTGCTCACCGAGGCTCGCGGCGAGGGCGAAGCGGTGCTGTTCGCCCGATCGGCGACGGCGGGCGGTCAGAGCATGCCCGTGCACTGGGGCGGCGACTCGACCTCGACGTTCGCCTCGATGGCCGAGACCCTGCGCGGCGGGCTATCGCTGGCGCTCAGCGGCTTCGCGTTCTGGAGTCACGACATCGGCGGCTTCGAGGGCATGCCCGATGCCGCGGTGTTCAAGCGCTGGACGGCGTTCGGCCTGCTCGGTTCGCACTCGCGCTTCCACGGCTCGAGCTCGTACCGCGTGCCGTGGGCATTCGATGACGAGGCCGTCGAGGTGACACGGCGCTTCACGCACCTGAAGATGCGCCTGATGCCGTACCTGTACCAGCAGGGGCTGAACGCTGCAGCGACGGGTGTGCCGCTCATGCGCCCGATGGTGCTCGAGTTTTCGGACGATCCAGCGGTGACGTACCTCGACAGGCAGTACATGCTCGGCTCGGATCTGCTCGTCGCCCCGGTTTTCTCGTCCGACGGCGCCGTCGACTTCTACCTGCCCGCGGGTGAGTGGACCTCGCTGCTGACCGGTGAGACGGTCACCGGAGGCGTGTGGCGGCGGGAGATCCACGGCTTCGACTCCCTGCCACTGTACGTGCGCCCGGGCACGGCGCTCGCCTGGGGTGCGCGCGTCGACACACCCGAGTACGACTACCATGACGGATTGCAGCTGCGTGTGTTCGCCGGCGGTGCGGGAACGCGCTCGGTGACCGTGACGAGTCCCGACGGCCGCACCGAGACCTACGATGTCGACCTCGAGGAGATCACCGGATGACCGCCCCCTTCGCACCGCTCGACGACTACCGGGGCTCCGGCCTCGTGTTCCCCGAGGGATTCACGTTCGGCTCGGCCACCGCCTCGTATCAGATCGAGGGAGCCGCGGCCGAGGACGGGCGCACACCGTCGATCTGGGACACGTTCAGCAAGACGCCCGGCAGGGTCTGGAACGGCGACACCGGTGACGTGGCCTGCGACCACTACCACCGGACCGAGGAGGACCTCGATCTGATGGCCGACCTCGGACTGCAGGCGTACCGCTTCTCCATCGCCTGGCCGCGCATCGTCCCCACCGCCTCCGGTGAGGTCAATCAGGCCGGCATCGACTTCTACTCCCGTCTCGTCGACGGGCTGCTCGAGCGCCGCATCCGTCCGGTGGCGACGCTGTACCACTGGGACCTTCCGCAGTATCTCGAGGATGCCGGAGGCTGGACCGACCGTCGGACCACGGACGCATTCGAGCGATACGCCGAGATCATGGGTTCCGCGCTCGGTGACCGCGTGCACACCTGGACGACCCTCAACGAGCCCTGGTGCTCCGCCTACCTCGGCTACGGCCAGGGCGGCCACGCTCCGGGACGCCACGAGCCGGCATCCGCTCTCGCCGCCGTCCACCATCTCAATCTCGCGCACGGACGAGCAGTGCAGGCGCTGCGAGCGACCTCGACGGGTGACCCCGACTACTCGGTGACGCTCAACTTCCACGTGCTGCGCGGGCAGGGCGACGGAGCCGCCGAGGCGATGCGTCGCATCGATGCCCTCGCGAACCGCGCCTTCACGCACCCGATCCTTCGCGGCGAGTACCCTTCCGACCTGCTCGAGGACACCGCGGCGGTCACCGACTGGAGCTTCGTCCGCGAGGGCGATCTTCCGACCATCCATCAGCCGATCGACGTGCTCGGCGTGAACTACTACTCCACCGCGACCGTGCGCCTGTGGGACGGCGTCTCACCCCAGCAGCGCAACGATGGTCACAAGGGCGCCGAAGGCGGAACGGCCTGGCCCGGCAGCGACGGGGTCGTCGAGTTCGTCGAGCAGCCGGGGCCCTACACGTCGATGGGCTGGAACATCGCGCCGGAGGGGCTGGAGGAGCTGCTCGTGTCGTTGTCGGAGCAGTTCCCCGAGCAGCCGTTGATGGTCACCGAGAACGGCGCTGCGTTCGAGGACGAGGTGGCGGAGGACGGTTCGGTCCCCGACCCCGAGCGCACCGACTATCTTCGCCGGCACTTCACCGCCGCACACCGAGCGCTCGAGCGCGGTGTGGACCTGCGCGGGTACTTCGTCTGGTCGTTGCTCGACAACTTCGAGTGGGGCTACGGATACGCCAAGCGCTTCGGGATCGTCCGGGTCGACTTCGACACCCTCGAGCGCACGGTCAAGGATTCCGGGCACTGGTACCGCGAACTCGTGCGGACGCGCACTGTCGGCGCGTAGCGGGCGCCCGGGGTCAGAGACTGTCGCGACGCGGCACCGGCCACGTCGGGCCGGATGTGCGCGTCTCGCCGTCGCTCCGCGGTGCCCGGCCGCCGCGGTCGGCGCCGTCGCCGGCGGGCGCCTGGTGCGGCGCCGCGCCGTCGGTGCGCGAGGTGGTGCGGCCGCGATTGCGCTCAGACCATGCCGCGAAGGCCGATGCGGCCGCACCCGCTGCCCGATCCAGCGCCTCAGCGGAACGTGAGAGCACCTCCTGCGCGCTCTCCTGCCAGCCCGGTGCGGACGGGGCGTCGCCGGCCTGCACGCGCGCCGCGTGTTCGGCGATCTCGAATGCTCGCTCGAGCTCGGCGACGGCATCCCGATAGGCGGCGAACTCCGCCGGTGTCATCCTCGCTCCTGCCGTGCGGCGAAGCTCGTTCGCGTGGGCGACCGCCCGCAGGTAGGCGGCCGTGGCCGGCTGCCGGACGTCGGTCATGGCGGGGTAAGCGATGAGCCGGGCAGGGTCGGTCTCGTACTGCATCCACCTCGCGGTCACCGCATCGTGCTCGGCGTACAGGCGCTCGAGAGGCCGGGGGGCGGATGCCGCCGGGATGGCGGCTCGAGCCGCATTGAGCCGCACCCGCCGGGCGCGGACGTCGGCGAGGGCGGCCTTGGCGTCTCGTTCCCTCTCGCGCAGCATCCGCCGGGCGCTGGCGACCTGCTCGGGCGTCGCACGATGCGCGGCGCGATCGGCCGTGATCCGCGCGAGATCGGCCCGGGCGATCCTGACCGCCATGCGCCGCTCGTTCGCCCGCTGCTGCGCCGCGCGCAGATCATGCCGGGCGGCGTCGTAGGCCAGACGGCGACCGCCTGCTTTGCCGCGCCAGTGCAGCCCGGCAGCCCCGGCCGCACCGGCGCCGACCGCGCTCGGCGCGACCCACCAGAACTCGGCTGCCAGCAGGAACGGATCCATCCTTCGATGCTACCCACGCGGCGCGCGTCGTGGGCGTCGGGATCCGACGTTCTCGCGTCGTGGGCATCCGCCGCATTCGTCGCCTCGTCGCCGCCCACCACTCCTGATTCCTGCGGCCATTCCGATGTTCTGCGGCCACCCGGGCCGGATCAGGCCGCAGAAGTTGGAGGATGCCGCGAAAGTTCGTCCCCACTCTTCATGCACAACGCCCCCGATGATGATTCTCTCCACGATTCGTGCGGATGCCGACGCGAAAGGTTGCCGCCCCACCGCACCATGAGTCGATGAATGTCGTCGAATGGCTCAGCACTCGGGGTGGCATAGCGCATCGGCGCGATGCCGCCGCCCGCGGCTTCACCCCGGATCACGTCCGAGCAGCGATCCGAGCGGGCCGCGTCCAGCGCGTCCGAGCGCAATGGATCGCGCTTGCTGAAGCGCCGGCCGACCTGGTCGCGGCGGCATCCGCGACCGCCCGCCTCACCTGCACCTCACTCGCACGCCGACGCGGGTGGTGGATTCCCGACGGTGCGACTCACGGTATCCATCTGCACGTCGGTCCGAACGCTCACCGACACCGCCAGGACGCAGTGCTGCACTGGTCCGCCCCGCTGGTCGATGGCGGAGAGCGGATCCTGACGGCATCCGTCGAAGATGCGCTGGCGCACATCGCGCAGTGCTTCGACCACGAAGACGCGCTCGCGATCTGGGAGTCGGCGATCAGAGTCGAATCTCTCGACATCGAATCCTTGCGAGCTGTGCGCTGGCGAGGAGCTGCCTGTCGTGCACTCGCCGGCACCGTGAGAGGGCTCTCCGACTCGGGGATCGAGACTGTGTTCGTCGTGCGTCTGAGTCCCTGGGGCGTGCCCATCCGTCAGCAGGTGCGGCTGGCGGGTCACCGGGTCGATGTCGTGATCGGAACGCACCTCGTCGTCCAGATCGACGGTTTCGCACACCACTCGACATCAGCCGACCGGAGCCGAGATGTGGCGCATGACGCCGAGCTCCGGCTGCGTGGATACACCGTTCTGCGCTTCACCTATGCGCAGATCATCCATCAGTGGGAACGCGTCGAGCAGACCGTGGCTGCGGCGATCGCGCGCGGACTGCATCTGAGCCCGCACGACCGCGCGCGACGGGCGTGAGCGAGACCTCGGCGCCCGCCGTGCAGCAACTATCGCGGCCGGGCCCACGTTCTGCGGCCATTCCTCGTCGGAATGGCCGCAGAACATGGAAATGGCCGCAGAAGTCGAGGCTCGGAGCGACGACACCCAGATCTAGACCAGCGTCTCCTGCCATGCCGCGTGCAGCTGGGCGAACTTGCCGGTTCCGCCGATGAGGGCAGCCGGGGTGTCGTCCTCGATGATCCTGCCGTGCTCCATCACGAGCACCCGATCCGCGATCGCCACGGTCGACAGCCGGTGCGCGATGATGATCGCGGTGCGGTCGGCCAGCAGCGTCTGCAGAGCGTCCTGGATGAGGCGCTCCGACGGGATGTCGAGCGACGCCGTCGCCTCGTCGAGGATCAACACCGCTGGGTCGGCGAGGAACGCCCGCGCGAACGAGATCAGCTGTCGCTGCCCCGCCGACACGCGACCGCCGCGCTTGTTCACGTCGGTGTTGTATCCGTCCGGCAGCGATGAGATGAACTCGTCCGCCCCGACCGCTTTCGCGGCGGCCCTGATCTCGTCCAGCGTCGCATCGGGCTTTCCCAGCGCGATGTTGTCGGCGACCGTGCCGCTGAACAGATACGCCTCCTGGGTGACCATCACGATCGCACGCCGAAGGTCCTTCGGGTGCAGCGAACGCAGATCAACGCCGTCGAGGGTGACCTTGCCGAGAGTCGGGTCGTAGAACCGGGAGATCAGCTTGGCCAGGGTCGACTTGCCCGCCCCGGTCGTGCCGACCAGCGCGATCGTCTGCCCGGCCGGGATGTCGAGTGAGAAGTTCGGCAGGATCGTCTTCTCGCCGTTGTAGCCGAAAGTGACGTCGTCGAAGCGGATCGCACCGCGCGACTCCCAGAGGTCTACCGGCTTCTCGGGATCCGGCACGGTCGGCTGCTCTTCGAGCACGCCCGACACCTTCTCCAGAGCCGCCGTGGCGGACTGGTAGGAGTTCAGGAACATCGCGATCTCCTGCATCGGAGCGAAGAAGTTCCGCACGTACAGCACCGCCGACAGCAGCACACCGACACTGAGCACGTCGGTCGAGACGCGGATGCCGCCCCAGAGGACGACGAGTCCGAGCGTGAGAGCTGCGACGCCCATCAGCCCGGGCTCGAACGTGCCGAACAGCAGCATCGAGCGGCGGTTGATGTCGCGGTAGTCGCCCGCGACCTTCTGGAAGGTCACGTCGTTGCGCGGCTCCTTACGGAACGCCTTGACGGCGCGGATGCCGGTCATCGTCTCGACGAACTGCACGATCACCTTCGCGCTGATCACGCGGGACTCCCGGTAGACCAGTTGCGAGCGCGAGTAGAACCAGCGCATCAGCATCATCAGCGGGATGCCGGCGAGGGCGAGGAT
Organism: Microbacterium sp.; assembly: GCF_031179285.1. Classification (GTDB taxonomy): domain Bacteria; phylum Actinomycetota; class Actinomycetes; order Actinomycetales; family Microbacteriaceae; genus Microbacterium. The sequence continues at coordinate 15,456 of NZ_JAPSHY010000002.1, read as the reverse complement.
CACGCCCGACTGCCAGTCCCAGATGACGAGGGCGATGAACGTGAAGGCACCGAACAGCACGCCCGAGACGAGGTTGTTGAGCCCGCCGTCGAGCAGCTCCCTGATGGAATCCAGATCGCTGGTCTGGCGCGAGATGATGCGACCGGACGTGTAGGACTCGTGGAACTCGAGGCTCAGCCGCTGAGTGTGCAGGAAGATGCGCTTTCGCAGATCCAGCAGCACGGCCTGCGTGATCCGTGCGGCGATCATCACGTACCAGGCGATGAGGGCGGCGGCGGCGGCACCCGACGCCAGGTACACGAAGCCGATCACGAGCGTCGGCATCCAGTCCGCTTCCTCGATCACGGCCGGGAGAGCCCGGTCGAGACCGATGCTGATCAGGATCGGCCCTGCCACCGTGAGGGCGGTCGAGACGACGAGCACGACAGCGGCGAGGATCACCTGCGCCTTGAGCGGGCGCACGAGCGAGCCGAGCAGCCGCAGGGAACGCCGGCGAATGGCCTTGCTCTCCTCGCGGGTGTAGTTCGAACGGTCCTCGTTCTGGGTTCCGGTGATGTCGGAGCTCATGCCTGCACCTCCTCTTCGGTGATGAATTCTTCTTCGGGCAGGTCGCCCTCCTTCGCGAACGCGGCCTCGGCGTCCTCGAGGTCGTCGGCTTCGGCGGCATCCTGCGAGATGATCGGGATCGCGCCGGTCCTCGCGGCCTCCTCAGCCTCAAGGCTGGAGATGACGTGCCGATAGTGCCTGCTCGACTTCAGCAGCTCGGCGTGCGTGCCGACGGCAGTGATGCGGCCCGCTTCGAGCAGCGCCACGCGGTCGGCGAGCGCCACCGTCGAGGGGCGGTGCGCGACGACGAGTGCGGTGGTCTCCGCGAGCACATGACGCAGCGCCTCCTCGACCAGCGCCTCGGTGTCGACGTCCAGCGCCGAGAGGGGGTCATCGAGCACGAGCACGCGAGGGTTCGCGGCCACGGCCCTGGCGAGCGCGAGGCGCTGCCGCTGCCCGCCCGACAGGCTCAGCCCCTCTTCACCGATGATGGTCTCCACTCCCTCCGGGAGCGAGTCGACGAAGGCCGCCTGGGCGACGTCCAGCGCTTCGCGGAGCACCCGCTCCGCCTCCTCGCTGTGAACGTCGAGGTCGGCGCGGCCCAGCAGCACGTTCTCGCGGACGGATGCCGAGAACAGCGTCGCGTCCTCGAAGGCCATCGCGATGTGCTGGCGCAGTTCGGCCAGCGTCAGATCGCGCACGTCGACGCCGTCGAGCGTCACCCGCCCGCCCGTGACGTCGTAGAGGCGCGCCGGAAGGGTCGTCAGCGTCGTCTTGCCGCTGCCGGTGAGACCGACGAGCGCCATCGTCTCGCCGGGGCGCAGCACGAGATCGATGCCGTCGAGCAGATCGCGCTCGTGCGCGCCGGCGTCCTGATAGCGGAAGTGGGCGTTCTCGAACACCAGTTCGCCGCGCGGGTCCTCGATGTGCACCGGGTTCTCCGGGTCGCTGATCGAGTTCGTCTCCGAGAAGATCTCGAACACACGATCGGTCGCGGTGCGCGCGTCGAGCATGAAGGAGAAGAGGAACCCGATCGACTCGATAGGCCAGCGCAGCACCGTCGCCATCGCGAAGAAGGCGAAGAGCTGCGGCAGCTCGATCGCGTTCTGCGAGATGAGCCAGATGCCCGACATGAGGCTGAGACCGAACGCGATCTGCGGCATCAGGTCGAGCCAGAACCAGATCGACGCGATCGCGCCCGCCTTGCTCATCTCGGTCTCGCGCAGCGTCTCGGCCTGGCGGCTGAAGCGGCTGAGCGCGTGCTTGCCGCGCCCGAAGGCCTTCAGCACGCGGATGCCGTGCACGCTCTCCTCGACACTCGTGGCGAGATCGCCGGCTTGGTCCTGGCTGCGCCGGGTGAGGGCGCCGTAGCGCTTCTCGAAGAGGTATCCGCGGATCCACAGCGGAATCGCCGTGACGAGGAAGATCGTGCCCAGCAGCCAGTGCCAGCCGAACAGCAGCACCGAACCGATCGCGATTGTGAGGATGTTCACGACGAGCAGCACGAGTCCGAACGCGAGCCAGCGCCGGATCAGGCCGATGTCCTGCATCATGCGGCTGAGCAGCTGCCCGGACTGCCAGCGGTCGTGGAACGACACCGGCAGCGTCTGCAGACGCGCGTACAGCTGCGTGCGCATCTGGTATTCGACCTCGGTGGCCGGGTTCAGGACGAACTGGCGTCGCAGCCAGACCATCACCGCCTCGCCGAGGGCGAGGGCGAAGACGATGAGGGCGCCCCAGACGATGGCGCTGACCTCGCCGGAGCGGACGGGGCCGGCGATGATCTGCTCGAGCACGATCGGGATCATCAGGGCGATCACGGCCGCGGCGAGTGCGCTGGCGGCACCGCCGGCGAGCCGCCAGACGACAGGCTTGACAAAGGGCTTCAGCCGCCAGAGCGCGGCCGGTGTGGAGAGAGCTGACGAAGGGGACGGTTTCGGCGTTGAAGGCGAGGAGGACATGTCTCTCAGACGAGTTTCGTATGGAAAAGCGGTTGCGGAAGGGAGGGCGGATGCGGGAGCGGACTCACGGAGTCCGGCATCCGAGTCGTGGAGGTGAAGGCGACGCTAGCCGCGAAGGCGCACCGAGCTCGAGCCGGGAGTGGTGATCTGCGCGACAGAGATCGTGATCATGGTGTCCTCCTCAGGGCTCGGCGATGTCGTCCGGTTGGCGCGACAGCCCATCAGCCTATTGCTGTGAACCAGCTGTATGCAAGAGGCATTCCCATCTCGCTCAGAGATTCATCCGGAGACACCACGAACCGGCCGATCATGTCGATCGGCCGGTTGGCAGTCGCAGTGAATCTCGATGGTCAGACGAGCGCGCCGCGCTCTCGTGCCAAGAGGCGCTCCTTCACGTCGAGGCCCCAGGCGAAGCCGCCGAGGGTGCCGTCGGTGCGCAGCACGCGATGGCACGGCACGAAGAGCGCGGGGGCGTTTCGCGCGCAGATCGACGCCGCGGCCCTCACGGCTCCCGGATTCTCGAGGGCGGCCGCGAATCCGGTGTAGGTCAGCGGCGATCCCGGTCGGATGCCGCGAAGGGCCGCCCACCCGGCGAGTTGCATGGCCGTCCCGGTCTGCTTCACCGCGACCGCGTCGATGGCCGACAGGTCTCCGGCGTAGTAGGCGAGCGCGGCGGCTGCCGCATCGGTCTCTCCCTCACGGATCGTGACGGGGCGCGCAGCCGGCGACAGCCGCGCCACGATCTCCTGCTGGTCGCTCGTCCAGCCCGAGGCGAGCACGCGCTGACGGTCGTCGGCGAGGATCGTGAACGGGCCGTCCGGCGTGTCCAGCGTCTGAATGACTGCGGTCATGATGTCTCCTTCGAGGTCGTGGGCGTCGCGGTGCGGCGGGCGGCAGCCGGCCGAGGCGGTACCGCGCGCCAGAGATGAGCGGTCAGGTAGCTGCGCCATGGTGCGGTGCGTTCGGTCCACGCGGTGAGCGGCGCGGGTTCCGCGGGCAGGCCGGATGCCGCCGCCCCCGCTCGCACCGCCACGTCACCGGGCAGGAACACGTCGGGATCGCCGAGGACGCGCATCCGCACATAGTCCGCCGTCCACGGCCCGATGCCCGGCATGGCGAGCAGCGCGCGACGCTGTTCGATGCCGTCATCGCCGACGGTCAGGGTGAGCGATCCGTCGGCGAGAGCGGCGGCGGCACCGGTGATCGCCCTGATACGGGCGGCGGGCCCGCGCAGCACCTCGGAGCCGTGTTCGGCGATCGCCTCCATGGTCGGAAAGAGTCGCCCCCCGGTCTCCTGCCCGAGTGGTTCGACCGGCTGCCCGAGTTCGGTCGCCAACGCGGTCAGCGCCGTGCGTGCCGCCACCACGGTGATCTGCTGGCCCACCATCGCCCGGATGAGCATCTCGTGCGGGTCCGCGGAGCCGGGAACGCGGATGCCGGGGGTCCTCCTGACCAGGGGCGCGAGCTCAGGGTGCTCCCCCAGCGCCTCGTCGATGGCGATCGGGTCGGCGTCGAGGTCGAAGAGCCTCCGCACCGTCGCGACGAGAGGAGCGAGGTCGCCGAGCCGCGCGACCCTGGCTCGCAGACGCAGCCGTCCCTCCACGTCCTGCCTCACCTCGAACCACGCCGCACCTCCCGACATGCGCAGGTGCCGCGCGAAGGAGGTGGGTGTCGACGTCTCGACGCCCGGGAGTGCCCGCGCCGCCATCCACTCGAAGATGCCGGCGGCGTCCAGCGGCCCGCGGTATGGGAGGACGAGTTCGATGGCGCCGGCGGCGCCACCGACGCCGGCATCCGCTGCCCCGCTCCCCCGTCCGGCGACGGAACGGCGCCTGGCTCTCAGCTCGCCGGGAGTGAGTCCGAAGACCTCTCGGATGGTGTCATTGTGCTGACGGATGCTGGCGAAGCCCGCGGAGAAGGCGACCTCGGAGATCGGCATGTCGGTGCCGACGAGCAGCATTCTGGCGGTGTGCGCACGGTGCGCCCTGGCCAGGGCGAGGGGCCCGGCGCCGAGTTCGGCGACCAGCAGTCTCGTGAGGTGCCGGCTCGAGTAGCCGAGGCGTGCGGCGAGCCCCGGCACTCCCTCGTGCTCGACGACGCCGGCGGCGATCAGGCGCATGGCCCGCGCCGCCGTGTCACTGCGGAGGTTCCATGCCGGAGACCCCGGTGCGGCCTCGGGGAGGCAGCGCTTGCATGCTCGGTACCCTGCCTCGTGCGCTGCCGCGCTGGTCGGGTAGAAGGTCACATTCTGCTGCTTCGGGGTGCGGGCAGGACAGCTCGGACGGCAGTAGATCCCGGTGGAGCGCACCGCGGTCACGAACTGTCCGTCGAAGCGGGTGTCGCGCGCGCTGATCGCCCGGTATCGCTCATCGAAGTCGGTGACAGGAAAGCTCATGCCCTTACTCTGACACGAGGCGCGGACGTCGGCTGGCGGAAATCGGACATCGCTGTGCGGTCCCCGCAACCCGCGGGTGCGTTACCAGCTGAGGAAACTCAGCAGGCCCACCTGCGCGCAGATCGCGAACATCCCGATCGCATTGATGAACCGGTTCCGACTGAGATCCCGCGCACCGAGGTGCATGCCGATCGCGACGAGGAATGAGGCCGCCAACGCCGCACAGGCGAGAGCCGCGAGGAAAGGCACCCATGTTCCGAGGATCAGCCCGGTGGCGGCAGCGAACTTCAAGGGCGCGATCATCCACCACAGACGACGAGACAGATTGACCGCTTCGAAACCCTCAGCGACGTAACGAACGGGCTTGACGGACATCAGCCCATCGATGATCTGAATCACCGCCAACGCGATCAGCGGCCACGTCACGACGGGCAGGACGAGCTGCAGCATCCCAGCCCTCCATTCCCTGGCGTGCCGCACGATGACCGGCCCCGTTGACCTGCGCCGACGACCGAAGAGGCTTCATGGGGTTTCAGCGCGCGTCACGGGCACCTGAAGCTCCGTGATCCAATCTGCGCCTGGTTCGTGACCCGGCGCGTGGACATAGACCTCTCGCGTAGGTGTGGCCATCACGTATCCATCCGCGACGATCTGCGACATCAGAGCCGCCCACGACTCGTCGATCCCCGACATGTCGCCGTGGTGGCGGAGCCGAGCCATCATCGGTACCGCAGGGAGCCGCACCACGTCATAGCCGCGCCCAGGAGTCGCTTCCGGTTCGGCCATGTATGAGATGTGCACCTCGACATCGTCGGAATCCTCTCCGGGGACGTACCAGAAGATGCCCGGTTCGATCAGCGGCCGACCGGCCGACTCCAACGCCTCATCGAGTCGAGGGATCAGCGTGGCGATGGTCTCGCCGATTCGATCAGGTCCACCGCCTTCGGCAATGGCATGGGTGGCGTAGACGGTGAGCTCCTCGATCGGGGTGTACTCGATGCTCCTGTCCATGGGGCGTTCTCCTATCTCCTTCAGTCGGGTCTCGATGCGGTCGAGTCGATCCGTGTCGGTGCGAATGGACTCCAGCAGGTCTGTCCGGCGGTCAGTGAGCACGGCGCGAAGGGCGGAATCACGGTCGCCCGAGGTGAATATCAGCCCGATCGCGGGAAGCCCCACGCCGAGATCGCGGAGACTGGCGATGAGGGAGAGATCGGACAGCTGCCAGATCCCGTATCTTCGGTACCCCGTAGAACTGTCGATGTGCGCCGGTTTCAGAAGACCGATGGCGTCGTAGTGACGCAACATCCGCGCACTGACCCGACCGAACGTTGCGAATTCCCCGATGCTGTACATGGATCCAGCTTGGGGCTTGACACTATGGCAAGGTCAAGCACAGGCCCAACGGACGTCGGATGCAGACCGCAGTGCCCCTCAGCCCAGCACCGTCGACCAGGCGACGTCGATCACGCACAGTCCGGCATCTGTCTCGCGATAGAACACGTCACCGGGGAACACCAGACCCGGCTCGGCGCTGTCGCCTCCGAGTTCGAGATTGATGTTCCACACCGGGTCCAACGCCTCCTGCTCGGGCCAGTAGTCTGCGTGGAACCGCTCCGGCTCGCCCGCCGAGAGGGCTTCCCAGTCGTCAGCTCCGCCGAAATCCGCGACGGCCCCCGGGCACGCCAGCCGATCACCCTCGCCGTCTTTCGCGAGCTGCACAAGCTGCTCCGTCGTGGAGATCACTCTCGCGCCGTCAGCACCCCAGATCAGGGTGTCGGCCGAGCAGCCGGCGAGCGGCACCGCGACGACGACCAGGGCGATCATCGAAACGGCACATCTCGACGGGCGCATCCAGACAACCTACCCGGTGCCCGCGAGAACCGGCATCCTCAGTGGAAGAAGTGCCGCTCCCCGGTGAAGAACATCGTCACGCCCGCCTTGCGCGCGGCATCCACGACCTCTTCATCGCGCACCGACCCGCCCGGCTGCACGATCGCGGTCACCCCCGCGTCGATGAGCACCTGCGCGCCGTCGGCGAACGGGAAGAACGCATCCGACGCCGCCACCGATCCCACAGCGCGGTCGCCGGCCCGTTCGACCGCCAGCCGACACGAGTCGACACGGTTCACCTGACCCATGCCGACCCCCACCGTCGCGTTGCCCTTGGCGAGAACGATGGCGTTGGACTTCACGGCACGGCAGGCCTTCCACGCGAAGATGAGATTCTCCATCTCCTGGTCGCTGGGCCGCTCACCCGACACGAGCTCCCAGTTCTTCGCCACCGACACGATGTCGTCGGGGAAGCGATCGGCATCCTGCAGCAGCAGGCCGCCCGATACCAGACGGACGTCCATCCGCTCCTGCTGCCAGTCCTCCGGCAGCTGCAGCAGACGGAGGTTCTTCTTGGCCTTGAAGACCTCGAGGGCCGCCGGTTCGAACGAGGGCGCGACGATGACCTCGGTGAAGATGTCCTTGAGGTTCTCGGCCATCTTCAACGTGACGGTTCCGTTCGCAGCGATCACGCCGCCGTACGCCGACACCGGGTCGCATTCGTGTGCGCGCAGGTGAGCGCTGGCGATCGGGTCCAGCGCATTGGGCGCCGTGGTCGCGATGCCGCAGGGGTTGGCGTGCTTGATGATCGCCACCGACGGCAGCACCATGTCGTAGGCGGCGCGGAGCGCGGCATCCGCGTCCACGTAGTTGTTGTACGACATCTCCTTGCCCTGCAGCTGCGTCGCCTGCGCGATGCCGTGCCCGCCGACGCGGGTGTAGATGGCGGCTCGCTGGTGCGAGTTCTCGCCGTACCGCAGGGTCGCGAGGCGCTCCGCCTGAATGGTCAGGTGCGCCGGCAGGTCGCCCGGCTCGTTGAGCGTGCCCTCGGCGAACCACGACGCCACCGCGGTGTCGTAGGCGGCGGTGTGCGCGAAGGCGCGAGCGGCCAGCTCGCGGCGCTGGGCCAGCGTCGTACCGCCGGCGCGGATGGCGTCGATGACGGCCGGATACGACTCCGGCGAGACGACGATCGCGACGTTCGCGTGGTTCTTCGCCGAGGCGCGCACCATGGCCGGTCCGCCGATGTCGATCTGCTCGACGACGTCGTCACCCACGGCGCCCGAAGCCACGGTCTCGACGAACGGGTAGAGGTTCACCACCACGAGCTCGAACGGCTCGATGCCGAAGTTCTCGAGCTGGCCCTCGTGGTCCTCGAGACGGAGGTCGGCGAGAAGCCCGGCATGCACGGCCGGGTGCAGCGTCTTCACGCGACCGTCCAGCATCTCTGGCACCCCGGTGACCGAGGCGACGTCTGTCACCTCGAACCCGGCTTCGCGGATCGTGGCCGCAGTGGAGCCGGTCGAGACGATCTCGGCGCCCGTTTCGGCGAGCGCTGCCGCGAGGTCGAGCAGGCGGCTCTTGTCACTCACCGACAGCAGCGCGCGGCGGATCGGCACCGTGTCGCGATCGCGGTACAGCGAGGGGTCGTGTCGGGGGCCGGCCATGGTGGGCTCCTTCGGGCGTAGGGCGTGCGTCGGTGGTCAGTTGGCAGGTGAGGATGCCGCGCTCAGCGGCAGCTCGCCGGTGGCGATGCGGCGGATCACGTCGATGAGCAGGCGACGTTCGACGGGTTTGATGCGCTCATGCAGGGTGTGCTCGGTGTCGCCGGGCAGAACCGCCACCCGCTCCTGCGCGAGGATCGGTCCGGAGTCGACGCCGTCATCGACGACGATAACGCTGGCCCCGGTCTCGGTGACGCCGGCGGCGAGCGCATCGCGGACGCCGTGGGCACCGGGAAACTCCGGCAGGTACGCCGGATGCGTGTTGATGAGTCGTGGCGAATAGGCCGAGACGACCGCCGGCGGCAGCAGCCGCATGAGTCCGCTCAGCACCACGAGATCGGGCGTCCAGACGGCGAGCTGACGCAGGAGTTCCTCACCCCAGGCCTCGCGGCTGTCGTGCTCGTGCCAGGGGACGGTGAAGCTGGGGATGCCGAATGCCTCGGCATGCGCGAGCCCGTCTGCTTCGCGGTCGGCGCCGACCACGACCACCCTGGCGGGGAAATCGGGGTGACGAGCGGCCTCGAGAAGGGCACGAAGGTTCGAGCCGGTGCCCGAGATGAGAACGGCGACCGTGAGCACCCGGACAGTCTACCGGCGCACGAACAGACGACCGTTCCGAGCCGGACGGCCCGGTGCACCACACCGCACCGAATGCATGACGTGCGACGGAATGCATGACCGAATCGCACTCAGCGGTCCGGCATTCGCGCCCCGGTCATGCGTGCCGCGGGCACGACGGCCGCGGAGCCCCCTCAATCAGCGGGATCCGCGGGCTTGCGCACTGAGGCTCTGAAAGCGTCTCGGAGGTCGTCCAACGGAACGGTCTCATGCTCCGCACCGGCACCCGCGCCGGCATCCGCGTCCGCGATGGCAGGGGCCTCGGATGCCGCCATCTCGGCCACCCACCGATCGGTACGCTCCTCGGCGAGCTCATCCCGGTTGCGCGGTGACAGCAGCAGGATGGCGGCGCCGACGAGAACCTCGGCCCCGATGGCAAGGGCGAACGGCCCGACGGCAGGGCCGGCATCCGCCAGCCTTCCGGGTCCCATCGAACCGCCGGCGAGAAGCGCGGCGACCGCGGCGACGCCCGCGGTGAGCATCGCGATACTCACCGCGATGACGGCCCGCGGCCAGAAGCCCAGTGGCGTCCCCTCCCACACGAGGCGTGAACGCACGGCCCAACCGGCGACGGCTCCCGCCGCGATCGGGACGATGATGACGATGAGCATCCAGATCGAGCTGTTCTCCGGCAGGAGGCCGAGGACGGGGATGCCGGGAACGACGCCGAGCTGCGTCCCCGCAGGCGAGACCGCCGTACCGACTCCGACCGAGAAACCGGGCCCGGCGAGCCACGATGCCGCCCAGACGATCAGCGTGGGCACATACGCGAGATGCCCGAGCGTGATGACGGTCGCCCCGAGGATGTCGACCCGTGCCGCCTCGAACAGGGCGACGACCTCTCCCCCGCGCAGAAGGGTCATCACCGCCACCGCCACCGCCGAGGCGCCGAAGAGCGCGACCGTGGCGAATGCCGCGCCCCGAACCGCGGACGCGGGCACCGGACCCCAGTCGGCCCAGCTGTCGACGACGTCTCGCACCCGATCCAGCAGCCCCTCGTCACCGTTCTCCCACGCCACCCGTATCGCGCCGGCCAGAGCGCCGACGAGGTAGACGGCTGCCGGCAGGAGGACCGACAGCACGAGCGGGGTCCGGACGACATCCAACCGGGCAGTGAGGGCCACCGCGGCGGCGATCGCGGCGAAGGCCGCAGCCCCACCCACGGACCCGAGCAGCCATGCACCGGCGCGCGCCGCCCGGGCGCCGGAACGCGCAGCGAACAGCAGCGTGAAGAGCAGAAAGGCGAGCGGAGTGACCGAGACGACGAAAGACGCAGCCTCCGGCGCCACCCCGATGACGGTGACCACGTCCGGCGGCACCGTGACGTCGAGCGGAACGCCGTGCCCGAACTGCCACAGCGTGCCCGTGAGCGGCCAGAGCGCTCCCCAGTCGGCCGTCGCCCCGAAGGCGATCGTCCAGAGCAGGGTCAGCGGAGCGAGCAGCGCGGCGAGGCCGACCCCTGCCGCGATGGCAGCGTCGACGGCGGCGAGGAGCGCGACGAGGAGGCGTTGCATGTCGAATCGAGACTACGACGAGAACCCCGGCTGCTCCTGGGGGCGCGCGCGGTGCGGGCGACACGATAGCGTCTTCTCCGGAGGTTTCCCGATGACAACTGCCCCACCCACCCGCCAGGCGCCCGCAGAGCCCGCCAACGCACTGGACCGCTTCTTCGAGATCAGCAGGCGCGGCTCGACGGTCAGCACCGAGATCCGAGGGGGCCTGGTGACGTTCGTCACGATGGCCTACATCGTGATCCTCAACCCGATCATCCTTTCCGGCAAGCCAGACGTCGCCGGCGACATGCTCGACTTCAACGCGGTGGGGGCGGCCACGGCCCTCACCGCCGGCGTGATGACGATCCTGTTCGGACTCGTGACGCGCCTGCCCTTCGGCTTCGCCGCGGGCCTCGGGATCAACGCCTTCGTGGCCTTCTCGGTCGTCGGCCAGGTCACCTGGCCGGAGGCGATGGCGCTGGTGATGATCAACGGTGCCATCATCGTGCTGCTGGCAGCGACCGGGCTGCGGAAGGCGATCTTCGACGCCGTGCCGTTCCAGCTGAAGATCGCGATCACGGTCGGCATCGGCCTCTTCATCGCGTTCATCGGGTTCGTCAACTCGGGCTTCGTCACCGCCACGGGAGCATCCTCTCCTCCCGTGGGATTGGGCGTGAACGGATCCGTCGCGACCGTGCCGAGCCTGCTCTTCGTGGTCACTCTCATCATCACCGGCATCCTCGTCGCCCTGCGCATCAAGGGCGGGATGCTGATCGGACTGATCGGCGGCACGGTGCTCGCCGTCATCGTCGAGGCGATCTGGCAGATCGGCCCGCGCGGATTCGACGACGAGGGCAACGTCGTCAATGCGGGCGGCTGGGGACTGACGGTGCCCGCGCTGACCGGCTCGCCCGTCAGTGTTCCCGACCTGAGCCTGATCGGTGCCGTCGATTTCTCGTTCGATCTCGGCAAGGTCAGCCTCGTCGCCATCGTGATGATCGTCTTCACCCTGCTGTTCACCAACTTCTTCGATGCCATGGGCACGATGACGGGGCTCGCGAAAGAGGCGAACCTCGCCGACGACAACGGCGACTTCCCCCGCATCAAGTCGGCTCTCGTGGTCGAGGGCGTCGGCGCGATCGCCGGTGGTGCGACCTCGTCGTCGTCAAGCACCGTGTTCATCGAGTCGGGTGCCGGCATCGGCGAGGGCGCGCGCACCGGGCTCGCCAACGTCGTCACCGGCCTCGTGTTCCTGGTCGCGATGTTCTTCACCCCGCTGACGTCGATCGTGCCGACCGAGATCGCCGCCGCCGCGCTGATCATCGTCGGCGCGATGATGATGGCGCAGATCCGGCACATCGACTTCGCCGACTTCCGCGTGCTGCTGCCCGTGTTCCTGACGGTCTCGGTCATGCCGCTGACTTACTCGATCGCGAACGGCATCGGCGCGGGCTTCGTCAGCTGGGTCCTCATCCACGCCTTCTCTGGGCGCGCGCGAAGCATCAGCCCGCTGCTGTGGGTGGTCGGGGCAGGCTTCCTGATCTTCTTCGCACGAGGGCCGATCGAGGCGTTGTTCGGCGTCGGCATCTGAGACGAGGCTCGCACCGGAGGGGCGGATGCTGCGGCATCCGCCCCTCTGCGTTCGCGGGCGATGTAACCGGTGGCGGCGACGGCGCGCCTCTGGTAGACCGGAAGCACCTCCAAGGGAGAAGGTGAAGCGATGTCGGCAGCCGACACGGCAGCGCGAACCCGCCTCGTGACCGATGGCGGGCTCGAGACCGATCTGATCTTCCATCACGGCGTCGACCTGCCCGACTTCGCCGCCTTCGTCCTGCTCGACGACGACCGCGGCCGCGACCTGTTGCGGGACTACTACCGCGGGTACGCCGAGATCGCTCGCGCACACGGGGCGGGTCTGAGACTCGAATCCGCCACGTGGCGGGCCAGCGCCGACTGGGGCCTCCGGCTCGGCTACGACGCTGCAGCTCTTCGGCGCATCAACGCCGATGCGATCACGCTTCTTCGAGAGATCGCCGCGGAGTACCGGGATCTGCCCGAAGTGCGCATCGTCGGGATGATCGGGCCCCGAGGTGACGGCTATCGACCGGGCTCCTGGGACGCGGTCACCGGCGCAGACGATGCCCACGCCTACCATCTGCCGCAGGTGCGCGCCCTCGCCGACGCCGGCGCCCACGTCATCGCGGCGTACACGCTCACGGATGCCGCCGAAGCCGCCGGGGTCGTCCGCGCGGCCAGGGAGGCCGGAGTGCCGGTGGAGATCTCCTTCACCGTCGAGACGGACGGCCTGCTGCCGTCAGGACGCACTCTCGCCGACACGATCGATCACGTCGACGCGATCGCCGCCCCGGACGGGTATCTGCTCAACTGCGCTCATCCCGATCACCTCGCTCTGGCCGTGCAGCCCGAGACCGCGAGCCGGATCATCGGCATCCGCCCCAATGCCTCACGGCTCTCGCATGCCGAGCTCGACGAGGCTGACGAGCTCGACGAAGGCGATCCGGCCGACCTCGCCGCCACGATGGCGGACCTGTTGAAGAAGCTTCCTGCGGTTCGGGTCGTCGGCGGATGCTGCGGCACCGACGCGCGCCACGTCGCGAAGATCTGGGAACGGATGGACGGGCACGGTCAGCGTCCGGCTGTCGCCCCTCCGGCATAGGCGGCGGCGAACTCCTCGGAGGGCTCGATCGGCTCGATCACGTCGATGAGCACGCCGCCAGGCGCCTCGACGATGAAGTGGCGCTGACCGAACGCCTCATCACGCAGCGGAAGACGCTCGACGAGCTCCATCGCGCCCACCAGACGCTCGTGCTCGGCGGTCGCGTCCGGCACCTCGACGTTCAGCAGCAAGCCGGTCACTGGCCTGCGGAAGCCGGCGGGGATCGTCTCGTGGCGGTGGTCGAGAATCGCCAATTCGCCACCGTCGAACCGAAGGCTCACATACCAGTCCGCCTCGAACGTCGTCACGAAGCCGAGAACATCGCGGTAGAACTGCGCTGTCGCGGCGACATCGTCCACCATCAGCACCGGGTAGAAGCTCGTGACCTGCATGATCTCTCCTTTACATACGTTGTGTTTGTATCTGTACAGCTACAATACATACACGACGCACGTAAAGGAACCCCATGCCCAGAGCATCCGCAGCCGAGGCTGCCGCGACAGCGCATCGGATCCTCGATGTCGCCACCCGCCACTTCTCGGCGACCGGGTTCGCTGCGGCGTCCGTCGACGACATCGCCCACGCGGCGGGGGTGACCCGCGGCGCGGTCTACCACCACTACTCGTCGAAACCCGGGCTGTTCACCGCCGTGGCGAGAGCCCAGCAGCAGACTCTTGCCGAGTCGATCGTGGCAGCCACCGCCGAGCAGGACCCCGCCGAAGCGCTCCGCCTCGGCAGCCACGCCTTCCTCGACGGCATCACCCGCGACGCCGCCGCCCGTGTGCTGCTGGTCGACGGCCCGGCCGTGCTGAGTTGGGAGCAGTGGCGGCGCCTCGACGCCGACGGCCCCGCCGCGCAGTTGCGCGAGGGACTGGCCGAGGCCGGCATCCCGCCCGCGCTCCTCGACACGGTCACGGCCGCCCTCTCCGGCGCCATGAACGAACTCGCCCTGTGGTTGTCGGCGCATCCGGATGACGCCGCGTCGGCTGCACAGGCGCATCAGGCGCTCGATCTGCTGCTGGATGCCGTCGTGCCGCGGCGATCCTGAAGTCGACGCGTCGGCACCTGAACTTGTGCGGCGATATCGAACTTCTGCGGCCGCTGCGGCCCGAAACGGCCGCAGAACCTGGGATCCTCCGCGAAAGGACCCCCCCAGCCGTCAGGCAAGACGAAGGCCCCGGGGTGGAGCCCGGGGCCTTCGAATCAAGCGTAACTCAGCTCAGAGCGCCTCGACGATCGCGCGCATGAGGTCGGCCGTCTCGCTCGGCGTCTTGCCGACCTTGACTCCGGCGGCCTCGAGGGCTTCCTTCTTGGCCTGAGCGGTTCCGGCCGAGCCGGAGACGATGGCGCCGGCGTGGCCCATCGTCTTGCCCTCGGGAGCGGTGAACCCCGCGACGTAGCCGACGACCGGCTTGGTGACGTTCGCCTTGATGTACTCGGCCGCACGCTCCTCGGCGTCGCCGCCGATCTCACCGATCATGACGATCGCCTTGGTCTCGGGGTCGGCCTCGAAGGCTTCGAGCGCATCGATGTGCGTGGTGCCGATGACCGGGTCGCCACCGATGCCGATCGCGGTGGAGAAGCCCAGGTCGCGCAGCTCGAACATCATCTGGTACGTCAGGGTGCCCGACTTCGACACGAGGCCGATCGGGCCCTTGCCGGTGATGTTCGCCGGGGTGATGCCGACGAGGGCTTCGCCGGGTGTGATGATGCCGGGGCAGTTCGGCCCGATGATGCGGGTCTTGTTGCCCTTGCTCTGCGCGTACGCCCATGCCTCGGCGCTGTCGCCGACAGGCACACCCTCGGTGATGACGACGAGCAGCGGGATCTCGGCATCGATGGCCTCGATCATCGCGTCCTTCGTGAATGCACCGGGGACGAAGGCGATCGACACGTCGGCGCCGGTCTCCTTCATCGCCTCGGCGACCGACCCGAAGACGGGAAGCTCGACGGGGTTGCCGTCTTTGTCGGTGTGGGCGACGGTCGTGCCGGCCTTGCGTGCGTTGACGCCGCCGACGACCTGGGTGCCGGCCTTGAGCATGAGGGCGGTGTGCTTGGTGCCCTCGCCGCCGGTGATGCCCTGGACGATGACCTTGGAATCCTTGTTGAGGAAGATCGACATTTCTCTAGTCCTTCGCAGTCTCAGTCAGGCTCAGGCGTTCGCCAGCTCGGCGGCCTTGTCGGCGCCCTCGTCCATGGTGGCGGCGAGGGT